>JAUCGF010000011.1 GCA_030378005.1 Desulfococcaceae bacterium HSG9 | reverse complement strand
GAAATCGGATTTTTCCAAAAAATCCGATTTCTTAATCGGTATTATCATTTTAAATAATTCTAAATCGAAAGGAGCAAGAAATGAAAACACTGTTTAAGAGCAAGTCAATTTTTTTAATTGTATCAGTACTGACTATTGTTTGGAGTGGTAATTGCTTTGCAGAGATTCCGGTTTATCGGTTGTATAACACTGTATCAAAAACGCATTTATATTCCACCGACGCCAATGAAAAAGATATTTTGGAAGCTCATCCTGATTGGAATTATGAAGGCATAGCCTGGTACGGATATGAAAGTGATGCCGGTCAATATCCGGTTTATCGTTTATACAGTCCGGGATTGGGAAAACATCTTTTCACAATGGATGAAAATGAAAAGAATTTTCTTGAAGTCGGTCCTGTTTGGCGGTTTGAACTGATCGCCTGGTATTCTGATTCAATATCCGATTTATCGTTTATAAAGTCCGGTTCAACCTCTGATATTCCGATTTATCGGTTGTATAGTGACTTGCTGAAACAACACCTGTTTACCGCGGATGTGAATGAAAAAAACACGCTTGATGGAAACGGTGTCTGGGTATATGAGGGCATTGCGTTTTATGCGGCTGGCGCATCAGAATCGACTTTGTCCCCAGCATCAACAACACACACGCCTGCTCCGGCCTCGGACCAGACCTCGACTTCTACACTGACAGGAACACCGGCCTCCTCACCGACTTCTGAACCGACATCGTCTCCCACGCCGGCTCAACCCCTCGCTCCAACCTCCACCGATGATGTTGATAACAACAATGACGGACCCGCCGTTTCCCAAGGCGAAAAAGGAAGATTCAAGATCAGTGTCAAAGCGCACACCGAAACCGACGAAATCAGCCAGGTGCGGCTTGATGTCCGTCAAATTCTGGTTTGCGGCGAGTCAGGCGGATGCGAAGCCGCAGGCGGGCCGGTAAATGTCAATCTTATGAATGCCGCTGATGCCGGCGTTACACTTGATGATATTTTGCTTACCGAAAGAAATATCACTCAGGTGCGATTCGTACTCGGCGAAAACAGCACTGTGACCGCTGATGGCGTCGTTCACCCGTTGAATGTGCCTAACGGAGACACATCCGGCCTCAAATTGATCGTCAACACTGAAATCCGGCGTGATGATTTGAACGAAATATTGGTGGATTTTGATCCTGCTGATTCCGTAATCCATAATCCGGGCCAGGGTTATATCCTGAAACCGGTTATCAAATTAATTGCCGATATCACCGCCCCGATTGCGGCTCATACAACTATCATCGATTCGGTCAAAGGCGGCAAACTTCGCAAACCGGGCAAGTTTGAAATGACGATTCCGCCGGGAGCCGTGGACACACCGTCAATTCTTTGGGAGATTACATCAGAAGACGCAGACATCACCTCAGTGCATACGTTGGGGCCTGAAAATACCAAATTTCTAAAACCCCTGACCGTGCGCCTGGCCTATAATCCCAATGCGATTCCACAAGGCCTGACTGAAGATGATCTGGTCGTTTTGCATGATGATCTGGAGATTGACACGCTTATTGACCGCGAAAACAAAACCCTTGAAGCTGATATAACGCATTTTTCCGATGTTCAAGGCGGCACCCGGAGCAAATCATCCGGTTGGAGCTGCGGTGATGAGCGTGAGGGCTTGTATGATAATTGGGAAACTTTTCCATCCGGTGCCGGCCCAGACTATCAGCACACATGGGGACTGATCAACAAAACAAGTTGTCCGATTGAAGGTTTTACCGTCGGCCAGCCGGAAGTCTTTGTGGAAACGGCGTCCGGTTTCGTTCGCTACGATGGACCAGGGGCAACCGTCACAAGTTCAACGACATTTTCTTTAGCGCCGAATTACGGCAGAGGTCAGGTCACTGTAGATTTTAATTTTACTTTACCGGATGCTAGAAACTACAAAATCTATTTTGAAGTTATCATGCCAAATGGCGAGATACTTCCCCATCTTCCAGGTGCGACCCCGCCGGGTTACAAAAGGTTGTGGACTGTTGTCGGCGCAAATTTCACCCCTTGTTTTGCTCCCCCACCCTCCGTCGAATCCGTCGATCATGTCAGTATGGGGTACGGGCCGGTGAATGTCAAAGCGGAAGTGCTCAATGCGCTCCAGGCCCCCATGCTTAGTGTGAATGACAATGAAAGCACCATGCAACAAAGTTCATCTGCGGATGCATACGCCGGCGGCGACAAGGCAGGACAGGCTCAAAACACTAATCAAGTCATGGTGGTGGGCGGATGTGATTTAACCGCTTTTCTCAAATATGCTTATGGTGATAGCTATTCCAATCACTTCGGCAATTCAAAGGGGCTTAATGATCTTTGTGAACCTAATAGTAACCAAATACTAATTGCCGATCCCGTCAACACCGCCATCGGCAACTTCATCCAACAAGAAACCGATGCCGTGGTCGCCGGACTGGGCGGTACGACCATCAACATGCAGCGCACCTACAACTCCCAGGCACTCTTGTGGACACCGGCTTCCATGCGGCGCTATTATCCCGACGGCTCCGACGAAGTGATCGCCGAGCCGCCTCAGTATTTCGGCAAGGGCTGGGCTTCGGTTTTGGGCCAATATCTGCTGAAAATCGACATGGACCCTGTTTTCAAAGGCGTTCAGATTCTGTATGAGGACGGACACACCGCCAATTTCAAAGAAGACGGTGACGGAACTTATATTTCGGACACGCCGGGCAACCATGATACGGTTTTCAAAGATGGCGATGAATATGTCCTGCAAAAAACCGATTGCCAATGCTCCCTGGAATCCAAACGGTTCGGTTCCGAAGGCAAGCTGCTTTCCCTTTCGGATCGCAACGGCAATCTTATCAAGTTGATTTACGCCGGTGATATGCTGGCCGCCGTGGAAAACGCCTCGGGCCGTCGCATCGAATTTGATACGAATTCTGACGGACGGATTACCAAAGCGCGCCTTCCCGAAGGGATCAGCCTGTCCTACGAATACAACGATGATCTGCTGACCGCATACACTGACGGCCGCGGCCATCGCACCCGATACCGTTATGATGGTGAAGGTCAGATGACGGAAATCATCTCCGCCAAAGGCCATCCCATCGTGCGCAACACCTACGATGATGAATACCGCGTGGCCGAACAAATTGTGGGCGAAAATGAAAAATACGTCTTTACTTATGAAGATGGCCGCACCCATGTCACCGATGCTTACGGCAACACGCATGTGCATCATTACGATGATCAGTTGCGCCTGGAACAATTGGATTATCCTGACGGCACTTCGGAACTCTTCACTTATGATGATGATTCCAACCGCGCTTATTACATGGATCAAGACGGCAAAGAATGGCATTGGACGTATGACGACAAAGGCAACCGTCTCACGGCTGACGGCCCCTTAGGCTGGCATCGTGAATGGGCGTATAACAACAAAAACCAGGTTACGCGCATGGCCGAAAAGATAGATGTCGGCACTGCGCGCGCCACAACTTTTGAATACGATACCAACGGCAACATGACCGTTTTTTGTAATGCCCTGGGCGATTGCGGCTCCGTAGCTTATGATTCGCACGGCCTGCCCGTGCAATTGACCGATTTTGCAGGCAATGCGACTTTGCACGGTTATGATGCCGAGGGCGATCTCACTGCTGTTACCGATGCCGAAGGCGCGATCCGGCGCTTTGACCATGACGGCCTCGGGCGCGTCATCGCCATGACCAAACCGCTAGGCAACCGCTATGATTACACATACGACGCGAACAGCAACCTGATCGCCGTGGACGGGCCTTTGAGCTATCATCTGGCATTCGGGTTCGATCCCAACGACCTGTTGGAACAGAAAATCGATCCCAACAGCGGCGTGATTCGGTATGTTTACAATCTGTCCGACAAACCGGTGCAGGCAATCAATCAACTCGAATTTTCCACGGCGCGCATTGAATACGGCCTGATGAACGAGCGCACCGGTTTTACGGATGCCGAAGGACGCGAATGGAACTATGCCTATAACAACATGCTGCGTCTTACCCAGGTGTCCGGGCCGTTGGATGTTCAATTTGCCTATCAGTATAACCCCACAGGCAAAATCACGGATCACACAGACGCCAACGGCATTATCACTCACACAGAGTATGATGCGCTTTACCGGCCCGTTACCGTGATCCGCAATTACCGCCCCGCTCTTGAGCAGAATGCGGACACCAATGTGACTGTGGCCTATCAATATAATCTGGTAGGCGATCTTCTGAAAATGACCGACCCGGAAGACTATGTTTTTAATTACGCCTACGATTTGCAGAGCCGGCGGATTTACAGCCGCGACCCCGAGGGCTATGAATGGGAATTTACCTATAATCCAATGGGCAAACTCCTTGAAACCCTCAACCCGCGCAGTAACACAACATCATTGACCTATACGCCGACCTATCGCTTGCAGACCGTGACCGATCCGGAAAATCACGTAACCGCATACACGCATGACGCCAACGGCAACCGAACCGACAAAGTCGATGCCAAAGGTGTAGTCACCCATTTCGACCATAATGCGCTGGACCGCCGCGAGCGCTCCGTGCGCAATTATCGCCCCGGCATCGCGCCCGATTCTGAAACCAATGTGACGAGCGAATATGTTTATGATCCGGCAGGCAACCTGCGTTTTCTGACCAATCCGCGCGGGTATCAGGCGGAATTTATTTTTGACGCCGCCCACCGCAAAATAGAGCAGGTCGATTTTGAACAGGGCCGCACCCGTTATGCTTACGACCGCGTCAATAACCTGCTCAGTGTCACCGACGCCAACGGCAATACAACAAATTATAATTATGATGATTTGAACCGGCGCATCGGCGTCACCAATGCGGAAAATGAAGCCAAAGGGTTTGAATATGACCCCATGGGCAATCGCACCGCCATGATCGAAGCGGATGACACGGTTACGCTTTACGGCCATGACCACATTTACCGGCTGAATAGCGTGACCCAGAATTATCGCGCCGACGCAGATCCGAATAATGACACCAATGTATCGACCCGATACGGGTATGACGCCCGCGGCCTGCTCACCTGGATTAACAATGCCAACGGCGCGCTCACCGCGTTCGATTATGACGGCGTCGGCAAGATGATTCGGGAAACCGATCCGTTAGGCAACACCTGGGCCTACACCTACGACGGCATGGGCAACCGCGCCACGCGCACCGATGCTGAAGGCGCGCTCACCCGCTATGATTATTATCCGGATGAACTGCTCGCCCTGATACGCTACGCGGACGGCAATCAGGTCAGTTATGCTTACGATGCCAATCATAACCGCACGAAAATGGAAGATTGGCTAGGCGTTACAAATTGGGCCTACGATCCGCTCAACCGCTTGATCGGCGCTGAGGACCCGTTCAGCCGCAACCTGGCTTACATGTATGACGCGGCTTCCAACCGCACCGGCCTGACCTACGCGGACGGCAATCAGGTCAATTACACGTACAGCCCCAACAACTGGATGAGCGGCGTCAGCGACCCCAAAGACCTGCCCACCCAATACACGCGCGACAAAGTCGGCAACATCACCCATATCGCCAATCCCAATTTTACGGAAACCGATGTGACGTATGACGACGTTTATCGCACATTGACTCGCGTCAACCGCCAGATCCGCGGCGGCAAAAAACTGCACTCGGCCTTTGATTACACTTATAATTTAGTGGGGCATGTTACCCGTGCGGTTAAGGAATACGGCTGGCGCAATCCGCCTGAACAGGAGGAAACCTACACGTATGACGGGCTGCATCGTTTGGCGGGCGTTAAAATCGATCCGCTCAAAAACAACGGCGAGCCGGTTATTATGAATTATGCGTATGATCCCGCAGGCAACCGTATGTCATGGTCTTCCAATGACGACCTGTCCACCCAGGAACCGTGGGATGCCTTTACCAATACCTACACCTATAACGCGGCCAATCAAATGCTGACCGTGAATATCGATTCGGTTAAAAACAATCCCAATCGCAATCTTTTGCAGCAATACACCTACGACTCCAACGGCAACCGCATCAATAAGTTGGAAAGCGACAGCAACGGGCCGATCTATGGCGCGGATTATACGTTCGACCCGGAAAACCGGCTGACCCAGGTGCTGGATTATCAATTGGTGGGAAATAACAATTCCAATCGCATCGACCGCGCGGTAACTGATCTGGAATATGACGGCGGCGGACGGCGATTGGTCAAGCATTACGATCCCAAATCCAATGATGCCAAAGGCGTGGATAAGCGCGTGGAATACGTGTTTGACGGTCTCGACCCCGTGGCCGAGTACAATATGTTGAACGGCCAGCGCGATAATTATTATCGCGGTGCCATGAACCAGATCATCACCATGCACCATTTCAACTCCGGTACCAAAGGACAGATGTATTGGTATCATTACAACAGCAAAAGAGACGTGGCCGGGTTGACCAAACAGAATGGCAATTCGCATCATAATTACAGGTACGATCCTTATGGCGGTGTGATTCCGGATACCGGGAATTTTACCGATCCGCATAATCATTATACGCTGACCGGGAAAGAGTTTGATGAGAATACCGGGTTGGTTTGGTTTGGAGCGCGGCATTATGATCCTAATGTTGGGGTTTGGATGACGCAGGACGTATATAGAGGAGATACTAATAATCCAATGTCATTAAATAGATATGCCTATGTAGATGGCAATCCAACTAGTCATTACGATTGGATGGGATTCATGAGTAAGGTGTCAAATAATTCAAATTATTTGAATAATTATCTAATGATGTGTAAAGCTGATCAGTATAATTCTAAAGGATTTTCGATTAATGAAATATTAAAAAAATTTACATCGGGCAAAATTGCAAAATATCCTTCTGGCGTTATAAAAAAGTTTTTTATTAACGAAATGAAAGCACCTCTAAAGGCATTCTACAATACCGCTAAAAAAAGAAAATCCATTAGAGCTGGCTGGGCAACGGCCAAAAATTTTACGCCGTCTCTACTAAAAAATCCGGCATTGACTAAGGCTAATATCTCAAAGGCACTAAAAGTGGGTCCACTTGCTCCTCTCATGTGGGCAATTGAGAACACAATTCGAATGTTTAATAATATGCCTTTCCCCTCGGTTGAACCGCAGATAGCCATGATGAAATGATGACTATGATATTTTATTGATGATGCTATCGGTTTTAAGCTATATAATGTGGACAACATCCTGATTCAACAGATATTTATTGCCTTACAAGACGGATGGGTGAACTACAAGGATTTGAGATAAGCAAGGATTTTTAAAGAATTTATTGTGATTGCATAAGTTAAAATAGGCAACATAATCCTTGCTTAAATAAAATCCTTGTAGATAGGGGACGGCAAGACACCAATGCTGTCAAATGAATCGGCTGTTGCCTGCTGTTTGCGAGGTGCATATTGTCAGAACCGCTGATTCACACAGATTACGCGGATTACACGGATTTTTCAGCCTGTGTGACGGCAGCCGGAGATATTGCACCCTCACGCCTGCACGCACCGGCTGCGCATCCGTGAAATCGGTGCCATCCGCGTAAATCCGCGGTTCTGACTCAGAAATCGGATTTTTTGGAAAAATCCGATTTCTTGAATTGCTTGAAAACAATCGAAGTTTTGTGTGAATGCGGGCGTCGGGGCGGCATTTTACCCACCCTACCTCGTTATGCCGTAGGGTGCATCAGAAATCGGATTTTTTGGAAAAATCCGATTTCTTAAATTGCTTGAAAACAATCGAAGGTTTGTGTGAATGCGGACGCCAGGGCGGCATTTTACTCACCCTACCACGTTAATGTTGTTGCCTGTCATTTGCGAGGCACCTTATATGTTGCCATAAGGCATCAACCTTGATTTTGCAGATTAAAATGATTAACATCATTTTAGAAATTTAGCCCAATATGGATAAAAGCAAATGGTGAACTATGCTGTAATAGGAGGATAAGTATGCTCGTCGCTATAGACCGCTACGGAAACATCACACTTCCCGGCCCGCTTCGGGAAAAGCTCGGACTGGAAAAAGAGGCTTATTTTGAACTGTCTGTCGAGGATCAAGGGAGCATTATCCTTCATCCGGTTACGGTTCAACGCACTATCCGACTCAATAAAAACGGTTTAAACAAACTGAAGGATGCCAGAAAGAGCGGAACCGGCGAACTACCCGAATGGCTGACAGAGGAGATGGAAAGTGCCAAAGCTGACGCCGAGTAAAAAATTTCTTGAAGATATTGCAAAGTTTCAGTCAGATGCGGTAAGGCGAAAGAAAATCGCCAAAACAATGGTATTCCTTGAAAACAATCCGCTTCACCCAGGCCTGCATACAGAGCGTATTGTGAACGATCCACGCGCATGGTCGGCCCGCATAGATCGCAAGTACAGAATATCGTTTGAACCTCGGAAAATGCTGCCTTCGGGAAATCCGGACTGGTCAGCCCCAATTCTTTTGTTACGCCTCTTAAGTCATGATGATCTTTACAAGCATCCGCGCTAGTTAGGTTGTATGGCAGGCAACATCCTGATTCAATTGACATTTGGAGTTTCTTGCCATTTTGGATATAAACCATATCATTACTGTATTTACAAGGATTTTATTTAGAAAGGATTTTTCTGCGAACCTTTGGGCGTTCTGGCAGCATAATACAAAATTCGGGTCGGAGAAATATCCTCACCTCCGGGCCAACATAAACCGCCTAAAGGATCAACAGCGACTTTCCGAAAATAACGATAATTTTTCAGACGCCAGAAAGATTCTCGTTTTTTAATCAAGGGTGTCAAATCCAAATCCAGTTTTTCATTATCTTCCATTATCACATGAAGCCGATAGTCTTTATACGGTTCGGCGCTGACCGCTTTTTTCCATGGAGTGTTAATTGCTGAGTTCATTCCATTTCTCCATTAAGTCTTCTTTATTTGCCAATATGAATGCTTTGATTTTGTTTTTCTGTGTAGGAGGCATCTCTCCTGCAATCAATTCGCCGTCTTCTAAAACAAATGAACCGGCATAATCGCCGTAAACCCCATGACAATGGGGAACGCCATGGTCATCCATATACATATAAATTGAAATGCCGAAAAAGAATGCGATTCTGGGCATATCAGTTCTCCTTGTCATTGTATTTTGCTGAATGTTTACATATCGTATTCCAGATTTCAGACAACGACAAGGATTTTATTTAAGCAAGGATTTTTTTAAGTAAGGATTTTTATCACTCAGAAGTCGGGTGATGTGAAAGAAATCCTTGCTTAAACAAAATCCTTGTAGATTTTGAATCATTGTCGTAGGGTGGGCAACCGCATGATTCAACCGGTGTTTATTGCTGAACAAGACGGCAAAACACGAATGCTGTCAGGTGCATCAGAAATCGGATTTTTTGGAAAAATCCGATTTCTTAAATTGCTTGAAAACAATCGAAGGTTTGTGTGAATGCGGACGGTCAATAGAAAAGGACACTTTATGAACAGACAAAAATTAATCGTACAAAGGAGGATACAATGAACATCGAAATCAAAAAACGATTTACAAATGCTTATGAAAAATATTTACCTGGAAGCGAACTGCCCATCGCCTGTTTTTACTCTGATAAGTTGCATAACGCGGAGTTTCCCAACGCTCCCAAACCTAATGCTAAAGGGTTTACATGTATTTTCAGCCAAATAGCACCGGTAAGAAAAGGGCGCGCGCGTGCTTTTAATAAAGAGAACTTAGGGTGTTTCGGGAGCTTCCTGCCCTTTGGTTTTGATACGGAAGTCACCGAGGATGTTAAGAACTACGTATGCAATGTGGAGCGTGTTAAAAAAAGCTATGATCATCTTGACAGCATGTATGAACACCGGCCTCCCAGACAGGCGCCGGCGAAATACCTTGTGTTCAAGCGTTGGGATACGCTTGAAGAACAGGATGAGCCGCAGGTGGTTTTCTTCTTCGGCACACCGAACATTATCGCCGGCCTCCATGGCTTGGCAAATTTTGACTCAATGAATCCCTACGATGTGATTGTACCATTTGGCACCGCTTGTGATTCGATTGTCGGTTTTCCGATGCACGAACTGGACTCGGAACAGCCTAAGGCGGTACTGGGTGCCTTGGACCCTTCGGTAAGGATTCGCTTTAAGCCGGACATTCTCACTTTTTCCGCCCCTTGGCCTAAGTTTTTGAGTATGCTGGAAAACATGGATGAAAGCTTCCTATCTACAGACAATTGGTCGAAAGTGAAATCGCGTTTTTAACGCGTAGGACACTGTATCAGATTATCAGTAGATGGAAAATGCCTGAAAATACGACATGGAGCGAAGAAGGATTTTGCAGACTGCTTCATTTAAGAATTGCATGGGTAAATGAAGAATCAGATGTGTTGTTTTCATCCTCCCCGAACTAATGAATGCGCCCTGCTGACACCCTTTCACAAATCACGTTTCACAGATAGTCAGGGAATTTATTCAGGGAATTTATTTCATCCTCATTCCTTGACATTTATCTCACATAATGTTTCACTTAATTTTCAGACCATTAAAACAACGTTTGCCCGGTCATCTCCGCAGGTTGACGCAATTTCAGTATTTTCAGAAGCGTGGGGGCGATGTCACAAAGTTTGCCCCCCCTTATTAAATTAACATCACCAAGGCCGCAGACAATCACAGGAACCGGGTTGGTCGTATGGGCTGTCATCGGCGTTCCGTCTGGAAGCAACATACATTCAGCGTTGCCATGATCCGCCGTAATAATAGCGGCACCGCCTTTTTTTAGAACCGCATCGGTAACCGCACCCACGCATGTATCCACGGTTTCGGCGGCCTTGACAACGGCATCAAACACACCGGTGTGCCCCACCATGTCGCCATTAGCAAAATTACATATAATCACGTCATATTTATCAGCGGAAATCGCTTCTAAAAGTTTGTCGCGCACTTCATAAGCACTCATTTCCGGTTTTAAATCATACGTCGCAACTTTGGGTGATGGTGCCAATATGCGCTCCTCACCTTCAAAGGGAGTTTCATCCGAATCGTTGAAAAAAAAGGTTACATGAGCGTATTTTTCGGTTTCAGCGCATCTCAGTTGTTTGAGGCCATTATCGCTCAAAATCTGGCCGAAGATATTATTTTGCTTTGTCGGGGAAAATGCGACTTCAAATTCACCATCAGCATAGTAATTGGTAAAAGCGGTATATTTAATTTCAAGTTTAATTCTTTTAAAACTGTCAAAATCGCTATCTGTAAACGCATGGGTAATCTCTCTAGCCCGATCCAATCGGAAATTAAAGCATATCATCGCATCGCCCGAATGAACACCGGTAAAGCCTTTAATGATTTTAGGTTTGATAAATTCATCGGTTTCACCGGCAGCGTAAGCTTTATCAATGGCCGCTCGCCAGTTTTGACACAAATCGCCTTGGCATTGAGTCAGTCCGTTGTATGCGATTTTAATTCGGTCCCAATTGGTGTCGCGGTCCATTGCATAATACCTGCCGATAACAGAACCGATTTGGCCCCGACCCGCTTTCTGAATGCCCGTTTCAAGCGCTTTAATATGTTCTATGGCAGATTTTGGTGGCGTATCGCGCCCGTCTGTGAAAACATGAATAAAAACATTGCTAAAATCCATCTTGCGGCAAAGCATCAGCAGGGCATTGCAATGCCGAGTGACAGCATGAACGCCCTGATCCTGCACAAGCCCCATCAAATGTAAAGCAGAGCTGTTTTTCAGGCAATGCCGAATCGTCTTTTTTAACACCTTGTTATCATAAAAGCGCCCACTCTCAATGTCGTCATCAATACGCACCAGCATTTGCTTTACGATCCTGCCGGCACCGATGTTTAAATGGCCCACTTCGGAGTTTCCCTGATTACCCGATGGCAGCCCGACATTAAGCCCTTCGGCTCTTAAAACAGTGTTCGGATACGCAGATACCAATCTGTCCAAATCAGGTGTATCGGCTTTGGCCAAGGCATTTTTAGCATCATGCGGCGCGATACCCCAGCCGTCCATGATGATGAGGCAAACCGGCTTTATTTTATTCATGCTATTTTTTATTCCTCCGAACATTTCTGATAGGTTTCACATTTTTCAAGTAGGCTTCAATTTCTTTGTTCGATAGGTCTATCAGACGTTCTTCAAGCTTGTAAAAAATCAAAAAAAGTGCTAAATGGCAAATAAAAATGGTTAAATAAATTGATGATTAACATCTGTGGTAAAAAATTGCAAATAAATATCAGTATTCATACTTGAAATAAAATGCAAGGAGGCAAAATATGGATGACAAACAACAGACTGAAAAAGATCAGCCCTTTCAGTTTGATGGCTGGATGAAAACATCTACCGCGTTTTTTGAATCAATGGGCAAAATGTGGACAGATGCTTACAAAACCGCTGGCATAGCACCCAATGTGCGGAAAAGCGAAATGCAGGAATCTTGGGAGACCGGCATGAAAACCTGGCAGTCTTTGTATTCCGCTTTGAGCGATTCGAGCAGTACGGACAACTTTGACAAATCAGCCGCGATGCTGCCGGATATCGTGATGAAGATGGTGCAAAACGGAATCAGCGGCTTTTTGAATATTCAGAACCAATGGCTTCAAAAAGCGGAACGAGTCGGCCAATCCACTAAGGCATATTCGTTTGAGAACCTGGATCAAAACGTCTTCAAAGCCTGGCAGGAACTGTATGACAAGGAGTTTAAACAGTTTCTGAACGTTCCCCAGCTAGGATTGACGCGCGAATATCAGGAACGGATGAATCGGTTGACCGATCAGTTTAACCAATTTCAGTCCGTTACCGCCGAATTTTTATATCTTTTAAATCAGCCCATGGAAAAATCGTTTAAGGTGTTGCAAAAAGAACTGGGTGTGATGGCCGATGAAGAAAAATTACCGGATAAATCCAAAGATTATTATCAGATGTGGATTAAAATTTTGGAAGGCCATTACATGAAACTGTTCCAATCGCCCGAATATATCCAATCTTTAAGTAACACGCTGGGTGTTTTGGGTGATTTCACAGCAGCACGTCATAAAATGGTTGAAGACCTGTTGCAAATGATGCCAATCCCGACCCAAACGGATATGGATGAGCTTTACAAAGAGATTTATCTTCTAAAAAAACGGATAAAAGTGCTCGAAAAGCAAAACACGTCTTAAACGTAGCTTATTTTAAATTTTAGTGTCAGGCAACGGCAGGCTTCAGCAGGCCGTCTCCAGTCTCTATTTTATTTGCTGACTGAAGACTGCTGACTGAAATAAATTTGAATAAAATACTCTTAAACTTTATGAGGACTCAAAGATATGAATTCAGACCAAATGAATCAGCACTCTGGCGGAAAGATACCTGTCAATCTCATACTGTCCAATCTGGCGAAAGACGCTGAAAAAGCGCGCACCCGTGTTGAAAAGGCTTCCGATGTTCTGTTGGATGAGTTAGACACCCAAATTGCCGCCACACCTTATGAAACAGTTCATCAGGAAGACCGGGTGAAACTGAAACACTACAAACCCGAAGGCGAGCTGAAAATTAAAACGCCTCTGCTGCTGGTATATGCGCTGATTAACCGGGAAACCATGCTCGACCTTCAACCGGGTAAAAGCGTTGTTGAAAAATTCCAAAAAAGCGGCGTCAATCTTTATATGATCGACTGGGGATATCCCACGCGCAAAGACCGCTATCTCACGATTGATGATCATGTCAATGGCTATATCGGTGAAATGGTTGATTTTATCATGGCTCGTGAAAAGGTTAAACAGGTCAATTTGATGGGAATTTGTATGGGGGGCAGCTTTTGTGTGATGTACGCCGCGCTCAATCCCGGTAAAATTAAGAACCTGATTACAACTGTAACGCCCACTCATTTCGATACGGATCAGGGACTGTTGCACGTCTGGATGAAGAACTTGGATGTTGACCGGTTGTTGCAAGGTTACGGCAATATGCCTGGCGATCTGATGAATTTCGGATTCCTCTTGCTAAACCCGGCGCGTCTTATGATTGATAAGTATGTCGGTTTTATGGAAAACATTGATAATAAGGCATTTGTTCAGGATTTCGTTCGTATGGAAAAGTGGATTTTTGACAGTCCGGACGTACCGGGCGAAACCTTCAGGCAATTTATTAAGGATTGCTATCACAAGAATCTACTCATCCAAAATAAGATGGTGATTGGCGGTCGCCGCATTGATTTGAAAAAAATCACTATGCCGCTCTTGAATTATTATGGCATATATGATCATCTTGTGCCGCCGGCCGCCTGCGAACAGCTTACCTCCGCGGTCGGCAGTAAAGATACGCAGGATATGTCACTGAAAACAGGGCATATCGGTATCTATGTCAGTTCACGCTGCCAACAGGAGTTTACACCCAAAATTGTGAAATGGCTTATGGAGCGGGATCAGCCCTTGAAAGCCGTGCGCAAACGGACAACCAGGAAGAAAACAGCGGCCAAAGCCGCAATAACTAAAAAAACCGCCGTAAAAAAGCCTGTTACAAAGAAAACAGCTACGAAAAAAACGGTGTCCCCCAGAAAAATGACGAAAAAACTTAAAGGAGATCAATAATGACGAATAAAGGGAATTATTTTGAAACATTTTGCAAAGTCACCCAGGCTTTTGCTACAACACAGAGCCGGGAGGAACTTTTAGACCTGATTGTTCAAAGCGCAATCGATACAATGAACGGCATGGCCGCATGTTTATACCTGACGTATGAAGAGGATGATATTTTTGAACCCGTGGTGCGTAAGGGGTTATCTGATACCTATTTATATGCCAGCCCGCTAAAAGCTCGCAAAATTGTCAATGCGATTATGAAAGGCGGCTATCTTGCTTTTAAAGACGCTACTTCGGACCCGCGCCTTGAGCATCATGAAGCCAAGAAGGCCGAAGGCATTGCGTCCATTTTAACCGTTCCGGTGATTGTGAACAATAAAACGATTGGTGTGCTTTCCCTTTACACGGATACGCCACGAGATTTCCAGAAAGATGAAATTGATTTTCTGAATGCTTTGGCAGATCAAGGCGGCATCGCCATTGAACAGTCACGACTGGTGCGACGTATCAGAGATAACACCCGGCTTTTTCATCAACTCGCGGTCAATATCAATTCAACGTTGGATATTAAAGAAATATTCCATTCTCTGTCAGCCGAAATTGCGGAGGTGTTTGAAGTCAAAGCGGTGTCTATTCGTCTTTTGGATGAGAACAAAGACACGTTACAATATGTCGCCGGCTTTGGTTTGAGTGAAAAATATTTAAGCAAAGGACCTATATCGGCAGAGAAAAGCATTGCCGGCGCTCTCGAAAACAAAGTGATGGTGGTGCAAAATGCCGCCACTGACTCAGGCGTTCAGTACCGTGATGAGAAAAAAGAGGAGGGCATCGTTTCAATTCTATGTGTTCCTATCAAAAACAAAGAAGATGTTATCGGTGTGTTGCGACTATACAGCAGTACGCCTCGTGAATTTACGGAAGATGAAATCATGTTGGCCAGCGCGCTGGCGCAGCAAGGCGGTTTGGCCATTCAAAACGCTTCTTTATATTTGATTCTCAAAGAAGACAAAAAAGCGCTGGAAGAAGATATTTGGAGTCATCGGATGTGGTTTTAGGGGAAAGATAAACATCCAACATCAAAGATTGAATTGAAAGGGGTGTAATCGGTCTTATCCAAAATAGACATCAAATATTTCTATAAAATCAATAGATTATAAAAATATGAATATGAATTAAACTGAAAATAGGTGCATAAGTGCAAAAAATTGTAAATTTAAGCCATGCAACATGCTAACAGAACGAGGTAACATATTAAATTAAATTAAATATAAGAATGTTATAGTCATCAGATTTTGGTTTGTTCTGGCATGATTTTTGCCCTCGCTCTCAAATGGCGATATTCGTCCTTTTTGGCTCACAAATTTAGCAAAATTCGATCAAAAAGGTAGTTTTGATGAGGCACGCAATTTTTGCGCCAGAGCAAACCTAATTCTGACAACTATTAAAAACGATAAAATAAGGTCTGACGGTTACCGGTAATCTTAATCTTGACTGAGCACTAATAATAATTGGGTAAATGAGCGATTATGACAGCGATTAAAACATCACAAATCAAAAGTCAGCTATCCGGTATTTTAAAAAAATACCCTGAAGCGAATATTATCGGGCTGAAAACCGCCTGTCAATGGCGGCTGGAATCTGTTTTAAGAGTCAATGAGCAAGCATTTTGGATCAAAATACAATTCGCAGCTTGCTATCCGGGAAGCGGTTTTAAAAGCTGAACAGGATGATTTAAGACTGGCGTTTGTCACCCCTCTTGAAGACCCGGATTTGGGAGATGATTTAAGAACGCGACTGAGCAAGCGCAGGCTCATTTCGATCAAACCGTGGGAAAACGTAAAAGCGCTATTCAAAGCCAGGAACATAGATGGCTCGGTTTTTAAAAATCAATGGTTGGCCGATGTCATTATCAACCAAGCGCCGGCCGACGGGTATGCGATAGCGGCCAACGGTTTTCTGACAGCCGAGCGTTTATGGCAAGAAGCCTTGGCTCTTGAGCTTCATTTTGCAACGTCCCGTCCCGATGCGGCTAATATCATCGAATGGTCGTTGGATGAAAAACAAGTGCTATTGCTGAAAAAAATGGACGATAGCCGATTTAAGGACGTATGTGAATGGATTGAGCAGGGTTCCGAATCATTGGAAGCGCTTTTAATGAAATGATTGCAACGGTCATCAAAATTGGCGGAAGCATAGGACAGAGCCATAAACTTGAGCATTTGATGATGCGTCTTTCAGAATTTGCCGGCCGATATAATATTATGATTGTACCGGGCGGCGGGGCTTTGGCCGAATAACGAATTTCAAATAACTATT
Source organism: Desulfococcaceae bacterium HSG9 (assembly GCA_030378005.1). GTDB lineage: Bacteria > Desulfobacterota > Desulfobacteria > Desulfobacterales > JAUCGF01 > JAUCGF01. The sequence continues at coordinate 13,860 of JAUCGF010000011.1, read as the reverse complement.
CAGTTGGTGTTTGTTCCAGCAATTTGTTTATACTGGTCACATAATCTTTATTCTGACAGGGTTTTGAAACATGATCGATATTAACATCTCTTTGTTTCAATTCTTTTATGGATTCCAAAAATTCTATATTCCCGGAGACAAACAATATTGGAATATTTTTATCAGTTTCTCTGATACGATTATATACATCCATTCCATTGATACCGCCCGGAAGAACATAATCCAGACTGATGAAATCATATCGGTTTCTATCAAACAAATCCATTGCAACCTGTCCATTGGGCGCAATATCAACTTTATGATTACAGGGATCATTGCTTAACACTCTGTATTGTACATCGGAGATAGCCATTTCATCTTCAACAAGAAGAATATACTTTTCAAAATGTGTGATTTCTTCCTGTATTTCTACGGTTTCCTCTTTTGTTAATTCTTTTTTAATGATTGGCAGGGTGATGATAATTTTTGTTCCTGAACCTGATTCAGATTCGACTGAGATGTCACCTTTATGCAGTTCAACATATTTTTTTACATTAGCCATCCCATAACCGGTTCCCTTAATGCCGCTTTTATATGAACCAATCACATCCTTACTCCCTTTTAAAGTGAAAGAGGGTTCATAAATTTTTTCTATATGCTCTTTTTGGATGCCACATCCATTATCTTCGATTTCAATACAAATATTATCACCTGAACAATATGTTCGAGTTATAATTATGGGATGTTCAACCTTACTTAAAGCATGAATTGAATTTTGGACAAGATTCACAAATCCGTGCTCAATCATGCCAGGGTCCGCAAGCAATTCAGGAACATCAGGGCTTTCTTCCTTGGTTACCCTGATTCCATCAAGGTCTTTTTTTAACAAATTGAAAACCAGATCAATTTTTTCATTAACTCTGAAATATTTTTGTTTCGGTTCCTGATCTTTGGCAAATGCAACCAGATTTTTAGTCAAATTTTTCCCGCGAACAGTCTGTTCAAATATTAATTCTAATGTTCGTCTTGTTTCAGTGTCTTTACAATCAAGAAGTGAGAGTTCTGCATTGCCCATTATAACTCCCAAAATATTATTAAAATCATGAGCCATTTTCCCTGCTATTTGTCCGACTAAAGCATATTTTTCTTGTTTTGCCGCATGCTTATGAGCTTTAATTTTTTCCGCCTCCGCATGCTTGCGCTCGGTGATGTCCTCGTGAGTCACCACGATGTTCCGAACTTCCCCCTTTTCATTCCTGATGGGGTAGATATGGGATCGCATGTATCTGGCTCTGGCCTTAAAACCGCTGGCTCCGGGATCGAAATACGACTCCTCAACGAATTGCCTGTTGTGTTCGAGAAAAGCTTCCTTGATCTGTGGGTAAACGGATAATTTTTTCATCTGGGGGTCGGTCAGAACGTTGAATTTGCCTATGGTGACCTCCGGGGTGATATCCCACATTTTTTCCCAAGCCTTGTTGACCTGAATCTGGAATCCGGTTAGTTCATATATCTCTGTTGACATAGGCGACTGGTCAATGACTGTCTTGAAATTTCTCTCGCTCTCCCTGAGCGCCTCTCCCTTCCGCTTTGCGATTTGCCACATGCGTGCCATCACGATGAGCATTATGCCCAGTACAGCGGCAAATCCTACTGCCGCAATAAGGAACATTTGCGTGCGCTTATGGAGCCTTGCTGAGGCTTGTTTGGTTTCGGTGATGTCTAAAAAAGCACCCACAGACCCTCTGATACGACCATGTTCGTCAAAAAGCGGTACAGCGTTGCCTATGGCAAAGACCTGGCGACCATCAGGGAACAGATACGAAAATTCCACATTGCGTACGGCTTCCCCGCGTGCAATAGATTGTTGCATCGGCAGTTCTTCGGCCAGGAGTTCGGTTCCGTCGGGCTTCAAATGTATTATTTTCATTGCTTGTCCGTTCTTTGCGGCGGTCTGCGACACATTAGCATCATCGGCCACGCCGAACATGTCATTGACAAAACGATTTCCGGTAATGATGCGACACTCGGGATCTTTAGCGATCCAGACCAACGCGGGGATGGCGTCCAATACGTATGCGAGTTCTTCTTTAAAATATTGCCTCTTCGGATCTTGTATCCATTGTCTTTCAATTTCAGCCAATTCCTGTTCTGAGATGGCATCAAAGCCTTTTTTAACCAATGAAAACAGCTGGTTGTTTTTATTCAATACTCCGGCGTGAAATTCTTTTCTGAACATTACGTCACCGATATAAAATTTCCCCGTTAAACCAAAACGATCCAATATGACCGCCATGGCAGGACCTTCGGCTAATAGTGCGTCAATTTTTTTGTCGAGGACGGCCCGTATCATTTTCTCTCGATTCATAAATGTCACACTTTCTACTTTGGGATAGTTTTGACGCAGATATTCTTCCTGGAAGGAACCCGCCATTGTCCCGATTTTTTTACTGGCCAAATCTTTTCGCAGGTCAAGCTTATCCGATTCTGCAAGGGAAAAAAGATAAGATCCAACCCCGTAAAACGGTTGAGAAAAGGCTATCCATTCAGCACGGGTATCACTGTAAAATAATCCCGAGTGTATATCCGCTTTGCCGCTTTTCAGATTGGCCAGGGAGTCATTCCAGTTACCCCTGAGAAATGTAACATTTATCCCGATTTTCTTTGACCAGAGACGCCAGATATCCACGAATATTCCGACAGGCTGATCATCAACATCTAAAAATGTTTGTGGCGCGTAACCCTCATCAATAGCAATGACCAGGTTTCGCCGGTGCAGTTTTTCTTCCGACAAATCCTGCGCATGCGCCCGCCCAGTAAACAGGCCGATTGACAACAGAAAACAGATCATTAAAACCCTGATAAAAGGTTGAGCGGTTTCGCCGGAGCGCTCCGGCAACACCGCCATCGCCTGCTTGCGATCAGGTTCCGCTTTATCCAATCCCCGAACCCGCTGCTTAAATTCCTCATAGGTAGGTTTTTCAGCCATGTAAATTCCTTTTTATGTAGAAATGAGCTTTAGCCTCGACGAAATACTTGCCACAGTCTGCACACTCCCCAAATTATTAAACCATCAGAATGCGTTTAATATTTTCGTCAATCTAAATAAATTTTCACGAATTAAATTCGTTTATATGGGAAATAGCACTATCAAATCAATTAAGGTTGTATTAATCTTAATTGGAGAGTAACCTGAATTTGTTCAAATCTTAAAAAAATATATTGCTGAAATCTGTTAAATTGTGATCTATATATTATTAAGGGGGTGAATAGCTGAGATCATTTTTTTGAGCCGTTCAACCTGCTCGGAGGCTACCGTGCCTTTAATACGATCGCCCATACATGCTGCCGTTCTGAATCCCACGATGTCCGGACCAATCGCAGATACGCGTGGAATATCTTTTTCGGAAAGCGATCCTGCCAGAGCGGAAAGAAGCTTTCGTTCACGGCAGTTACTGACAAACGCCCGCAACAAGTCATCGCCAAGGTGCGTAAAAAGCGAACTGCCGTCCTTAACGGCGGTGTCTATCATGCAACCGTCAGCTTCAGCTTCAAAAGCAACGGCCGGGGCTTTCAGTGGGGGTAAGGAATTGATGCGGTGGGCATCGGCATAGGCCGCGGCAATAATTTTAATGTCTGGGTCATGCTCCCTGACGGCGCGACAGACCTCTTTGAGCAAAAAAACAGCCTGCGGCGGAGCGGAGATGCCATAGATACCGACTTTGACGTACTGGATATTACAAACCGCAGCTCCCAAAGCCGCTAACGCGGTGGCGCCCGGTTTATTGGGTGCATCGCCAATGGCGACGCTCACCGGCAGATGCGGTGGTGTGCATTTACGCACCCTGCGAATGACGTATGGAAAGTTGGCCCCTAAGGCACCCTCAAGCGGATTCTTTACATCAACAATATCGGCTCCGCCATCAACAGCGGATTTTGCCTCTTTTTCGTTTACAACACTGACAAGCAATTGCATGATCAATCCTTCATGTAAATAATATTATTTTTCATAACATCAATCATGAGATATGGACAAGCTTTTAATTAAGATTACCGTAATAGTTCAGCCACTAAGACACTAAGCCACAAAGGTTAAAATATTATTCTATGGATACCGTATCTGCAATTTTTTCAGCAATAAATTCTTTTCTTGAAAAAGTTTATACTTCATCCTTGTTTTGTGTCTTTGTGTCTTAGTGGCTGAACTTTTACAGATTGCTGATATTTATGGATATGGCGATGGACAATACTAAAGGATTATAAATGAACACTTTAAAGCAATTGGGCATGAAAAAAGAATGGATTTACGAAATGATCCTTTCGAGTTTTTCCAATGACATTCCTCACGCGGCCCCTTTTGGCGTAAAAACATCAGACTTTAAATATGTTCGGCTTGCACTGTATAAAGGATCGCATACCCTTGAAAATATCTTAGATCATCGGGAGTTCGTTATCAATGTGGTTCAGGATATGGATATCGTATATGATGCCCTGTATGCCAAAGATAAACTTAAATATGGATTGGCCCTAAAGATCAATGCACCTGTTTTAAACGATGCACCGGCCAATATCGAAGTCAAACTGACAAGCACCGCAAGCAAGAATCAGTTGGTTGCAGTTGAAGCCGAAGTTGTGCATGTTCAGAGCAACAAGCCTTGCATTCCAATTAACCGCGCGAAAAACCTTTTGCTGGAAAGCCTTATTATTGCAACGCGAGTTTCTTATATGCCGGAGGGGAGAGCTGTCAAATTACTGAAAGAAAATCATCGTGTTATCAAAAAAGTCGCCCCAGATTCTAAATACGCGGCGATGATGGAGGAACTGTTAATTAAATTTGGCTTCGGCCCGAACCGATGTTAAAGCTCTCCAATTTTACAAATATTGCAGACTATGCGAAACCCATTGTTAATGTCAAGCTTTTTGAAAACGATCTGACGATAATAAATGAAAATATACCATAAAATACTATTTTTATATGAAAATTTAAAAGTGAAACAACTCTGCTGATGATACCTGAATACAGCTAATGGCGGGTTAAAAATGTAAACTGACTTATGAAGGCTTCCTCCAAAATATAAAATCCTGTTTTTCAATTCATTACTTGAAGAAGTGCTCAATAAATGTTAAACGGCTACGAAATCAATTGATTTTGAATTTTATATAGATATATAAGGCAAACCGGATAGGGAAAAGTATGCTGAAAGCAACACGCGTAACAAAAAAATTTGGCGAACTTGTGGCAGTGAACGACCTGAGCTTCCATGTTCAGGACGGGCAGATTTACGGTATCGCCGGACCCAACGGTGCAGGGAAATCGACCGTATTCAACCTGATCACCGGAAATTACGGTTATGAAGGCAAGATAGAATTCGGGGGTAAAAAAATTACCGGTTTATCCCCATATCGCATCGCTCAGGAAGGCATCGCCCGCACGTTCCAGATTCCACAGATATTCCCCAGCCTCACGGTAAAAAAAAGCATCAGTGTAGGGAGTCGCTTTGGCGCCCGCAACGGTTTGGATGAAGATCATGTGGAAAAAATCATTCGTTTTGTGGAACTTGAAGATGAGCGCACTCAAAAGACCGGGCGGCTCAATCTATTAGGAAAAAAGAAACTTATGATCGGGGCCTCTCTGGCGACTAAACCTAAAATCCTCATGCTGGACGAGCCGATGGCCGGGTCCAACGCAACCGAGATCAAGGAACTGATGAATCTGATCCGCAAAATCAATGTTGAACTCGGCGTTACCGTTATCATCATCGAGCATTTCATGAAAGTGCTGACCGAACTCACCGAAAAGCTGCTCATCATCGAGTCGGGCAGTATGATCTGCTGTGACGCCCCTGAAGCGGTTACCAAAAACCCCGAAGTCATCGAAAGTTATCTGGGTAAAGCTTATGCTGAACGTGACTGATCTGAACGCCTATTATGGCGAGGCTCAAGTGTTGAAAGATGTTTCCATATCTGTGAACCAAGGACAGGCTGTGGTCATGCTCGGTCCGAACGGTCACGGCAAGAGCACCCTGTTGAAATCGATCTGCGGTTTGGTGGAAAAGGTGCAAGGCGGGATCGAATACAAAGGCCAGGATATCAACAGGTTGGCAACGGAAAAAATTGTCAATATGGGGGTCACTTACATTGCCGAAAACCGTGAATTGTTTCCCCACATGACGGTTCTGGAAAATCTTAAACTGGGCGCTTATTCAAAAAATGCGCGGCCTCACGAAAAAGACAATCTGGAAAAGGTGCTGGCCCTTTTTCCCAGACTCAAGGATCGCCAAAAACAGGTCGCATCCACCATGAGCGGAGGTGAGGCCAAAATGCTGGCCGTGGCCCGGGGACTTATGTCCAATGCTGATTTTCTGTGTATTGATGAACCTTCGCTGGGTCTGCAACCTAGTTTGCGATTTGAAATTTTTTCCACGCTCAAAGAAATTATCGACCAGGGGAAGACCGTCTTGATAGTGGAACAAAATATCCCCCAAATCATCGAATTGGCCGACCGAATTTATGTCATGGAAGAAGGCAGCATCTCCTTTGAAGGAAGTAAAGACGAGGCTTTTAGCGATGACCATTTGAAGGAGATCTTTTTGGGCATGTAGATATTGGGACAAAAATCGGGTTTCTAAAGCAATGAAAATTTGCGAAAGCTATAACAGTCAAGAAACCCGATTTTTAAGCGGCGGTTGACTGTTTCCGACAAACGGAGCTTAGGCGAAATGAATTTAAGTGAAGATACGATTTTATTGTTATTAGAACTGACCGATGTGATCATCAGCGGCCTGACCAACGGTTCTGTTTATGCTTTGATGGCCGTAGGCCTGACCCTGGTCTATGGCGTCACCAAGGCGTTTAATTTTGCTTACGGGTCGTTTTTCAACCTGGGCGGCTATTGCGCTTGGCTGATGATCCTTGCAACCGGATTTGTAGGCGGTTATTTTTCAATTTTCATCGCAGTGATTCCCCTCATGTTTGCGGTCGGGTATGGCTTGGAAAAAGCGATGGTGGCTCCTCTTAGAAAGCGGGCCGATTGGGAAAACAAAGTCATGATGCTGACTTTGGGCCTGTCGCTTTTTATGGACAACCTATATGTGGCTGTGTTTGGCGGCCGCGTGAAATCCCTGCCGACCATCTTGGATGGAGCGCTTACCATCGGTGAGGTGATCCTCAATTATCAAGACATCATGATCTTCTTCATGTCTATCAGCGGAATTCTTTTTTTCGGATGGATACTCAACAACACCCGCACCGGTATGGCTGTTCAGGCCGTGGCTCAGAATCCGGAAGGGGCCAAGATCGTGGGAATCCCCGAAAAACATATTTTTGCATCCACCTTTGCCATCTCCACAGTCATGGTGGGATTCAGCGGGATTCTGCTTAGTCAGAAATATTTCATCTCGCCCATGTCTGGCGGCGGCATCATGATCAAGTCGTGGGTGATCACCGCTTTCGGCGGAATGGGTTCGATTCGCGGCGGATTGTATGCCGCTTTTATCATCGGCATGTTGGAAGCGTTTGTGGGTTGGCAATTCGGCATGAGCTACACGATGATCGCTCTTTTTGTTTTGCTGTTAACGACTCTGGTGGTGCGACCACAGGGCCTGATGGGGAAAGGATAGAAACGGATGAGTTCGAAACGGATGGCGACAATTATGGGTGTTACCTACGGGATCGCGGCGATTATGCCGTTTTTTGTGGGAGATATTCGTTTCATCATGCATATTTTGATCATGTGCCTGATCTGGGCTGTGGTGGCATCTTGCTGGGATTTGATTATGGGATTTGCCGGCATTTTCTCTTTTGGACAGGTGGCCTTTTTCGTGATCGGTGCCTATACTTCGGCTATTTTATCAGTGCAATGGAATGTGCCGTCGGTTGTAGCCATCCTGCTGGCCGGAGTGTTTACCGCCGGCATGGGAGTTATTGTGGGGCTTCCTTGCCTTAAACTGGCCGGCCCTTATGTTGCACTCGTGACCTTTGGCGTTCACATGACTTTGATGCCTGTATTAAGAGGCGAAATCGGTATCGCCTTGGGATCAGGCGGATCACAGGGGATTCTCACCATTCCGCCGGTCAACATATTGGGTTATACTTTCAGTTCTGCAAACCAAATTCCGACCTTTTACTTTACGCTTTTTCTAAGCGTCGTCTGTACCGTGATTATTCTTGCGGTGATCAAATCATATTGGGGTACCGCTTTTCTGGCGCTGAAAGATTCGGAAGAATTTGCCATGAGCCTGGGAGTGAGCGCCTTCAAATACAAATTAATGGTTTTTGCCCTGACCTCATTTCTTACCGGTGTGATGGGAGCCTTTTATGGCCATTATATCGGTATGCTTTCAACTCGTATGCTGGAACTTGACCTGTTCTGTACCCTGATGGTCATGTTGGTTGTGGGCGGTATCGGCCGGTTTCCCGGTGCTATTCTGGGGGCTTTTATTACAGTGACGGCCAATGAACTTCTGGCACCACTCGGCGCGTACCGTGCGGTAACGCTGGGCGCATTGGTGGTGCTTCTGGTTTTGCTGCTGCCCAACGGCGTGATGGGCTTATGGCTCAAAAGGTCAGATGCTGAAGCGTAAAGTAAGTGAATGTTTAAGTGATTTTTGTATAACCACTTGAATCAATGGCATATACAGATTCAAATAGTCGTATCGAAACTACCGATAGACGGCTCATTATGTTCGATTGGGACGGAGTTTTAGCCGATTCGCTGGATGTCTTCACAACTGTTTTTCTGCAATCCTGCCGACAGTGCGGTTTTCACGGCTTGCGCGAACCGGGCCAGTTGATGGGACTGTTTGACGAAAATTTGTACCAAGCCATGCAAAAATTGGGATTAGATCAGGAAATAATTGGACAAATTCTCGTTTGTTTCAAGCGCAATGTGAACACTCATGTCCACGAAATTCAACTTTTCGACGGTGTCGCCTCGGCCCTGAATACCATCGCACGCAAGCATACAGTAACCATTATCACCTCTAACATATCTGAAATCCCTCTGAATGTGCTGGCACGAGAAGGTGTAAAAAGTGTTGAACAGGTGCTGGGTGCGGAAGTTGACACCAGCAAGACCAGGAAAATACGGCAGACCATATCCCGATATCCGGGCAGTCAGCCGTTTTATGTAGGGGATACCAAGGGTGATATGCTGGAGGGCAAAGAAGCTGGCGCCAGCACCATCGCTGTAAACTGGGGATGGCACTCGATGGAAAAACTCGACGAGGGAAAGCCGGATTACAGGGTGAGTTCACCAAGAGAGCTGGCAGTACTTCTGGGGTGAAGAATAACTGATTAATGAAATGGAGAATTTAAGTATGGAATGTCCAAAATGTCATTCTGAATTCAAGGCGATAAAGTATGAAGGTATTGAAGTCGATCGTTGCATCAAATGCGAAGGTATTTGGTTTGATGTTCTTGAACATGAAGAGTTAAAAAAAATTAAGGGTTCTGAATCGATTGATTCTGGCGATCCTGAGAAAGGTAAGGAGTACAACAAAATTGACAAAATCGATTGCCCGAAATGCAAAACCCAAATGATTCGTATGACAGACTTGAATCAATCTCATATTTGGTATGAAAAATGCAGTATCTGTAATGGCGTTTTTTTCGATGCCGGAGAATTTAAAGATTTTAAAAAATATACACTTTCAGATTTTATAAAAAGCTTTATAACCAAAGAACGCAAGTAGTAAATCAATACAACGGTTAAGAAGCTGCTGACACAAGGCAGGACCAAGTAAAGCGGAAAGCCGTTCCGCTTCTTTTGTCTTGAAGCGATTATTAACAACGCGGAACAGCTTTCCTCGTTACATAGTGTCCCGATTTATGTTGGCAGCCAAGTGCGGCGGTAGATAAATTTCTAACAACTTTTTAACAAATTAAAAAAGGAAGGTGCAATGTGAAAAAAATCAGTTTAATCTCATGTATCGCGGTTATCAGTTTATTGTTCGGCTCTTGGGCAATGGCCGCCGATACGATTCCAGTGGGGGTCCCTTTGGCCATGACCGGTGCCTATACCGGTTCCGGTGATGACTATTTCAAAGGAATCAAAATGGCAATTGATGAAATCAACGAAGCGGGCGGTTTGCTTGGCAAACAGATTGAAATTATCCGCTATGACTCCAAAGAGTTCGCTCCTGAAGTCGTCATGCAGGGCGCAGACTATCTTTGCGGACAGATGAAGGTTGCTTCGGTTCATGCGGGCTGGGCCGGTTGGGGCCAGGATGTCCGTGCTTATGGCAAATATGACGCACCCTTTTTCTGTGATGACGGTTCCCAGGCGGCTGTGAATGTTTTCAAGGAAGACCCTGAAAAGTACTACAATATCTACCAGCTTACTGACACCGGAATCGAACAGGCTAGCAGCATGTTCAGGGTGTTGATGGCGCTTCCCTATAAATACCCCAACAAAAAGGTTGTGATCATCAATACCGACGATGCGTGGGGCGTTGAAGTGGGTGATACGCTGGTTTCCAATTTCGAAAAAAAAGGATGGAAGGTGGCCAAACGTGAAACCGTTCCCTACGGTACCAACGAATGGGGAACCATTATGACCCGAATCCGCAGGATCAAACCGGCCATTATTCATGTCGAAATCCCCAGCGCTCAGGAAGTTATCACTTTTTTCCGCCAGTTCATCAAAAAACCGACCAGTTCGATTCTCAGCTATGGCTGGGGCATCACACCGCGTGAAGTCGTGGAGAACTTGGGTAAAAAAGCCGATGGAATTGTTGGCGAAATGCCCTCCGGCTTGGCAGGACCCGTGGCCCCGAATGCCGCATCCCAGGCGTGGATGGATAAATACATCAAGCTTTTCAAACATCAACTGCCGGCAGGTTCATGGATCACCTATACCGGTGTCATGGCTTGGGCAAGCGCGGTCAAGGCCGTAGGCGATCCTTATGATTTTAAGGCGGTAAACAAGCATCTCAAGGAAGTCGGCTACAAGGGGCATCTGGGACAAATCAAATGGGACAAAGACAATGTCCTGCGCTTGCAAGCGGGTGCTCCGGTGGTTCATTATCAGGTGCAAAACGGCGAATTACGGACGATTTACACAGATCCGCCGGTCAAACCTTACAAAGACGCTAAATTTATTTTACCGCGTTGGATTAAGAAATAAAATCGTTCAAACGATTTGACATCCTACATTAACAGTGCGCAAATTTTTCGTACTCGGTTTTATGCCAGAACTTGGGAGCCGGCATGAAAATTTTGCGTACCCTATGTGTTACCTTCTTCCTGTCCTTCTATCATTTCCGAGTATCAGTAGATCGAAAAGTTTTATGAAATGCCGCCAAAGGAGTGCTGAGCATATCTGAGTTCCCATTCCGCCTTATTTTTATCAAGCGGTGAAATAATTGCTTGTCAGGAATGACAAAAACTTTTGTGTGTTTTAAGCGTTTGCTGTAAAAAACCGTTAGGAGAGGTTAAACCATGACGAATGAAAACGTGGTAAAGAAGCAAAGCGGCATCCACATCGGCAAAGATGTACATGGCAGTGTGGTTGTCACCGGTGATAATAACATTATCACCATTACGAAAATCCGCTCGGAGCGCATGGAACCGGAATCCGCCAAACAGACGCCCATCGGTTCCAACCCTTACTTAGGTCTGGGAACCTTTCAGGAAAGTGACGCCGACCGCTTTTTTGGCCGCAAAGCGTTGACCCAGGAATTGTGGGAAAAATTCCGAGATTTGATCCGTCCCCAAACCGATGATAAAACGATTCGTTTGCTACCTGTTTTAGGACCCTCCGGATCCGGCAAATCATCGGTCGTCAGAGCCGGTCTGATTCCGGAACTGGCCCGCCGCAATCCCCGACCGGACAAACAGAAAATGCAGGTCGCGGTGATGACACCCGAAGTGCATCCACTTGAATCTTTGGCCGAAGTATTGGCGCAAATCAAAATACCGGATGACAACGATCCCAAAAGAATGGATTGGGCCGAAACGTTTGAAGCCAAGCTCAAAAAACCTGATGATGAAGGCGAATGGGACGGTTTGCGCCGATGTGTCAAACAACTTCCTGAAATAGAGACCGCTTCGCTTGTGATTCTAGCCGATCAATTCGAAGAGGTCTATTCCTTGTGCAAAAAGGAAGATGAACGCAACGCTTTTATCGGCAATCTGCTTCATGCGGCAGCTGATCCTTCCGGGCATGTATCAGTCATTCTGACTTTGCGAAGCGATTTTTTAGGCGACACTCAGTCCCACGAACGTTTAAATCGCACCATCGCCCGTAATGAAAAGATCATTCCGGCCATGAGCACTGAAGAAATGCGCCGGGCAATCGCCCAGCCGGCGGCTGACAAAGGTCATCCGTTAGATGACGCGGTGGTGTCCACGTTAATTGAGCAGACGCGCGGTCGCAGCAAAGGCGCGCTGCCGTTGCTGCAATTCGCTTTGACCCGTATTTGGGAGGGAATGGCAGCAGGCCAAACGCCGGCTAAAACTCTTGATAAAATCGGCGGTGTCGGCGGTGCCCTGGCTGAAGAAGCCCAACAATTGTTCGACGATCTGGATGATGATGAAAAAGTGATTGCCAAGCGGGCCTTTCTAAGCATGGTCACTCTAGGCGAAGGTGCCGAAGATACGCGCCGGCGGGTGGATCTGAAACACATTGTCAGCAAAAACGCGGATATGGAGCGCGTTAAAAAAGTGCTGGAACGCTTTTCCGGGCGCGACGCCCGCCTGATCACGCTTTCCGGTCAACGTTCGGCCGGCGGGCTGAATATGGCCGAAGTCACCCATGAAGCGCTGTTAGGCCACTGGACAACCTTTAAAAAATGGCTTAAAGCCGGCCGCGATGATTTGCGCCTGCTTCAACGCATGGAAAATGCCGCTGACCACTGGAGCGCTAATAAAAAATCTTCCGGCCTGCTTTGGCGCACACCGGATTTGGAACAGGTGCGTGAACTTTATAAAACCCAAAATCAGGCTTTCGGCTCAACACGGGAATTGTTTTACAAAAAGTCGGAACGCGCCCATCAACGCGGTAGATTTATAGGATTTGGGTTTGTCGGCCTGCTTTGTATTTTTCTTGTTGCAGCTTTATATTACGCCGAAATGTCCAAACAAAAAGAACTGGAAGCCAATTATAATATGGCCGGCATGTTACAAGAAAAAGCGAGCTTTGCCTTGGATGCAGCAATCAAGGGCGACAATTACCGTGAAAATATTCAGAAAGCCTGGTTATATACATTGGAAGCACTGAATCAAGATATCCCGGCCAACCGCAAATTGGGGCTTTCTTTGGAGAGGCTGGGGCGTCGCGATTTGGCCATGCAGCTGCTAGCAAATGCCTGCGCTAAACCGGATGCCCGCCTGCAAACCTTCGTATCCGGCGGCCCTTTGGTACACCAGTGGAAATCCGCCTTAAAGCCGGCCTATGAAAAAGACGGCAATAAGTCTGCCGCTTTTAAAGCGGTGTACCAATGTTCCTTTGCCCTGTTTCCATTCGCCATGCAGGAAGGCGTTTTGATTGATATTGATAAAAAAAGCACCCAATCAGATCCCCGTTTTAATCAGTATCCACGCCCTGCTGGTATGGATCCGCTTCAGTGGATGATCGCCAGCGCTGAAAATGACCCCAAAGCCATTGAGCAAGCGACTATCGATGCCAAAACGCCTAAATTACTGCCATTTGATGATTCGAACTTGAATGCAACCTTCGCTTACATCCCTGCGGGCACATTCTTAATGGGCAGCCCGCCGGATGAAGCTGGCCGATATAGTGATGAACCATTGCATATAGAGCCTACGCATAATCAAATATTAAGTAAATAATTCGGCCAGATATGTCAAAATGGGCTTGACACATATTGTAATCTTTACTGGCATAGTTTGATTTTTCAGAGTAAAACTGCCTTTGAAACC
>JAUCGF010000138.1 GCA_030378005.1 Desulfococcaceae bacterium HSG9 | reverse complement strand
TTGGTCAAGCCCAAAATTTTGTTTGTTTTTAATTTTATCAACAATTACAGACAATTTGGAGTTAATAAAATGGATAGGCTTATTAAGATATTTTGTCTTTTCAATATTTGTTTCAAAATATTCAAATTTTTTATCATGTAGTTTTTCGAGAAATAATTTAGCATCGGCGTGCTTAATACGTTTTTCTAATACCTTTGAGTATGAAAGATTATAAATTTCGTTATTGTCCGATTTTATCATTACATAAACCATTGTTTGAATACCGGCAGTATCAAAAACTTTAAAATCACCGAAATCTATAAATTCAACAAGTTTAGCATTGTTAATTATAATATTTCTAAATTTTAATGCCCCCGAATTTGTAACCCAATTATTCGGAGCAATATATCCAATTAATCCTTTATCTTTTTTTATTATTTCTAATGCCAAAGCTCCAAAGAAATACCATAAGTCCATTTTGCCTTGATAACAGTGATGCTCATACAATCCATAAAATGCCTGTTTGTTTGTGTATTCTTTTACATAAGGTGGATTCCCAATCACCACATCAAACCCACCTTTAGCAAATATATCAGGAAATTCGTTTTGCCAATTAAATGCTTTATCGCCTGCAACTTCCGGGTCGTCAATCAATGAATTTCCACATTTGATATTATTGCTTAAAGCAGTTAATTTTCGGCCTTTTCTGGCGGTACGCAACCAAAGAGACAGCTTTGCTATTTCAATACTTTCCTCGTTAATGTCAACGCCGTAAAGATTATTTTCCAGAACGGCGGCCTCAATATTGAACAGGGCTATTTGTCCTTTTTTCAATTCTGTTTCAAGATCAATAATAAATCGGTGTTCGTCAATGAGGAAATTGAGAGCCTGATTTAAAAAAGCGCCGCTGCCACAAGCAGGATCGACGATTTTAAGGGACAATAACCAGGATTTATAATCTTCTATTTTGGAATATAGTTGTTTGCCTTTTTCTGACAGTTTACCTGATTTCAGGTAACATGTGTCATCGATTTCTATATCTGTAAGCTCTGATTCATCTCTTTTTTCAGTGCATAGCCTGCCGATTGTATTTTCCACGATATATTGGGTGATATATTTAGGAGTGTAAAAAACGCCGTCTTTTTTTCTTTTGCTTTTGGCTTTATCAGCAGGCACACCTTCCAATTCTGCTGTTATCTCCTCGATTTCTGACAGCGAATGTTCAAAAATATGACCAAGAATATCAACATCCAATTCGGTGTTGAAATCATAAGATGACAGTTTGGGCAAATCAGTCAGCAGGGTTTCATCATCAATGATGATTCTGTCCAGCGTTTCATCCGGACAGAATAAACCGCCATTATAGGCAGGAATATCATCAGTTGATTTTTTCCCTTTGCAACCTGTGTTTAAATAGCCGAAAAACTGTTTGAATATGTCGTAAAGCGGTTGTTTGAAATCCAGTTCTGCGAGGATTTTATAACGCTGAATAATGATGTTAATGAAGTTTGGTTGCAGTAATCCTCTATCTTCTGAGAAAAGGATAAATAAAAAACGGTCTATTAATTTCTGTGATTTTTTAAACAGCGTAAGTTTATTATATTCGGGGTTATTTTTTATCAGGTTTTCAAATAATTTATTTTTAAAATCAGAATAATCTTTGTAGAATTGCTTTGATATATTTTCTTCCTGATAGATTGAATCTTTTTTTAATTTTATGGGTATGCCGGCAAAGACACTCTCTTTTGAAAGAATCAGATATAAAACTTCAAACTCTTGTTTGGACAAATCAAACAAGTTGAATTCTACAAACTCATTGGAATAGTCGATGTAAAACCGTAATTTATGAAAATTTGAGGTGATTACATATTTACACTCAGGTTGGTTGTTTTTGTAATTAAATGCTTGTTCGGTAATGCTTTTTAATTCTTTTGTTTTGGCAGATTTCAATTCAATCACGGCAATTGCCATACCGTCTTTTAAAATTGCACCATCCGCTTTTTGGGCATTGGTCAGATTTTTAAACTCGCGTACCAAATTGAAATTATCCTTTGGTTTCAGGGTATATCCAAGCGCATCGACAAATACATCCCTGAGGAAACCACCCTGATACTCTTCCTCTTTCATCCGCTTAATTCTATCAATTCCTTCAGATGTATAATTGTGCTTGAAAGCTTGATAGGCCGTCTCAATCAGATTTTGGTCAATATTGGATAGATATTTATTGATTACAGATTTTTGAAACATTGACATTTAACTGAACCTCCATATCCATTTTTATATTCAACGGGCGACTTGAGTCCGTGGTAAAAACCACCGTCTTTTAGAAAATAGATTCAAATACTACATTATTAGATTATCGGCAACCATCAGACCTTATTTTATCGTTTTTAACCTTATTTGGTGTCGATATCAAAAACGGCTGCGATGCTCATGCTTTGATCTCCTTTATACTTTCTAAAAGCGGGGTAAACAACTCAAGGGCAGTATCTTCAAACTCATCATTCAACGGGTCGACATGATTGGCGAAACAGCGTTGAAGATACTGGCAATTATCAAATTCGCCTTTGCGAATATAATTACTGTCCCATATTTTTCGAGCAGCATTTTTAGCACTTGCGCTATCATGCTCTTTATTCACCATATCAGAAGCAAATTCAAAAGAAGCCTGCGGAAAAAAGTGAAGCGGCTGCGTCAATCCTTTCCAATAAATATTCAGCATATTCAGCAGGATTGCACGGCTGTCAGCGACCGCAGAATATTCCCAAATCTGATCCTCACCGATCAGGATACCGGTGCGAGGATAGCCTTGGGGTGCGTCACAATTTAAAGCCAGGTGATCCAGCCAGAAGTCAAGATGATCCTTGGCTTTTACTTTTGCCGGCCTGTATTGGATGCGTCCTTTGGGGAAAATCCGATTGATTTGGCCTGTCAATTTAAACGCAAACTGAAGTTTGCACTCCGCATTATTCGCAAATTGAAGTTTGAACTCCTCATTATCCGCAAACTGAAGTTTGCACTCCTTTTTATCGAAAGGCAGATTGATGTCAGCCGGAGGAAGTTCATCTTTTTCAATATAATCAGATATGCGTTTGACAAAACTATCAGCCTGGCCTGCCAAATCATCATAAACAATTTTGCCGATGCGTCCGTGCGGCAGACACCCGGATGCCTTGACTATTTCAAATTGGCCAGATTCAAATTGGCCGGCGGTGTTGACACCGTCGATCTGTTTTTGAACCAGCTCATTTTTCAGTATGTAGGTTTCAAGATGGTTAAAGTCAAACGGTTCCTTATCTTCGATGGTCTGATTCTGGGTTTGAAGATAGAGGCCGAGCCGTTTTTCAAGCAGGTATTTCGCGGGATTTCTAAAAAAATATTTCAAATCGGATAAATGCACGGAGCGCCATTTTTCTTCCGCGCAAATCAATGGCCTGGCAATAAAGGGCGCGGGTTTGGCTTTGCGGGTTTGCAGCACGCCGCGGGCGACTTCATAATGATGTTTGGAAAAACTGAACAAGCCGGGTGTCAGCGTATTTGTATCGGATTTGAAATAAGCGGGGTTGAAGGCTTGCAGGCGATGCGCCGTGATGATGCGGTCATCCACAGAACCGTTTTCAATTTCATAGCCGGAACGGATATGGTCTTTGAGTTCGTCTGCCAGCACCGAAGGGGGCGAAGTCCGGTTGTCTTTAATGCTTTGACCGACATAGCTGATATACAGTTTCCGGCGGGCCGACAGCAGGGCTTCCAGAAACAAATAGCGGTCATCATTGCGCCGGGAACGGTCGCCTTTGCGGGGTTGTTTGGCCATCAGGTCGAAACCGACCGGCTTGGAATGGCGTGGAAAAGCGTCGTGATTCATACCTGTCAGGCAAACGATCTCAAAAGGAATGCTGCGCATGGGCAGCATGGCGCAAAATGTGACCCGGCCGGCGATAAACCCTGAACCGGAGCCTTCTTTTTCAAATACCTGTTTCAGATAGTGACGGATAACTGATATGTCGATCTTTTCCTCAAAGTCGGCCTCGGACGCATAAGTTTCCAACTCATGCACAACCTCATTAATTTTTTGGAATTCGTTGCGGGCGCTTTCACCGGCCATATATTCCTCATCCGGGCCGGTCATAAAAAAGGTCGTGAGCAGTTTTCGCAACAAATCACACCATCGGTTGATGGGTTCAGGCCTTTCCAGCGCGGAACTGAATTCAAACAAGCGGCTGGTAAATTCGGCCAGTTTGCCCAAAGCGACAGCTTCCGAGCTTTCAATCTCTGTATAAGGCAACTGACCGCCGAAAAGATCATCTGTCGGTAAAGCGAAACCCAGAAACATCCGGTCCAGGCTTTCTTTCCAGGTGTTTTGAGGGTTTGGCGGCAGGCCGAGTTTGCGGCGATGATCGGCATCCCGGCCCCATCGGGTCATCGTTTTTCTGACCCAGGCGGTTATGCTTTCAAATTCAGCCTGCGTGATATTGAAATGCCGCATCACCTCTTCAGACCTCAATATTTCGATCACCTCTGATGCGGCGCTGCGGCTGCCGGCACTGCTTAGAATATCAAGAAAAGTTCGGATAACGTTGCTTTCGCTTTTAAAACTGCGGTCGGCAATACTATACGGTATTTTCAGATCAGGCGCTTCCGGGACGTCAAATACGGCTTGAATATAGGGAGCATACGTTTCAATATCAGGCATCATCACGATAATTTGGTCAGGAGTCAGCGAATCGTCATTCTTGAACTGGCCGAGCAGGTAATCATACAGGCTTTCAATTTCACGCACAGGGCTGTGACAGGAATTAATCCGGATCGAATCGTCAGCGGGTCGAATAAGAACTTTGGGATCAGGTGACGGTTTCGCAAGTGTCAAACTGTGTTCACTCAGATTAAGAATGCCGGACTGGATATGATTCAGCAGGGTGACGTACGAATCGCAGTCAGTCGCCGGGTCGGTGTATTCGACAGCTTCATCATAAACTTTGTCTAATAAGAGATCAAAAAAATCACGGGCCAGCGTTCCCATAGACGCCAACAGACTGTTGCCTTGTTGCAGATGCAGTTCTTCCAGCGGCATGTCCGGATAGTTGCTGCTGATACGTTTGATTTCCCAATTGGTCGGAATATCGCCCCAGTATTCCTGACAGGGATTCATTAAAAACAGATTCACCTGGCAGAATCGGGATATTTCTTCAAACACTTTTATATGAAACGAGGGCAGGGTGGTGATGCCGAACAAAGATATTCTTTGAGGCAAAGACACCTGTGACGGTTCGAGAGTTTGCAGCCGATCTGCAAATTGATCTGAAATTGTCGCCCGATCATAAATGACCGGCGTTTTCCGGCTGTTTTCTTCAACAATCGCCCGCCAGAGCAACGCTTGAAAATGACTGTCCTCACCATCATTCCAATTTTTAATCCAATCCGGCCGGAAAATGATATACTGGTCGAACAGATCTGCAAGACGGGTCGCCAACTGAAATTGTTTCAATGCGGATTGGTCGCCGCTGAGATAATGATGAATCGGCTTAAATTCCGGATGCTCTTTAAATTGATCAAAAAGGCGCATGATTTGCCATGTCATGACTTCCGGTTTATATGGCGACAGGGCTTTTATCTTTTCTTGGGGCAGGTCGGGGATAACTTTGCGGAAACAGTCATCCACATAAGCATTGGGAAACGGGAAATCAATATTAGCGCAGATGCCATTGATTTCGGCCAGCTTCAAAGATACCCATCTCTGCATACCTTTGCTTTGAACAATAATAATTTCTTTATCAAGCGCATTTGGCAGCGGGTCGCGAACCGTTTCGGCCAGTTTGTCAGCCAGTTTTTCCATCCGGTTGCTTAAATATAATGTAAATTCAGACATTGCACCTTCTTTATGATTTGAGTGGAGGGAGAGGATTGAATCATGCACGAGTCATCTGTACAGGCACTATTATTATCTGCCGAATTATTTATCAAGTATATTATGATATCAATTATGCCAAGAGCGAAACTGAAAAATCTTAAAATCATACGGAGTTTCGATTGTTCAGCAATTCTAATTATGACGATTTCCCTTTAGACAAGGGAGTTCAGATTTTCTGACTGCAAAATCTGTTCTGTCATACAGTTATTTTCATAATTAGAATTGCTGAAAATTGTTTGCTTTTTCATCTTACAGTGTTATATGGCTGATTCTGATGATCATTTTGAAGAGTCGGTCGAATTGAAAATTTTATGCAATGCCGCCAAAGGAGTGTTGAGCTTACAGTTCAGCACGGGGCCGCAACATGAAACCATAAGAAAAACAATCCTAAACGGTAAGTTCAGCGCTCTTTTTCGATCTATTGAGTATATATGAATTAATACTGAGAAACACCTATGATATTTGAATTATTACTGATATTTCTTCCGCTGATTCTACTCATCGTGGGAGGGTACGTATGTTCAACCCTTTTCGCCATTTCGGAAGAAACACTGGTGCGTTGTGTGACAGATTTTTTCATGCCATTACTGGTATTTTATTCCCTATACGCATCTGATATAAACCTGACGCAAACGTTGAAATTGGGCGGTGCGGTCACTTTTGTCGTGCTTGCTCTGCTATGTCTGGCCTTTGTTTACTGTCGGCAGTTTAAAATTGATTTCAAAGCCTTTGCCCCTCCGATTGTTTTTATGAACTCCGGTTTTCTCGGTATTCCATTGATGCAATTATGGCAAGGCTCAGAGGCGATGAATATTATTGTGATTTACGATCAGATTCAGACGTTTTATATTTTCACGATAGGCATTGTCATTGTCAGTGGCGGATTTACATTTAAAGGCTTGGCGGAAATGGCTAAATCTCCGTTGTTATGGTCTATCATTCTCGGCTTTATATTTAAATACGCTTCCATAAATTTGCCTGCACCATTGCTTAAAGCCATTCACTATTGCGGTGCCGGCGCGCCGGCCTTGGCTATTTTCGCTCTGGGATGTTCATTAAGCCAGCGCAAATTTAAAGCTGATATTCATTTGACAGCGGGAATTATTTTACGTGCGGGTTGCGGCTTTATGGCCGGGCTTGCAGCCGTTCATATTTTCGGAATCAGCGGTGTGACGGGTACTGTGGTTATTGTGGCATCCTCTCTGCCCTCGGCCGTTTTTTCGGTCATGTTGCCGCTTCGATACGGTGTCAATGCCCAATTCGCCGGAGGCATGGTCTTGGCATCCACAGTCCTTAGCATCATTACCATCCCGCTTGTTTTTTATTTATGCGAGCTTCTAAAATGAGATACTGATTAGCCAAGATGGATGGCCGCACCGCTTATCGCCACTCTGATAAGCTTTATCGCGCTTTTTTTATTCAGAACATTTTTCAACAAGAAACTTACATGATATGATCAATTTAGCAGAGATCAAGATAAATCAGTCGATGGGAAAAGTCTTTGGCGACCTCGTTCCCACGCAAAGCATGGGAATGAGAATGTATGTGAAATTTCCATCTACTGATAATATCAAGGTTTGGTGAAATCAAAGAGAGAGGGTAATAACATGCCTGACTCCAAATTCAGAAAACGCATCATCATTCCCTTGTGTGTTTCCTTGTTGGTGTTGCTGATCGCTTCTATCATTCATACCTATCGGCTGCAACGATTGCATATTTTCAGAGATGCCCAGGCGCACCTTGAGGATGTTCAGAAAATCACCCATGTTCAATTGGCCGGAAGTTCGCGGTATTTGAGAGGAGTTATCGAATTAACCAAAAAAAATATAAAACTGCGAAAAGCGTGGCTTGCAAGGAATCGAAATGACCTTTTTGACCATGCATTACCGATTTTCAAAAAACTATACGCCGACCAGGAAATCACACATTTCTATTTTATTGATCCAGACGGGGTCTGTTTCTTACGCGTTCACAAGCCGGATTACCACGGGGATACGATCAATCGTTCCACGCTGGATCACTCAATGCGGACAGCCGCATCGTATGGTGGGATTGAATTGGGGCCTTTTGGCACATTGACATTACGCCTGGTGCATCCCTGGTGGATAAACGGCGAGTTGACCGGTTATATTGAAATGGGCGTGGATATCGAACGCATCGCGCCAAAACTGATGCGTATTCTTGGAAGCGAGCTGATATTCACAGTGGATAAATCCTGTCTCAACCGCGCTAAGTGGGAGGAGGGGCTGAAAATAGCAGGGCATGGCGGTGACTGGGACAAGTTCCCCGAATTTGTAATCGCCAACCATACGCTGGAAGAAATTTCTGCGGAACTCAAAAAACATGTTCGGCTGCATTCCGTCTCGCATGAAGAGCGCATGTTCACTATTTCAACTGAAAAGCGGGAATATCGCATCGGCTTCACACCCTTGATTGATGTTGGGGGGCGTACTTTGGGAAGTATTATTGTCCTGAAAGATATCTCGAAACATGATGCCGACCTGTTTTCCCAGTTGTTGACCATGGCAGCGGCCAACGCTGTTATCGGTGTGCTGTTGATCGTATTTTTCTATTTTCATATCGGCCGTATCGAGCGAAGACTTATAAAGTCGCATAATGCTTTGACCATTGAGATAACAGAAAGAAAACAGGCGGAAAAGGCCCTTGAACAGATTCGCGATAAGCTTGAAATTCGGGTGCAAGAACGTACCGCTGATTTCAAAATTGCAAATGAACAATTGAAACACGAATTCGTAGAACTGGAGATGGCCAAGAATGAAATCAGGCGTCTTTCACATCGACTTTTCAGTGTGATTGAGGAAGATCGAAAAGGGTTGGCGCGGGACCTCCACGATGAATTCGGTCAGGCGTTGACCCTGTTTCGTTTTGGCATGGAAGCTTTACAAAATTCCTTGCCGGAAGAACTGAAGGATCAGAGGGAAAAATGTGACAGGTTGATTCAGATGGCCACAGCACAGCGTGAAAAAATCAGCACTATCGTTTCTGAATTGCGCCCGGACACACTCGACGAACTAGGTTTGGTTCCTACCCTGGAATGGTATATCGAAAATTTTATCAAACAAAAAGAGGGTATTACAATTGATTTCCAAGCCATCGGAATTAAACGGCGCCCCCATCCGGATATCGAAATCGTCCTTTACCGCATTTTTCAGGAAGGCTTGATCAACATCGCCAAACACTCCGGGGCCGGCCATGTCGGTGTATCCCTTACATACAGCCACCCCAAGTTCATTTTCGTCATAAAGGATGATGGCATCGGATTCGAGTGCAAAGACACCGCGCTGCCATCTTGTGCAAAAGGGCATGGAATTGGATTGATAAGTATGCGGGAGCGGGTCGCCGCCGTGGGCGGGGTAATCAACATTCGCTCCGGCAAAGGGATGGGAACCGTGATTCGGGTTGAGTTGCCTGCGACCCGATTAAAAGTGGAGGTATGAAATGAGAATTATGATCGCGGACGACCATGAAATTGTTCGAGAAGGCCTCAAACAGCTCATCAATGGCCAGAAAGACATGGAAGTCGTGGGAGAGGCTCAAGACGGCCTTGAAACCCTTGCAAAAGTAAGAAAATTTCGGCCCGACGTGCTGCTTCTTGATATTACCATGCCTCGCCTGAATGGTCTGGAGGCGATTTGCCTGATCAAAGAATCCATGCCCGATTTGCCGATCGTGATTTTTTCAATACATCGAAAAGAAGCATTCGTACACCGAGCCTTGGCCGCGGGCGTACTGGGTTATATCCTCAAGGCATCGCCCAGCGTTGAAGTTCTGGATGCGCTCCGGGCGGCGCGCCGTGGGAAATATTATTTGAGCAGCGAAATAAACGCGGAAGTGATCAACATTTACCTGTCACGCGAGAATTCTGCTCCCACCGGCGGATATGATTTGCTTACCGAACGGGAGCAACAGGTCTTCAGATTGATGGTAGAGGGCGACTCCACCAAACAAATCGCCGAACTTCTCTGTATAAGCCCGAAAACGGTGGAGAAACACCGCGCCAATCTTATGAAAAAACTGGGTGTCAACGACCTGGTGGGGCTGATAAAATATGCCATCAAAATAAATATTATTGATCCCGATCACTGGGATTGAGGCGACTCGGCAAACATTCGGCCGATCTCAAGTTTTGAAAAAAATAAGCTCCGACCATCCTTTTAGGATTAGAAATTAATTACGCATATTCAGTAGATCGAAAAATTTTTGAAAAGTGACGACGGCATATCTGTTTTCAGCTCCGTAGGAGCGGAATATTTGTAGAACCCGAATCCCCCGTGTCAGCTGAGTCCCGTAGGGACGGCATATTCCTATGCGGATATGCCGTCCCTACGGGACTCAGGGTACGGGGCTGACATCTGCTACAAACATGCCGTTCCTATGGAACTTTTAGGAACTTTTCGATCTACTGATATTATCAAGAGAATTAAAGTAGGAATTTCCTACCATAAAATCGGGTTTTTCCCCATTTACAGCCTCCGATCTAAAATATATATAAAACACAAAGAGGCACAAATTTATTTATTATTTTATTAATTCTAATTTTGGAGGGAACGTATGAAAACAGTCAAAAAGTTATGTTGGGTAATGTCTTTAGCCGTAACAGGATTGCTGATTATCACCAATCCGTCACTGGCTGAAAAAGGGAATCAAATGAAACTGGTTAGTGTAAAAGCGGATACTGCGATCACGCTTGATGCCGTTGCAGAAGAAGCTTGGAGCAAAGCGACCGCTTTAGAGGTGAAGTTAGACCAATTGCCTTACAAACCGAGCAACGGCTATGAGGGCATACAGGAGACCACAGCAAAAATCAAGTCTCTGTACGATGATAAAAATATCTATTTTTATATTCAATATGCCGACCCAACCCAAAGTCTTGCAAGATTTCCCTGGGTGAAGCAGGCTGATGGCAAATGGAAGCAATCAAAGAAAAAAGACAGCACCGGACATGACAACACTTATTACGAAGATAAGTTGGGGATATATTGGGAAATCAAGGCCAGAGGATTTAAAAAGAAAGGGTGTGCGGTTTCCTGTCATATGACTGAGAATGGTAAGAATAATGGTATTGATGATACGTCCGCAGGGCGAAAATACACCAACAAACCGGGAGAATCCATCGACATGTGGCATTGGAAAAGCGTAAGAACCGGCCCGCTGGGAATGTTTGACGATCAGTTTGTGGATGACACCACCGACCCAAAGAAAAATAAAAACTGGGGCAGAAAAGGTGATACAAAACTTGGGGGCGGTTATAAAAACAATGTTAACGAATCCAAAACCGGCCCGGCTTTTATGAATTCGCCATATAGTGAGAAAGATAAATACTGGGTGTTGCCCGAAACGAAGGCAAAATTTGTTGATACATTTAAAGCCGGAGACATCGTTCCCGGAATCGTGATCACACCTTTCACGGGTTCTCGAGGCGATATTACAGTCCAGAGCAGTTGGAAAGACGGTCAGTGGACTTTGGAAGTCAAACGCGCCCTGAACACCACAGGTGACAAAGCTGAAATTCAGGATGTACAGTTCAAGGACTTGAAAAAAGCGTATTACTTCGGACTTTCTGTTTTCGATAACTCCCAAATTAATCATGTTTACCATGAAGGTTCAATTGAGTTGTCATTCCAATAGATCAAATCAAATCAGAAAAAGTGTTTGAAATCTGTTTGCCTTGAGATCAAGGCAAACAGATTTTAAGTTTGATGGTTTTGTGATCTTAGGAAATTTCCAATAAATAACTACTGTTGTGTCAAGTTTAAGGTGACAAGTGAAAATCAGGAGTGCAAACTTCAGTTTGCCGCTTTTGGAGTGTTTTGGCAAACTGAAGTTTGCATTCCTGCCCGTCAGCTAAATGTTGACACAACACTACTGCAAGAGTGAACTGTTCAGCCAATGATATCACATTATTAATATCCTATAATTCATAGAGCCAATTGAAAAATGATTAAATTCAGCACACTGAAAAAAAATTCATGGCCATATCTGGCAGTTGCGGTCGTTATTTCGGCAGGCGTTTTTTTTGGAATAAGCGCCTTTTATCAGCCTGTTGCCAAAGCCGATTCAACTTCAGTGGATTCTTCTGCTGAAAAAGGCAAATCTGTAAGTACCGAACCCCGCATTATTGCGGCAATGAAAACCAGTATGTATGAGCAGGTTGCCGATGATGAAGATATCAAAATCATGGCTCAATGGATTAAAAACGGTGCCAAAAACGATGATACTTTTAAGAAAGATATTTATCCCATCATAAAAAACGACTGTGTAAATTGCCATAGTCGGACGTCAACAATGACGAAAAAGATGCCTCATATACCGTTTGCCTCGTATGAGGATGTTAAAAAATTAACCAAAGTAGGACCTGATGATTCCAGTTGCCTGGAGTGTCATGGAAATCTGATATTAAAAAACCGGCCTGATGAAAAATTTAAATCACAATTTGTTGACCAGGCAAAATTAAAAACGTCTGTTCATAAAAAGTTGAGGTGCATCAGATGTCATGTGGTTTTGCACCCGGAAACCGATAACATTTACCAAGATACAAAAGCCTTTGAAGCTCATGTGTTAAAGGGGAAAACTGTAGCTGAATCCGGTCGTACCCAGATATTCAAACCGGATTGCGCAAACTGCCATCCTAAAGTGGGCGTAAAACTTGCCAAAAGTTCCCATTCAGCTAAAAAGTTGGAAATAAAATTAGCACGACCCGACCAAAGCACCCAAGTTGCTCTAAAAAATCAGACGGAATTAAGGGCTCCAAAATGTAACGATTGTCATGGAACCCAACAGCACTATATCACCGACACGAAACTGAACCAGACAAAATTCGATGTCGTTAATCGTTGTGGAACGTGCCATGAGAAGTTGATCGACACATACTTTAGCACCTATCATGGGCAAGCCGCAAAACTTGGGAGCGACAGGGTTGCCAAGTGCGCCAATTGTCATGGAACCCATGATTTATTATCATCATCAAACCCGGCCTCAACACTGCATGCCAAGAATATTCTAAAAACATGTCAGGAATGTCACCCCAAAGCCGGTAAAAAATTCACTGGCTTTTTGCCTCATGCGGACAATCAGGATCGGGAAAAGAATCCGCTGCTGTTTTATATATTTTGGGGTATGACCCTTATAATTGTCTTCACATTCGCTCTGTTTGGAACTCATTCGATTTTGTGGTTGAACCGATCTGTGATCGAAGGATTAAGCGCACGAAAAAATAAAGCAAAAACAATCGTTCCAGATAAAAAGAAGAAGCGACATATCAGACGATTCAAGACGTCCCATTCGATATTACATCTGATGATTATCGTCTCCTTTTTAACCTTAGCACTTACAGGAATGGCTCTTAAATTTGCAGACAATCCGGTGTTTGCCTTTGTCAATGAGGCAGTAGGCGGTCCGCATGTGATGGGAAAAATACATATGATCGGCGCCCTTATAACACTTCTTTATGTCAGCATACACTTTTTCCAGTTGGCGGTTCTTTGCATCAAGCGCAAGATAACCTTCAAGGGTTTATGCAAAGAGGAATACTCATTAATATTGTTACCGCGTGATTTCAAAGACCTGAAAGCCAATGTGCTATATTTCGTCGGCAAAGGCCCGAAGCCGGAGTTTGGCCGCTGGACCTATTGGGAAAAATTCGATTACCTGGCCGAACTGTGGGGTACCGTGATTATCGGCACTACAGGTTTGATGCTTGCATTTCCTGAATTTACAACTCAGTTCCTACCGGGCGTGGCATTGAATATTGCCACTATTATTCATACCTTTGAGGCGCTTTTGGCAACAGGATTTATTTTTTCGATCCATTTCTTCAATTCCCATATACGGCCGGAAATTTTTCCCATGGACACCGCTATTTTTACGCAACGTCTTTCTCTGCCCAGGTTTAAGGAAGAAAGGCCGAGAGAATATATGGAATTGGTCAGAAACGGAGAACTGGATAAATATTTAGCCAATCCGCCAGGCAAATGGTATTCCGGAATTGCTGCAATCATGGGGTGGTTTTTTTTAACCATCGGAATCATTACACTCGGAGCCATAATATATTCTCTATTAATATTGATTTTCATATAAAGCAAAATCGACATAATTTTACCCTGATTTCTAACAGCGAAGTCAACTTGAGGCATTTTGATTTGTCATCCCGCGCAGTTGTCATCTTTAATGCCTCAAATTTATTTTCTATATAATCAGATTGACACACTATGTTCGTATCATCTGGCCTGCCCTGTTTTTCTATTCATTAATCACCGACCTCCTGCTTAACCTTCCATATACAGTTTTATGCCTATACTCAGTAGATGGAAAAAATTGTCAGAGATCTCGTTCCCACGCTTTGCGTGGGAACGTCTTCAGGACGCTTTGCGTCCGAATAGCGCATGGAACAGGACTCGAAGCGTCCGTGTTGCATTCCCACGCAAAGCGTGGGAACGAGCATCTGTGTAAAGTTTCCATCTATTGATACTTTGTCACAAACACGATATGGTATTTGTAATCTCGCTTTATATGTGATAATGCTTTCCAAGCTCTCATAGGTTCTTCCTCTCTATCTCTTCAGGCTTTCCTGATGATGAACCTTTATCACATTCAGATCACGCCGAAACCATAGAACCGTGTAGGGCCTGTTAATTATTTGAAAGAGCCGGACATATATGCCATTACCTGCGCTGTCTTGATTCAGGCATATTGGCTTACAAAATGGAGGTTATCCGAAAATAAAAATAAATTTTCAAGTAATTTGATAGGCCCGGCTATATATACTTGTATTGAAGTGACCCCTATCGGTGTATCCCGTTTTGAGTAAACATGTTCACCACTGACGATGCAATTTCATAGATTGCAAATGTTATGCTTAAATATTTTTCACTTTTAAAACCGATTTATGGAGGGAATTGAAATGGCTACCAAGACAACACTTTTTATTATTGGGTCAGTTTTATTTACCTTTATCACGGTGCCTTTATTCTTCGCCCACGCCGACGATGATGACAGCGAAAAAAAGAGGTATCACAAAATATCGGATTGGGATGACGATAGCTCCGATGATGATTCCGATAGAGGCGGGCATCGAAAAAGGAAACGTGAAAGGCGGAGGAAGCACGATCACCGTAAAAGCCATATAAAACCGGTGAATAATTCGGTTTACAAAGAAGAGTGCGGAGGCTGCCACTTTGCTTATCAACCTGAGTTGCTGCCGGGTGCTTCATGGATGAAAATTATGGCTGACCTTGATGACCATTTCGAAGAACCGGTCGAACTGGATGACGATTTGAAAAAAATAATTTCAGCTTATCTGAAATCTAACAGTGCGGAATTCAGCTCGGCCAAGCGCGCTGTTAAAATCTTACGAAGTCTGAGGAACCAAATACCTATGAGGATCACCGACACCCCTTATATCCGGGAAAAACATCATGAAATAAAGCCTGAAGTTTTTAAACGCGAATCTGTCGGTTCATCATCAAACTGCATCGCGTGTCACACAACAGCCGAACAAGGTGTTTATGAAGATGACAATGTGAAAATTCCTAAATGAATATTGCGCCAGGCTTAAGGCCACTATCGAAACCAAAGAAAGCAGACGGGAATTCGGCATTTTTCTTCGGGCTGAAAATGATCTGTTCAACAGCGATTGAAATAAATCGGTAATATAAACTTTCAGATAACTATTGACAATCACATAAATTTTAGTCTCTATGGTGTTATTGACAATTTTTTGGAATCGGGAACCACCAGAAAACCAAGATAAGGAGTGACGCTATGGACGTCAGTAAGTCTGTCCCTCTTCATATTTTTCTTGTAGAGGATGATGAATTTGACAGAATGGCCTTTCACAGATCTTTCAAAAAAGCTGGGATTCCACATAGAATAACGGAATGCGCTTATGCGAACAAGGCTTTTGAACTGCTTCGTATGGATGCTTCGCAGTTTGATATCGTTGTCTCTGACTATAAAATGCCGGGTATGAACGGTCTGGAACTTTGCCGAAAATTAATTGAGATCAAGATTTCACTGCCCATTGTAATGCTGACCGGAACCGGATCAGAACAACTGGCTGTTGAAGCGCTCAAGGCCGGTGTTGATGATTATGTTGTCAAGGACCCTTATCAGGGGTATTTGGAACTGCTCCCAATAGTCATTCCAGAGGCTGTGAAGAAGCATACTGACGCCCTGGCACGCAAGCGGGCCGAGAAGTCGTTACGAGAGAGCGAAGAAAAATATCGTTCATTAATTACGAATATTCCGGATGTCACATGGACGTCCGATAGCCAAGGCGACACCACCTTTGTCAGTCAAAATATAGAAACAATTTATGGATACACTCCCAAAGAAATTTATAAGGAGGGAAAACATCTTTGGCTTGACAGAATCCATCCTGAAGATGTCGAAAATGTAACAAAAGCATTTGAAACCTTATTCGAAAAAGGCATATCTTTTGATATTGAGTACAGAATCAAAAAAAAAGATGGAAAGTGGCTATGGGCGCACAACAGGTCAATAGCGACCTACGAAAAAGATGGTATATTATATGCTGATGGCGTATTTGCAGACATCACCGAGCGCAAACTGGCGGATGAGAAGCTCAAGAAAAGTGAAAAGTTGCTCCGTGATGCTCAACATATAGGCAGTTTAGGGCATTGGGATTGGAATATAGATGGCGATACACTTTTTTGGTCAGAAGAGGTATATCGAATATTTGGCGTTCCACCAGACTATTTCCAACCTTCGGTAGAAGCATTTGAAGGTATGATTCATCCTGAAGATTTGGAAGAGTTTTTAGATAAACGTGATTTTATACTTCGTGTTCAAAAAAACGCTGATATAGAGCATCGTATTATTCGTCCTGATGGAGATATTCGCCATGTAGTAGAGCGAACAGAGTTTAAATTGGATGATGAAGGTAATGTCAGACAGGTTATTGGAATTATCCAGGACATCACTGAGCGCAAACTGATGGATGAATTCCACAAAATAGCCCTTAAAAACTTACAAGCAACCGAGGAAAACCTGCACATTCATATCGAAGAGCTTCGAACCTCCAATGATGAGCTTCTCAGGATACAGAAACAACTCGAAGCATCCCATCAGAATTATGTTGACCTCTATGACTTTGCCCCTGTCGGTTATTTTACGATCAGTGCCAGTGGCATAATTCTAAAGGCGAATATCACCGGCACTTTCATGTTAGGTGTGGAAAGAAGTCGGCTGATAGGCAATCCTTTTGCTCTATTCATCAATAGGGATGATCAAAAAATTTACCACACTCATATAATTCAGTTAAATGCAACCCAAGGCAAGCAAACCTGTGAATTCAGACTTGTAACAAAAGATAAGTCTCAATTCCATGCGCAAATTGAATCTATCTCTTTGTCAGATGAGAATGGTAATTTAGACCGGATTCGATCTGTCATAACCGATATTACGAAGCGCAAGCAGGCAGAGGAGGCGCTGCAAAAAGCGCATGACGAACTGGAGCGGCGTGTGGATGAGCGCACTGCCAAATTACAGAAGAGTGAAACAAAATACAGGCAATTAATAAAGAATATCCCCGATATTGTGTACAAAGGATATAAAGACGGGTCGGTTGAGTTCTTTAATGGGAACATTGAATTGTTAACCGGTTATGGCTCTGATGAATTTAATTCAAAAAAAATAAAATGGTTTGACATAATTGTCCAGGAACATGTTGAAGTTGTAAAGGAATGTTTTATTCAGGCCCTGAAAACAGACAAATTTTATAATAGGGAGTATAAAATTAAAACCAAGACCGGAGACACTCGTTGGCTGCGAGATAGAGGCTATATCGTTTGTGATAACGATGGTGAGATTGAGTATGTAAGCGGCGCTTTTATTGATATTACGCGAACAAAAAATTTACAAGAGCAACTCGTGCGGTCTGAACGATTGGCGGCCACGGGTCAACTGGCCGCATCAGTTGCCCATGAAATCAACTCACCGCTTCAAGGCATCACAGCGTACCTTTATTCTATCGAACAATCCCATAAACATAATAAAGAGCTTATCGAAGACCTGGATTTGATAAAAGTCGGCTTTGAAAGAATCCGCGACACGGTTCAAAATTTGCTTGATTTTAACCGGCCCGGTCTGGAAACTAAACAGTCGGTTAATTTAAACCGGATTATAACAACTACGGCATCATTGATTCAAAGCCATTTAAAGAAACAAAAAGTCAAAATCAATTTGAATCTTTCACCCGAACTTCCTGAAATATTCGGGTCATATCAGCACTTGGGACAAGTTTTTTTGAATTTGATAAACAATGCCGCTGAAAGCATAGCAGAAATTCCCAGGCCAGTCTCTGAACGAGTTGAACGGTTATCTTGCAGGGGGCTGGTAACTTTAGTATCCCACTATAAAAAAGATCTGATAATCGTTAAAGTTTCTGATACAGGGCATGGGATTTCCGAAAATGATATGGCGCATATATTCGATCCCTTTTATACCAAGAAAAAAACCAAAGGCATGGGTATCGGCCTATCGGTGTGTTATGATATCATAAATGATCATAATGGAACCATAACGGCAGAAAATTCTCCTGAAGGCGGGGCTGTATTTATAATCACCCTGCCGATCGAGTAATTTTACTGTGTCAACAGAGCAAGGCAATGAAAAATTATTCAATATTATTGGTTGATGATGACCAACTTATTTTAAAAGGATTTAGTAAAAATTTTAAAAGGCAAGGGTATCATGTCACAACCGCCCAAGACGGTGAAACTGCCATTGAACTATTGGAAGAAACTTCCTTTGATCTGGTACTCACCGACATGGTTATGGGGCAAGTTGATGGAATCCAAGTATTGCAAAGGGTAAAAGAACTGAATCCTGAAAGCATGGTCATTATTTTGACCGGTTATGGCAACATGGCATCTGCCATTCATGCTTTAAGATTGGGGGCAGATGATTATCTGCCGAAACCCTGTGAGCCTGAACAAATAAGTTTTCGTGTGGGGCTTTGCCTTGAAAAACTTGAAGATAAAAGGCAAATCAGACAGGCCGAAGAGGCGCTGCGCAAAGCTTATGATGAACTTGAACGCCGTGTGGAGGAACGGACGGAAGAGTTGAAAATCAAAACCGAACAGCTTGAGGAAGTCAATACGGCGTTAAGAGTCTTGCTGACCAAAAGAGAAGAAGATAAAAACGATTTGGAAACAAATATTATTTCCAACGTTCAGAAGTTGATTATGCCTTATTTGGCTGAAGTAAAAAAAGGCGTATTAAATGCAAGTCAAAAATCGTATCTGGAAATCCTGGAATCAGGC
The DNA here is from genome assembly GCA_030378005.1 of Desulfococcaceae bacterium HSG9. GTDB lineage: Bacteria > Desulfobacterota > Desulfobacteria > Desulfobacterales > JAUCGF01 > JAUCGF01. The sequence goes on along the minus strand of JAUCGF010000138.1, from coordinate 12,438 downwards.
TTAAACGAGATTATTTCACCTTTTGCATATAAATTATCCTCAAAATATATGAACCTCACACCTGCTGAAATTCATGTGGCCGATTTTGTGAAAAATGGCATAAGCACAAAAGAGATAGCAGAACTGTTAAACCTTTCTCCCAAAACAATTGATGCCCATCGAGCGAATATCAGACAAAAATTCGGCATCAAAAATAAAAAAACCAACCTTAGATCCTTTCTTTTAAATCTTCGATAATACCTATTTTACATAGATAATCAATCCGTATTTATATAGTATTGCAATAATCACGCTGATTGTTTAAATTAGCGCATTCGAGTATTGTAATTCCAATTGAGTTATACTTTTACTCGTAAAAGGATGTCCCATAATACCTATTTTATATAGATAATTTATGCGGAATTATATAGTATTGCAATAATGAAACTAATTGTTTAAATTAGCACATCCGATCAGAATAACCTAAATCACCAGAATTCCATATAATAACCCAATTTAAAATGTGGGCGATAAGGCTGAGATCAGACCACACACCATCGTATAAAAAATAGAGTGAACCATGCTGACATATAAAATATTGCTGATTGATGATGACCTTCTGGCTCTCAAAGGAATCGGAATAAGCCTTGAACGTACGGGGTATCATGTCACAACAACAGATAGCGGGGAAAGAGCCGTTGAGCTGTTGGAAGAAACCGCCTTTGACTTGGTGCTCACTGACCTTGTAATGGAACCGCTTGATGGAATTGACATATTGATAAAGGCAAAAGAGCTGAATCCTGAAATCAAAGTCATGATTATTACCGGTTATGGCGAACTGTCATCTAAAATTGATGCTTTAAGGTTTCACGTTGATGATTTTCTGCGTAAACCTATGGATATAGAAGAATTGATTTCTCGTGTAAAAGACTGTTTAGAAAAGCCGGGGAATCAGAATAAAATCAAATGGGCTGATAAAAAACTGCAAAAGCGTACGAGTATGTTTTGCTCTTTGCCTGAAAGTGTCTCCGCAAGGCCTTTTTTTTATTTTTCTTAATCTTGCTATCACCCATCCGATTACGAGCAAGAGTTTGGTTTTTGAAATGTGAATTTTATCTGGCCACAATTGACAGGAGGTACTTCATGTCACAATTAGCGCAAATATTATTTAAAAGGCTTGAGCGTCAGCACTTGGAATCTTACGAAATAAATCGTCTTATCAGAGATGTGTCCAATACCATCAATCGACAAAACTCTTTTAAAACGCACAATATAAAACAGTCTCTGGCAAGTCTCGGTTGGGAAAAAAATATTTTGGATAACCGTACCTTGGAGCTGCTCTTTATTTTCATTGAAAATGAAGGCGGTGTCAATAATCATGAGTTCGCAAGTTGAAGAGTACGATTTCTCGCGGGCAATATAGTGACGTGTTCATTTTCCGGGGCGAAGGATTTACATATTATGTTAAAATCAGCGCATAGCCGCTATAAATGTGAAGCCGCAATTACAGTGCGTCAACTGAATGATGAAAAGACCTTTGTTGCCAAAATGCTTAATTTCAGTAAAGCAGGCATGTATTTCGAAGCGGATTCATTTTTCAAAAAAGGCTCGATTATTTACACCCGAATGACCGATGGCTTGGTCATTCATTCTGATTCTAAACCCGACGAAAAGCCTGATAAAGCACGGTTAGCTGAAGTCAGATGGTATAAGAAAATTGTCAAAGACAACCATAGCAGATATGGTGTTGGCGTCAAATATTGCTAAAAGGTCATTACTCATCGCACCTGCTTTCCATACCGTAATCTTTTCAGATTGAGAGAGGTCGTTGAACTGCGACTGAAAGAGTTACGGTTCGCAGATGTGCAGATATGGTGTTAAATTTGGAATAGTACATCCAAAAAACAGATTGCATAAGAAGGGGGCAAAAATGATTTCCAATTCCGGTTCTTCAAACAACCCACGTATTCTTATTGTCACTCCCGAAATCACCTATCTTCCCCAAGGCATGGGCACTGATTCAGAATTTCTGAATGCCAAGGCCGGCGGGCTTGCTGATGTGTCGGCCGCTTTGATACAAGCGCTTTACAGCCAGGGCGCCGATGTTCATATTGCGATTCCCTATTACCGATCACTATTTAATGGCCATTCAAATCCCATCGTCAGAAAAAAATTGAACCAGATCAACAAAGACGGGGACGAAAGAATTCATTTTGCCCAGGACAGGGCCTTTTTCTATCGTGATCAGGTCTATTCCGGTGTACAATCTGAAAATATTAAAATCGCCCTGGCTTTTCAGCGCGAAGTTATCAACAATATTGTTCCACGGGTTCGACCGGACCTGATTCATTGCAATGATTGGATGACCGGTTTGATTCCGGCTATGGCACAACAAAGCGGCATTCCCTGTCTGTTTACGATTCATAATATTCATACGGTCAAATGCCTGCTTTCAGAAATTGAAGATCGCGGTATTGACTGCGCTTCCTTCTGGAGGAACCTTTTTTACGATTCATTTCCGTCTGGATATGAGGAAATCCACAATTCAATTCCGACAGATTTCCTTACAAGCGGCGTTTTTGCCGGCCATTTTGTCAATACGGTGAGCCAGACTTTCTTAGATGAAATCATTGCAGGAAGGCACGGTTTTGTAGATGACACCCTGCGGCAAGAACTCAACAATAAAAACCGCGCCGGATGCACCGCCGGAATTCCAAATGCCCCAGATCCTTCTTATAACCCTTCTGAAGATGAGACTCTGCCATGTAGCTATTCCCCGATGAATCATACTTTTGCGAAAAAGCTCAATAAGCGTGTTTTACAAAAAAAAACGGGCTTGATTCAAGATACTCAGGCGCCGATCTTTTTTTGGCCTTCGCGTCTGGACCCGGTTCAAAAAGGGTGCCAACTGTTGGCTGAGATACTTTATACCGTTATTGATCGCTATTGGGAGGAAAAACTGCAAATTGTTTTTGTCGCCGACGGTGAGTTTGAAACGCATTTCCGAAATATTATTAACTTCCACAATCTGTCTGATCGGGTGGCACTCTGCGCTTTTGACGAACGTCTGGCGAGGATGGCTTATGGCGCTGCGGATTTTGTATTGATGCCATCCGGTTTTGAACCGTGCGGCCTTCCGCAGATGATCGGCGCTATCTACGGAGCATTGCCAGTAGCCCACGATACGGGCGGAATTCATGATACGGTCGCGGATTTAGATTTATCTAACGATACCGGCAACGGCTTTCTGTTCAAAAATTTTGATAAAAACGGGTTGGCTTATGCGATTGATCAGGCCATGCGGTTCTATAAGCGGCCTGTTTACGAAAAAGAGAGGCAAATAAGGCGCATAATGGAACAAAGCGCATCTCAATTCAATCACAGCGTTACAGCCCAACAGTACATTGAGCTGTATGAAAAAATGATGGAACGACCACTTATAACGCCGGACAAGACCGAAATTCATCGTATAAAGAAGGTTTTTGTAAAAACGGCTTCCGACACTCGCAACCTTCCGGGACAGATTACGCTCCCCCATAAGAATCTTATCAATAAAGGTGAACGGAGCGCAGCGCGTGAGCACGCAATCGGCCAGGAAGCTAAAAGTTACGGCTAAAATAATTTCCATGCAGGGTTGGTTGCACTTGGCTTGACCCACCATGCAAAAATTACAAATTATAGGAGGTTAAAAAATGGTACAGCAAGAAATGATGAATGTTATTGATTCTTATGGCAAGGCAATCAGGACTTGGTCTGATGTTTTTACTTCATGTAACAGACCGATGATTAATTTCCCCTCTGCATTAAGCGTGATCAATATGGAATGCTGGTCTAAACCTTTTCAGAGCCATCTGGCTTATTGGAACAAGCGCAATTCAGATTGTTTCAAAATAATGACAGGTATGTGCTTTCCGCCAAAATCCATGAATAATATTAATAAAGCAAGCGGTGATTGCCAAAATTCCAAGCCGGCCTTCGATAAATAACGAGGTGCCGAATGACAAATGTCAAATCAAAAAAGAAAATGAAAAAGTGCAGGTGACTTTCTCTATATAGCCAGCAGATACCCGTGAAGTAACCTTTATGGGCGATTTTAATAAGTGGTAAGGTCATGAATTCAAATCGAAGGCGTTACGAACGCGAAGATTGTAAAACCCCTATAATCTATTCGGAGTATGACAACACCGGTTATTATGAAGCCACAATGTATGATAAAAGTGCGGGTGGCGTCAATTTTGAATCAGATACCAAGATTCAATCGGGATTGCCTGTATGCATCATAATGCCGGATCGCACAGATGCCGCTGATGCGCCAGGTGCTTACGAAGCATATATCGCCCGGGTGAAATGGTATCAGCAAGGCGTCCTGGGACGCTGTTATAAAATAGGCGCTAAACTTCTGCTTCAAGGATGTATGCGCAACACAGGGGGAATTAATAAAGACTGCGGCTCTTGCATGTTATGCGACAATAAACTGTTCGGAGAGGTCTATATGGCCGATGAATATCTGAAATTATGCCTGAGCTGTTTTAAATATTTAGGGCGAGTGCTTGAAGACTGCGCCGAAGAAAGTGTCATCAGAACAAAAGTGGAAAGGCAACTGAGGGAAAGCAACGAAGCGTTGTTCACATTTAACCGGCTTAACGAAAGGAGATAACTTTATGAGTTTAAATCGCAGACGTCACGACCGTGAAAATTGTAAAGCTCTTATAACTTATTCGGAGTATCGCAAAACTGATTATTATGAAGCCACAATGTGTGATAAAAGCGTAGGAGGCGTCAGTTTTGAATCTAACACTGATATTCAATCGGGATTGCCTGTATGCATCATAATGCATCCCATCGTAGTCGGTGCTGAAGTCATCGATGCTTACGAAGCGTATGTCGCGCGGGTAAAATGGTGTCAACAAAACGGACGGAAGCACCATTATAAAATGGGCGCTCAATTTATGTTTCAAGGATATATGCACAACGCCGGGGAAGCTGATAAAGCCTGTGGCACTTGTGAATTATGCGAAAAGAAGCTGTCCGACGAGATCTATCAGACCGATGACTCTATGAATTTGTGTCAGAGCTGTTTTAAATATTTAGGAGGTATGCTTGAAGACTGCGGTCGAGAAAGCGTCCTAAGATTCATCAGTGGAAATGTTATTTAATATTGTAACTGCAAAATCAATAAGGAGAAAAAGTATGGCATCTAATTTTCGAATTTCCTTTCATCGCAATAAACACAATTTGAAACTTAAATTACAAGGGGATTTGGATGGCTCTTCCTGTCACCAGCTAATCAATACTATTATGAATAAAAGCCGTAAATTCAAAACCATCATAATTGACACCGGGAATCTCGGAACTGTTTATCCTTTCGCACAGGCAGTTTGGGAAAAAAGCCTTTCCAGTCTAAACAAACACAACGTCAGACTGGCTGTCACCGGGGCGCATCAAGGCCAATTAGCCCTTTAAGATGTGAATGCACAAGCTTGGAGTTCCTGTGATTTTTTTAATTATTCCCGGTTCCCATTTCATGTCCGGGAACCGGTTTTATGAAGATAACGGTTTGTAAAGGAGAAAACCATGAATGTTTTGGTCGTTGAATATAACCCATTGTACGCTCTGCAAATTGTACAAACAATTCAAGCATGGGGACACCATGCCGAAAGCTGTGCCACAGGCCATGAAGCACTTGCCGAGATAAAAACAAAACAATTTGATTTCCTTTTGACAGATGTTTTTCTGCCGGATATGTCGGCCCATTATCTGATACCGCAAGTCAATTCCTTTGATTCCGCAATAGGCATCTGCACAATGATTGAAGATAATTCAATCGAAATTGAGGATGAAATCAGAAAACTGGGAATCCGCTATTATATGGCCAGAAGTTTTCAGAATGAAGAACTTGAGGCTATTTTATGGCATTTTTGTTTTTTTTCTAAGAATGGAGCTAACAACGGCGGGGTTAAGCTGAAAGATAGCTTTGATTTTTCACAAAATGAGCGCAATTTGTATCATGCTTTACAGTAATACGCTGTAATTGTTACAACTATTGTTGTGTCAAGTTTAAAGTGACGAGTGAAAATCAGGAGTGCTGACTTCAGTTTGCCGATTTTGGAGCGCTTTGGCAAACTGAAGTCAGCACTCCTGCCCGTCAGCTAAATATTGACACAACACTATGGGGAATTGTGCGAAGGTTGAACGACCGCAATCCTTTGAAAATGGGAAGTTATTTTGTCCTTGTTCCCAAGTCTGATTACTCGCCATCCAAAATCGCCTTCAGCTTCTCTGATATTTCCGCTATTGAAAAAGGCTTTTGAATGAATCCCTGAGCGCCCGCATCACAATGAATTGTGCCGAGCCTTCGGCAGATGCCCGTGAAGTAACTTTGATGGGCGATAAAAAACACGCCATGCGCAAGAACGACAAAGGGATAAGGAGGGGTAGTGAAATGGTATCAACAAGTTATAACGCAATGACATTCATTATTTGATGTATATACTTAAAATCATGCAGGGGCAGGTATCACAATCAGTTCCGCAGGCTCTATATGCAGATAAACTTTTTGATTCAATTGATATTGTTTATGGTGGGCTGGGGCTCTGGTAAAAAGGTTTCCCACTTTTGTTTCTATGGAATATTCTATTACAGGTCCCATATATGCACTTTGAGAGATGACTCCCTCTATGGCTGTGCCGGATGAACTTTCGGCCTTAATTTGCACCATCTCGGGGCGTAAAGAAATTTGAATAGGCCCTATATCAGCCGGCACCTTTTTGTTCTCCGGCAACGGGATACAGGTATCTCCTATAATGACACTTTTGCCGCTTCCATCTTTTTCCAGAGTTGCATCCACGACATTGGATTCACCGATAAAATTGGCGACAAAGGCGGTTTTCGGAAGGTGATAGAGTGATTTCGGCGGGCCTTGCTGTTCAATTTTCCCCTCATTGATTACAATGACTTCATCTGATACGGCCAGAGCTTCAGCTTGATCATGGGTAACATAAATGGAAGTGATACCAGACGATTTTTGCAGTTTGCGGATATCCTCACGCATACTGCGGCGCAGTTTGCTGTCAATATTACTTAGGGGTTCATCAAATAAAAGCACTTTGGGTTTTAATACCATAGCACGGGCAACCGCAACCCGCTGCTGCTGACCGCCTGAGAGTTCATCCGGATATCGTTTTTGGTAACCGTCAAGGTTCACCATTTTCAATGCCTGTTGAACTCTTTCTGTAATTTCAGATGGATCAACTTTTAAGACACCGAGGCCATAACCCACATTGCGTTCCACTGTCATGTGCGGAAATAGGGCATAAGATTGAAATACCATACCCACGTCCCGCCTTGTGGCAGACAGATCGGTTACATTTTCACCACCAAACCAGATTTCTCCCGAAGTGGCTATCTCAAGGCCTGAAATCAGGCGAAGAAGAGTGGTTTTTCCGCATCCGGACGGGCCCAGAAGCGTTGTCATGGTTCCGGGTGCAAACTGGATGTTTATCTCATCTAATGCTTTGACCGCTCCAAAGTGTTTTGAAACATCCTTTAAAGTAATTTTTATTGAGTCAGTTTTATCCATAGATACCTCATTTCGTTTTCACCTGTTTCTCTATTCGGGAACGGCCGGCAAAGACTTGAACAAGAAGGGTAAAACAAAGCATAGTGAATATCAGAACCGATCCATAAGCAACGGCAACGCCTGTGTCGCCGCTTTCCACTCGTGACAAAATATATGTTGTCGCAACGTTGGTGCCGGCGGTGGCCAGAAAAATAACTGCTGAGACAGTCGTCATGGAGCGGATAAAACTGTATGCCATGGAAGAAATGATGGTAGGCCGCAAAATAGGTAAAAGAACAGACCGAATGGTTTTCAAACTTCCGGCGCGTTGCAATAAAGATGCTTCTTCCAAACTTGTCGATATTTGACTTAATGCTGACATGCCTCCTCGAATGCCTACCGGCATTGCCCGTATGGCCATTGTGATGATAAGAATAATAGCGGTGCCGGTAAGTTCCACGGGAGGGGTATTAAAGGCTAAAATGTAGGCAACACCAATGACCGTTCCTGGGATTGCAAAGATCAGGACAGTGCCAAAATCAATGAAGCCACGCCCCCAAAATTGCTTTCGGGTGATGATGTAAGCGATTAAAACACCGATCATGGTAGTGAATGGCGCCGCAATAAAGGAATAGCCCAGTGAGTTTTTCAACGAAGGCCACCCTCCGGATGAAACTCCATGCATCCATAATTCGCGGTGATGAGCTATTGTCAAAGTATAATCCGCCCCCCATTGTTTGACAAATCCTCCCAGGAAGATGCTTAAGTACAGAGCGCCCACAAGCACCAGCCAGACAGATATGAATACGGTGAACAGCCGCTGCATTCCTTTAGGCAGTGGTGTGACATTACCGGCCGTTTGAATGCCTGTAACGGTTACATAAGATGTTTGGCCGACCCATTTTTTTTGAATTACGAATACTATCAGAGAAAGAAACAGCAATATCAGACCTAATGCAGACGCTTTTCCAAAATCAAGCTGCGCGCCGGCAATAGAAAAATAAATCTCAGTTGACAAAACGTCGTATTCGCCACCTAAAACCAGAGGGTTTCCAAAGTCGGCCGCCGATGAAATCATTCCGAGCAAAAAAGCATTGGCGATTCCGGGTCTGATCAATGGTAATGTCACATTGCGCAATGTGAGCCATCTTGAGGCCCGCATCGTGAGTGAAGCTTCCTCCATAGACGGGTTGACAGTCGAAATCATCCCGCTGAGTAACATATAACTGACGGGTGTTAGGGAAAGAGTCTGCGCAAGGAAAATGCCTGTAAAACCATAAATATAACCCGATCTTTCAAAAATGCCTTCTGCCCCGGCAGGTATGAAGAAACCTGAATTGCCAAACAGAAACATGAGGGTGTCATTGACTAATCCGGCTCTTCCAAAAAGAAGGATAAGTGACATGCCAACCACAAAAGGCGGCGTGATAATCGGAAGGATGTAAAGAACCCTTACCGCATAACGAAGCCTTGTGGTGGCTCTGACGGCGTAAAGCGCAAATATCAAACCAAATAAAGTTGTGGTTGCGCCAACGGAAATAGCAAGAAAAAGGGTGTTAAAGACAACGCGGTCAACACCAAACGATGTGATGATTCGAAAGAATTGAAACGGTGCAAAACTGCCATCGCGGCTTACCAAAACCTGGTAAAAAATTTTTGTTACCGGGTAAAAAATGAATACAAGCACCATGAAAATTACGAAAACAACGGCACCGGATATAAAGGAATCTCCACGCTGAAAACCTATTTTCGATATCCCGATGGCAAAGATAGCGGCCAGCGCCATAACAACCACGGCCGCACTGAAACCCATTGAATTTTGAGTGTGGATAAAATCAAAAAAGATCAGACCTATTCCGGCAGAGGTATAAAGGGTATATACCCATCCCAAGCGCTTTTGGGGGATATTTGACCAGGCAATAGGTATGAATAAGGCAAGGAAAACGGGAACTGTAAGCGTAAGTGTTCGGGTTTTCCAGCCTAAGGATGCCAAATATTCTTCGATGGTTGCATCAAATAGGCCATATTCAAGAGCAAACCAGGGAAGAAACCAGTAGGCTCCAAATCCTGCGATGATCCAGATCAGGATTGTGAGCGGCTTGGTTTCTCCCGGATCGGTCTTTGCCGAAACATTATTGAGGCTTGATGGTAACATCAATTAGCGGGGTAATGGTTTGATTTCTTTTGCCCAGCGGTCGATCAGCTTGGAGCGCATCTCTTCGGTGCCGTATTTCACAAAATCGTAGTCAATCAGCTTGACTTGATCAAGGCGGATGGCTTCTTTGGGCACATTCGCATTGATGTTGGTTGGCACCTGAAACATTTTGACTTTCTGGGGGACTTCCTGCCCTTCTTTTGAGAGCATGAAGTCTATAAACTTCTTAGCGTTTTCCATATTTCTGGCACCCTTGATAATACTCAAGCCACCGATTTCATATCCGGTGCCTTCAGCCGGAACAACAAGTTCCAAAGGAAAGCCATTTACCTTTTGCAGCGCATGATCATGCAGAAAGCCGATACCGATCAACGTCTCTCCGCGTGCGGCAGCCTTACCGGGGGCAGATCCGGATTTGGTGTATTGGCCTATATTTTTATGCAGTTTAGCCAAGTATTCAAATGCTTTTTCTTCACCCCACAACTGAACGATGGTCGCCAGCGTGGTATAGGCTGTTCCCGAACTTTGAGGGCTGGCCAGTTGAATCAAGCCTTTGTACTCCGGTTTGGTTAAATCAGCCCAGGATTTAGGCTCAGGGAGTTTTTTTTCTTTAAGCAAATCCATGTTCACAGAATAACCAAGCACACCGGCATAGACCCCGGCTGAGTGATTTTTTTTACTGGTTGCAGGATTTCTAAATCTTTCACCAACTTCTTTTAGCATTTCGGATTTGTATGACTCAAGAAGGTTGTTGACGCCGGCCTGAGAATGGGGGTCGAGCGTTCCCGCGTACCAGACATCTCCTTTGGGCTTGTCTTTTTCAGCCAGGATTTTCGCATAGGTTGAGCCAGAACCGGCACGGGTCATCTGAACCTTGACATCGTATTTTTTAGAAAATGCGTCAGCAACAGCCTGACACGCGAAAGCTTCATTGCTGCAGTAAACTACCAAACGGCCTTTAGCCCAAACAGGGGATGAAAACATTAAAACAATGAATACAACAAGAACTGCATTGATACACCTTTTCATACTTGTACCTCCTTTTTAAATTAACGGTCAAAAACTCCCCGCCACGAGCAGCGAGGCCTTTACAATAAAATATTTTACACATGGATACACGGCTTAAATCGCCAACGTCAAGCACACAAAAAGCGATGCCCTAGCTGCCCCTCAAAACGGACATCTACCACACGTTTTTCCAATGCTATTAATTCTTGTGACATAACGTTTGTTCCCTTTAATCATCTCTTGGAAAAGATGTCAAATAAAAATAACAGGGTAAGAAAAAAATGGCAAACTTCAACCAGCCTATATATCCAAATTAAAGCGCACCATCTTAAATTGTTTGCACGTTTTTTCCAGCACACAATTACCGATGCGCGCCATAAACAGGTTTTCGGGGCGCAGCATGACATTCGGCTCATTGGTTTGAAAGATGGCAAACCCATCTCCGGTGAACAAATGAATTAACAGATTGCGATACACGGTTGCTGATTGGTGTTGATCATCTAAATCCCAGGTCCAGGAATAGCCCACCATATAAAAGATGCGTTCTTTTTCAAGCGGATGATCGATAGCCAGGTTGAGGAGCTTTTTAGCCAGACCGTCGGCTCGCCAAGACTTGCTCACTTCGATTGCAGCCAGCTCCATCATAATTTTGGGGCCGACCCGAAGCCATCTTTCATCCGGATCAGGATAAACCAGTAAGCTCAGACCGACAATCTGGCCATTTTGAGTATGCGCCAGCGTAACATTATGGTCCGGCAGCGAGGCGACCTCAATAAGGCTTTCCTTTTGGGAGATGATCGGATTGTACTGGGCGTACGCTTTAAAATCATCGCAAAATGACATCTCCGCAATTTGGTCAGGTTGACAAAAGGAGCGTAATATCAGCGAACCCCGCGTTGTAGTCAGTGGGATAACTTTTTGATTTGGATGCGGCATAGGCTTCAAAGGTTAAAAATCACTCCAGCCATGGTGGAGATGCTTAACCATAATCAAATAATCGTAACAATTCCCCTGCTTATTTTTGATAAAGAATGACATCAATGCCTGCCAGACGACGAAATGTCACGAGACGGCAGGACAGTTGTTCGAATGTAAGCATGACAGGCCTCTCTTTTATCTTGATAATCAGTGAAAATAATTTCACCTAAAATTGCAACCCTAAAAAGGTGTAAAAACACCTGCGTAGGCGGGTGTAAACGCAAACTGCAGCGTATGCATAGAAGCTACAGGTACCCGCCTCAGCCTGACCACTGACAATGTAAGGATTTTCCTCAAGATTCGGTATGCAGTAATAAGGGATGAGGTTCAGGTCTGTAGCGATGTTCCGTTCACCATTGACAATGCGGGGAGGCGGACGCATCTGAATCACCCGGTTTATTCACTCTTCCAACTCATTCATATCATTATATTTTTCCATATAATAATGAATGTTCGCACCGCAAGGCACATCCATCATTGACCTGCAGGTATTTTCCACGCTGTCCCCCCTGCGGCGGCAGCTCGGGCAGGTATCTCAAAAACAGTTTTCCAATCACAGGCTCTCTGAGTTTTCAAGGGAATATTTTTTTTCATACAGGTAGCTATACTTTTGCACTTTTTAATATAAAAATTTGGGTAGTGGTTTTTTTTTGACTGATATATATTTTAAAAACGATTCTTTTTAAGCTGGCAATTGAGAATTATAATGATTAATAAATATTCGTATACGTTTTTCGTGCAGCGCTTTATTTTTACTGAA
>JAUCGF010000010.1 GCA_030378005.1 Desulfococcaceae bacterium HSG9 | reverse complement strand
TTTTGTTATGAAACCGGATATTTTACGCAAAAATAAGGTAATAAGGTAAAGGACAGGACAGTGTTTCAGCTACTAAGGTTTAAAATTTTAAAATAAGGTCAGATGTCAGCCAGTAATCTGATAAAGTAGTATTAGGTCGTGCCATCAAAAAATAATTTAATTTTTTTGTTACTTTTTCCTGTTGAGCTTCGGTTAACTATATAAAGCGGCTGACATAAAAAAGGGATAATTTAGATTCATCCATTTGATTAAATCGTGCCATCAAAAAATAATTTATTTTTTTTGTTACCTTTTCCTGTTGAGCTTCGGTTAACTATATAAAGCGGCTGACATAATATAAAGAGGATAATTTATATTCATCCTGTAAATCAGCTCTTGGAACACTTTGGCCGGTTTATTAAATTGCGTCATTCAAAAATAATTTATTTTTTTTGTTACTTTTTCCTGCTTGGCTTCGGTTAAGCTTATAAGGCCATCAACATATATTGGAGAAATCAAAGAAGGGAGGTGGTATATCGATGCTATTCTAAATATAATGAGAAATTTTAAAATTGCGTCCAAGGCACTCTTGGCAGATGATAAACATTTGCCATGAGCATGTAAAAAAACAATGATTTCAGAGAAACGAAAAATTATGATGAAACAACGTGCGCAATCAGTGCGTTGGCGCGGCAAGTGTTTTCTCAAACTGCGGTTTGGGAATAAAGCGCATTCCTCTTGAGGTTGATGCTCTAAACTGTAAACCTAAGTAATTAATGGAATAATTTAAATGGAGGAAAAGGTGCATTGGCGTCTTCGTGAAAGCTGCACCGGCATAAGCCTGTGCATGCCGCGAAACAAAATTTTGGTGTTCATGAAAGTGAGTGAAACACATTACAAATTAACGGAGGTAAACAAATGAAAAATATACGCACAAAATGGATGTCTGTTTGTAAAGGTAAAATTGTACATGGCATGAAAAATAAAATACTTAACTATAAAAGAGGCATTAAATTTTATCCCACTGTCTTACTGGTGTTAGCAATCTTAGCGTTTTCTTTCACCGAGGCTTTAGCTATCGAAAAAAAATTTAGTTCTTCGGACAATGTATATGTTGCATCAGGTCCTGGTGGAGCACCAGGCGCACAGATTGTGTACCTGAACGATGAGGGTAATATTCCGAATTACTGGATAGCTGTTGAGGCTGGCGATGATGGTGTTTGTGAAGGAATAGGAGATTACGGATTCCGTCTTAAAGGTGATGGCGAAGGTAAAGTTAACGCCTTTTTGTTTCAAGATATTCTTTACGCTGGTGGTAATTATTGTACAGCGGTCAATGAATTTCAATTCGTGAGTGCTAGCGAATACCTACTGGCCGATCAAATAACCTACAATATTGTAAATTCTGCTTATTATATGATACCACTTGTTGACTTACCTGAATACGCTGAAAATCCGAAGTTTGATTTTGTTATCAATGCTGATGATCAAGCTGTATGCTTTATCAACCGCGAACCCTTTACGAAGAAAATGACGGTCCCGTATGGAGATTGTTTTGATTCTTTCAGTGACGAGTGCAATTCTTCCAGTTCGGACAAATGTCCTTATGATTTTTGCGATGATGATACAAATACTGATGTTGTCGCTTGGCCTTATACGAAAGAAGTTGTTGTCGCTTGGCCATATACCAATAGTTTCTCTGGTATTCCACTTCCACCACTACGGCCAGGTGAGAAGTATGAATTAGTATGTGCTGTAGCGGGTGATGCCTCATTGTTCGAACCGACTGGCCTTCAGTTCAAAGGTAGTATTTATTATGATTTGCCACCGTGTACGGAACTTGTTGAATTGAACTTACCTGACGAGCTAAAAGAGGGTAAAGACGGTTACCCAACTTTTGATCTTGATGAATACCTCAATGATCCTGAAAATCTGATTGATCCTGCCCAAGTTACATGGTCACACGGGGTAGTTCCTAAAGATTGGACTGTAGAGATTGACGACGACACTAACAAGGTTACAGTGACCGCTCCTGATTGCGCCAAAGAGGAGACAATCACATTCATCGGCACCTTCCCTTGGGGTGATGATGAATGCCAGGTCAGTGGTGATGTGAAATTCTCTCCGAATCATTCGCCTGAGATACCGAAGCAGAATTTATGTTTATGGGAGCCGAACAGAAAGTATTGGGATGTTTACTTCAATTCCACGACACAAACATGTGAAGATAAAAAAGATGAATGTATCAATATCCTCGTGACCGATCCAGATGATGATGATGTTGTTACAATCGAAATTCTTTCCATCACTAGTGATGATCCGACCGGTAAAGGACCGAATCATACACCGGATGCGGAAATACTCGGACAAGATACGGCCCATATTAGAGCGGAAAGGCATGATGGTATTAATAACGGCAGAGTTTATGTGATCACATTTCTTGCCAGCGACGGCAGAGGTGGAGACATCGAATTATGTGTGCCTGTCAATGTGCCAAAGAGCAATAACGATCCTACTTGCTCTGCAATAAACGACGGCCAGAAGTATGATGCGACTGAAAAACCTGATGGAGGTTTGATTGTTCCTGAACCTGATCCTG
This sequence comes from Desulfococcaceae bacterium HSG9, assembly GCA_030378005.1. Lineage (GTDB taxonomy): Bacteria > Desulfobacterota > Desulfobacteria > Desulfobacterales > JAUCGF01 > JAUCGF01. Next base: position 29,273 of record JAUCGF010000010.1, on the reverse strand, counting down.
ATGACCAATGTGATCCTTATAACCCTCCTGATGATGAATGTTCTCCTGATGATTGTGATTTTGAACTAAAAGCCAGACCCAACTGGGGCCAGGTGCAGCTTACTTGGAATCATACAGACGCGACAAGTTACGATGTTTACCGCCGGGAAGAAGGTACTGATACCGGTTTTCAGTATATTGGAAGCGCTCCTGAGCCTACCTGGATATTGGCCACCTACTTAGACAAGAATGTGGAAACAGAGGTGACTTATTATTACTATGTGGTAAACAACGACGGTTGTCGCTCAGAAGTTGTAAACGCCACGCCGCGGTTTATTTCTACCATTCAAGATGCAGATGACCCGGGTGATGACAGTGTTCATCCTGTAACTTCTCCTGGTACTCTGGAACCAGTAAATCCGGTTGAACCAGTAAATCCGGTCGAATTAATAAATCCGGTCGAGTTAATAAATCCGGTCGAGCTAATAAATCCAGTCGAACTAATAAATCCGGTCGAACTAATAAATCCAGTCGAACCGGTAAATCCCACGCCTCCTGATGATGAGGAGGATTCCGACGTGAACTATACGCCGCTGCCGCCTGAACCGGATTCATCGCCGGTGCCGGTGCCGGTTTATCGCTTGTACAGCGAACTGTTCAATGCGCATCACTTCTGCGATGAAGTCGAGAAGAATTATCTTATCGACAATTATCCGGAAGAGATTTGGAAATTGGAAACGGCGGCCTTTTATGTTTATCGAAATGCCGAACAAGGCGCCGCACCGGTTTATCGTCTTTACAATGAAGAACGGAAAACGCATCTGTTCACCATTGATAAAAACGAAAAAGATACGCTTGCGGATTCTTCACAAGAAGCTTGGACGTATGAGGGCGTGGCCTTTTATGTCGATCCTGAGTATGCCGACGGAACCGTTCCGGTCTATCGTCTGTACAGCGAAAATTTAAAGACGCATCTGTTCACAATGGATGCGAATGAGCTGGACACGCTGTCCGCACAGCCCGGTTGGAGCTATGAAGGTGTGGCTTATTATGTTTATGCCGGTGAGTGATTGATTTGTTATTTAAAATGGTAGGCAAAATGCTGACGAATGTTTGTGTGAATGCGAACATCGTGGATGGCATTTTACCCACCCTACCGCATTATGATACCGTAGGGTGGGCAACGTACTGATTCAATTGATGTTTATTGCCTGATAAGACGGCAAAACATAAATGCAGTCAACTTTACTGAACTTTGGAAGTTCAGTAAAGTTTTTCTGATGTGGAAAAAATCCTTTCTAAATAAAATCCTTGTAGATTCAGCGCATAAACAACCCCTCGAAATCCTTTTCCCGTTTGATTAACCCGTGTCTTATGCAAAATAATTTATTTTTTTTGTTACCTTTTCCTGTTGAGCTTCGGTTAAGTATATAAAGCGGCTGACATGAAGAAGGATAATTTATAAATTCAGCCCATAAATCAGCCATTGGAACCCTTTTCCCGGTTGATTAAATCGTGTCATCGAAAAATAATTTATTTTTTTTGTTACCTTTTCCCGTCGGGCTTCGGTTAAGTAAATAAAACAACTGACATAAAAAAAGAGATACTTAATTACAAAAAGGAATATGACATGAAAATAAGCATTCAGGATATTGGCGATGTTTCCATCGTGGCATTAAACAAAGATTTTTATAAAACAAAGCATTTGAATACATCTGTTGCATTTATTTTACAAAGAAGTAATAAACAGGTGTTTGATATGCGTCATGTCAAATTTTTTGACAGTTCCGGGTGCGGTGTTTTGCTCACCTGTCTCAAAACACTTACGAACTCCGGCGGCGACCTTAAATTATGCCGGATTCACAAATCTGTTTTGACGTTGTTTGAGCTGTTGCGTATCCATCGGATTGTCGAAATTTTCAACACTCGCGAAGAAGCAGTGCAGTCGTTTGCGGATTAACAGCCATCAGTATATCGAAAAGGAGTGCCGAACTTACAGTCAGGCATTCCTTCGGCTGCATTTAAAAAGGAGGTGATAAATCAATAAACAATGGCAATAAAATTATGTAAATTTTAAATTATTAACAAACACACGGAGGTATGAACATGAAAAAAGTAAAGATTTTATTTTTCGGCTTAATTTGTTTTATTTTCAGCACATCAGGTGCATCCGCAGTACAGTTTGAACTCTTTGACTGGGCCTTTAACATTGACGGAGACATTTCTGAAGCTCGCTTGGGTGATGACATGTTCACTGGCGAATTAACAGGCGAATTGACGGATGGCCTCGGCACGTTGTCCTGGACCACCGCAGAGGCGGGCGATCATTCTTTTCTGGCCTGGTTCGATCATCAGATTGATGCTGATATCAACACGTTTTTTAATGAACACGGCGGTGTCAGCGGTTCGTCAGCTACCGGACAGTCCTGGGAAATAGACGAACCGGGGTATCTGAACGATACATATATAGGTGACGTATACGATAATATGTTGAGGGGAACTTTGGATAATTTGAATAATACTAACCTCATATCCGGAATCACTGACGATGCCCTTAACGATGTCTCAATGGCCATGGGATGGGATTTTTCCCTGGACACAGGCCAGGAAGCCATTATTGGCCTGACATTGTCACACATCGCGCCCGAAACCGGATTTTATCTTTTCCATACCGATGAGCATAGCGATGCGAGCATCTATTTGTCCAGCACTCTTAAAATCAACGGCAATGCTCCCCCTGTCCCCGAACCCGGGACCATGCTGCTTTTGTGCATCGGTCTTGCGGGAATGTTCGGTGTCAGAAAAAAAATTATGGTGAAAAACTAACCTAAAACTCAGAAATCGGATTTTTTGGAAAAATCCGATTTCTTTAAAATAACAAACAAAACTGAAAGGAAATTTAATAATGAAAAAACTCGGAAATATGATGAACCGCAAAAAACATCATTTTATCATGTATATCGTCCTTGTATTTGCCGTATTGCTGACAGCACCGGCGGTGGTGTGCGGCGGCAACGATGCCTATTCATACAAGGACTATTTTGAAAATTCACTCGGTCTGGACATGGATGCGAGTCATGGCTTTGCGATTTCCGATGGAAAGATTGTATCTTATGCGGCGGATGCCAAAGCGGTTTCAGAATGTATCAGACTTATCCAGCCCGCAGGAAGCACGTTTCTGGGGTGGTCATGTCTGCAAATTGACCTTGAAAACCCCGGCGGTGACAACAGCCTGGCTGTTCAGACGTGCGACGACGGGAGCAATCTCAAAACTGTAAATAACCTTATCACAGGGAACAACACGGTTGACTTGAGCGATATCAACCCTGATGAAACCGAGATTCGGCTGGAGTGGTCAACAAGCCAGACAGGGGCAAAGGCGGACTCATGGAAGGTCTATGGCGAAGCTGACGGCGCAACTGTCATTGATGTTGTTGCCGGCACTGACACGCCAAATGTTGGCGACACAATCACCTTCACGATTCCGCTGGCATCCAGCGGGGCGGTGACACACGATCCGGTGCTGCGGTTTTCGCTGGATGACATTAACGGGCTGCACACCCCGGATATTGACGACGGTCTGGCCGAGGATGCGGAAGTAGATTACGGCAGCGGAGTGAATTCGTATCGTCCGTTGAAGTTTGTGTCAGCCTCGAATGGGCCCAGCGGTGAAGTGCCGGCTGATCTGGCTTCAGGAGCTGTTTCAGGCGAAGTGGTCTGGAAGTTGAAGGATATGACAGACGGCTTTTCTGATAATGTAACGGTAACGCTGAAAATTCCCAGAGGATACATTAACGGCAAAACACTGTCAGCGCAGGCAACACTGGAACACGGCGCATGCGATAAACGGATGACTTTGGAAGCGACATCCGCTCCGGTAACGGTGAAATCCGTGCCTGGTCAGTATGAATGGCCTTGGGCCTCTTCTGGAAATCTCGGCCCAGATGCAAATAATATTGTCGACACCTATTTAGTTGGCAATACTCTGCCGCATGATGCTAACAAATCGGATGTTGAGAATGTTACATTTACCATCACAGGAATTGGAGACTGCACACCGCTTTTCAGCGACATAGACGTTTGGGACCCATATCATCCCTCCAACCACCGGGTGAGAAGCACGCATCAAAAGGGTGATCCGATTACTACCAGCAATCAGATAATCGTTGAGTTTGACAGGATAAATTTTTTTGCCAATAGTGCGCGTGTCTTTATATATTATGATTTGCCTGAAGGTTGCAGCAAAGGGAATACAATTGGTACTCAATCCGAAGTCGCAGGTGGAAATCCGGAATGGAATGACCTTGATAAAATACTCCACAATGTCGTTCTGGAGAGCTGCCGGCGAGGGAATAATCATGTTCACCGGTTGATGAGTGGCAACGACCCTGGAAATTACTTCCGATGGTATGGGGTTGGCGAATTTTACCTTAGAAAGGGATCCCTCAGAGCAGGTGAATATTTTTCTACCTGGGCGCCTTATGGTAATGAATATAATCGTACTCACACGATCTCTCTGGATCACAGCTATGATCTGATGGAGATACCCGCTGGAGTCACCTTTCATGGAGTTCGTTCGACCAGTCCATCGACATTGACCCGGTTTTACAAAGACTGCACCGGAACGGCTCCGGAACCCACAGACACAGATCCAGACACGGGTTTTGATCACAACGCTGATCCGCCTCATCCAGATTGGAAACCGATAGATAGTACATGGGACGGCCCATTCACCAATCCACCTGACGATAACGATCCGGATGCTGTGGTGTTGCCGGAATGCAGGCTATTGAGCATTAAAGACAACGATAACCCGGCGTGGCAGGGTCCGGACAATGGTAGCTGGTATCCGCGTTTTCTATGGCGCGTGTGTGATGGCAGTTTCAGTTGCACCGAACTTCCGGAAAAAACCGCCATGTCATTGGGCGAAGGGGATATCTACACTTATGAGACGGAAACAAATTCGACAGGTGCAGCCCGTTACTGCTTTTCCCACGACGGTTGGACGGTTTATAAGGAGTCAAAATCATGGCCTAAAGTATATGCCTGGCCCGAACAGGATCAGACCCCCGCGGGAAAGATAGCAAGCATCATCGTGACTCCTGAAAACAGCAATCTCGCCAGCCAATATGTGGATGGACGCTGGGCTGTCAATCTTTATGATGTCAGGGAGTATATTGACCTTAAAGGAGTCACAGGGGAGGTCCTCACAGACGGATTGAATATCCCCAAGCCTGATCAAAACGTCATGGGAGAGAGTTGTGATTACGAGGAATTAATTAATCCTAAGAATTTCCATCCTCCTGTTAAAGAAGAATGTAATAATCCGGATGACGCTGCCTGCATGGCATGGTGGGAAGTGCCGGAAGCTTGCCAGCCGCCCAACGGCTGGGGATACCGGGATGGCAATAACAACCCAGCCGACGATTTCCTCCAGATGTTTCGTTTCCGCCTGAATGCGCCTATTTTGAAAACAACCCCGGCAAATACCGTGCTTGACTTTGTTGCTGAATGTCGCACAAATGATCTCAGTGCCTTAGGCGCGGACAATGCGGTTGATACTGTTAGATGGCCGGTTTCCAACTGTAGTGCAACCGCGTCCGTTACAGTTCTTGAGACGCCCGGGCTGGATATAGACAAAACCGGACCGGTCAACCGCAAGGCAGGCGATCTGTTCACCTACAACCTGGAACTGACAAATATCGGGAACGCGCCTTCAAATGGCTGGTACTGGGTGGACTGGTTGCCGAAAGAAGGTTTGAACGAAAGCGACTTCACCCCTGAATATCGCAAATTGTATATTAACCGGCCGAAAGGAGATGTGATCGCGCAATACTCGAAAGATGAGGCGTGTTTCGCGGATCTTTTGGGAGTGGATTGGAATGAAATGATGCTTCTGCCAACGGATAGAACCGGATTTCAGGCAGAAACGCTACACAATATCAATGCGGAGGCCAAGTGTATCCGTTTGCGCAATAATCCGGACGCGGAATGGAATTTCAATCCTGGCGATAAAATTTTTAGCGTCCTTGATTTCGAAATTCCCGTTAATACTCCAGAGGGACAACGGATATGCAACCGCGCCCTAACCGGAGCATCAGTCGATTTCGGAGGGACTTCAGACCTATACCCGGTGGAAACCGTGAATGTATGCACTGAGGTCAATGAGGGTGTTAAAGTGAAAATCAAGAAAACATTTAAAATAACTCCGCAAGGCATCGAATGGACGATCAAAGTGTGGAATGCTTCAGGCACCGTAGCAAAGAATATAACCGTAACAGACGATCTGCCTGATACGATGAGCTATCAAGGCATTGATGGCTCTCTTCCAGTCGGCTGGAATTGGGAACCGCCGAATGGCGAACCTGGATTTGGAACAATCGGGGGGCAGTTTAACATTATCATAGAGGAATTAACTCCTGATGACGGAAACCCCGGAAGCGGCCATGATGAGGGGACTTTTACTTTTCTGACAAGTTTGACGCCCGACACACCACCAGGCGGTATTAAGAATTGCGCCACGGCAATACCGGAAGAGGGGCTGGGCAGTGGGGACTGCGGGGAGGTACCCGACCTGAAAATGGAACTCGGCAAAACTCAGATTGCCGAAGATAGGGCCGGCGCAACTCCGGAAACAGAGCTTTTCCCCGGCGATGAGTTCAGCTATGAGATTACCGTGAAAAACACGTATTCAAAAGCGGTGTCCCTCAGAATCACAGACACGTTGGACGATTATTTAGCGTATGTGAAAAATACGTTCACGGTCAATGGCGCGGCCGCCTCTGACATGTTCTTCTCGGACGGAACGCTTGACTACCGGTATCCTGAAATGGTAAATCCCGGCAAGACTCTGACCCTTAAATTTGACGTAAAAGTTGACGCTGAAGCACCTCACGGTAAGTGTATTGAAAACCGGGCGGTGGTAATACCATGCACCGACCGAGACGATCCGTCTAGCTGCTCTATCCCACAGGAAACTCCTGTTGTGTATGCCTGTGTTGTGGATACCAAGTGCGATTTTGACCTGAAAGCCAGAGCCAACCGGGGGCAGGTGCAGCTTACCTGGAGGTATGATGAAGGCATGGCGCCTTACGACGTTTACCGCCGGGAAAAAGATACTGATACAGGTTTTCGGCGTATTGAAGCCAATCATCCAACTACCTGGGCTACCTACTTAGACAGGAATGACCTGGACAGTCCTTTGCAGACAGGAACCATGTATGACTACTATGTGGTAAACAGCAACGGTTGCCGCTCAGAAGTTGTAAGCAGCAGGCCGCAGTTTATTTCTGATGTTCTGAAAATAGTCAACCTGGATGAAGATGGTGATAAACCTGTAACTCTTCCTGATAGTTCGGATGAAGATGGTGATAAACCTGTAACTCCTCCTGATAGTTCGGATGAAGATGGCGATAAACCTGTAACTCATCCTGATAGTTCGGATGAAGATGGTGATAAACCTGCAACTCCTCCTGATAGTTCGGATCAAGATGGTGATAAACCTGCAACTCCTCCTGATAGTTCGGATGAAGATGGTGATGAGCTTGTAATTCATGGTACCCTGGATGAAGGCGGTCATGAACCTGTAACTCATGGTACCCTGGATGAAGGCGGTCATGAACCTGTAATTCATGGTACCCTGGATGAAGGCAGCCATGAGGATGATGATTTCGACGTGAACTATACGCCGCAGTCGCCTGAACCGGACCCGTCGCCTGTGCCTGTGCCGGTTTATCGCTTTTACAGCGAACAATTCAACGCGCATCACTTCTGCGATGAAGTCGAGAAGGATTATCTTATCGACAATTATCCGAAAGAGATTTGGAAATTGGAAAAAGCGGCGTTTTACGTTTTTCGGAATGCTGAACAAGGTACCGCGCCGGTTTATCGTCTTTACAATGAAGACCTGAAAGCGCATCTGTTCACAATTGATGAAAACGAGAAAGATACGCTTGCGGATCCTTATTCACAAGAAAACTGGCTGTATGAGGGAGTGGCCTTTTATGTCGATCCTGAGCATACAGACGGAACCGTTCCGGTCTATCGTTTGTACAGCGAAGATTTAAAGACGCATCTGTTCACAATGGATGCGAATGAGAAGGATGAACTGTCCGCACAGCCCGGTTGGAACTATGAAGGTGTGGCTTATTATGTTTATGCGGCGAGTGATTGATGCGATATGTCAGTTAAAATGGTGGGCAAAACATAAATGCTGTCAGATGCATCAGAAATCAGAAATCGGATTTTTTGGAAAAATCCGATTTCTTAACGTGAATGCGAACATCGTGGACGGCATTTTACCCACCCTGCCGCGTTATGATACCGTAAGGAGGCAACGTACTGATTCAATTTATATTCGCCTGACAAGACGGCAAAACATAATGCTGCTGGTAGTGGGTTAAATCCGTTGAACAAAAATTCTGAGTTCCTATATTGTCAGACTAATTTATGCGTTATCAACAGGTTTGGCGCACTACCCTTTTATTTTGCTTCACCCTGTAGATTTCGCCGACGTTCTTGAATTTCACACGACATCGTACAAAAAAAACTTGCCCGCCGGTTTAAATCAAATCGGCGGGCAAGTCATATTTTGTTCATCTTATCAATTGCATATCCGTTGTTATTGCGACAAAGAATATGGGTCGTAGAAATTTATCCGCCCTACTTGGTTTAAAAGGTAAAAATACTGGCATTTTCGGATAATTCGAACAATTTTGGAGCACCCGCGAACTGAACCGATTGAACAACATCTTTTTCGCCAACCTGGCGACTTTCGGCACAGGGAATTCAGACATAAACCGGGGTGTTATTTGCGATCAAATAATTAAAATGCGCCCCCGCTTCATCGCCGGTCGGAGCGACTACATTATCGACCATGCCTTCCTTGACTAAAAACACCGCATCATCGGTTAAAAACAGGTTGACTTCATGGCCGCTTTCCTTAGCCGCTTTGGCCAGTTGGAACGTGCGTGTGACACGCGTCGGGTCTTCCAATCCGCGCGTCAACACAAACAAAAAATTTCCCATTCTCTTCCTCCTAAATTAATAAGGTCTGATTAAAACGAATCATTATCCAATCAATCAACTCTAAATCAACTGGGTAAATATTGTCAAGTTCAATCGTCATATAAGGGATAGATACGACTGAAATGAGCCGCCATGAATAGTCGTAGGGTGGGCAACCGCATGATTCAACCTGTATTTATTGCCTGACAAGACGGCAAAATATAAATGTTGTTAAATGAATCGGTCGTTGCCCACCATTTACGAGCCTGCCTTTTTGGAGTGCTGACTTCAGTCAGCTCTGCCCATGACACAAGCTGAAGCCAGCACTCCTGACCGTATTTTCGGATCGACTGATTATCCCAAAATCAGCCTTTGAGGGTCACATTTTTGTCGCAATGTTGTCAATTCGGTTTCGGTAGGAGGCTTGGCCTGTTTCGCCTTTGAAACATCTACGGAAAACTGCATATTGTCCAGTATTATTTTGGGAGTGACTCCGGGATAGTACCGATCCAGATACATTTCACCGCTTTCGGAATCTATCCGCATCACCGCCATGTTCGTAATGACCACATTCACTCCTCCGGGGCGCAAACCGGCGGCTTCTCTGGAACCGCCGCCTTGCAACTGTCCCGGGCTGGTGAGATAGTCCAATTTTTCAACGAATTTGCGTTTTTCATGCTGCATGAAAGCGATACATCGCGGAACAAAAGAGGCCACATCACATCCGCCGCCGCTGCCGGAAAACCGGATATCCGGTTGGTGATAATCTCCGATGGCGGTGGTGTTGAGGTTGCCGTATCTATCTATCTGGGCCGCACCGAGGATGGCGATGACCTTATCCCCGGTGATGCGATTCTGCATGGTTGCAAAAGCTTCCAGCAACCCGGCGTTGGACGCTGACCCGTACATGACCCTTGGGTCGCCCACGGACAGGGGAAGTTCTTCGATGGCGGAATCGATTGCGCCGGTCTCGAAAAAGATAACGCACTCAGGGGCGTTGATGTTTTTTGCGGCGGCTGCGGCAAGCATGGAGATGCCCGTACCGGCAAAAACAATGTCGCCGTTTTTGATTTCACGCGCCGCCATGATAGCCATCATTTCTTTTAATGAATAATCTTGCGTCTGCATATTCAACCTCTTTTCATATTGACGGCATACCCTGTCCGGGCATCCGCTTTAATCGCTTCCAGCCGTTCCTGTCCGGCCAGATTCAGCAAACCCTGATGGTTCGGTACGCCATACAGATATTTTTTTTGAAATGTCAAAAATTTGTCGTCATCCTTGGCAGCCGCGGCATAAGCCCGCAGATAAACGGCATCGTAGTCATAATGATGATACACCGCGGTCGGGTAAGCACCGTAGGGAACGTGGCATACCGCGGAAACGTGCAGAAACGGTATCTGATTGCGTTCGGGAAATTCTCTGAGAGCATCAGGTTTGACAAGTTCTTCACATGTCACCACCACATGCTTCGAAGCTTTGGCTTGTTCCACATCGGCAAAAGTCAATCCGTCAATGCGGCAGGTACCCATGGTATCCGCCTTTTGCACATGGATAAAAGTGACATCCGGGTTGATGGCCGGCACGAGCAGCACTTTGGACGCATCTTGCTTCATGCCGAACGGATTGTCTATGATCACCAATTTGTCATCCGGTATTTCGGGGTCTGCCTGCCGCATCTCCTTTGAGAATCCCCAAGCCGTTATGATTTCCGAGCCGAATCCGGAGAGTGTCGGCATAAACGGAACGCCCATCGCACCGGCTAAAAACCGAAGGCTCATCATAAAATTGGAGTAGTCTTCCACTTTGAGCGTGCCTTCCTGAACGGCTTTGCGAAACCGTATGCAGGTGGCCGCGGTTTTGCCGTTGCCGGCATAAGCGATTTCGAGCTTACCCACGCATCCGGCACCGATAAGCTCATCCACACCGGTCCCGTTGGAGTGGGCATAGAGATGCAGATTTTTGAATCCCTGGCGGATGATTTCATAAACCGCCGCCATAGGATTTCGATTCAATGTAAATCCGCCGATTGATATATGAGAACCGTCATTCATAAAGCGCTTGACTGCTGTTTCAACAGCCATGACTTTGCTGTTTTCTTTGTTCATGTATTTTCCTGTCAGTTTTGTTTTTTTATAATAATTCTGTCCTTACGATATCGTTGGAAACGACGTCTGTTCCGTCCATCCTTGCGGTGACATTATACATAACCATATCCCAATCCGCTTCAACTGTTTAAGATGCTGATAAATAATATCCGCAAAGCGTGCGTGCGGCATGATACGAAATTGCGTCTTATTCTGATGCCGGGCAGATCGTACATTTTAAGGCCGGAATCACCCTCAGCGCAAGCACAGGACTATTTGCGCCAAAAAATCGTACGACATGAAAATTGACATCATTGACCTGGCAACGGAACTGCGCAATTACAGCAATCAAAATAAAGCAAATTGGTTTCATCCCAATGAAGGCCATTTTACGGCCCAAGGTCATCTGATTATCGCTGAATTGTCAGCAAGTAGGGTGCGTTAGCGAAGCGTAACGCACCATATCAATATTAAAACGCAATTTATCAATCATTTCGATGTGTTACGGCTATCGCCTAACGCACCCTACTAGATAGCTTTCAATCGGCAGTCATCCTTAGTTTCCGACCCTTTCCCAAATAGCGGAATGCAAACTTCAGCTTGCGGCAAGGCAATTGTCTGAACTGCTGGTAAATTGTCTTGACAAACATCATCCACTTTATGCTATACACTGTATTCGATAATAAATTTATGAAGAGGAAATTTATGAAACACAGCTTGTCGCTTTTATCCGCTTTCTTGGTTCTTTTCGTAACTATCGTAGATGTGGCCGGTGATACTGATACGCTAAACAAACCCAACAATCCTCAACCAGTTGATATTAATAAAACAAATAATATTGATATACAATCCTCCGAATCTAATCCAGCCAAATCAACAAACAAACAACTTAAAGTTGTAATTATTGACTTTTTGCCGCTTCCAGACAGCAATCAGACAAACAGACATCCTTTGGTGTTTACCGGCGAATATTATTCAACCTCTGCAAATTTGGCAAAAGGCGAAGGCCTTTTCATTCCCAATGAATATTTGAATATGATGCATTCAACTCTTAGCACTGTTTTAGAGATGAATGGAATTTCTGTTAAGTTAATACCCAGGTCCGAGATAGAAAAAATTTTGGAATTTTCACCTGATTTCGTTATTTTTGGAGCAGTAAAAAAAGTATCAGTTAAAACAAATATTAAAAAAGGTGAAGCGAACGATAGCTATCTGTCGCTACATTTCAATCTGTTTGAAGGCAAAACCTTTAAGCTTCTTGATAAAAAAGCAATTGAAGTAACTGTATCTCATTTTGAAACACCGTTTATGATTAATGAACCTGTTCATATTGTAGGGCACCATGGAAGGAATTTTCATTTTCAGAGAGTTTTAATTAACACATCAATATATGCAGCTTCTTTAAACATACTAAAAATAATGAAAGCGACAGGTAATTTAGAATGATTTGGAAATTGTTTCATACTTTTATTATTTTGGTTTTTGTATTTGGATGTAGCGCTGGTTCAAAAGTCACTCAAGAATCAATACAGCTCATTCACGAAAAAAAACGCACAAATGCTTTAATGTCAAATGTCAAACGTTTGTGAAAAGGCATTGTAGACTCTAAAACTTATACAGACTTTTTGGAAAAGCATAAGAGATACGCTGATTTACTTAAATTTTTAGAGAAAGAGTTGAAGACCCTTGATGCGACATCATATATTTTAAAAGATTTAGAAGGAAAACTCTATCTCCTTGATGACATTGCCGATTTATATACCTATCAATTGGTCAATTTCGAAAAAGCTCAACAATATAATGCCAAAGTCAAGACTGTATATGAAGCGATTTATAAAATTGGTGTAAATAATTTACCTGTTTCTATGTATTTCAATAACAGACGATCTTTATATTATACTTTTTTTGAAGGAATTGGTGATTTTCAAGCTTGTAGTTCCAGTATAGCATTTAATTACATGACAGGAAGCATGGGAGCTTTGAAATTTTGCGCAGGTGGCTTTGAGAATTATAATTTTCGGCAATATCCTGGCCATCCAGACTTTTGGACACCTTTTTCTGATGAGTTCATTCGCTTAACTCGCGAGAAAGATTTTCAAACTATCGGAAAACGAATTAAAGAACGGGAAAAATTTATAATTAATCAATTATTCCAACCACCGCATAAATTAGAAATTTCTTCACGGCATACAGTTGCATACAATCAGAAACTAATAGGTCAATTGCAACGTTTCTTGGATGAAAGTGTTAAAGATTATTCAAGATTTGAGCATTTCGTTTTGCAAACCGAAGCAGCAATGAAAGACTATGGAATTGTAAGTGATACGACTAAAAACAGAGATAAAATCATATCGTCTTCCAAAAAAGCGTTACGAAACAAACCATCTGACATCAATATAGAAACTCAAAAAAAAATAAATCTGCTTCATTATTGGTTAGCCTTAAACTACTTATCACAAAGCGATTTTGATAAAGGGTTAGCTCATCATAAACACCTGCTAACCGGCATTGATCTCTTAGAGGACTTTATATTAAAGAAACATGATTATAGGGTCAAACAATTAAAAACTATAACAAAAAGTTTAGCGACAAAATCTAAGGTATTTAAGGCCCTTTCAATAGCATTGGAAATCGTTTATCTCGGTTTTAGTTTTGCCGGTCAGATACGATTTTCCGGCGAATATGCAGACAAATGGGCAGAATTTCTTGGGGAGGCTGCCAGTTTGCCAGCTAAAGCTGCCTTTAATTATGAGTTGGAGAATAATAGTAATGCCAACCTGACTAATCAAGCCAGTCTCTTTATTTCTCCTTATTTAATAAAATTAGGACGCTATCTTGATAAATATGAGATGGTTGAATATCTGTTTAAAGTGGGTGAAGGATATGAAAACACAAACAATCCTCAAAAGGCTATAAAACAATATGAGGAGGCCATTAGGATCATAGAACGTCAACGTTCGACTATTTCTGTTGAAACACAACGGATTTCTTTTTTTGCTACCAAACAGCAGTTGTATAATCGACTGATCCCCCTTCTCATCTCAGTCGGCAAAAAAGAAAAAGCTTTAGAATTGGTAGAACGATCTAAATCTCGAGCTTTCGTTGACCTGTTAGGCAGCGAACAGGTTCAGTTGAAAACTGATGAACAAACGCAAATATATCGCAAACGAGTTGGAAAGCTAGCTGAATTTGATACCCTTTTAAGTGAAAAAGCGCTCAGTCCCCAGCAACTTGAATATCTAATAAATAATATTCAGCGTGGGCTTATTGTCTCGAAAACAGTCGCGAAACCTATAAAAAAGGCTGCACCGAAAAACAGTGATTTGGAAATTCATTCTTTAGCGACTGTCCAGGCGCTGACTGCTAAAGAGATGCAGGAATTGGTTGATCCGGAAACAGCCATTGCTGAATATTTCCTGACTGATGATGCGATTATTATATTTTTGATTCAACATGAAGGAATTGAAGTGTTCGCGCAACCAGTTGAGGCAAAATTATTTTTAAAGAATTTTGCTGCATTAAGAAAATCAATTCTTGAGAGAAAAAAGAGGCCGGATTATGCTGAATATTTTTATAAGATGCTAATCGGTCCAATAGAAAGACAAGTTACCGGTTCTCAATTAGTGATTGTCCCTCATAAAGCGCTTCACTACATGCCTTTTCAGGCATTATACAATAAGTCTGAATATTTGATAGAACGCTTTGCCATCAGCTACGCGCCAAGCATATCCGCTTTAAAACTGATAATTCAAAAATCATTTTCTCAAAATCAACGCGCTCTTATCATAGGCAATCCAACCGGAGATTTGACTTTTGCTGAGGACGAGGCTTTATCCATTTCCAAAATATTGCCAAATTCAAGGCTTTTGATAGGAGGCCAAGCAACCGAATCGATTTTAAAGCATGAATCCCATAATTACCAATATATCCACCTAGCAACACATGGTGTGTATAATGTTAATAATCCGCTCAAATCTAAAATCCTTTTAGCTCAAGATTCAAGTAATGATGGCAGTCTGACAGTCGCTGAATTATTTGCCGTGGATTGGCAGCCTTCTTTAGTGACACTCTCAGCCTGTCGAACCGGCCTGAGTAAATATATTTCAGGGGATGAGCTTATTGGATTACAAAGGGCAATTTTTTTTGCTGGCGCAAAATCAATAGTGGCATCACTATGGTCAGTTGATGACAAAGCTACGGGCTTTTTGATGCATCGATTTTATGAAAATCTGGCTAAAATGCCAAAAAATAGAGCCTTACAAAAAGCTCAGGTAGAAACCATGCAGCGATTTGAAATGCCCTTCTATTGGGCATCTTTTAATCTTATAGGCACAAAAATTTAGCATTGTTACTCATAGGCAAAACTATTTTGTTAACAATCACATCAAATTTTAGCTATATAAAAATAAAAGGAGAGTAACATGAAAAAAGCAAGCATAGGATTTACATTAGTATTTTGTATTTTATTAACATCATGTGGTTTACGTAAGATGATGATTGGACCAACTTTTCAACCTGTTGATACTATCCTTCAAGGCCATGGTTTGGTTTACTTATATAGACCGTGGAATTTTTTTGGAATGGCTGTCCCGGCTGAAATAAAAGTAGATGAAACTAAAGTAACAACCTTATGTAACGAAACCTATTATCCTTTGTTTCAACCAGTTGGGGAAGTAACTTTTTGGGCGAAAGGAGAGTTCAAAAGTAGTGTAACCCTGAATATTGAGGAAGGGGAAGAATATTATGTTTATATGTATATCCTTCCAGGTTTGTTATACGCGGCTAATCCTAGATTGAAAATAGTAACTAACGAAGTGGGGAAGAAAGATATCGTAAAATGCAAACTAGGTTGTCCCAAATGGCCAGAAGTACAAAAAGAAGAATTGGATAAAAAAAATGAAAAAAATGATAATAGTACTAAAAACACAGAAAAATCAAAAATTGCTGCTGTTGTCAAAGTGAAAGAAATAGGCAGTGATACTCCTAGCGGGCTTGAGAAAGATAAAGAACCAATTGATAAATCGGACCAAATTGATAATACAGCCTCTAATAACCCACTGAAAGTGGCCATCTTGACCTGGAAGCCGAAAACATCTACCTATTTCCCTATTGTTTTGGACATTATTGTCAAAACAATCAAGAGAAATCCTAACTTTATTCTTACTGATTCTTATTATAAGTTGCATCAACAACCCACAGTGAAACAGATTAATACAAAACTTGTGCAGAAAAAACTCCTCGGAGAACTTTGGGAAAAGAAAAATTATTGGTCCGCTTGGGTTCCTGATATTGCGAAAGCTGTTGAAATCGGCCAGATACTTAAAGTTGATCGAGTAATCATGGGGGAGTATAAAATTTCCACACAAGGTTGGGGGAGTATCATGGATTACATCAAAATTCATATGATCGATGTACATGCGCATAGTGTGCAAACATACCGTTCAAAATCCCACACGATATTAACTCAAGGGGGTGATTACGGTCCCATTTCCAAGGTGGTGACTGAAGCAATTAGAATATCAAATTAAAATAAAGGTATGAGAAAAAATGAGTGTTGTATTGGAAATTCCGGATCAATACACGGCAAGTGAGCGACGGGAATCATTGTTCCAAAATTTCTTGGCCCGAATTTTCAACAACCCATTCATAAACAGTTATCTCATCATCATAACCTTTGGCTTTCACACTTTTGGAATTGAATTGTATGCTTTCCGGGTTATTTCTGATCAGGTCGTAAGTTTTCCGGGAGATTAAAATTCCATCCCTGGACGCCAAAGATTCGAAGCGTTGGGCCAGGTTTACATCCGCGCCGATTGCAGTATAAGAAAGCCGTTTTGATGAGCCCATGTTCCCAATCACAACCTCGCCGGTGTTGATTCCGATCCTGATTCTAAGCGGAAAATGATTTCCCTTTTCCCATTTTTTGCGCATCTCAGAAACTTTCAACTGCATTTCAAACGCAGCCCGGACACATTGAAGGGCATGGTCGGTCAGAGGCTCGGGATCACCAAAAAAGGCCATCAATCCGTCGCCCATGAATTTATCAACCGTTCCCTGATATTTGAACACGATTTCCGTCATGGCCTCGAAGTATTCATTCAACAATCTATGGATGTCATCCGGTTCCATTTTGGAGGAATAGTGGGTGAAGCTTTCAATATCACTGAACATAATGGTGACAACTTTCTTTTTTCCTCCGGTTTTGATCTTATGTGGATCAGCCATTATTTTATTAACAACCGCGGATGAAAAATAGGCTTCAAATGTGCTTCGTAAAACCTCTTTATCTTTCTCGGTTTTGATGTAACGATGGGCAAGTATGGCAATCGATGCCAGCCCCCCGGTAAAAAGCGGTTGAATAATCGGCAACATCACGTCAGCGTAAAAAAATGCTAATGCCGCAATGCCATAATAGCTGATTCCAAGCGCAATACTGTTTATAGCGAAAAACACCGTAGAACGCTGCAATGACATCAATACGATAATACATAAAAAGCTGAACTGGATAAGCAATATTAAAAATTGGCCAGCTTCTATGATAAAAGCTTGGGTCAGGATTGTGTTGATCGCGTTGGCATGGATTCCGCTAAGGGGATAAACAGTATCAGTGGGAACACGTCCGATATCCGATGAACCGGTTGTCACATCCGACACAATAATAATTTTGCCACGAAGCTCATCGCGCCACATCACCATCCGATCCGGATCATGCGATGCCTGTATGATGTCAATGTAATTATAGTGCTTCATTCTCTCCCACGAACCTGCAAAGTTGACCGTCATACATCCGTGGCTATCAATCGGAATTGCAATATCTCTGGTTTTTGAATCAGCGGGAGCAGCCACTTTTTTCAGAATGATTTCCTTGCCCGGTTTGATGACAATATTATGCGGAGGAACCTTCAGGTAGTCACAGACTGCACGAAAAGCCAAGCTTGGATAATATGAATTCTTATATTTGAATAGCAGCGGGATACGCCTGTAAACCCCATCATCATCAGGTATGATATTTAAAAAACCCATGCCGCGTGAGCTATAGGCCAGTTCATAAAAAGTGGCGATGGGTAAATTACCATTATAAAAGTCAGACGGCCCTCCTTCGGTAACCGCATCCCATTTGGTCTGTTCCAGATATTTCCTGATCTGTGGGTTATCTGTTTTGGGGAGGTAATTATCATTTCGTACATTCAAATCCCTGAACGCCATGCCACAATAAAAATTACCCGCTTTATCCGCCGCTTCAATCATTGCTTTATCGTTTTGTTCTTTTTGGGTAAAAGCAAAAATAAAATCGTACAGTTGCATTGCAACGCCCATGTTTTTCAAATTTTCAATCGCTACGGCATGATCTTTTCTTGTCATATAATATTGATTCAGTTGGTGAATACTTGTGTCATTAATGTCTGCATGAACAATCGTATCGTTATAATGGGGAGCGAGTTTGGATATGCCGGCACGAAAAACAAAAAAACGGTCAAAGAGTATTGAATTCCATGTTTTAAATGTTGAAGGGGAAAACAGTTCGATAATGCAAATTAACATCAATGAACATAGTGCTAAGATGAAGGACATTTTTACCTTATGTGGTTTATTTATGTTCAACGACGATAATCCTGCTGTAAAAATCAGAGGCGGATACTGTTTGCGCAATACTTACGAGACCGGATTTTGCTTCTGCGGTGGTCAAAGGTGGGGAGCGAAGCGTTCCTCCTATGGTGACAGGGCGTTCCGCTTTGGCCACCAACAACGGTTTATGACGCTTGATTGTATTTCTGATTTCAGCCATTATTTTTTTGGCGAGCGCTTTTTTCCGAGTTGAAGATGAGTTCATATATTTTTTATATAAGGTTTCAATCTTTTCCAGCCGTCGGATCGAAGCAAGCAAATAAAAGCGTTCGGTTCCGACATTCTCATCGAATTGATACCAATTCTCGTCCGGAGGGATAAAGTGTTTTTGGGTTATTTGAAAAGAAGAGTCACCAGCCTCGAAACCGAATGGAAACAACATCATTATTTCATCGGTGGAGCTACGGTAAAACAAATATAGATAAAATTGTTCCTGCAACTCAAAATAAATTTTGAAGCGATCACCTGTTCTTAAAACCGAATTATCGGTGATGGGGATAATTTCCTTGCCATCGCTATCACTTTTGACCGCTCCGATAGCCCATTGAAAAGCGATATTTTCAGCGTAGGAATCGGATATGTAAGTCAGTGTTGATAATGCAAAGAATAGAATTACAAAGATAAAATTGATTAATTTTACATTATTCATTTGAGTTAATGCCACCTCCGAATTCAGAATAGGTTATATTACTATTTTTATAATTATCTTGGTAACTTAACAATAACTTATTGGAATAACAACAGTTGCTTAATATCAAGGGGTGGGCAAAATCATAATTCAGACGCTGTTAAAAGAATCGAACTTTGCCTGCCATGCAAACCAGATAACGAACTGGCACTATTCAAAGAACGATCCTTGCCGCTAAAAATCAGGCATCCTTCTAACAGCATCGGATCGACTGATTATCCCAAAATCAACCTTTGAGGGTCACATTTTTGTCGCAATGTTGTCAATTCGGTTTCGGTGGGAGGCTTGGCCTGTTTTGCCTTTGAAACATCTACGGAAAATTGCATATTGTCCAGTATTATTTCGGGAGTGACTCCGGGATAGTACCGATCCAGATACATTTCACCGCTTTCGGAATCTATCCGCATCACCGCCATATTCGTAATGACCACATTAACCCCTCCGGGACGCAAACCGGCGGCTTCTCTGGAACCGCCGCCTTGCAACTGTCCCGGACTGGTGAGATAGTCCAATTTTTCAACAAATTTGCGTTTTTCATGCTGCATGAAAGCGATACATCGCGGAACAAAAGAGGCCACATCGCATCCGCCGCCGCTACCGGAGAACCGAATATCCGGTTGGTGATAATCGCCGATGGCGGTGGTGTTGAGGTTGCCGTATCTATCTATCTGGGCCGCACCGAGTATGGCGATGACTTTATCCCCGGTGATGCGATTTTGCATGGTTGCAAAAGCTTCCAGCAACCCGGCGTTGGACGCTGACCCGTACATGACCCTGGGATCGCCCACGGACAGGGGGAGTTCTTCGATGGCCGAATCGATTGCGCCGGTCTCGAAAAAGATAACGCACTCAGGGGCGTTGATGTTTTTTGCGGCCGCGGCGGCAAGCATGGAGATGCCCGTACCGGCAAAAACAATGTCGCCGTTTTTGATTTCACGCGCCGCCATGATAGCCATCATTTCTTTTAATGAATAATCTTGTGCTTGCATATTCAACCTCTTTTCATATTGACGGCATACCCTGTCCGGGCATCCGCTTTAATCGCTTTCAGTCGTTCCTGTCCGGCCAGATTCAGCAAACCCTGATGGTTCGGTACGCCATACAGATATTTTTTCTGAAATGTCAAAAATTTGTCGTCATCCTTGGCAGCCGCGGCATAAGCCCGCAGATAAACGGCATCGTAGTCATAATGATGATACACCGCGGTCGGGTAAGCGCCGTAGGGAACGTGGCACACTGCGGAAACATGCAGAAACGGTATCTGATTGCGCTCGGGAAATTCTCTGAGAGCATCAGGTTCGACAAGTTCTTCACATGTCACCACCACATGCTTCGAAGCTTTGGCTTGTTCCACATCGGCAAAGGTCAATCCGTCAATGCGACAGGTGCCCATGGTATCCGCCTTTTGCACATGGATAAAAGTGACATCCGGGTTGATGGCCGGCACGAGCAGCACTTTGGACGCATCTTGCTTCATGCCGAACGGGTTGTCTATGATCACCAGTTTATCATCCGGTATTTCGGGGTCTGCCTGCCGCATCTCTTTTGAAAATCCCCAAGCCGTTATGATTTCCGAGCCGAATCCGGAGAGTGTCGGCATAAACGGAACGCCCATCGCACCAGCTAAAAATCGAAGGCTCATCATAAAGTTGGAGTAGTCTTCCACTTTGAGCGTGCCTTCCTGAACGGCTTTGCGAAACCGTATGCAGGTAGCCGCGGTTTTGCCGTTGCCGGCATAAGCGATTTCGAGCTTACCCACGCATCCGGCACCGATAAGCTCATCCACACCGGTGCCGTTGGAGTGGGCATAGAGATGCAGGTTTTTGAATCTCTGGCGGATGATTTCATAAACCGCCGCCATAGGATTTCGGTTCAATGTAAATCCGCCGATTGATATATGAGAACCGTCATTCATAAAGCGCTTGACCGCTGTTTCAACAGTCATGACTTTGCTGTTTTCTTTGTCCATGTGTTTTCCTGTCAGTTTTGTTTTTTTATAATAATTCTGTCCTTACGATACCGTTGGAAACGACGTCTGTTCCGTCCATCCTTGCGGTGACATTAATACATAACCATATCCCAATGAATCGCGCATTGCGTGGTTCCTCCAACAAAATCGCCTGGGTTACGGGCAATTCCGCATTATTTCTATCTCTTCTTCTATATACACACCCAAAGAGCCTGCTTGAAAAGTCTTAGGGTCTCGGCATGAAATAATCCCACAAGCTGGATGTGGAATTATTTCTTGCTGAGGCCCTTAAATCGGCTGCAAAAGTGTGAAAACGGTTAGACGTTAGCATGTTGCACATAATGATTTATCGCATCATTGAAAGTGATTGTCAAGAAGCATTGAAAGTGCGTTACGGTCAACTGCCCTTAATTGCAAAACTTTGCTTGTACAAGTGCGAAATGTAAGCTATAAGGATGTTTCAGATGGTTTTCAAACAAGTAAAAAAAATTGGCTGCATACGAATTTCTGATATTTTGAGTGAATCCTAAAGCCCTGACTCTGGGAGTTGACAGTTATGAAGGTTAAAAAGTTATTGGATAAATTAAAAAAAGATGTGATTACGATCTCACCGGATGCCACAGTTTACGATGCCTTAAAAATAATGGCGGAAAAAGAGATCGATATTCTAGTGGTGTTTGAGGCGGAAAAAATGGTGGGTGTTTTATCTAAGCGAGACTTCCCTCGCAAAATGATCCTGAAAAAGAAAAAATCCAAAAAAACAATGGTGCGGGATATTATGACATTAAAAGTGATTCAGGCCGCCCCCAGCCAGAAAGTGTCCAAATGTATATCTTTGATGACGAAAAACCGTATCAGCCATATTCCGGTGCTTGATAAAGATCGTTTGGTCGGAATTTTGTCCATGGATGATATAAAAATCATTAATAATGACTAGCTGATTGAAAAACATTCAAATTCGTTCAAGATTAAAGAAAATTCAGAATTTGACAAGACGGAGTGATTGGGAGTTCGGAATTCCATTTAATTAAATTATCCGTAGTGTGATGAAAAATCCGTTGCTCACAAAAGAAGCTAAGGCGCTATGCCACATCAAAGGGGTCAGTTTTCCGCAAGGGGAGAAATTTCGGCGAATTATTATTACCGGCCCCCCCGGCAGTGGGAAATCCAACCTTGTCCAAAAACTGGGCGGTTGGCCAATGGAGGGCTATCTTGATTTGGCCCAAAAAAATTGGTGGCGCAGCCCCAGCCTTAGCTTTCGCCCCAGGGAAATCCATTTTGGCATCCCATTCCAGGAACACAAAGTAAGCCGCGCAGTCTATGAGCGAGAGTGGCTTGAAAATCCTACGCCGATAAACCTGGACGGCATTCAAATCCCACCGGAAAAACGATGGTTTCTAAGTTCCGAATGGAAGAACAGATACACTTTTTACTTCCAACTGCTGCCTCCTCTTAAAACTTATGTGGCGCGCTCGCTGCGGGCGAGGTACGGCAGTCACCATGTGGATAAACTGTTAACTCAGGAAATTGTGGAAAAACAGATCACTGTATATGAATTATTGGCCTTGCATTTCCACCATCATGGCATGAAGGTATATATACGCAACAGCTTCGAGGGTATCCCCCGACGCATTGTGAATACATAGATTATCCGGTAAGCCTTGTGATCATAATTGGTAATAAAACACAGTTGAAATATAAAAAACCAAATAAATCGCATCAAAAAATTCAAAAATTTCCAACCGCCTGTTCTTACGGTTCATATTAAGATTTATTTGAAATTTGTAGTTTATTTGAAGGAGGGGAGCATAAACATGATTCGTTTTTTTAATAACCTGCGCATTGGTGAAAAAATCGGTCTTAGTTTTGGGGTGGTATGTCTCTTGTTTATAGGGGTAATCTGGCAGTATCAGGCTACCTTGAAACAGTCTCTGTCCGACTATCAAAGGCTTTTGGATGTTTTTGCAGCCAAGAAAAGTATCGCTTTGAATATCGAACGCTTTATGTTGGAAGCGCGCCGGGCAGAGAAGGATTTTCTGATTCATAGAAAAGAGGCCGCCATTGGCAGGGGCACGCTGTATATCGACCGAGTCAGGGAAGAAGCCGTCAAATTAAAGCAAATCGACGCCCAAGCCCTGGCCGTAGGTGAACAAATATCCGAATTTATGAAGACTTACCATACCCGCTTTGAGGCCATTGCGGTAGCATGGCGAAAAAAGGGGTTGAATCATAACAGCGGCTTGCAGGGCAAATTTCGAGACAGCGCCCATAATCTGGAAGATTTATCCAATGTATATTCTATGCCCGACCTTGAAAAAAATATCCTTCAACTCCGGCGGCGGGAAAAAGATTATCTGTTACGTTATGATACAAAATATGTGGAGATGGCTTTGGAACTGGTTCAAACCATCCGGTCCCAAGCCGCTCAATCCGGTATCGCAACCGAAAACAAACAAAAGCTATATGCACTTTTAGATGTATATCAGAGCGATTTTCTCGCACTTGTGGCGCAGGACGATATTATTAACCGCCTTATTATGGAAATGAATGACGATGCCGATAAAATCACTCATACGGTGGAGCGTAATGTGGCAACGGCAGACCGGAAAATGCGTGAAACAACCGAGTCCATCACCGCAAACTCACAAGCTGATTCCAACTGGATGCTCCTGATTGCGTTTGCAGCATTGATGCTGGGCGTATCCTTTGCCACATTCATCACCCAATACATCACCCGTGCATTGCACCGTATCGGGACGGTTCTCAGCATGATGGCCCATTCCGATCCCACAGAATTGCTATCCGTCACCGGCGGGCGGGATGAATTCGATGCCATGGCCGCCGCCGTGAACACCATGAGTGACCACATGGAGCGCTTGATTGCGTGGTCTATGACCACCACCTGCGAGGATGAAGCCCACTTGCGCAGTGCTATATACAGAATCCCGCCAGGCGTCTTTGTCACCGACAAGGACGGAGTCATTGAATCAATCAACCCAGGGTTGGCTGCCATGTTCGACTATCCGCCCGCAGAGCTGATCGGTGAATCGCTCTGTAAACTGTTTACCGCTATACAAGGCCCGAATCAATGTCAGCCTTTGCTGGATAAGATCGAATCCCATGACACTCAGAGCATTGATGCCGGCAGAAAAATGACCGGATTGTCAAAAGAAGGTAAAAAGATACCTTTTGCTCTTATCGTTGGCAAAGTGGGACAGGGGGAAACACAGCGCTATATCGGATTGGTTTCGGACATCACACTACAACGGCAGACCGAAGCGGATTGGTATCAGGCTATAGATGAAAAGCAGGAGCTTTTGACTGGTATGAGTCATTATATTGACACCCTCATGGACGGCATTATCAGCATGGCAGATGATCAGGCAAAGATCCGCCATGCTGGCAAAAGACGTAAATATGCCGATATAATCAGGCAATCCGCACAATGGCTGCTCGACATCATGGACGTCATTTTGGGCTACTCCGATATTATCCAGACGCACTTGGCTTCGCCCGAAAAAAGAGATTTCGATTTGTATCTGCTCATGGATAATCTGTCGATTTTTTTCAACAACTTTGCGCGCATCAAGGGCATTGCATACCGGGCGCGGCGTTCCGCTGACTTGCCCCAAACCGTATATGGCGACCCCGATATTTTAATCCGTGTGCTGGTGAATCTGCTTTCCAATGCTGTCAAATTCACAGAAGCAGGTGAAGTCATACTCGGCGCCGAACTTATGGCCGAAGATAAAACGGCTTATCAGGTGCGCTTCACGATACAAGATACCGGGGCAGGGATCGATTCATCCATACTTGAACATATTTTTAAACCCCCTGACCTGGATACGGATGTCGATACATTTGAGTACAAAAGGCCCAGCCGAAGGCTCGTCATCACCAAACAATTGATTGAACTTTTAGGCGGCGCAATCGAAGTGTCCAGTCAGCCGGGACACGGGGCTGTTTTCACGGTAAGCCTGCCTTTGAAGAAAACCTGAAACACAACAACAGGGACAGTTTGATGGGTTTATTCAAAAAGGCAAGAGCTTTTTTCAGCACTTCTGAAGATTATGCCAGTGTCGAAATCAGCGACGCAAAGCACCTTAAAGGTAAGGGTGTCAAGGTTCCGTTCCAGGGATTCCCGTTTGAAATAAGTCTGGGCTCCGATACTGATAAACTGCACCTTTTTCCGGAACGCCTCATCAAATCGTCGCCTGAAGAAACCCCTTCCAGCTTTATTCTGTTTAATCCCGAACATTTTAATTCCCAAATCAGCGGTTTTATCCGAATAGAGCGAGATAAAAAACTGGTTCTGGGAAGGAGCGATCCTGACCAGACAGCGTTTTTTTCCTATTCAGACAGGGTGAACGAACGCCATCTGGCAATTACCTATCAGGGAGACGCCTTTATTTTCCAAGACCTTCATTCCGATGCGGGTACGACGCTGTCTGCTTTAAAGAGCCCCGATCAAATCTCACAGATCATCCACCGGCAGCAGGAAAAACTCAGTCGTATTCGTGAAATTTATGGCGGCCCGATTCTGCCATTGCCCTTAACAGAGGCCCAATCTGATATTGAAAAAGTCTGCCGAATCATGTCGCAGGAAGTTTGGCGTCCGCAAAATTCACAAGGCCGGCCGGGTGCGGTGGTGCAACTTCCTGATGAAATAACTCCGATTCTTATGGGCGACCTCCATGCCCAGCTCGACAACTTGATTAATGTACTTTGCCAAAATCAGTTTCTGGAAAGCCTTGAAAATGGAACCGCCTGTTTGATTCTTCTCGGAGACGCGGTGCATTCGGAAATAGATGATCAGATGGCGGATATGAGCGGCTCAATGCTGATCATGGATTTCATTTTCAAGTTAAAAATCAGATTTCCGAACCAGATATTTCATGTGCGCGGCAATCACGACAGTTTTGCTCCCTTTGTCTCCAAAGGAGGAATTCCCCAGGGTCTCCTGTGGGAAAAGCATCTTACAGATGAGAGAGGCCCGCAATACAAGCAGGCCATGGAACTGTATTATGACCAATTGCCATACTTGGTCCTCACCAAAGACTTTTTTGCCTGTCATGCCTCGCCGCCATCTCGTAATGTGAACCTTGAAAAGCTGATTGACGCTTCTGAAGATCAGGGGCTGACAGAACAATTAATCCAAAATCGGGTTAAGCAGCCCCGGTATCCAGGCGGATATACGCCGAGAGACGTGAAACGGTTTCGCAAAGGGCTGGGGCTTGAACCGAGCTTTCCCTTTATCGTGGCTCACAATCCCCTCACCGACACAGAAACGCTATGGCTGAATGTCGGCAAAATTGAAAACCACCATATCATATTCAGCGCAAAACCACACTCTATCGGCGTATTTACACGTATCAGCGATGAAATGATTCCACTATTATATAAGACTGAGCCTTTATTGGAAGTTATCAATGCTTTAGAACCTACGGAGATATACCATGATTAAAAATCCGATTGCGTGGCCGAACAAAGCAAAATGCGCCGTGGCCATCACATTTGATATGGACGCCGACAGCCAATTCCACCTGGAAAATCCGGCAGATGCGATTGACAGAGTGTCAGCTTTGCAAGCCGGATAAATTGTCAGCGCCATTATCGGCCTTCTTTTTATTATCTGTACGAACTTACCATAAACAATCGACTGAAGTTCGCATTCCTTTTTTAAAATCGGATATATTTTAACTGTTAAATCTTCAAACCAAGGAGGAAAAAATGACAATCGCCCGACAACACCCATCATTCAATTTCAAAACCGCCGCATCCGTTTTGCTGATCGGCCTGCTTGTGTTCGGATGTACCGCCGCCGCTTTGACATCGCCGGCCCCTGAAGCCGCGACCGGTACCAAATACGCGCTTCTCATCGGCATTCAGGATTATCGGGGAGAAAAGTTCAAACCGTTGCAAGGCACGCTCAACGATATTGAATTGATGCGCGCTATTCTGACAGACCGTTTTGAATTCAAACCGGAAAATATTATTATTTTGACCGATTCAAAGGCCACGCACACGGCTATAAAAATTCAGTTTGAAAAATTGCAAGCGCGTCTCAAACCGGGGGATATGGTTTATATCCACTATTCTGGACATGGCTCTTTCACCTGCGATCTCAATGGCGATGAAGGTGAAAGCCTCAGCCAAACCCAAAATTCGTACCGTCGCGCCCGCCGTTTTGGATGATTACGATATTTTAGATGATGAAATCAACACTTGGCTGGCCGCGCTGGAGCGGAAAACCGATCAGGTCATTTTTGTTTCCGATTCCTGCCATTCCGGCACGGTGACCCGCAATGAAGATGCGCCTATGTCTCGCGGCATCCCCATCGACACACGCCCCCATCCGCTGGGAACCGCAACGTTCAAATCGTCGCCGCTCACCTGCGTTCGCATCTCCGCATGCCAAGCTAATGAAAAAGCTGTTGAATATCCTGAGGCTCCCAAAACCCATGGCCTGTTTACCTGGTTCTGGGCTCAAGCGTTGAAAGAAGCCCGGCCTGGCGAAACATGGGACGATCTGCATAAACGCGTGAGTGCCCGTTTGCGCATGGAAAACGGCCGGCAGCATCCCCAGATCGAAGGCAAGAGTCAACGCCTGATTTTCAAAGGCGGCTTTGCCGAGCTGCAAAAAACGATTCCGGTACGTTATGTTTATCCTAAAACTCCCAAAGCCAAAATTGGAGCCGGCCGTTTGTTAGGCGTCACCCGCGGATCGGTGTATCAAAAATATGATGCCAAGGCGCAAAATCAAAACAGCGCTGTCATCACCATAACCAAAGTCGGCACAACGTGGAGCGAAGGCGATGTTCAGGGGACGTTTGTCACGGGCGATTTGGTGACGTTGAAACGCTATAAACCCGCGGCCCCGCCCCTCAAAGTATTTATCGCCGCTGACCTTGTCAAAGATCGGCCCCTGGTCGAACGCATCAAAGCGGCAGTGGCCGAGTTGCCCATGTTTGCTGTCACCCCGCATCAGGAACAATGCAAGTATGTGCTGCGTATTCTGCGTCCCAAGCAAACAGACGGCAAATATATTTATGCCCGGCCTGATGACAGCGCGCCCCGGACATGCACCGGCCAGCCGCCCCAATGCTGGGTGATGACGTCTGGCGAAGGTTTGGTGCATAAAGACCTGATTACCGCTATGCGGGATGCTGACAAAGGCATTAAAGTTCTGTGTGAAAATCTGGAAAAAATGGGGCGCTTATATAACCTGACCACCCTGACATCCGCGCCAGGGCCGGACAGCCCGGTGCAATTCGATGCCGAAGTCTGGCGCAAAGCCGACCCGGGCACCCAGGCCCAAACCCTGAAAGCAGATAACCGTACTTGGCAAAAAGAGCAAACTGTCAAATCCACCGAATTAGCCCAGGCCGATTTGCGCGCCGGCCGGATGCTGACTTTCACGCTTCGCAACAACACCGACCGCCCCTATTACACCTATTTGGTAAATATGACCGACCGCGGCGAAATCATCCCTTTCTATCCGCCGGCGTATCTGAACAGCGAAAGCGGCCTGTTGCCTCCGGGCGGCGTGCGCCATATTGAAGAAGTGACGCTTTTTATCGAAACACCCGGCCGTGAATATATCCGCCTGATCGCCAGCCTGAAACCCATTGACATATTTCTTTTAACTCAGGATGGCTATAGACAAGGAATAAAAACCAGAAGCGAAGGCCTGAATCCCCTTGAAATGCTGCTTGTCACAAAAGCCGGGCATACTCGCAGCCGTGTTGGCGAACTTTCGGAACGCACAGCCTGGTCCACTATGCAGGGGGCATTTGAAATTAAGCCTTAACTGATTCAGCGCGGTTGTTATCTACCCTGAATTATTCATAAACTTCTTTTAATTTTACGTAATTTTTGATATATCAAATAGTTAGGTAAGCTCATCCAAAAAACAGAG
>JAUCGF010000077.1 GCA_030378005.1 Desulfococcaceae bacterium HSG9 | reverse complement strand
TGTAATTCGTATCTCGCTTTATTTTGATGTCTTTATAAACATAACCAATTCAAACCGGAAAAAGGGTTCCGAGAGGCTGTTTATGCGCTGAAATTATAGCGAATATGTACGGATAGAGTGGTTTTTCGCGGGTTGCATTTTTTCTTTGACATGCGAAGCGAAATTAATTAACATGTATCATTTTTAATATAAAATATAAAGAAGACTACGATTTTGCCAAAAGAATATGCGTGGTTTTGCGTAATGGTCCAAAAGAAAAATTCAAAGAGGTTTATAACCGTTTTCATCTGCAGTTCCTCAGTTTTGCAAACAAACGGTTGTACTGCTATGGCGATTGTGGATGTGCGGAAAGTGTGGTGAGCGAATACTGGATCGAGCTTTTGGATGGCAGATATATTTGTAAATATCAAGGCAAGGGGTCGCTGGAGAAATACCTTCGGTAGCGGTTAAATGATCGAATCAAAAATAAAATAGGCCGAAAAGAACCCGAACCTCCTTCACCCGATATAGACCCTGTAGAGCAAATAAGACAAAAAATTTTATATGCGGCACTATTGGAGCTTAAAAAGGAATTCCCGCATGATGCGTATTGTATCCAAATGTATCTTGAGGGTATGACTTACGAAGAAATGGCACGACATGAATTAGCGTGTGAAAATCCTGATGAAGCGATGATCAGGAAGAAAACCGATGCGATTAAAGTCCAGTTTACGCGCAAAAAGACAGGCTCGCTCGTCCGCTATAAAAAGATATTGGAACGAAAAATGGATGAACAAGGAATTGATAAATCAGATTTACTATCCTAAATTTTGGATGAACCAGAATTATATCAGTAACTCGTCAGTTACAAGTTTTAAATGTGAAGTTTCAAGTTATGAAGGACGCCTGAAATTCTTTGCGTTCTTTACGCCTTTGTGATAAATAGTCAGAATATTTGATCCGCAAGAAAGGAAAGCAGATGGAACAGACTCAGATCAAGGTGCCGAAAACCCGGTGGCATCGTCTGCTCGGAAAGATGTTTGAGGAACTTTTGACGCCGGTCGGAATTGAGGTTTATCCCGAATTTCCTGTTATGGCAGGCCCTCCTGAAGCCGATATCCTGTTGCTCAGAAGAGAAACCCCGCAATGGACGCCGGAACAGATGCAGCGCCTGCCTGACGGTATCAGAGACAGCCGGGCGGATCATATACTCATCGAATTCAAATATACTGAGTCCGCGGGATTACCGGCATTTCGACAATCGGTCGGATACGATTACTTTTACAAAATATCAAAAAAATTGACGGACCGGCATGTGCATACATTTTTGGTCAGCTCAAAAACTGTCGCTGACAAGACACTGGCCAGGTTCGGATATTCACAGGCGGACAAAAGCGGCGTAAATCACAGCCGGTATCCTTTGTTGGATGCTGTATCGCTGCTCACCCTGAACGATCTGTCTGATGAACCGCACAACGCTTATATCAAATGCTTTGCAAGCCGGATGCAAGTGAAAAAAGCCGCATTTAAAATACTGGACGATCTGAATATCGGCTCTGTTTCCCATAGATTGGTCTGGTTTTTGCAAGGCTTGTTAAAATACTGGTTTTCCAAAGGAGGTGTGCTGATGCAACAGGAATTGACTCCCGAACAGGTAATGGAAGATGGAAAATTGTGGGGGGATTTTTTTCTTAAAAACATTTCTGTCGAAGAAAGACTTAAAGGCCTTAAACCCGAAGAACGTCTTAAAGGTATGTCCGTTCAGGAAATTGAAGCTTATCTGCGGAAACTGAAAGAGGAAAAATAATATCTCTGTAAAAGTGTTCCGGTTTTTACAAAAATTACATTGTGTTATGCAATTAAGAATTTCTTAGGACTGGGTACAAAATATTTTTTCCATGATCAGAAGTGGAAAGCAAACTTCAGTTTATGTCATAGCATTGCAAAAAAATGTTACCTTTTACCTGTTTCAATTGGTTATATATATAGAGGGCAATGTTAAGAATAACAAATCAGGCTAATAATTTAATGTAGGGCAAAAATCGGGTTTATAGAGCGAGGAAAAAGTTGCGGGAGTGACAATGGATAGGAAACCCGATTTTTAAAACAATAGTAAAATGACGCCAACCGATATAAACCCAAGGTCGTGTGATATGGATTCCAAACCGTCTCAAAATAATGAAGAACCAGCCGATAGATTGATAGAAGAATTTCGTCAGGCCAGCCTTAAGCGGTCGCCTGATTTTGCTGAAGAATGCGTGATGACCGATAAAGTCATGGATTATGCGCTGAATGAAGCGGAGCCGCAGGAACACGCTGAAATCGAGGAACACCTTATCACCTGTCGTGCGTGCATGAAGCTATATTTTGATACGTGCATGACGAAAACGTGGGCCGAAGAGTCGTCTCTGCAAACGGTTCCGATGCCAGTGGAGTTACAGGCCGCTATTAAAAAAAAACCGCCTGCGCCCGCTACGGATTCAATATTTCAACAAATCACCTCTGATGTTTACGGCTATTTATCTTCTCTTATCATCCCGCAAGATTTGGCCTTGTTAAAAGCGAGCATTGCCATGACAGCCAAACCGATGGCCTTCAGAAACACATCTTCGCAAGCTGCGCCCTATCGTCTCAATGCAGGGGACACACTCAAGACCGGTGAACAGTTTCAAGTAAAAATCACTACGAATCAAGACACTTACGGGTATGTTATTCTTGCAAGCACTTCCGGGCGTATGAATAAACTTTACAGCGGTGAGTTTAAAGCGGGTGTGGCAAAGGTTATTCCCGACGCGGAGGAATGGGAAAAGCTGGATTATCGTAGCGGTACGGAACAGATTTATCTGATCGCCACAGGGGGTCCCGTTGGGGATTTTGATAAAAAAATAAGAGAATTAAAGGCTGTGGAGAGTATCAAAGAGTTGCGCCCGTATGCCTCTTTGCATCCTCTTTTTGAATTTAAACATGAATAAGTAAAAATCTTGTAGGTCGGGTTAGCGATAGCGTAACCCGACAATATTGCCTGATTTTGTACCGTAATCTTTCCAGGTTGATGTCGTGATGTCGGGTTACGCTATCGCTAACCCGACCTACTACTAACCCGACCTACTGCGCATTATTACCGGCATCCCCGAAAACCACCAACGGCGCCCAAAATTGCGGCTTGCGCCACATTGCGGCATACTTCCCCCGAATCATATCAAGTTTGATCGCCCGCAACGCTTCAGCGCGGTTTTTGCCGGCATTGAGGTGTTTGAACATACCCACATTCAACTCCTTGGCGGACATGGATTCCACCGACCAGAGCGTTACGGCCACGGCCGGCGTTCCGGCGTACATAAAAGCGCGTGTCAGGCCGATGACGCCTTCGCCTTTGATAACTTTGCCGCGGCCCGTGTTGCAGGCCGAAAGCGTTATCAGATCGGCGTTAAATTGCAGTCCGAAAACATCGGCCATGGTCAGAAAGCCCTCTCCTTGCGTTTGCGGGTCGGGATGGGACAAAATCAACGATGGCTGGCTGATCTGATTCACCAGGTCAGGAATCCTTGCGTGGCAGGCGAACACGACATAGCGGTAGTCATCCAGTTTTTCAGATTTATTCAGCTTGAACACGTTGCTGCGCGATGCATCTTTCCGCAGAAAAAGCGGACCGCTCTTTTCAGGCGCTTTGAGTATCTCGCTGATTTCGCGCACTTCGTCCGCCGTTTCCTTGAGTCGCTCAAAACCGGTTCCGGTAACGTCGCGCAAGGTCATAGCACGCATTTCGCTGAAAGATTCGGAGCGCTCTTGGGTGCCTCTCTTTTCAGCAGCGGCGGAAGTTTTCTTATAAACCGGATCGGCCCACGCCAACAGGGGATATTCAGGCTGATGCTTTTTACGCGCCTGGGCGTCGCGGATAATTTTAAGCAAAGACGCCGAAGATAAATACGCCACGGCATGATCTTCAATCAGATAACGCGGCTTTGCCTTTCCTTCAGGCGATTTTGTCTGCAATGCTTCAAACGGAAGCAGGTAAAGCGGGCCCGTGGGGATGATGTAGATGGTTTCAGCCTGAACCAGGGCCTTTTGCACCGCATCAGGGAAAAGCAGGGCATAAAGATTTGCAATCTCCGCTTCCGTTTTATCTTTTTCCCGATCAATCGCCTTACCGTCCTTATCACGCTCTTCTATATTGATAACCAGACGGCGGTACTGCGTGACTTTCTGTTTGAGTTCCTCCGTTCCCGCATCAATGGTATGAAGGGCAAACTGTCCAGGGCCGATCACCCAGAGGCTGGTTTGTTCTTCCATGACACCGTAAACCAGCATCATCTCACCGGGCTTGAGAACCTTGGTTTGTATCTCCTTTAATGGGGCCGGTTTGGGGTATTTGAGCGCGTAGTAATCAGGATATTCTTTTTTTATCCGCTCCTGAAGTCGCCGTTCTTCGGTCAGCCGCTCTTTCAGTCGGTCTTCAAGTTCGCGGATGCGCTTTGAGTTGATATTTTTTTGCGGTTTGGAACGTTCGGCGACCAAATCATCCCTGAGTTTGGCGATTTGATCGGCCAGCCGGTTTTCTTCGGTGACAATCTTGTCAGGAATGCCGGCATAGTTGCGCGCCCGGCTTTTTCCTGTCTCTTCCAAAAGGATACGGCCCTGTTTGCGTTCAAATATTTCCAGGGATTGGCGGTCATAGCCTTTGTCAGGATTCTTCAGGTGAAGGGATTGCAACAGGACGATCAGCCAATCGTAAACAAATAGCTTGTCTTGCATAAATGATATTTGGGTTTCTTTGGCAGAGATGCCCGCGCGCATCTGCTCAATAGTGTCCAGGGCCTGTTTGAAATGCTGTATGGCCGCGTCATACATTTGGGCTTTGGCTTCGGTACCGGCCAAGCCGCCTTGGGCTCTCCAGAGAGTTTCCGGCGCTCCCACCGTTTCGCTGATTTTCAGGCTGCCTGCGAAAGAGAGGCGCGCCTTGTCATACTGGCCTTGCTTAATATACACAGTGCCGATGCCTATGAGGCTAGTGCCCTCACCGTTCCGGTAGCCGATTTCCTTAGCTATCGCCAGGGCCTGCTCGTAGAAAGTCAGCGCCTTATCATCCTGGCCAAGATTAGCGTACACATTCCCGATGTTGGAAATGACCATGCTATCGCCGCCCCGGTCGCCGATTTTCTTTTTAATCGCCAGGGCCTGCTCGTAATAGGTCAGCGCCTCGTCATTCCGGCCAAGATTAGCGTACACATTCCCGATGTTGGAAATGGCCATGCCCTCGCCGTGTCGGTCGCCGATTTCCTTACGTATGGCCAGGGCCTGCTCGTAATAGGTCAGCGCCTCGTCATTCCGGCCAAGATTAGCGTACACATTCCCGATGTTGGAAATGACCACGCCCTCGCCATGTCGGTCGCCGATTTCCTTACGTATGGCCAGGGACCGCTCGTGATAGGTCAGCGCCTCGTCATACCGGCCAAGATTCCGGTACACCCCGCCGATGTTGGTAAGGTCCGCGCCCTCGCCGTGCCGGTTGCCGATTTCCTTATCTATCGCCAGGGCCTGCTCCTGATAGGTCAGTGCCTCCTCATACCGGCCAAGATAGGTGTACGCCCCGCCGATGTTGCGAAAGACCATACCCTCGCCGCGCCGGTCACCGATTTTCTTTTTAATGGCCAGGGCCTGCTCCAAATAGGTCAGCGCCTCCTCATACCGGCCAAGATAGGTGTACGCCCCGCCGATGTTGCTAAAGTCCACGCCCTCGCCGTGCCGGTCGCCGATTTCCTTATGTATGGCAAGGGCCTGCTTGTGATAGGTCAGCGCCTCGTCATAACGGCCAAGACTCCGGTACACCACGCCGATGTTGCCAAGGTTCCTGCCCACACCGCGCCGGTCGCCGATTTCCTTATGTATGGCCAGGGCCTGCTCGGAATAGGTCAGCGCCTCGTCATACCGGTCAAGATAGGCGTACACCGCGCCGATGTTGGTAAGGTTCGTGCCCTGGCCGCGCCGGTTGCCGATTTCCTTATGAATCGCCAGGGCCTGCTCGTAATAGGTCAGCGCCTCGTCATACCGGCCAAGTTGCTGGCACACACTCCCGATGCCGATAAGGTTCGCGCCCACGACGCTCCGGTCGCCGATTTCCTTATGTATGGCCAGGGCCTGCTCGTAATAGGTCAGTGCCTCGTCATCACAGCCAAGAGCCAAGCCGATGCTGGCGAGTAAATAACCAATCCGTTTTTGGTTGCCTGTTTTGCGCGCGATGGTCAGACCTTGTTTCCATAATGCCTGCGCTTTATCGTATTCAGCCGCATCAAAGGCCTTTTTACCAGCTTCAATCAGACGGTTCATTTCGGTTTTATCCGGGTTTTTATTTTCCGAATTCCCAGTAGTCCCAAGCATTTTACGGAGAAATTCAGCAAGCTGCGCTATTGCCATTGAGTTAAATCCTTTCTAAAAAAAATCCGTGTAGATAAGTAAGGAGTGCGAAAATCATTTTTCGCACTGATTCAGCGTATAATCGCAGAACTTTACCAAACTTTCAAAGTTTAGTAAAGCCGGCCGGGGAAATTTATTTCAGGGAGCCGTCTTGACTTTCGCACTCCTTATTACCGATGAAAGCGTGATTATCATGGCCATCTGTTCATCATGATTATCAGCGATTCAGACAATAATGCAGGCGCAAACTGAAGTTTGCATTCCGCTGTTTGGAAATCCCTTATCAAACCGCCGCAAAGTTTATATAACCACCTTATAGTTTGCATGAAAATATCACTGCATTGTTTCGGCCATTACGGCGCATTTTTTCAGATTGCGCCTTTCATTGTGTTTGGTTTTTTTAGCGCGATTTTCTTTTTGTTTTTACTTGATTGTCGCCCCCTTTGTAATTAAAAGTGTTCCATTGTCTTATAAACATAACCAAAGAAAACTAAGAAAAGGTAACAAAAAAAATAAATTATTTTGAATAAGACGTGGATTAATCAATCGGGAAAAGGGTTCGGAGGGGTTGTTTATGCGCTGAATCTAAGTACCCGGACAAAAGTTTTCTGGTATTTTAGAAATCGGATTTTTTGGAAAAATCCGATTTCTTACAGAATTTGTAACCTGAAAATATATGACCAAGTACTTATAACGCGGATACACGGATAGAGCGGAGTTTAGCGGATTGAATCTTTCTTTGATATGCAGGAGACGGCATATTCCGCCGATGCGGGCATGCCGTCCATATATGGGCAGGGGGACGGGGCTGACATCTGCTACTGACATGCCGTTCCTATGGAACTTTTAAGGCACTTTTCGATCTGCTGAATAACGAAACCCGCCATTAATCATCATACAACATCTTATATGCCATTCTTTGTGTCAGGCCTGTTTTAGTGAAAGCGATGCCGATTGATAACGAAGCGAAGATAAACCACACGCTGGGGTTCATGTTTCGGACGAACCTTACAGTCGCGGCAAGGAACTAAAAAAGTTCATTATCAAGAATCAAAGAGGAAAGCGAAATCATACCGATAAGCTCTCCTCCTTCCTCGACCGGAGCTCTTCGTATGCCGGCCCGGTAAATCAAACGGGCCACATAGCGTATATCCATATCAGCCGGCACTGTGATAACAGGTTTTGTCATGATTTCATAGACATGCACCGCAGATGGGGAGCGGCCGGCAATTATCACCCCCTTGATAAAATCTTGAACGACCACTATGCCCCAGGCGTCATCCGCATGCCTTTTTTTGACAAGAAGGCAGAAAACTTTTTCAGAACGCATTTCGGCAGCGGCTTCTTTTGCAGTGGTCATGCCGTCAATGGACACAATCCCCTTGCGCATCACATCCCTTGCCCGAATTATTGAGGTGTTGTCAGTTACCATCTTTTCTCCCTTTATGAAATAAAATGTCATTAGCTAAAAATAACTTTTCCGAACTTCTTCTTCAAATTTTTCCATTTGGCTTTCCAATCCTGCAACATGTTCAACCGGAACAGCAAAAGCAATACCAGTTCCCGGCTTATGGAATTCTCCCGCTTCCTTTATGGCGTTCAAAATATTAATGACCAGATGCTCTTCGACAAGGAGCATGACAATATCGGTCTGAGCCTCCAGCGAAAGGCCGAAAAAGCTTTTCGCCTCTTTGATGCCAGTTCCCCTGGCCGGTATGATTGTCGCCCCGGTGGCTCCCGCCCCTTTTGCCGCATCAACAACATGGTCAGTGATATCCGGCTTTACCGATGATAAAATGAGTTTAAAGCGCATTATTTTTCTCCGTTCATTTTGTTTTGCGTTGAGTGTGCCAGTGCATTAGCTGGGCATAGCCCATAACAGTTATAATTGGAAAAAGGCTTGCAAAAGCGATAAGGCCGAAACCGTCCAGAGCCGGATTTCGTCCGGGTACGGTGGCGGCCAGTCCGAGACCCAGCGCCGCCACCAGCGGCACTGTGACTGTTGAAGTCGTCACCCCGCCTGAATCATAAGCCAGGGCAATGATGCTTTTGGGGGCGAACAGGGTCTGTACAATAACAATCAAATAGCCGACAAGAATATATAGATAAAGCGGAGTGCCGGTGACAATCCGAAATGTTCCAAGGCTTATTCCGAAAGCGACTCCTATGGCAACCGTGATTCTTAAACCCCATTGCTTGATCGTGCCGGCTGACACTTCGCCGGCCTTATAAGCCACAGCTATAAGAGACGGTTCGGCGATTGTGGTTGCAAAGCCGATCATGGCCGCAAAAAGATAGACCCAACCATACGCCTTCCAGTCGGCGTGGGTGACTGTTTCCCCTGTGCCATAAATAAAGGCGGGATCAGACAATTGGGCAGCCATAATTTTTCCCAGGGGGAAAAGCGCTTTTTCAAGTCCTGCCAGAAACAGGGCCAGACCGATGACAACATAGACGCCGCCGACAATGACACGACGAAGATGAGGAATTGACTGACGCAAGACCAGAAACTGAAAACCGGCGATAAGAATAATGATCGGCAGCACATCTCGACAGGTGGCAAGCAATATTTTGCTGAAATCATATATGAATTCCACGAAAACAGACCCCTTTTTATCCGAAAATTATAAGTCCGTAACCCATGACAAAGATCATAGGAAGAAGCGAAGCGAACGCGATAAGACCGAAACCATCCACAAGAGGGCTTCGTCCCCTGATGGATGAGGCCAATCCCACTCCCAAAGCGGCAACCAGGGGTACCGTGATGGTGGATGTGGTGACTCCGCCGGCATCATAAGCGATGCCGATGATCTCTTGCGGGGCGATGACAGTCATCAGCATAACAAGAGCATAACCGCCGATGATCAGATAATGAATCGGCCAACCGCGGATGATGCGCATGACACCGATAAGAATGGCAAGCCCCACGGAAAAAGCGACCGACATGCGAAGTCCGAAGGCATATCGTTTTAA
Source organism: Desulfococcaceae bacterium HSG9 (assembly GCA_030378005.1). Taxonomy (GTDB): domain Bacteria; phylum Desulfobacterota; class Desulfobacteria; order Desulfobacterales; family JAUCGF01; genus JAUCGF01. The sequence goes on along the minus strand of JAUCGF010000077.1, from coordinate 86,309 downwards.
AGAGTCCCGACTTGGGTCAATAAGCCCGCCCTGACTGGCGATTTCCGCAGCTTCCGCAGCCACGGCGATGAGGGCCGGTTCTGCCACGGTGGTTGAGAAACCCAGAGCAAAGGCAAAGCAAAGAATCCAGAAGAGACTGCCTTTCCTTGCTAAGGCATGGGCCATTGCTTCCCCAATGGGAAACAGACCCATTTCCAGCCCCTGAACAAACAAGGTAAGACCGGCTACTACAAGAAGAGCGCCAAAAAGAACTTCTCCCATTTGGGGTAATGGCTGTCTCAGGACGACAATTTGAAAAAAAGCGATAACCAAAATAATGGGCAGCAGATCGGTAAACGCAGTTTTGAGTTTTTTCAGGATTACAGAGGTGATCATTATTTTTCCTGACTGTTGTAAAAGATATTGTGAGTTACAAGTTTCAAGTTTCAAGTTTCAAGTTTTTGGTATCAAACTTTAAGGTCACTTCCTTTAAGGATTTTAATGACCCGATCACCGTCACAAGGTCCCCTGCCTCAATCCTTGTGAAACCATGGGGGACAAACAGTACGCCGCGTCTGCGCACAGACATTATAATGGTGTCAAAAGGCAGGTGCAGGTCCCTTAAAGCCATGCCTGACAGATCAGGATTTTTGATGCTGATATCCAGAATATCCCGATCCCTATCCATACCCATTAGCAAAGATGCCGCAGCCGGCGATCTCACAAAATGATCAAGAAGATTGACGATTGCCGTGGAAGGATCGACAATCAAGACGTCTAATGCCTGAAAACGGGCAAAATTGCTTCGATCATTCAAGCGGGCTATGACAGTCATAGCCCCAAAATGTTCATAAGCGATTTCGCATATTTTATAATTTTCATCATCAGATAACATTGCCACCATAGCCCCTGCATGGTGACTGTTAATCTTTTTCAGTTCTGAAAGGTTAAATTCAGATAGATGGCATACTTTAACATCCGGGTTTTTAGCATGGTCGCAGTTCGTTTTTGTTACAGCGACTTTTACATCCCACCCATGGGAAGACAGAGACATAGCCAATGCAAATGCCTGGCCGTCGGACCCGCAAATCACAACATCCTTGACACCTTCAAACCCAACCCCCTTGGTTTCTGGATGATCTTCTTTCATCGCTTTAATGGCATATTTAAACAGAACAGGGCCTGCAATCTGATTCAATACGATGATTGAAATGACTATCGTGGCAAATTGGTCTCCCCATTCCGGGAATTCAACTACGACTTGCTTTGCAAGCCCTAAGCCCACTCCCGCCTGGGTAATATATGCCATCCAACTGATATGATTGTTTTTCAGTGGATTTTTTGCCAGCACACCACCGATGAAAGACCCGATAAATATGGCAATTCCTCTGGTAAAAAAAAGAGTTACGGCAATAGGCCAGGTCTGTGCCAGAATGTCTAATGACACAGATGCGCCGGTGAGGGTAAAGAATGCAATATAGATCGGCGGGCCGATGTCAAAAAGAAGTTTTGTAAAGTCTTTTCTGAAAACAGACGTATTTGACACCAAAAAACCTGCAATCATACAGATCAACAGAGGTTCAAGAAGAACTTCGACAAAAAAGTTGTCATGGGTGAACTGCCGAATATGAGATGATAAAGCAAATACCAGATAGCCCGTTAATAAGATAAGCCCTGTCTTTATGGATTGGGGAAGTGACCGTAATAAAACAGCCACGATCATTTTGCCAACAAGGTAGCCGATAACAACCGATGCGCCAATCTCCGATACCAAGAGTATGATAAAACTGAAACTGAAACTCAACCCTGAAAAAAGTGCATCCGCGATGGATGAATTGGTGGAAAACAGCACGATGACGACAACATCCATGATAATGGTCACGCCCAGCACAATTTGGGTGAACGGCCCTTTAGCTCTTAATTCATTTACAATGGCAATGGCCGAAGAGGGGGAACGTGCAACCATTACGGCGCCTGCCAGAATTGAGACGCCAATCTTTGCTGACATGGGCATGGTTTGCATAAATGGAATAAAGCCGGAAAGAAAGAAAAACGTAAGTCCTGTTAAAGAAAATGTGCAAACAACAAGGCCGGTGGTAACCCATGCAATATTTTTCAACCTGGATTTAAGCTCTTTTAAATAAAGCTCGCCTCCTGCGGCAAAAGCGATAAATCCCAGGGAAATTTCATCCACAAACCGTAAATTCAAAACGGCTTCACTGGAAATCAGGCCAAGGATATAAGGGCCTGCAATAATTCCGGTAAATAAAAATCCGCTGATCAAAGGAAGTCCTGTTTTAACCAGACTTTGCCCAATCTGTTGTGAAGCAATGGCAATTATCGCAAAACAGGCGCAAAATACTATGACATCCATAAAATAACTCCTAATTGATTCCAGTGCGCTCACTAATTAACTTAAAAAGTTTGTTTTCTATCATAACATGGAAAAGATGGAAAGTATAAATTGCAATTAAATGCCAGGTCCGTTGTCGCTTATCAAGAGCCTGTTTGAAAAGTCTTAAATCGGCTGCAAAAGCCCGAGAACGGTGTAAATTTCCGCAAATTTGATGGCAATAGAATGACTATTACCTTAAAATTTGTGAAAATTTTCCCTCGCTCTCACGCTTTTTCACTTCGATCACGACTTTCCAAACAGGCTCTAAGTTTCCGGATATTTTGTTAAGGTATGGAAAATTTCCCGTATATGGAAAATTTCCAGTCTTCCGTTCCAGATTGATAGCCATAACCATTTTCATGTTGTAACCGGTTGTAATATACTGATAAAATATGTTCGCGATCATTTTCAAAATATCTGTATTATCATGCTCACAGGATACCTCTCGATTGACAGCGCTGTAGCGCCATGAAAGAAGGGGCTGATGAATACATCACCAAGCCGTTCACAGGTAAGGAACTTCTTGATACGGTTGAAAAGAGTATCCTGAAGCTGAACGAGAAAAACACAGAATCGGTCAATCTCAAAATATGCTTGAGATGTATTCAAAGATTGAAAAAGATGTCCCTCCACTCAGGGAGCGCGGAGATGATATTATTTTTCTTGCCAAACATTTTGCCTTGAAATACGCTGAAGAGCTTGGAAAAACAGAACCGGAATTTACCGAAAAGGCCATCAGCGCTCTGAAAAAATATTCCTGGCCCGGCAATGTCAGGGAGCTTGAAAATTTGATTCATCGAAGTCTGATCATGAATGATAAGGATCATATCGACAGTGTGAGTTTTCCTGACATGATGAAATTCAATGTCTCCTGTAATCAGCGCCTCAATCTCAGCCTTGAAGATATGTCAAAAAAAGCGGAAATAAGGCCAAAGCCCTTAGAACTTTGAAAATTGACAGGAAAACCCTGTTAAAAAAATTAAACTCCAAGAATTAAAATAGTAGCAATTATCACTTTGAAAATTGTTTATGGTTTCTCAAAATAAACACATCCTTTTGCCAGTCCTAATCAAACCGGGAAAAGGATGTGTTTTTGATTATTTAAAATCAATTTTATGCTTTTAATGCATCAAGCAAATCATCAGCCGTTGACGCCGCATCGCCTAACAGCATTATCGTTTTCGGATTATCATATAAGGTGTTCTCAACCCCGGAATAGCCCGGTTTTTCATCAAAATTGCATACGATTACTTTTTTTGCATCATGAGCTGTCAGTATCGGCATTCCGGAAATAGGCGTGCCTTGGGTGTCCATTGCTGCTGGGTTCACCACGTCACAAGCGCCGAAAACAAGAACTGCGTCTGTTTGTGAAAATTCAGGATTAATCACATCCATTTCGCAAAGCTTGTCATAATCGACTTCGGCTTCAGCCAAAAGCACATTCATGTGCCCGGGCATTCTTCCGGCAACCGGATGAATGGCGAATTTGACTTCCGTACCCATTGATTCGAGGACTGATGCCAACTCTGCCACTTTGAATTGCGCCTGTGCCAGAGCCATGCCATATCCGGGGATAATAATAATTTTTTTCGCAGATGACAATGCGGTTACAGCTAAATCCGCCTGGCTCTTTTTATTATCTTGGAGGCTGTCCAGGCCAGTGGATTCTTCAGGGGCGGAGGATGACTCTGAAAGATTTTCAACCAACTTGCGGACGGTTTCTTTGGCATCTCCGAGAAGCATAACCGTATTACTGTTTTTATACAAAGGATTTTCAACACCTGAGTATCCGGGTTTGTCATCCAGATTGCAGCACACTACATGCTTTGATTCATGGGTCAGCAAAATCGGCATACCGGATATGGGCGAGCCGTCAGTTTCAATGGCTGCGGGATTCACCACATCACACGCCCCGATAACCAGCGTAAAATCAGTCTCCTTGAATTCAGGATTTATGATATCCATTTCTTCAAGCATGTCATAATCAACTCCGGCTTCGGCAAGAAGCACATTCATGTGTCCCGGCATTCTTCCGGCAACCGGATGAATGGCAAATTTCACTTCCTTGCCCATGGAAAGCATTTCATTCGAGAAATCAATCACTTCGAATTGCGCCTGTGCCACGGCCATGCCATACCCGGGGACAATAATGACTTTATTTGCCTTACGGGCAATTTCAACCGCTTTTTCAAAGTTATTTTTTTCAACGGGCAGATGCTGAGTTTCCTTTTCAACAGGATCGGCAACCCGGTTTTGCTCATTATCAACCGCCGGTTTGGGCGGTGATTTCTCAACAGGAACAAAAACCCTGAAAAGACTGCGATTCATTGCTTTACACATAACATGGGTCAGTATTGATCCTGAAGCCGCCACAGTTGCCCCGCAGGAAATCAACAGTTTGTTTTCAATAATCATACCGCAAAAAGCAGCGGCCAGTCCTGCCGTGGCATTCAAAAATGAAATCAAAACCGGCATGTCAGCCCCGCCGATGCGAATGGAAAAAAGAATTCCAAACAGAATTGACAGAAAAATGATCACAATATGAAGGAAAATCCGACTGCCTGCGGGTGCATACAGTGCTGCAATGATCAGCACAATAATGCAGGCAAGGTTTAGCATGACAAGCCAGGTGTGTTTCGGAAGTATCCGCGGGGTTTGTCCGAGTTTGCCAGACAGTTTTCCGCCGGCGATCATACTGCCGCTGAAAGTCAGCGACCCGATAGCCAGTCCAAAGAGACCGGAAATTTCATTTATCATTCCAAGGTGCAGAGTTCCCCGCATCAGTTCGGCAAGGGAAAGTGAAAAAGCGGCAACCCCTCCGGCACCATGCTGGAAGGCAACCATGGCCGGAATCTGGATCATGGTAATTCGTTTAGCCACCCAATATCCGGCAGCAGAACCGACCGCAAGGGATAACAGCACAATATAGGGATACTGGGTTCCGCTTCGATAAAGAATCAGTGCCGCCGCACAGGTTAAAGCAAACGCGGCGGTAAGGTTGCCGAATTTTGCCCTGTGGGGCCAGCGAAACAGCCAGATTCCCAGTATCAGTATGCCGATTACGGAAAAATCCAGGAACAGATTCATGGCAGAGTATGTTTCAGGCATTATTCCAGAGCCTCCTTTTCTTTTTTCTTAAACAACCTTAACATCCTGTCAGTAATCGCAAACCCGCCCACAAGGTTGAAAGCCGCCATAATAAAGGCAACCGCTCCTATTATTTGCTCGGTGGCGGTTGATTTGACTGAGAAAAGAATCAAAACCCCTAATATGGTTACCGCGGAGATTGCATTTGTCATGGACATCAACGGTGTATGAAGCAATGTGGGTATCCTGGAAATCAGAAAATACCCCACTACAAAGGAAAACAGGAAAACCCCTGCCATCAATAAAAGATTTGTCATCGGTTTGCTCCTGAAAATTTTTTAATGATTATTCAGCCATAGCCTTGAGAGTGCCTTGGTGATAAAGTTTGCCTTTGTGCGTAACAAGAGCATCTTTTATGATCTCATCATCCATGTCAAATTCACCAGACTCTTTTTTAAACAGGTTCTCAACAAAATAATAAAGATTATTGGCATACAGCCACGAAGAATGAACCGGCAGTGATCCGGGTATATTTTTAATCCCACAGATGTAAACGCCTTGATGAATCAATTCTTTCCCGGGGTCTGTCAAAGCACAATTTCCTCCCTGGTCAATTGATACATCAATAATAACGGAACCGGGGTTCATTGTTTCAACCATTTTTTTAGTGATCAGATGCTGGGCAACTTCCCCATGGACAAGGGCGCTGAGAATAATGATATCGGATTCGGCAACCATTGGCGCCAGCGCTGCTCTTTCCTTTTCAAGCCATTCCGCCGGAAGCGCTTTGGCATACCCTCCTTCTCCGATAGCCAGTTCGGGCGGTGCATCAAAACCCACTACTTTGACGCCAAGGCTTTCAGCCTCTTTTTTTGCATCCGGCCGGATATCAACCGCCTTTACAACACCGCCCAGTCTTTTCCCTGTTGCAATTGCCTGAAGTCCGACAACTCCGGCACCCACCACCAAAATATTCGCCGGTTTTATCATTCCGATTGATGTACCGATCATGGGGATGAATTTGGGTAAATTAGCTGCCGCGATGATGATGGATTTATAGCCGGTAATAGAACTCATTGATGTCAACGGGTCCATACGCTGTGCCCTTGAAATCCTGGGGATGCCGTCCATTGTGAATGCCGTAATGTTTCTGTCTTGCAGTTTTTTCACATCCCCATGATTTGAAGGGGCTGCCGGATGCAGAAACGTAATAAGAATCTGGTTTTCCTTTAGCATGTCGATCTCATGCTTTTTGAAGTGATCATTAAACATAGGTTCCTTGACTTTCAAAATGATATCTGATTTGTCGAAAACCTCGGCTGCATCAGTTGCGATTTCCGCTCCGGCTTTACGGTATTGATCATCATCCGTGAAGGCTCCTGCTCCGGCCTTTGTTTCAACAATCACATCTAATCCCAGTTTTTTAAATTTTTCAACTGTTTCCGGAAGTGCTGCAACCCTGTTTTCCTTGTACATTATCTCTTTGGGTATTCCGATCAGCATGGTCTGGCTCCTTTTATTGTTTTTTGAATTAATCTGTTTGTTTATACGGGCTGTTATTTAAATGGCAGCTTCAACTTTCTTGATCTGATTCATTGAATTTCGTAAGGCATCGTGAAATTTCGGCGGTTCAGGCGAGGCAAGCAAAGCATCCATATCTTTGATGATTGCCAGGACAAACCGTTTTAAAATGTCTTTGCCAAAGGCCCTGTTGTCAACAATATTGGTAGTCAGTTTTTCAAGGCCATCCGTCGCTAATATCCTGACATCATAATAAAGATCCTTGCGCTTTATTAATGAAATCACTTCCCTTGCCAGATTTAAGTCCGGGTCTTCGACAAAAGGCAAAGACTCAATTGCAGCTTCGCGCAAACGCCAGTTCTGGTCAAAACGAAGCAGGCGGATCAATTCATCCTGGCAATTGTCAAGTTCCCTGCTTTCTGACAGTTTATCCAGTTTATCCAAAACTGTTTCCCAGTCATTTAAATTTCCGAAAATGTAATTTTCCATAAGTCCTCCGCTTTTTTAAATATTAGTATAAACCTGTGCTGCAACGCCGACAAATGATACGAGTTAAAACTCTTATCAAACGACGCTGTAAGCTGACCCAATCAAAGACATCACAAATGCAAAGAGTGTGCCATAGGAATAATAAAAAGATAACTTATGGTAAATACTGTAAAATATCTGTCAGATGGGATTTCTGGCCAACAAGACGCTATGATGCAAAGCGCAACGGGTGTTGCGTTTCGCACCGCGACGAAGGGGAGGGTTATTTGAATTTTGCCATTGTAATTTTCATCCTTCATTTTCCGGTTTACAATTTGGAGGAGTGCTGAACTTACAGTTTAGCGGTTAACAGTACAGCCGTATATCAAACGCCAAACTGTAAGTTTGGCACTCCAACGAAAAGTGTAAACTACTTTTAGGTCAAAATGAAGGATGCCTTGTAATTCAGTTCATTTTCAAGCGATTCATTATACGCCACAGGGTGGATCGATTGACACCTAATAATTTTGATGCCTGTGTTTTATTTCCGCTCGTCGTTTCCAAAACTTTGATGATATGCTTTTTGCTCAATTGCTCCAGGGATTTTATATCTTTTGAAAAAGGTTCTGTGTCAGAAACAGAAGGGGGCGTTGTCAGCGCAGGAGGAAGGCTGTCCGGAGTGATTTCGTTATTGACTTCAAAAAGCGTTGCCCGTTCAATTATATTTTCAAGTTCCCTGACGTTCCCGGGCCAGTCATAATTTTCCAACAACCGGATAACCTCTTGGGAAATACGGTTTATGCTTTTATTATTTTGAGCTGAATATTGTTTTAAAAAATGGTGTGCCAGTATCCCGATATCTCCTTGGCGTTCTTTTAAACGCGGCAAATCAATAATAACAACATTCAGCCTGTAGTACAGGTCTTTTCTGAAGCTGCCCTGCTCAACCATGGCCTCAAGATTTTTATTTGTCGCGGCAATGATTCTTACAGTAACCTTTTTCCTTTCAAATGAGCCTACGGGCTGTATTTCCCCGTTTTCCAACGCTCTTAGGAATGTCTGCTGAAGTCCCGGCCCGATATCCCCGATTTCATCAAGAAAGATGGTTCCTCCGTCAGCAGCCTCAAAAAGCCCGCGCTTGTCTGATATCGCACCGGTAAAGGCCCCTTTCACATGGCCGAACAATTCGCTTGCCAACAGGTTTTCGTTAAGTGCGGCGCAATTGACCGGAAGATAAGGCTTTGAAGCCTTGTCACTGTTAAAGTGGATTGCCCGGGCTACCAGTTCTTTACCCGTACCGGTCTCCCCGCAGATAAGGACAGTTGTCTTTGAATCTTTGACACGGTTGATAGTTTTGAAAATCGTCATCATGGCTTCACTGGTTCCGATGATATTTTCAAATGTATATTTTTTTTCAAGCTGACGCTGCAAACGGATATTATTTAAAAGCAGCTTCCGCTTTTCCATGGTTTTTTTTACGACAAGCCTCAACTCTTCCATGTCAAAGGGCTTTAAAATATAGTCTTCAGCACCTTCCTTCATGGCTGCTACCGCCGTGCCAACCGTACCGTAGGCCGTAATAATGATAAAAAGAATATCAGCATCATACTTTTTTGTGGCTTGCAGGAGCTGCCTTCCGTCAATGCCGGGAAGTTTGAGGTCTGATATGACCAAATCGAATTCTTTATTTTTTATCTTTTCAAGGGCTTTTTCCCCGGAATCAACAGATTCCGCTGCATAACCCTGTTTTGAAATAATATGCAGCAATCCCTGATTCATTTTCAGATCATCTTCGACAATTAAAATTTTATATCCGCGCATAGAGTCTCCCAATTCTATGATAAAAACTATTCAGTTAAAATTAAAATTCAATTCAGATAATGATTTAAGTGCGTTACGGCTATCGCCTAACGCACCCTACAATCTATTTGGTAACGCTTACTCAGTAGGTAATTCAAGGGTAAACACGGTCCCGGAATTGATCGAGTTTTCCCGGGTTGAACTGATTACTTTGATATCGCCTCCCAATTTTCTTGCCATCTGATGGCTGACAAAAAGGCCGAGGCCGGTTCCTTCGCCCTGTTTTTTAGTTGTAAAAAACGGATTAAATATTTTGATAAGCTCATCCTTGTGAATCCCTGTCCCGGAATCCGCAATCTCTGTTTTTATTATTTTTAAAACAGGGACGTAACGGGTTTTTAATCTCAACATCCCCCCATCCGGCATGGCTTCAATGGCATTTGAAACAAGATTGGTCAATATGGCCTGTAGGGTGCTTGCATCCGCTTTTATATCCGGCATCCCTTTTTCCAGTTCTTTTTTCACTTTGATTTTTTTAGATGTGCAATGAGGTCCGGCTATACCCATCAGTTTTGTCAGGGTTTTATTGACATCCGTCGTTTGTGCATCGCTTTGGGTATGGCGGGAAAAATCAAGTAGATTTCTTATGATTTTACTGCCCTGCCTGACTTCATCAACCACTGTGGAAAGTCTTTCCTGGATTATCTCTGTTTCGGTTTCGGATTCATCCAGCTCTTCTTTGGCAATCTGGGTATAGAGTAATGCATTGGCAAGGGGTGTGTTTAATTCATGGGCAAGTCCTGAAGTCAAGAGGCCCAGAGATGCCAGTTTTTCTTTTTGAATGACTTGAAACTCCAACTCTTTTTCGTACCGGTATTTGGCTTTCAAAATATTTACTATTATAGTTGAAATGCAAAAGGCAAGGACGAAAACAATCATTGCTGTTAGTACGCCATAGACAACAGCCTCCCTTTCCAAGGCATTGATACGGTTCAAAATTTCCGCCATGTCCTGGTCAGCCATAACATACCACGGGAACGCATCAACTTTATGATAGGCCTGCAAAACACGCTCCCCTCTGTAATCGGTTGTTTCATAAAGCCCCTGTTTCCTTGCAGCTATGGCGGTCATAGAGATATGGTCTGTGAGAGCTTTGGCCCCAAAGCGTGATGCAGATAAAAACATGCCTTTTTTGTCCACCAAATAAACTTCTCCGGTAACCTCTATATTGCTTTTTCGCAGCATTGCGCCAACAAGTCTGAAATCAACCAAAGCACATAAGCGCCCATAACGCTCTTCAGACCCGTTCAGTATGGGTGCGCAAATCATAAGCACCGGAATTTGCGCTTGTCTGATGGTAAACATAAAGACATCTTTAACACATACGCCCAGCCATGAATTTCCTGATTCATCGACAGAATGAAACAATGCCGGATCATAGAAAACATTCGGGGTGGAGAAAACAGATTTCCCGGATTTATCCAGCACTAAAAAACTGAGATAGGAACTGTATTGCGCCTTCATATTATCAAAATGTGTTTTAAGCATCGTGGAATCAAAGCCGAAAATATAAATAATATTGGAAAGGGTGTTCATATCATTTACTCTTTCCATCATGAACCCTTTTATTGCTTCGGCATTCCTTTCAGACAAACCCTTTAAATAGGAGGATGCTTTTTATTCGATCAGAGTTTCTCCCTGGGATATCAGTTTATATCCCAGTGAGGCCAGGGGAACCAGTGAAACAAGCATAAATGCCGCTATCAGGAGTATCCTGAGTCTTTCAAAATTCATTTTTCATACTTTCTCACATAATGAAAATCTTAATGATACACAAAACCTATTTTGGGGGGAAATACAACACATTTTTATATCATCTACAACTAAAAAATCTGAATTAATGCAGGGAAATGAAAGTATGGCGCCCGAATGATTCACAATAATCAGCCGCGGTTCCTTTACATATTGTAAAATATTTCGACATCACACCCTTTCGTTATCGGTCCGCTACCTTTCCAATGTTGTTATAAATTGTTATATTGAATATCAGAATATCAGTTTTCTTAGCTCTTTTGGCATGTCAATTGCAATTTGATATAACCGATTTAAGAATAACTGATCTGTTGGCGACAGATTTGCGAAACGGTCTTTCGTAAAAATAAAGCGCTGTTAAACCGCTTTGCTCAACGCGAAAAACATAATTTTCGCACTTCTTCTTTGTATTTGACTATTAGTTTGGAATAAGATATAATTTTTGGCTTGTTTCATTTGTCATTTGACACTTTTTGGATTCACACAATTTAAAGACCGTAAAATGATTTGCAAAATCGTTCTACGTTAAAAGTGTAAACTACTTTTATCCAGATATGAAGGATGCCAATTTTTTCTTAAATAAAACGATTTCATGACATTGTGAAGTTATATGTTTCAGATAATATGTAACATGAGGAGAGCATTATGTATGAAATGATCTACCGTCGGCTGCAAAATAAAATTATCTTGCTAACCTTGCTGGTCTCATTTACACCGCTTCTTATACTTGGCGTGACCATGTATTATCAGTTTATGCGGTCGTCTCGGGCAAACACCGAAAGTCAGATCAAGTACCGGGCGTATGCCCGGGCCGAGGCGCTTAACCGGTTTTTAAAGGAGCGCACCGCTATCCTTGGCGCCATGGCGGACACGCACAACATCAGTGAAATATCCGACGAAACCAGGCTTGCACGTATTTTTGAGATTATGAATGCAAGATGCGGGGCTTTTGTGGATTTGGGGGTTATTGACGATCAAGGGCGGCATATCGCTTATGTGGGGCCTTATGACCTTAAAGGCCGGAACTACTTTGACCAGCCATGGTTCGCCGAAGTCGTCAGCAAAGGGGCTTACATGAGTGACGTGTACATGGGGTACCGGAAAATGCCCCATTTTATCATCGCCGTTCGCCGTCATGAAAATTGGAAACCCTGGATTCTCAGGGCAACCATCGATCCCGAAATTTTGAATGAAATAGTCAGGTCAGCGCAGATAGGCAAAACAGGTGACGCCTACATTATTAACCGTAATGGCGTGTATGAAACGCAACCGCGCTTCGATGGCCGGATTTTGTTTGAATCCGACCTTGACCCGAATCTGTTCGGCGGCCAGGTCGATGTTGTGGAACTTAAAGACAAAAACGGCAGGCCCGTACTCTGTGCGGGAAGCTGGCTGAAAAATAATAAATGGCTGCTGGTCATTGAGCAGGACCCGGCCGAATTGATGGAAGAATTATTTGCCGTTCGCTACACCGAAATCCTTATAATTTCCATCGGATTGATGGCCATAATCCTGACAACGATATTTACCACACGTATTACGGTAAAGCATCTGAAAGAATCTGACAAAAAGATGGTTGAAATGAATGCCAAACTGGTTCAATCGGATAAAATGGCCGCAATTGGCAAAATGGCGGCCGGTGTCGCTCACGAAATCAACAACCCTTTGGCGGTGATTTTACAGAAAACCGGATGGATTGAAGACCTTCTTGAAGAAGAAGAATTTCAAGAAAGTGAAAATTTTAAAGAGTTCCGCTTATCTGTTTTAAAAATAGAAGAGCACGTCGAGCGGGCGCGAAAAGTGGTTCATAATATGCTTGGTTTTGCCCGAAAAATGGAGCCTCGGCTGGAAGACGTCGATATCAACGAAACTTTGAACCAGACCATCGACATGGTCGAAAATTATGCCCGGATAAATAATATCCAAATTCAGGTGGATTTTACAAAGGATTTGCCGATTATCGCCAGTGACCAGGCGCAACTCCAGCAGGTGTTTTTAAACCTTATCAACAATGCAATCGACGCCATCGGCAAAGACGGGTTAATCGAAATCACAACCGATTGCAATGATACTGAAATTTATATAAATTTCAAGGATGACGGTTCCGGCATTGCGGAGGATGTGCAGAATAAAATATTCGATCCTTTTTATACGACCAAAGTAACCGGCAAAGGCATCGGACTTGGGCTTTGGGTGATATACAATATTATAAATAAAATGGGCGGTTCCATTAAAGTGCAAAGTGTGATGGGGCATGGTGCGAAATTCATTGTAACAATTCCAGTTGTAAAGCCTGAAAAGAAATGATGGCGGAAAGTGATAACCTGTGAAAATGCCTAAAGGGTGAAATTATGTATTATTTGAGAATCCTGGTTGTGGATGACGAGGTCGATTTTTTAGATACCCTGATGAATCGCCTACAGCTAAGACAGATCAAAGCTACGGGAGTCGCCAGTGGTGAGAAGGCTCTTGAAATAATGCGGCAAAAGAGATTCGACGCGGTAATTCTGGATGTGAAAATGCCGGGTGGAATGGACGGAATCGAAACGCTGCGCGCGATGAAAAAAATACAACCCCTTACGGAAATTATCCTGCTGACCGGTTATGCATCCAAGGAAACAAGTGTTGAAGGCATGGAACTGGGCGCTTTTGATTATGTTTTAAAACCTATCAAACTGGATGAACTTCTTATCAAAATCGGAGAAGCCCTTGAAGCAAAGAGCGCACACGATGATAAATTGAGAAAAGGAGACATTAAAAAACTGATTCGGTTTCCTGACAACATATATACGCAGGGCAAAGATGAACAAGAGTAAATTTATATTTTGTATCCTGTTAATATTGGCTAATGTCATCGGAGTGCAAAAATAGAAATACCAGGACCAAAATCATCAAAGAGGAGAATAATATGAAAAATTTCAGTATTTTAGTAGTGGACGACGAGGAAGATTTTACGGAAACCCTGGTTAAACGCCTGAGTAAAAGGAAAATGAACGCAACCGGTGTTCAAAGTGGTGAAGATGCCCTGGAAATACTTAAAAAAAATTCGATTGATGTGGTAATCCTGGATATCAAAATGCCAGGTGGCATGGATGGGATTGAAACCCTGCGGGAGATCAAGAAGATGCAACCCCTTTGCGAGGTTCTTCTTCTTACCGGACACGGATCGATGGAGACAAGTATTGAAGGCATGAAGCTGGGAGCCTTTGATTACCTTCTTAAACCTGTAAAGCTTGAGGAGCTTTTCCCTAAACTGGCGGAAGCTTTTCAGAGAAAAGACGCTCAGGACCAAAAAATCCGAGGTGCCCAGGTTACGAAACTGTTACGGCATGGCAGGCTCATTCCCTAAAGTAAATGTAGTATTAATCAGTTCGCCATTCACCGTTTTCAATGTTCGGTTTTCCAAAAGCGTTTCTTTGATAAATTGTTTCAACTCGCTTACTGTTTAAGGATTTTATTTGAAAAGGATTTTTTCCACATCAGAAGCGCTTTCCTAAACTTCCAAAGTCTATGAAAGCTGACTGATTCATTCAATTTAAGAAATCGGATTTTTCCAAAAAATCCGATTTCTGATGCACCTGACAGCATTTGTGTCTTGCCGTCTTGTCAGGCAATAAACATCAATTGAATCAGGATGTTGCCCACCCTACGGCATAACTTGGTAGGGTGGGTAAAATGCCGCCTCCAACGTCCGCATTGACACAAACCTTCGTCGTCATTTTGCCCACCATTTTAATCACAACCCATTGTTTTCAAGCAATTTAAGCAATCGGATTTTTCCAAAAAATCCGATTTCTGATGCACCTAACAGCATTGGTGTATTGCCGTCTTGTTCAGCAATAAATACCGATTGAATCATGCAGTTGCCACCCTACGTTCTGATAAACAATGGGTTATGGCGTATGGGTCAAATATGAACAGCGCCCGTCTGGTTCAAAGAATCGGCCAGCCGGATGCGCTTCGGAAAGGATATGTCGAAGGGTTTCGGCTGGTTTTCAATAAAAAGGCGCAAAAAACACAGACGGCTTATGCGAATATCGCTTTTAGCGGTGATAACGTAAAATGCCCGGCTGTTGCTTACCGGATCACATCGCATCAGTTGAATTTATTGGATCAATATGAGGGGACGCCTGACCACTATTTGCGCATCAGTTTGCCATTTCGTGCGATTGATGGTAACAACACTATCGTACAAGCGTATATTGCGCATCCGGATCAATTGGTTGAGGAACAAAAACCTGAGCCTGAGTATCTTGAACATATTCAAAAGGGGTATGAGGAATATGGGTTTGATTTTGATTATCTGATTTAACGGAAAAAGTGTTGACCGATTTTCCCGGGAATCGTTAATGTGATCCAAAACACAGCGGTTTGAGTCACTTGCCTGAATATGATAACATTTTGGGTCGATTAGAGAATGGTAATGTCGTAAACAAAATCAAATAACGGGGAACTTATGAAGGAACCAAGAAAAAAGGAGAAGAATGATGAATTATAAGGATTTAAGAAATCTGGCGGAAAAAGTTATAGAAAGGCTTGAGCCAATTATCGAAGGTATGCCCATTAGACTAAATCGTAACTTCGCAAAACGTACTGACCGATATACTAATGGTTGGAATGTCCAGATTGGATGGGTTGATGGATGGGATAAATGCCGATTTGAAATTTGGTTAGATGATATACCTGGGTGGAATAAAATGCAATTCCAATATTGTGTTTCGTTTAGAGAAAAAAACATAATGGAGCGTTTTTTAGAACAAATTAACCATGAAAATATGTTTGGAAGGGTTGCGAGCTTATTTAAAGATTCAGATGAGGAGCAATCGAAACTGGACAAGAAAAATTATGGGAAGCCTACCTTAGAACTTAACCCTAACACAGCAGGTGGTTGGTTTTTTTACACAATTAATGATTTGAGTAAAAATGTAAATGACGCTCTTGTTGAAAGAATAGTGGGATTCTATGTTGCAATAGGCAGGGCTTTATCTGAAAATCAAAAATCCGTCCCAAAACCAGATGATACAGATGTATATTCTGCCAAAGAAAATCGTAAACAGGTGGTAACGCATCTCAGAAGAGAAAGAAACCCTTATTTATCACTTCTGAGGAAACAACAAGATAAATATCAATGCCAAATATGTGAAATGAAATTCCAGGATGTTTACGGTGAAATCGGAAAGGATTTTGCGGAAGCGCATCATATTGTGCCGCTTACTCAACTTGACGGTCCGCAGACAGTATCGGTTGATGATTTGATCACCGTCTGCGCGAATTGTCATAGAATGTTACATAAACTGCAAGGAGGGGCTGAAGATATCGACGAGTTGAAAGATATGCTATTAATGCGCTATGAAGTCAGGTAGAGTGGGCAAAATCAGGATTCGATTGATGTTTATTGCCTGATATGACGGCTGTCAAACAAATGCCCTAAAAACAATCGGGCTTTGCCCACCTTTTACAAGCCGTATCATATCGTTACAACGGCAAAATTGATTTGAGACAATGGTGTGTTGTTAAAGTGGTGGGCAAAATGCCGATGAGGGTTTGTGTAAATACGGACATCACAGACGGCATTTTGCACACCTTACCTGGCCGCATTAGACCTGCGAGGTTTCCGAACTTCAAATGCCTTCAATATTAAAAATTTTTGTCAAACTACTTAGGTTAGCTCAAGGGCTTCTTAATTGGGGATGCTAAAGAAAAAGATGACTATGTCACTTTATTAAAAAGATTAAAGGAGGTAACAAATGAATTATTGGCACATGCAGGTTCATCCCAATGAACCTGACCGTAATGAGAGGAAAAAATATACTGAAGCAGCTTTAAATAGGAAAATAATTGGGTTGGATATCAAATCTTCACTCGGTCCGAATGGGCAGAATAATAAACCATTGGATGAATGGGATGATTCAGATTTTGAGGGATGTATCGCCAATCATATAAAAGCGGGAATTGGACAAGGAGGAGTGGCAAGAGTATTAAAACAATTTCGTGATGAGATTCAAGATAAAGATATCGTTTTGGTCAGATATGGTGCCACACCGGTTGCTTTAGTGAAAATCGAGGACGATTGCTTCTTTTCTGATGATGATTTAGATGACTATATTTGGTTCAGACATAGATATAAAGCCAAAATATTAGGCTATTACGATGAATGGGTACAAAAGCATCCTGAAATAGAGTTTACACCCGCCGCTATGGGCACTCTTCAGCCTCTAATAAATGAAAATTCGGCAACTTATCAAGGAATAGAAAAATGGAAAAAACTAATAGAAAAGGGGGAAGAATTGAATAATTTTAAGTCATTATTGCAAATTAACAATCAGCTAATCTTTACCGGAGCCCCCGGTACTGGCAAAACATATAAAGCAAAGCAGATTGCTAAAAAGATGATAAACGAAAATAGTCACAATGCGGACGAAAAAATTCAAATGGGGTTTGTTCAGTTTCATCCTTCGTATGATTATACGGATTTCATTGAAGGATTCAGACCAACCAAAGTAACAGACGGTAACATATCCTTTGAACTTAAAAACGGCGTCTTTAAAGAATTTTGCCGCAAGGCAGGTGTGATTGAACGGATTATGTTTAACATCGCCTTTAATTCGACAAAAGATGGCGGCATTGACTGGAGTAAATACAATAAAGATGACATTGATAGTAAACTTGACGAATTTTGCAAGGGCTTTTCAAGCAATGCCGTAGCAGATACAAATGACGTTAAAACTTTCTGGCAAAAGTGGATTAAAGAGAACGAAGATATTCCAAAAGATGATGAAATAAAAAGCAATTTACCCAAATTTGTATTTATAATTGATGAAATTAACCGAGCGGAATTATCAAAAGTATTCGGTGAATTAATGTACAGTCTGGAACCTGAGTACAGGGGGGTTGAAGGGAAAATTAAGACTCAGTATTCAAACATGGCAACTGAAAATACTGAAAATACTTGGTTTGTTGCGCAGAAAGATGACTGGTTTTTTATTCCTTCCAATGTTTATATTATCGGCACAATGAATGATATTGACAGAAGTGTGGAAGTTTTTGATTTTGCCTTGAGGCGGCGCTTTAGTTGGCATGAAATAGAAGTTGATGAAAAAAATCTGCGAACTGTGCTTCAAGGTATGTTGAAAGACACATCGTGGAAAAATTCTATTGACGGAATTATAAAAAAAGCGGAGGCCTTAAATAAAGTTATCGAAGACAGTCAATGGGGGTTGCATAAAGGATTCAAAATTGGCCCTGCCTATTTTGGAAAAATAAAGCTGTATAATGATACCAATGAAAATAACGCTTTAAAAACCTTATGGAACAATCATTTAAAACCACTTATTGAAGAATATGTGCGTGGAAGGAGTTCTGACAAGGAAATAAAAAAATTCCTCGAAGAATGTAAAACAAGTTTAAACTTCAATAAAAGGAATTGATAATGTGGACAGACAATTCCCAACTTAACAAAGAGCAAATTTCTTATCTGAACGATAACGATAAGGCTATCAATATTTTCAGCTCTAAAATAAAAAACCTGGCTGAAAAACCCCCTAACCTGTTTGTTTACCCCAAGGAAAGCGGACTGGAAAATAAACGCATCCTTGAGTACGATTATCAAGCTGAAGCTAAACTTCGTACTACAAATATAATGGGCGTTATATCTTACAAGGCGCAAGGTGAAAAACCGGTAACAATATCTATCCGTTCAAGATTTGATAATGACGAACAACAGAAATTTCTTCTGTGGATGCTCACCCACACCTTTGGTGGAAATATTGTTGATCTGAAAACAGATGTAAACGAATTAAATTTCCAGAATATTCTGCTGGTTTTTTTATTTCATTATCATCTTGGTTGCGCATACAGACAGGGATTGTTCAAACAGTATATGCGAATATTGTATAACGACAGCAATTTTAGAGGTGCGTTAGATGTCAACCGACACATAAAACAAAACTTTCCATTTACAGGCCAAATTGCATACCAAATAAAAGAGTACAGTTATGATAATCCTATATTATGGCTGATTCGCCATGCTGCCGGATATATCCGTTCCACCTATCCCCAGCTTTATAACACTGTTTTTACGAATAATCAGGTTGTTGGTGAGCTGCTCCGTATTATTAAGGAAGCAACGCCTTCTTATACTCCTCTCAAACAGCACCATCTCTATTACAAATGTCAAAAACCGATTCGTCATCCGTTTTATACTGAGTATGAAAATCTGCGTAAAATATGTCTTCAGTTATTACGGCATGAAGGCTTGAATCCTTATGAATCAAGTCAAGAAAAAGAACAAGTTTATGGCGTGCTTTTTGATGGTGCATGGCTTTGGGAGTCTTATATCGCCTCGCTTCTCAAGAAGCATGGTTTTATCAGGCATATACGTGGTTTTGGAGATGAAAACGGAATAAAAGTATTTAATGATGGTTACCGGCTTTATCCTGATCATCATTATAAAAATGAAAATGGCGATATAATTTTTGACTCAAAATACAAATTCTGGAATACTGAAAAAAATAGCCATGATATCCATCAGGTGTTAGCATATATGTATATAACAAAGGCGAAAACAGGTGGAATAATCTATCCTCAGAAAAATGACAATAAAAGCGATAACCAATTGAGTCCCAAAAAATTATCAGGATATAATGGCAATTGGTGGCAAATACCTTTTAAAATCCCTGATGCAACCACAGACAACTTTGAAGATGAAATTGATAAAAATGAAAAGGAGTTTTTAAACACAATAGAGAAACTTGTTTAAAGTCAAAAAAAATACTGATTCTAATGGATTTTGTTGATAGGCAGATTTTTTATAAATTCAACATGAAACATTACTTTTCCGTCTATTACACCTGTCGCCAAAAGCCTTGGACTAGGTCGAAATAAATGATGCGGAAACCGGATTACCCTCGTATAGAAAATACGAGGGTAAGTTATTTAGTCACGGTTACGGTGTTACCACAACATTCATACCCATTACAGGCCAAATTATCCAAATAAACACAAAAAGCACGATCATCAGCAGGATACTCATCGGTATTCCCACAAGGAAGAACTCACCGGTTGTAAATTGCTTGCTTTCATAAGCGATTGCATTCGGAGCCGCGCCGATAAGCAGCAGAAACGGCATTCCGGCTGTGACAAGGGATGAGAAAAGAATCACTTCGGATGCCACACCGAGATATTGGCCGGTCACCAGAGCGATAGGCAGAATAATCGCAATTGCGGCGACATTCATAATAAAATTGGTCATCAGCATAACCAGAAAAGCGATGCCCATCACGAAAACAAGCCAGTCAGCATCTTTGAACAGGGTGAGCCAGTTGACGGCAAGCCAGTTTGCCGCACCTGTTTGCCAGAGGCAAAAGCCGATACACATGGCACCGCCAAACAAGAGTATTATATTCCAGGGTATATTCTCAAGGTCTCTTACAGAAAGAATTTTCAGAATAAAGAAAAAAACAGTGGGCACAAGCATTATGGCGCTTTTATTCAGAAATTTAAGTTCCGGCACGAAAGACCTTACGACCAGCAGCCCGATTGCCGAGAAAACAAGAATGAGGGTTATAATCTCGTTTTTTGTAAGGGGGCCGAGCTTATCATTCAGTCTTTTAGCTTTTTCTTTAAGGCCCGGAATGGTGGATTTTTCAGGTTTGTAAATCAGCATGAACGATCCCCAAAGCAGAAAAACCATAATCCATCCTATGGGGAACATATAGTAACTCAGCGTAAAGAAAGATATATCCGCGCCTGTGGTTTCCTTATAAAACCCAAGTGCTATCGCACCTCGTGCGGCTCCGAGCAGAGTGATGATACTGCCGGCCCCGGCCACGAAAGCCATGCCTATAAAAAGGCCCTTGCCGAATTTTGTCGGCTTGCCGGAGTCATCATAAAGGCTGTTTATTGTCATGAGCAACGGATAAACCGCCGCGGCGACCGCGGTGTGCGCCATACACATGGAAAGCCCGGCAATCATGATATAACATCCAAGGTAAATCATGCTTGTCCGTTCACCGACAATATACAACATTTTATATGCCATTCTTTGTGTCAGGCCTGTTTTAGTGAAAGCGATGCCGATTGATAACGAAGCGAAGATAAACCACACGCTGGGGTTCATAAAATCCTTGAAAGCGACATCAGCGTCTCTGATCAGGAATAGTACTTGTATCACCCCGATTGTCATACCGGTAACTCCGATTGGAACCACCTCGAACACCCACCAGACAGCGGCGAGCAGGAATAATGCGATAGCCGCCTTTCCCTGATGCGACAATTCAAAGCTTTGGCCTCGCGGATCAACAGCCGCATCCCAGTCCGGTGAAAAATAAACTATGCAGAAAAGGGTCACTCCGAGAAGAATAAAAAACAATCTTTTCCAATCGGTTTGCGCTTTCGCACGTTTCTTGAGAACTATCTTGTCCGGCATGGGAGGCAGGCCGCCCGAATTTACTTTTTTTGACATAATCATTTATCCTATCATAATTTGTATTTTATTTATGTATTTAATTTAATTCCAAGGTTCTTGGCAATTTGCGAGGTCACTTCCACAGTTCTTATAACCCCGACAACAGCATCATCCTTAATGACAGGCAGCATGCTGAGTTGGTGATGGTTCATCTCATATACAATTTTAAACAAGTGGTCATTATAGTCAACGGTGGCTTCTATGGGCGCCATTATGGAACTTACGGCCTGTTCAGCCTTTTCTTCAATCGACTTATGCAGCCTTTCGGATGATATTTCAAGAAGATCGGGATCATGTTTGACTTCAAAAAGATGTTGAGAATAATGAGCTTGATCTCCGAAGAAGTTTTCCGGCTCAAATCCTTTCATAATGTCTCTTCTTCTTACAAGACCCATGAGATTATATTCGTCATCAAAGACCAGCACCGCCCGTGCAAGCGATATCTGTCCGTCAATTACAAGTTGCGAATGGGTCAACTCTGCGATTGCATGCCTTATAGAAAACCAATAAGGGATATGCGGGTACTTGTCTAAGGGAATCATCAATTCCCCGGCTGTTTTCAACTCCATATCACGCCCTCCTTTAAAAATTAAAATTATTGTAATAATTCAGCCACTAAGGCACTAAGCCACAAAGGTTAAAATATTATTCTATTGATTCCGTATCTGCGATTTTTCAGCAATAAATTATTGTTTTTAAGTTTATATTTAATATTGTTTGTGTCTTTGAGTCTTAGTGGCTGAATTTTTGCAACTTCTTAAAATTATTACGATTTCGTCAATTCATTATGAATTATTTCTTCAGAAATGCCGGACTTTTTTTTCATTTCTTCCTCATTATAATTATATTCGGCACCGAGTCTTTTGATATATTCTTTGAGAAAAGCATGTTCCGCTTCGTTATAAGGTTCTAATTTAAAAATATCAGAAAGGTATCCTGCTTCACGAGCTATTTTCTGAAATAGCATTGCCCTTTTTAAAGTATATAGAATTTGTTCCTTATTGAAAGGTTTTATTATATAATTGAATACTCCGTGTGATAGCGCCTCTATTTCCGAATCCAGAGAACTGAAAGCCGTGCACATTATCACCTGCTCGAAACGGTTCTTTTTATTGATATACTTCAGAATATCCATACCACCCATTCCAGGCATGTTCTGATCCGAAATTATTACATCAAACTGGTGTTTTTCCAACAATTCAGGCACTTCAAGCGCATTTGTAGTCGTAATCACATCATAAGCCGTTTTGCGGGCAATAATTCTTTCCAACGAACGCACCATATCAGGCTCATCGTCAACTATAAGAAGTCGTTGTCTTGCATCCAAAGTATTAGTATTTTTCAGTATAGCGGGAATATATTCTTGATGTTCCGCTGCTTGTGCCACCGGCCGGGTTTGTTCTGCCGCCTGTTCCTTTAATATAAATGATATTCTCCTTTTATGCAGAATCATAATGATTACGAAGAGAAACATCCCGATTATGATCGCGGCCTGCGCCCCCAGATGCCTATGATAGGCAGTGTTTACAGCATCTGAGACTTCGCTGGTGGGCGCAACAACCGCAACAGACCAAATCTTGTCGAAAGATAGAAATTTACTTTTTATCGGGGTGAAAGCCATTAACTTGGCCACTCTGTCCTTCATTCCCCAGTGCCACCAGCTTTCATATCCGGATTTGCCTTCCCGGCCTTTGATTATATTTTCCTTCATTCGTTTGTTTCTTTTGGTAAAGTTTACAATAGGCTTTTTTGCATAACGGGCTTGGAACATATCTTTACCGATGAAATCTTTTTCGGGATGATAAAGAGCGCGCCCCTTTTTATCGATTACCCATGCGTAGCCTGTTTTACCGGAAGAAAGGCGGCCAAGATTCACTTCAAACATTCTGGAAAGGTCAAGCCTTGCGAAAAGAATGTCTGTCCTGATAGAATCGGTTTTTACCGGAACTATCAGGTTGGATATAATAAATGTTTTTGCCTTATCTGTATTATGTATCTCCAGGTCTCCGAGAATAACTCCGGATGATTCATCGCGGTTATATTCTGTCAGCGCTTTTTCCACGTTGAATGCAGGGATAGCGGCAGTAACTTTGAAATATGCCTGTGTTTCGCCTTCAGGTGACAATAAACCTGCATCCAATATGCCTGTCACGCTGTTGTTCTTCAGGAATTTTTTGAGAGCTGATATACCGATATCTTTTTCATTTTTATCAAATAACCATTTTATATCAAGCAATTGCCGGTTAAGCGCGTTCAAGTGGATATCCACGTATGATGCAGCCTGGCGGGCGATAATCAATTGCTGTTCGTTGAAATCATTATGAAGGTGTTGCTTGATTTTTTCAAGGTCAATATACACCAGATAGAATGCCGTTCCAAATAGAATGAACAAAAGGGCGGCAAGAGTTATTGAAAGATAGCGCGTGTTCATCAGGACATCAACTGTCTTGGTGTTTTGCTTTGATTTTGAGTCCATAAATGACAAACCTCAAATCACAAATAAATCACTATTGTTTCAGTTTTCTCAGAATGTCTTGCGTATAAAAATCAGCGATTGAATCATTGGACATTGCCATATCAAGTTGTTTTGTCAGCATTGTCAGCCGGCCTAATATTCTCAGTTTTTCAAGAATTGATTCCTTGGATTCATACGAGACAGACGTATCCAGAAAATCGCCTTTTGTGGAATTATCGAAGCCGAAGTACTCTAACACTTTCGTAATCAGTTTGATACGCCTGATTCGGCGGTCAACCGATGCTCCGCCTTCTTTGAACTGCATTTTAATATAATTCTTACTGATTACATCAGAACACATTGCTTCATAAGTTATAAAATGATAACCCATTTTCAAGCTGAGTATCATAAACTCCTTACTTAATACTGCAAAACTTTTTTTCCCAAATTTTTTTCCGAACTCGCCTTTCGGCTGTTTTGCTTTCGCATTAGCGACCACAGAAACAAATCCCTTTGTCTTAATCGGCGGTGGTTTGGGCCAACCCTCCTGAATGACACCATCCCAGAATGCTTTCATTGGCAGGCAGTCGATCTGTTCGGGCTTGATGACACGTTTTTTTGGCATAGCAGACAGTTCTTTATCAATGTATATTATCTCAACATGGATAGGGATACTGCTTTTAAGCCTGATACCAACCCAGTCATCCTTCTTAATCATATCAGCGCCTTTGAACATCTCATCCATTGATTTCTGGTGAGCAAAGCGTGTGATGTCATGGATTGTCTTACAGTTTGCGATTATAAAGTCATCATTCAGCGGATGGATTAAATTCAGCGGTGAAAGATTTCTAAGCAGTTTCTTCAGGACATTGAATAACGGGTCGCCATCGAAGAAGTCAAACTCAGGTTGGATTGCTTCTACAAGTTCATCAAGATTGCCACGATAAACCCGGCAGGTGCCGGCATCAACAGTGATTGTCGTGCCTTCTTCTATTGCGCCGGCTTCTTTCATTCCCACTACTGCGGGTATTCTGTATTCTCTTGCGATAGTGGCCAGATGAGACGCCACGCTTCCTATGACAGCAATTAGAGCATTGATTTTGCCAAGTACTGTCACCAACCCGGGGAAAGGATTGCGCGCTATTACCACATCACCTTGAGATACTTTATCAAGGTCTGCGGATGATTTAATATGTTTTACTTTCCCATACCCGCCGCCAGGACAAACCGTTGTTCCGCCGGAGGCAAGCAATTGAAAGCCGGATATATCAGGCATCTGTTTTCTTGGAGATGCTTTGATTAGCCTGAGCGGCCTAGTCTGGAGTATAAAAGGTTGCCCGTGCTTGTCAATGACCCATTCAATATCCTGTGGTTCACCATAGTGTTTTTCGATTTTAACGGCAAAATCAATGAGTATTGCCAGTTCATTTTCAGTAATTGATATTAAATCCTGCTCTGCTTTCGGGATATTCTCGTGGTTTAACACACCGTCCTGTTTCATCACCAGCCGGGAAGTTTTAGGATTAATATCTGTACTGATAATTGAATTGTCCTTCCGGGAAATCCGGACAATATCGGGCGTTACCGTACCATCAACAAGGTATTGGCCCAGCCCGTAAATTGAATTGACAACCATACAGTTATCATCCGGTTTTACCGGGTCATGAGTATAAATCACCCCGCTTATCCGGGCGTTTATCATCTTGACGCATCCTACGCTCATAGCCAGCTCTGATTCATCCAGATTATGGCTGAGGTAATAATAAATTGCATTGGGGCTGAACTTGCTTGCCAGCACTTTTTTATAACTATCAAGCAATTCGTTTTCACTGACTCCAAGAAAAGAAGCGTACTGGCCTGCAAAACTCAACTCGGTATCTTCTCCAAGAGCGCTTGACCTGATGGATACAAAATAGTCTTGCCTGCCTGAAGTCAGTTCATTGTAAAATTGCATTATATTATCTGACAAATCCTCTGGCAAAGGGCTGTTCAAAATCAATTCCTCAACCTCTTGGCTTACTTTTTTAAGGTCGCCGAAATTCTTAATATCCACTTGTTTTATTTTATCAGATATTTTTGTACTCAGGTCATGCTTGTCAAT
Organism: Desulfococcaceae bacterium HSG9; assembly: GCA_030378005.1. Classification (GTDB taxonomy): domain Bacteria; phylum Desulfobacterota; class Desulfobacteria; order Desulfobacterales; family JAUCGF01; genus JAUCGF01. Next base: position 60,226 of record JAUCGF010000077.1, on the reverse strand, counting down.
AAAACTTTTATATGCCCAGGCCGAAATAGCAAAGCCTTCAGGCACTGGCAAATTCAACTTGGAAGTCAATTCACCCATTCGTGCATTTTTGCCGCCAAAACCCGGTATGTCGCTGTTCCCGATCAGATTGAATGACTTGCAGTAATCATCACGGATTATCCTGGTTTTTCTCGAAAGAATGTCATCCAGTAGATTGAAAATTCCGTTATTGATTTCTTTAAGAGGCAGGTATTGATTGCCGCCAAGCATTACAAGGTTGTCAATGATGTCAGTTGAATCAAGTTTTATTTCATTAACGCTTTTTTTCAGGTAGTTGATATCAAACAGGTAATCTCCCTGAGATTTTTCTTCCAGATCGCTTATCAGTTTCAAAACCTTGTTATTGCTTTCAAGGATACTCATAAAGTTTTTAAATTTACCTTGCATCTGAAGCAATGCCGATTGCAACGATTTATCGTTGTGTTTTTTTTGGAATAAGTTTCTGAATATACTCATGGAGTATCCTGTTCAAATTTTCAGAAATCGGGTTTTTCCAAAAAACCCGATTTCTTTCGGGTGTTAATCTGATTTCTCAGGCGAATTTTTCAGGGGCAACCGAATTTCAAAGCGAGTGCCTGCATCAACGGTGCTTTGAACACTAAATTGACCGCCCATTTTTTTAATAATTCCGAAACAGATCGACAAGCCCAGCCCGTTACCCTTGCCCACCGGCTTGGTGGTGAAAAATGGCTCAAATATTCGGTCAAGGTTGGATTCGGGAATGCCCGGACCGTCATCTTCTACGACAATCAAAACATAACTGTCTTCAAGACTGCTGGTAATATCAATTTTACCGCCATCTTTTTCCAGGGCGTAAAGCGCATTATTAATGAGATTCAAAAGCACCTGTTGTATCTCGGTCGGAGAACCATCAATGGAAGGGATGTTGCTATCCGGGTATGAATTGATGGTGATTCTGGTGTAAGATGCCTTGTTGGAAATCGCGACGACTTCTTCAATCATCTCATTTATTCGGACTTTTTGTATGCGCGAGTCTGTTTTTCTGGCAAAACTCAACAATTTATAGGTGATTTCCTTACAGCGTTTGCCCTGGGTGTTAATTTGTTTCAGCGCACGTTCAAATTCATCCAGATTTTTACCCTTTTTAAATTCTTCTTCCTCAAGCAAATCTTCTATCCACCCGGCTTCTTGAACCATAATAGCCACCGGATTGTTGATCTCATGCGCAATACCGGCCGCCAACCGGCCTACGGATGCCAGCTTTCCGGTTTCAATTACCTGCCGATTCATCATCTCTTTTTGCCGGTTCATCTTCTCTTTTTCCTTGTCCGCTTCGGCAATACGGATGACCGCTTTGTGGAACAATATCAGATTCATCACGACGATGAGCAACGCGCCCCCTAAAATAATCAATACAGCAACGCTTTGAGCGCTTTTTAAGTCCGAAAAGGCATCCCCCTTTTCCTGCTGATATACGAGTATCCAATCCTCATTTTTCAGAAGGGCTGCCAAATAGATGATATCCTTCCTTTCGGAAGTATCCATGTGCTCGCCAATATAAATTCCGTGCCTTGTTTTCTTGCCCGCTTTGATAAAATTCATATAAGATTTCTGGCTTGGCAGCATATTGTAATGAGGTTTTGTCTGAAATTCGCCTTTTCTGTTCAGAATAAAGGCAAACCCGGTTTTACCGATGCGGAGGTTTTCCACAAGCGAGTTGAACGCTTCAAAATTGATCGTGGCTCTTAGAAGTAAATTCTTATCCTGGTGGAAGCGTTTTACAGATACGATAAAATGGGGGCTGGAACGCAGACCTAGAAAAACATCACTGATATAAAACGGGTTTTCGAGCGCCTCATTGAACCATTGCGCATTCGCATACTGCGCTTTTTCAAGTTTGAACGGTCCGGCGTAAGCTATCTGCACACCTTCTTCATTGATGATGCCCAAATCTTCAAATACACCGCCGTAATTTTGTTGCAGTTGGAATAACTTCTTCTGTAGCACTGATTCATCAAGAAGTTGCTCAGAACCGCATGCTTCTGCCATAAACTGAATGTTATTCAGACTTTCGTTCAGGAAACTGTCAATGTTTTGTGTGTGCTTATGAACCAGTTCATTCAGATGGGCATATACTTTTTCGTGAAAGGATGTGTGGAATTGATTCAAAATGATACCGCTGACCAGCAGCATCGGTGTCAATGATATGATGGTAACGAGCAACACCATGTTCTTGGTGAATGAACGGTGATACGGTTTGTGGGATGTTTTATGCCTGCTCATTAGTTATAATTGTTTGCTATAGGTTTATCTTTGCAGAGAGCGCTGATAAAAATAAATCATTCGTGTTTATTAGTAGCTTCATTTATCCTTTTTGCCATTGACCTCTGCACAACAGAATTCCTTATCAATGATATACTTGTTTTTCGACTTCCGAAATTTCATCCATTTGCAATATTGTTTCCATGATAATTTTCAATTTATTCAGATCCTGAATTTGACGTATTTTTTCGACCATACCCAATCCCATCTCGCCAAATTTGTGTGTCAGTCCGAATTCGATTGTTTCAATCATTGCATGAACACCCTGTTGCACTCCCTGCTGCATGCCTTGTTGCATACCTTGTTGCATTCCTTTATTAATTAATTGTTGCTCCAAAGTCATGATCAATCCTCCTTTATCCCGTTTCAGGCTTTTATCGAAAATACTTTTTAATTCATCGACCGTACTGATTCCTTCGAGGCTGGAAAACAAATAGCGTAAAAATTTGACGAAATATTCAATACCCGATTTCGATTCGGACAATTCGTTTAAAAGCGATATGATTTTCGGCAATTTTTCGATGATGTCCGGATCAAAAATGTGTTTGAACAGCATTAGCGTGGCTCGTGTTGCCACGGCCCCTTTGATGTATTCATCTTCATATTCCGACAAATCAACCAAAACGAATTCAAAATTCGGAACAAATACGGAAAGATCGGAGGAATGCTGTTTAAAAAGGCGCCCGAAAGAGCTGCCATACGTCCATTTTTCTTTTCCATGATACAAAAGAATGGGAATTACTACCGGAAGGGAAATGGGATCACGCTTTTTTCTTTGTTTAAGCTCAAGCCGCCAGATTTTAATTTTGTACTCAAGAATTTGAAGAGAAGCCAGTTTGTCGCCAAAACTCTTATGTTCAAATAAAAAATACAGATAGCCTTTTTCACCGTAAATATCGACCCTGTATAACAAATCAGAAAAATAGTCCTGAAGTTCCTCTTCGATGAATGAATCTTTGCATATTTCAAAACGAGCGGTGTCGATATGCCTTAAAATACGACCGGGCAAATAGTTTTTGATAAAATCGACAGCCGTTTCCCTATCGCTCCATGTTTCCCGGAAAAATTTATCATGCGGATTGGTGATATTTGCTTTTTTGTTCATGTTTGAACCTTGCTCAATCCTTTCTCACCGGCCGGATGTTGTCGTGCTGGATACAGTGTCGGAACAATTAAAAATGGCTAAAATAAAAGATTTATTGGGCATCCTTCATATTGTGCTAAAAGTAGTTTACACTTTATATATCGTCCCTACGGGACTTGGCGCTTTAGCAGGCTTTTTTCTATAGATATTATGTCCCTAACGGACAAAGTGTAAACCGACAAATGAAAGATACCATTTATTGACTGTGGAAGTTTTCAGCCAGCCACTATTTATATTATGCAATAGCGTCAACACAATCCGCCGGTGGAACGAACTACTGTTCGTATCTTGACATGATTTCCTTAGCTCTGGCATCTTTTATTTTTTCTTCATGATCCCATTTTTTTTGGGCCGCCTCCGTCACTTTGCCGACAAGCATATCAATATCACACGGTTTCATCATATAATCATACGCCCCTAGTTTCATTCCATCAATGGCCGATTCTACTGTGGCGTGTGCGGTCAGCATGATCACCTCTGTCAGAGGGGATGTCTTTTTAATTTCCCTCAGCGCCTCAATCCCGTCCATGCCCGGCATTTTGACATCCAGAACAATGACATCAAGCATCATATTCGTTTTTAGTGTTTCCAGGCCTTCTTCACCGCTGAAAGCCTTAATGGCCGTAATGTTTCTTTTACCCAGACGCTTGACCATGGTTTCTACAAAATCGGCTTCATCGTCCACCAACATAATAAATGGTGCTGTCATAAATTACTCCTTTCTATCTCCTAATGATATAAGATTTCAATTATAACTGTGCCTGAGAAATCGGATTTTTTTGAAAAATCTGATTTCTGGCGTATATGGTTCTACATATTGATAATAAAAATTAAGCGTAATAGAAAGGGCCATATTTTGACAAGGTTTTTTGTTTTTTAGCCTCCTCAATCTTTTCTTCATGTTCACGCTTTTTTTGGGAGGCCGCCTCTATTTTGCTGACCAAGTCTTCAATATCACATGGTTTCATCAAATAATCAAAAGCTCCCAATTTCATTCCGTCAATGGCCGATTCCATTGTGCCGTGTCCGGTCAACATGATGACCTCTATCAAAGGAGATACTTTTTTTATTTCTGCGAGCGTCTCCAATCCATCCATGCCCGGCATTTTGACATCCAAAACAATGACATCAAGTTCAGTATTCTTTTTCAATGTTTCAATGCCCTCTTCCCCGCTAAAGGCCGAAATGGTATTTATGTTTCTTTTTCCAAGACGCTTGGCTATGGTTTCCACAAAAGGAACCTCATCATCAACCAGCATAATGAATGGTGCCGTCATAGCTATTCCTCCTTATCATCGTTCTCATATTTATATGTTTATACAAAAAATGGATATAGTTCACATACGGAGTTAGCTGAAAAATTGTAAGCGGCAAAAAAAAGAATTTAAGTGAAAAAGTGATCTGGATTATGACAACATCTCCTTTTTCAAAACGTTCTTGATTTTTTCTTCATGCGCCCATTTTTTCCTAGCCGCCGCCTCCATTTTGCTGACAAGTTGTTCAATATCAAACGGTTTGATCAAATAATCAAAAGCCCCCTGTTTCATCAGAGCCATTGCCGATTCCATGGTAACATGTCCGGTCAGCATAATGACCTCTGTCAGAGGGCATATTTTTTTAAGTGCTTTTAACGTTTCAAGCCCGTCCATGCCTGGCATTTTGACATCCAGAACAATAACATCAAGCTTTTGATTGCTTTTCAGTTGAGCCACTCCTTCAGCACCGCTAAAGGCCGTAACAATCTTAAATTGTCGGTTGCGCAGCCGTTCAGCTATAGCTTCCACATACGCTACTTCATCGTCCACTAACATAACCAGTGGCGTTTGCATGGTGACTCTCCTTTGGCGAAGGTTATTAGAAATCGGATTTTTCAGAAAAACCCGATTTCTTTTCAGTGTACCTGTCCAATGTTCAGAATCAATAACCTGAAACCTGACACCTGAACACTGACACCTGAAACCTTATGTCAAGTGATCGCTTTCTTGATGACAGCCTGATCGTAAGCGTCCAGAATATCCCGACGTGTCAGAACGCCTAATAACTTCAAAGGTTCATCCGGTGCGACAACTGGAAGGATAGCGAAATCATCCGCCGTGATTTTTTCAAAAGCGGTATTCAGATTATCCTCAATCGTTACGGTGACCGGGTCTGGCGTCATGATATCCCCGACAGTCATATCATCATCGGGTTTTTCGACAAACAAGGCATCATAATAATCAAGAAATGTAAGCACACCGGTCATCTCTTCTTTTTTATTCACCACTACGAAATTATTGGATCTGCTTTTGGGAAGATTTTCGGCAAATATTTTCAGAGGCAAATGCTCCGGTACCATTTCCACAGTATGATACATCACATTTTTTACCGGCATTGAGCTTAATATGTTCACCTCTTTACCAGCTTTGATATTGACGCCTCTTCTTATCAATTTAAAGGTATAAATGGATTCGCCGCATAATTTCTGGGCAATCAGGCAACTGATAATGCACGTCACCATAAGGGGAAGAATGATTTTGTAGTCGCCTGTCATCTCAAAAATAATCAATATCGCTTGTAAAGGGCCATGCGTCGTAGCCGCCACCACCGCGCCCATGCCGACAACGGCATAAGCTCCGGGCGTGATCACAATTGACGGAAAAAGGCTGTTGGCGACCGCTCCGAAAGCGCCTCCCGCCATTGCGCCCATAAAAAGCGAAGGCGCAAAAATACCGCCGGAACCTCCGGAACCGATAGTGATGGAAGTGGCCAGAATTTTTCCAAGCACCAGAAGTGCCATCATCCACCATGACATTTTGATCAGAAGCGCCAAATCTATGGCTCCGTAACCGACGCCAAGTATTTGCGGTACCAAAAGTCCCATGGCTCCGATAATCAGGCCGCCTACGACTGCTTTGAGATATTCCGGAAACTTGATAGCGTCCCAGGCATCTTCCGCACGATAGAGAAATAGGGTGAATCCCAAGCCGACCAGAGCGCACACAAGCCCCAAAATAATATACAAAGGAAATTCCAGCGGGCTGTTAAGATGGTAAGGGGGAAGAACAAATGCCGGAAAATCGCCGAGATAATGTCGCGAAATCGCCGTAGCCGAAACCGCTGAGATAATGATGGGGCTGAATGTGGCGATTCCAAATTCGCCGAGAATAATTTCAAGAGCAAAAATGGAACCGGCGATAGGGGCGTTAAAAGTGGCGGCAATACCGGCAGCAGCTCCGCAACCGACCATTACCCGCATCCGATTGGTGGAAACTTTGAACAGTTGCCCAAGAGCCGAACCCACGGCCGAACCGATTTGAACGATAGGACCTTCCCTTCCGACCGAGCCTCCGGTACCTATACACACAGCAGACACCATCGTCTTGATAACAACAATTCGTTTTCTGATGATCCCCTGTTCAAGGGCAACAGAATTCATCACTTCCGGGACACCATGACCTTTGGCTTCACGCGCGAAAAAATAGACAGTAGGGCCTACAATCAGGCCGCCGATAGCAGGAATGATAATCCTATAATACCACGGAATCGATTGCACCACATCAAGTAAATCGGACGGTGAACCATAGGCGACAGACTGGATAAAGTCTATAAGATGGCGAAACCCGACGGCTCCGTAACCGCCCGCCACTCCCACTGCAATACCCAATACCACCATAATCGTATGTTCATCTGAAAACAGGCTCTTGAGAGCTGAACGTAAGACTGAACTTTTTGAAGAAACTTGGGAATCCATATTTTATGCTTTACCTCCTGACCTTAAATAAATCTCAAATCCCAAAATACAAATCTCAAATAAAAATCTCAGCAGGCAGTTAGTGAAATTGCACTATCTATACCGAACGAGATTGATAAGTTATTTGCTTTTATCGCTGCCTGAGAAATCGGGTTTTTCCAAAAAACCCGATTTCTGATTTCTATTTGTAATTTGAGTATTGTAATTTACTCATAAGCTATTGGACAGTGCTTTGAAGCACCTTAGTAGCCTGTTCGAGAATCCCTTCTGGAAAACCGACGATGGGGTAAACCACGAGGAATCCGACGATCCAGAGTAGCAACATGGACAGGATAAAGAAGCCGAAGCCGTATTTTACAAAATCAATCGCCTCCAGCACCCGCTTATTTGTATCAGGATAAATACCTAGTGCGAATGTCAAAGCATTTGCGGGTGAACCCACGATCAGAAAATGGGCGAAAGAGGATGCCAACGCAACGGCCATACCGATTGCCCAAGGCTCTCCGGCCACTTGGGTCATAATCCCCATGGGAACGACAATAGGCCCGATCAAAGCCACAGTAGCGGCATCAGACATAAAATTGGTGACAAGGCCTGAGAAGGCGGACATCCCCACCCACAGCCCGTAACCTTTATCCATACCGATCTGTGAAAGCCCGTTAAGAAATGTTGTCGCCAGCCAGAGAGCGCCTCCGCTTTCTTTTAGAAGCGCGCCTAAGGTCAATGCGCCGCAGTACATGAACCAGGCATTGAAGGATATACGTTTGAGAATACTTTCAAATTGGACGGTCTTAAACAAAACCGGTATAACCAATGCCAAAAGTGCCGGCCCCCCAAGTCCCGTGGCTTCCCCGCCAAATATCCAGAGTGCTACAATGAGGAAAAGTGATCCGCCGGTAACATACTCGGCGTAACTCATTTTACCCATTTTGCGCGTCTCATCCTTAATAAACTCCAGCCCGGGTGTGAGGTCACGGGTCTTTATTCCTTTACTGAAAAATGCCCACATATAGAGCAGCAACATGCCACTTCCAAGCGGCACCAGCGGCCACCCGTATTTCATCCAGCCGGCGTAAGAGATCGGTATGCCGTATTCGGTGAAAAAACCCATCATAATCACGTTACGACCGCCAGCCGAAGGAGTTCCGGGGCCTCCCATGTTCAAAGCGAAGCAGAGTGAAAAAAGGAGAAATTTGGCCAGAGCCGGATCGTGAATAACAGCTTCCCCCTCCGGGCTGTTGGCTTTGACCGAGCCGTAATAGACAGCCATCATCACCGGCACCATAAAAGAACACATAGCCGGAGCCGACATAAATGAACCTACAATCGACATGCTGAAGCACAGCACGATCATAGGCACCCAGAAGCCTTTGGTCCATCCCAGCAGCCAGACGGCCAGACGTTTATGAAAGCCAACTTCCACCACCGTGGCTCCCAGTGCAAAAACGCCTAACATAAACAACGGCGCATCACCGGCAAAGGTTTTTCCGATCATATTAAAAGGGAGAAGCCCGAAAAAATAAGCCATAAGCGGCATCAGGATACCTGTTGCTCCGATAGGAAGCGCTTCGACTGCAAAAAAGATAACCGCCATAGGAACAATTCCTAATACGATCATCGTTTTACGTGAAGCCCCTTCAACGTCGTGAGCGATCTCCCACTCAATCATCTTGTTGACATAGCCGTATTTTTCCATCACATCAATCAGAGACTGAGGGGTTGGCAAAATAAAAGCAACCAGTATAAAAATGGCAACGCCAATGCCGATCCACAGGCCTTTTTTGGCAAATATTCCTGTTTTTTCTCCATGTGTATCCATACAATATTCCTCCAGAATTTTTTATATTATTTTTAAATTACGGTTCTCGAACCAGGGATGAAATGATTTTCCCATCTCATAAGAACTAAATTACAGCTCTTAATCTTGCTCCAGCTCTTAATTCAATGACATGAGCAAGATTAAGGGCAAGAGCAAGAGCAAGAAAGAAATTACTTCTTAGCATGAGGGTAAATTATTTCTTCCCTGATTCTGATTTTAAATATCTTTGGTTTTCAATTTACAATCAGGATATAAAATCAGCAGGTCTTGATTTTATCACAAATTGTTGCGAATACATCGGTGAGGCGCAAAATCCCTACGACTTCACCTTCTCTTGTAACTAGCAAAGAATGATGTTTTTGGATAACAATCTGGTGGATCGCTTCACCCATAGCAGATTTTTCATCAATATACACACCATCCGAGGGAGTTTCCATAAAATCACGTACATTCAATTCAGGCGCACGGTCACAAATAAAATTCAACGGCTCACTCCATAGCGTATTGTCTTTGAGCATTGAGTCAATCAATTCCGAACTATAGCCTGAACGGGAAAGCACTCCTTCAGCTTCTGATTGCCCATATTTCGGTTCAAGGGCAATGAGGATATCAAAAATCGAAATTTTTCCAACAACTTTACCACCGGCATCAAGCACTAAAATAGCACGGTGTTTATGCTTTTTCGGGTCAAATGCCGCTTGAGCTTTTTCCAAAGCGATGATCGCATCGTAGAGTGTTGCATCCAGAGGAACCGTTGCATATTCTTCGAGTGGCACCATCAAATCCTTTACAATTATCGTTCTCACATTAATCCTCCACATCAGTTAAAAAGCATTAAAATTTTACAGGAATAAATTGGGCTGACTATTGGCCGTAATTCTTAAAAACCGAATCTCATAAGCACCTCGTCAACTACTTTTTTGTTTTGCTTGTCCACTACAATCATTTTATTGACTTGGGCTTCTTTAATTTTTTCGGTGAGTTCATCCAAATCAGCCGGTTTTTCCATGAAATCCAGCGCCCCTTCTTTAATGGCCTCCACCCCTCTTTTAACACTGGCGTGTCCGGTGAGCAGAATAATCTGCAACTCCGGTTTTTTCTCCTTAATAGCTTTCAGAGCTTCGATACCATCCATTCCGGGCATTTGGAAATCCATGATAATAGCATCGAAAGATTCTTTTTCAATTCTCGTGAGAGCCTCCTTAGCCGACATTGATGTAGCCACCCTCATCCCGCGAGCGGCGATTCTTTCTTCCATCACTTCAAGAAATTCTTTTTCATCATCAACAATTAGTACTCTTTCATTCATCACTCTCCTCCTTTTAAAAGTAAAATTAATATTTTGTTTTTAAATTTTTTATCATTAAAAAGATATGGTACGCTATTTTATAAAATAATAAAATCACAATATCCATATAAAATTTAAATTTTCAAACCGGTATTTTACATTTTGAAATTTGTGATTTATATGTAACAGTGTTGTCGGCTTTATACGCAATAATCGTGCCGAACACAATTGATTAAGAATATACTCTTTGAATTATTTTAGTGAGCAGGTCGATGTTCGCCGGCTTGTCAAAGAGTGCGTCTGCACCACACTGTATCGCTTCCTCTCTTTTTTCTACGGTGGCGTAGCCGGTAAGCAGAAACACATGCAATTCCGGTTTGATTTTTTTTAAGGCTTTTAATGCGCTGATGCCATCCATATCCGGCATCATAAAATCCATAACAACCGCATCAAAGATTTTGGTTTCCACTTGTTGCAATGCATCATAAACTGACTCAGCAGTTGACACTGTCATTCCCCGAATCGTCAAGCGATCCGCCATCGCTTCCAAAAATTCGGTTTCATCATCTATCAGCAAAACTTTAGCACCCATATTTCAACTCCTTTGATACATTCGGAATACTCCATTCCGAATTCCCTATATTTCTTTTGGCAGCGTAATAATAATTTCCCCTAAGGCCGGGTCCATAAAAAGTTCGGCCTGAAGCGCGGCCATCATCGCTGTAACGGTATCGTCAGAAAAACCGGCCGATTGTTCGTCTGGAAGTTTGCCCGGTTGAGTAAACCTGATCAGTGCGCCTTTTTTAGTTTTTTCGCACCCCAATTGAAGGACACTGCCTTCATCTGCCATATTAAGGATAAAGTCAAGACACAGTGAAATAAGATTTTCCAGAAAAAAAGGAGCCGTTATGATCGACACGGATTCTGACGTAGCTGACAATTCCAATTTTATAGTTTTCATGGCAGCCGTTCTATCAGATAGGGCGATCATCAATTTAATGATAACGTCCAGATTTGTTTGTTGCCGATCTTCGTCAATACTATGGGCCAAAACGTTCATTTTTTTCATAATTTCGTCGGCGCGCGCTACTTGTGCCATAATTTTTTCCGCTTTGGCACATACCTGATGCGGGTTCAGGTCCAGACCTTTTTCGGCCATTAATGTGTAATCTTTAAGCAGCCCCGCATTTTCATTAATAATAGCCAGTACATTTTTAATTTCATGGGAAATCGAAGCGGACATTTTCCCAAAAAAACGTAAACCGGCGATACCGACCGTGTCTGTATCATAAGACATGATAATTCCTCATTCCGAATTCTGCATTTTCTTATTTTCAGTTTTCAAAGGCAGTTGTATATTAAAACAGGAGCCTTCATTCAATTGACTGGTCACACTGATCTTGCCGCCCATCTCTTCAACCAGTCCGTAAGTGATTGAAAGTCCCAATCCGGTACCGCCCTGGCCAAATTTGGTTGTAAAAAAGGGTTCAAAAATTCTTTTAAGGTCTTCTTGGGGAATACCGTATCCGGTGTCTTTGAAAGTAACGATTACAAAGTCATCCGTTTCGTGACTGACTCCGATTTCCAGGCGTCCGCCATCACTTAAAGCGGCAAAGGCGTTATTGATGATATTGAGAAAAATCTGGTGAAGGTTGCCCTGGTCACTTTCCAATTGCGGCAAATCGTCCGGTATATCAATCACAATTTCAATAGAACGGCGTTCGGCCTCTTTTTTGAGGAAAGCGATGATTTCATTAATCACATCACGCAGATTGACGATTTCGACATTTATTTCCATGTGGCGGGCAAAATTCAAAAGACGCCGCGTAATATCACGGCAACGCTTAACGGATGCCAGAATTGAATCTGCCAACCCTGTGAGTTTAGGGTCTTGCTCATAGATTTGCTGCAACGTGAACATATCTTTCATAAATCCGGCTTTTTCATTAATAATGGCCAGCGGATTATTGATTTCGTGAGCCACCCCCGATGCCAGACGACCGATAGACGCCAATTTATCGCTGTATTCCACTTCATGCAAGGCAACAATTCGTTTTTGGTCTGCTGTGTAGATTTTATTCACCAGATAGGTTGCCATCCCTATTATCACGCACAAAATAATAATGATACTGGCCGCCAGGAAGACAAAGAACCTCAACCGGACATTATGCCAAGGCTCCATAAGTTTCTCTTTTTGGCTTACGATCATTAAGATGAAAGGAGTTGCCGGAATATAAACATATCCTGCAAATAACTCTGTCCCCTGCTTATCAGCAGTTTCAAACACTTTGACCTTGTCTGAAAATGGCGGAATGGATAGAGGCAACTGCGTTAAGACATCCCCATAAAAACGGGATTGGGTTTGTAGCTGTCCGTTTTTATTAACGATAAAAGCATCACTGCCTTTATTGAATTCCGGTTGTGGAAGAAGTTTGTTGATACGCTTGGCATCCAGAGTGGCCATTATAATAAAAAAAGAACCATCCGGCAAATCATGTTTGATTGCCATGGCAAGATGTTTAAGATGACGCGAGCCTATGGTGAGATCGCTGATGTACATGCCGCGCTTGGTGACTTCTTTAAAACATTTTTTGTTACAATAATCAGCATTTTTCAGATTGTAAGGCCCCACATAAGATTTCTGGCGGCCTTTGGCATCAATAATGCCGATATCAATAAAGTCTCCCGCATCTCCTTTGCGCAGACTTTGAAATATGGATGCCAGACGCTTTTTATTTTGCAGGTCTTCATACGTGTTGTCTTCAAGGATAAAATCAATGGCAAGCTTATGCCCGGACAGGAAATAAGAAACCGCCTGATAGGTTTCGGATACACTCCGCGATGTTTGGATGCGGATTTCAGATCGGGCGGCCCTAAGTGTAATCTTGTATTCCAGCCAAGTCATAAAAAGCAGCGGTATCAGAGTTACCGAAGAGGTCAGCAGGACAACCAGATTCCATTTACGGCGGAAATTGAATAGCGACTTGTAGGGGCCGGAAGCAACGTCATGGTGGTCCCAGAATTTTGGTTTCAGTTTGTCGATGATTATCATTTATTGATCATGTTTCGCTATGAGTAATTTCTTTATCCTGGCGAATTTTATCCTGTGCTTCTTTAAGCACAAAGCTCAATTCTTCGATATCAACAGGTTTTTGCATATAGGCGAAAGCGCCGAGTTCCATACATGTTAACCGGTCGTCTTCCGAGCCATGACCGGTCAGAACAATCACTTCAATCTCCGGATGAGTGACTTTTACTTTTTCCAACACTTCAAAGCCGTCAATATTAGGCATTTTCAGATCAATGACGATGACTTCCGGTTCGTCATCCTGCACTATATTGAGTGCCGCTTCACCATCGTAAACCACGGCTGAACCCATGTCACGCATAATCAGCCGTTCAGAAAGAGTTTGGACAAATTCCCGTTCGTCATCCACAAGAAGAACCTTAGAGGGCATTTTGAAATCGGTTTTGCGATAGATGTCTGACTGGTGAAAATCTTTGCCTACCTCAGTTTTTACAGACTTGACACCTGGCAAAGGCTCTACAATGCTTTTAAGTTCATCATCCAGACGACTCTGCCGCAGCACTTTTTTATTGGTCACCAACGTTACCGTTCCATCTTTAGCACTCACCTGAACATCATGGCCCTGCTTAGTCAGTTCGACGCCCACCTGAGAAGCCAGCAGAAAATCTTTGACCGCCTGCTCTGATTCCGGAGTCGGTCGGAGAATGTCTTTAAGAAGATTTTCTGCAATTGCTGATGATGCTGAAGCCGCTCCAAGTTTATCCATTGGTAGCACGAGATCATAGATCGAATCGCCCCATGGATCGCTGATACCGTAAACTGTGTCTGTCCATGCGCCACAATCACTGTCTGTTTTACGAATCTGTTTCAGCGCCTCCTTTTCGGACAGTTGACTGTTATTATCCTTGGGAGACGCCGCAACCGCATAACGATATTTCAGGTCACCGATAAGACAGACGCGCAAAACATGGCTGACTGATTTAGGAATAAGATGGCCGGTGTAGCCCGCTATAATGATATTATCCTCGGTCAGTTTTTGTGCTAATGCCAATTTCAGATACGCTATGGCACGTTCTTTATCATGAGTGAATTTATTAAAGACAGATGTTTTGGCCGTAAAAGCCCTTGTGATTTTGGATTCGGGCATTTCCGCCATATCAGTCGCCCGCGCGACGATTTCGTCTTCGGAAAGCTTCTGATAGCCGATGCCGGTCACCAGGTCATCAATCACAGCCTCCTGCTCACAGAAAATTCCGCTAAAAATGGTTACTACCGACATTTTATCTCCTTTCAATTCTGATGTTCAAAGCATCAGATTACGGATCAGGTTAAAAACGAAACCTAAACCACAAAAATTCAGTCACTGTTTGCAGGTAATACGACATCCACCAAGGGGCAATCTTGTTCATCACTATGCTGGTGCGTTTTTATGTAAACGGCGCTAATGGCTCTTTCCATCGTAGGGAAGAAGTGATTTTCCCCTATTTTTACATTCAAATGAGTGCGTTCAAGAACCGCTTTTACGTCGCGGTGCATACCGCTGAATGAAATATCCATACCGGCACTGCGAATCCTTTCCACAACCAGGGATAGCACCTCTTCGCCGGATGCATCCATATCATTGATACCGTTACATACAAAAATAATATGTTTTAAGCCTTTTTTAGAGCGGCGGCGGTCTCTGATCTGGTCTTCGAGATACGCGGCATTGGCAAAGAAGAGCGGCCCGTCAAAACGAACGACATCAATATATTTGCACTCTTTAAGACCGGACGCCACTGCATTGCGAAGGTTATGGTGGACATCAAGGGATAGGTCAACCACCGCCGGACGCATATTCTTATAAAAAAATACTGACAATGATAAAACCACGCCTGCCATAATGCCTTTATCCAGATGGGGGGCATACGCCAGTGTGCATCCAAAAGAGATGATGGAAATCGCGCCGTCGTACCAGCGCGCCTTCCAGGCGTGAATAAACCCGCTGATATTGATAAGGCCAAAAACGGCTATCATAATCACCGCTGCCAGAACGGACTGGGGAAGGTGATATAAAAGCGGTGTGAAAAACAATAAAACAATAACGACCGCTATACCGGTAACGACACTGGACAGCCCTGTCATAGCGCCGGACTGAAGATTCACCGCTGATCTGGAAAAAGACCCTGAAGTTGGATAGCTCTGGCCAATAGCGCCCAGAATATTCCCCAGTCCCTGTCCGATCAGTTCCTGATTGGGATCAATGCGTTGTCCCGTTTTTCCGGCCATAGCTTTGGCAATGGAAATCGCTTCCATAAATCCCAAAAGTGAAATAATCGCCGCATACGGTAATAAATATTTAAAGACAGCGAAGTCAAAGGTTGGCGCTTGCAGAGCAGGCAACCCGGCAGGCACAGCACCCACTACCTGGCCGCCACCCATCATCGTCAGTTTTTCAATATCAAGCGGTTTGTTTCCCACGATGATACGCCAAATATTTCCATCGTCTTTTAATTTCGCGATGTTTTTATCATCGGGAGTTTTATCATCAGGGTAAAAAAGTTCCGCACCATCAGGTGTTTGCACACGTCTGAATAAAACGTTTCTGATTTTTTTTCGCAGCCGTAGTTTGTCATATTTCAATTCGGTGTTATAAAGGTCCATTAATTCGAGATCAAATTTGGCGTCTAACACAGTGGTCGTATCATCATGTTTTAGCGCTTCTTCCAATTTGAGCTTAAACTGTGCTCGTCTGGAACTCAACGGTGCCGCATCAATAAAAACCTGGTTAAATTCCAGAATCGTCTGACGGACAGAATGCGATTTAAGCGCTTCAAGTTTGATGTCGCGATTATTCTCAAATCCCAATATCTGGGATAGGATTGTCGTTATGACCACGGCCACCAGAACATTCGGGATAGTAGGTAAAAGACGCTTCAATGTGTACATAATAACGAAAGCCAGAATTCCCATTAACAGCGTAGGCCAATGGGTGTAAACAAACGCAGCTTCAATGACGCGTATAATAGTTTCGTAATGATGTTCAGCTTTATCCACATAAACGCCAAACAGTTTTGACAGTTGGGAAGAGGCGATAATAATCGCCGCCGCATTGGTAAAGCCATTGACCACCGGATGGGAAAGAAGATTCACAATCATGCCGAGCCTTAAAACTCCCAGACTGAACTGGAAAAGGCCGACTAAAAGGGACAGCATAATCGCATAAATGATATAGCCTTCGGAACCGCTCGCAGCGAGTGGCTCTAACGCCGCTGCGGTCATTAAGGAAACCACGGCCACAGGCCCGGTGGCCAATTGACGGCTTGAACCGAATAAGGCCGCAATTATCGGCGGTAAAAAAGCGGCGTATAGCCCATAAAACGGTGGAAGTCCCGCCAGTTGAGCATACGCCATTGATTGAGGAATCAAAACCATGGCCACAGTCAACCCGGAGATGATGTCCATACGCAGATAATATGCGTTATATTTACCAAACCATTTTAAAAAAGGTAAAAACTTTGCAATAAATGAAGGCATTGTTTTAAAATATCAGCTTTATTAGGCGACTCTAAGTAAAAATAAATTTCGATTATAATTGTTTTATTTACAAAAAATCAAGAAAAAAAATTAAATTTCTATTGTAAAAAAAGTTGTTGTTCGCTACTAATATAAGATTTAGTTTAAAGTATCATTCAAAAAATCGAAACTTAAAATTTGGAATTTATACAATGAAAGCCCAATTTCCTCAAAAAGCGGAGCTATTGATAAAGCTCAAACAAGGTGATTTTAATGTGCCTGATTTTGTTT
Organism: Desulfococcaceae bacterium HSG9; assembly: GCA_030378005.1. Lineage (GTDB taxonomy): Bacteria > Desulfobacterota > Desulfobacteria > Desulfobacterales > JAUCGF01 > JAUCGF01. Next base: position 43,109 of record JAUCGF010000077.1, on the reverse strand, counting down.
ATCTTGCGGCGGAAGACTTTCGTAATGATAATTTTGAAGCGTTGGAACAGTTTTTTAGCAAAAACAAGCATGAATATGACTATAAGGTGATCGTCAGAAGCGCCCATCCTATGGAAGAATTTTATAAAGGAGGCACTTTTGATTCAATTGACACGTATGCGGATATCGGCGGCGTTAAATATGCCCGCAAACGAATGATAAAACTGGCTAAAACGTCCAAGCGCCTGTCCATTTTAAGGCAACAGAAATTTAATAATGCGCCTGAACTTGATCCCGATGAGATGAATGTAATTATCATGCCTTTTATTGAGGGGGGTAGAGTGATGGCCAAAATGATCGGGGATCACTGGGAATTCGGCTTTTCACGGGACCGTAGCTGTAAGGTGCAAAACGAACCGTATATCACAACAACCCCCTTTAATCGAGAGTTGTTGCAAGTATCCCAGGATATACAGCGATATTTGGGCTTCAAATGTGAAATCGAATTCATTATAACAGAAGAAAATGAATTGTGTGTTGTCCAGGCCAAAGATATTTCCAATATTGAAATGCTCGAAGAGGAGGAAAGCGCCCGGTCAATCCAAATGGATGGCCTGCACCGTATCAGAAAAAGACGCAGCTATCGGGAACGGCCTGTTTTTGTGATGGATAATAAGACTGTTTTACTAAACGTAATCAGCAAATGCGAAGATTTTGTGCTTGGATGTAAAGATGATGCACCGGAAATTACAGATATTCTGGCACCAATCTCCGATTATGAAAAGGAGATGGAACAATTTGCATTGCGCTACCATCGCTATGCGGTGATCGGTTTGTGTATTATCGTCCCTGAAGACCTGCGCCAGATCGCTTTCCACTATTTAGACGATACGCCAGACCTACAGAAAATACTTTCCAAAGCTCTTTGCGAAAATAGCTATGAAGTGGATGACTTTTTAAATGAAGCCGACACCATCATCGCCAGAGATAAAATTCGCCTGAATCTTTGCAGCCATGACGCCTACGGCATCGATACGGTGCGCTACCCTTTATGGTCGGTCTATTGGCTGAATGAAAATCATACCAAAGTTGTCAACGAATTGCGACGACTGGGTTATGAAACAGGGGACTTCGTCGGCATTGATATCAATGCGGATGAAAAACCGGTTATTTTCAGGCATTAAGGATCAGGAATGAAATAACGCCCCTTTGTAAATCGTTCACCAGCGTTGCAATTTGTAACGGTATATCAGCCCCTGTTTCAAAATTATTTTGTTCCTTTACCATGTCACCCAAACATAGAGGAATGTAAAACAATGAATGTTATCTGGATAACTTCAGACTCATTTCGGCAAGACCATATCGGAGCTTATGGCAATAAACGAATTCGGACACCTTCTCTGGATAGTCTATCGGCCAAATCGATTCGGTTTGATAAGCATTATGCCGCCGGGTTTCCAACCATGCCCACGCGGGCTGATCATTTTACCGGACGCTGGACCATGTCGTTTATGGGGTGGTCGCCCCTGCCCCCGGAAGTAACGACTCTGCCGGAAATCTTATCGGAAAAAGGAATTCATACCGCGGCGGTTGTGGATACACCGTTTTATTTACGCGACGGTATGAATTACGACAGAGGTTTTAAAAGCTTTTTTATGAATGCCGGCCAGGAAGGATCGGGGGCCAAAAAGTTGAAAGACGGACGCCATGAGTCCCAGGATATTCGCGCGGCATGGCGCTATGAATCCGATTATAATGCGCCTCAAACGTTTATTAAAGCTGCGCAATGGCTGGAGCGCCATTATAAGGAAAATTTTTTTCTGTATATCGACACTTGGGACCCGCATGAACCTTGGGACGCTCCGGCCTATTACACCGAACACTACCATCCGGGGTATGATGGTGAAATAATCGAACCGATCTATGGGCATTGGCAAGATGTTCACGGGTTCACTGAGGAAAGATTGAAAAAAGCACACGCTGCATATTGCGGTGAAATCACAATGGTTGACACTTGGCTGGGCTATCTTCTAAAACGAGTTGAAAACATGGGGCTGATGGACAAAACGGCTGTTATTTTTACCTCAGACCACGGATTCTACTTCGGAGAACACGGCGGTCTGTTCGGTAAAATGGTCTATGAAATCGGCTCTGATGGGAAATATCCGACCCTTGATGACTGGGATAAGCAAGGTGAAGACGGAATATGGTCTTATTCGCCTCTGTTCGAAGAAATCATAAAGATTCCCCTGCTCATACACATCCCCGGCCAGTCATCAGGAAACTATGATCAACTTACGTCCGCGGTTGATGTGATGCCCACTGTTCTTGAAATTATGGGTTGTGAGCCACCCGCGTATATCCAAGGCCAATCGCTTCTGCCAAAGATAAGTGATCCGTCACTCGACGGTCGCGAATTCGTCATCAGCAGCATACCGTTTGCCAACCCTGGCGACCCTGTCAGGTCGGTGGACAATTTTCTTCGTATGCTCAAAGTTTCAACTGTGACAACGGTCACTTCCGGAAATTTCTCTTTGCTTTACAGCCCGGATGCGGGGGAATCAAAGCTGTTCGACCTGTCAGCGGATCCAGAGCAACAACATAACATCGTTGCCGACCGCAAGGACGTTGCCGAAAAACTGCATCAAATATTGATCAAATTTATGCAAGACACTGATGTCGCGGAGTATCTTTTAAAACCGCGTTCGGAATTGCGTATTTAGGGAAGAATCATGAAAAAGAGCTTGCTGTATATTTTCAAAGCCGAGTGAAAGCGCTTTAGATTGAAAATCAGGTGTCAGTGTTCGGGTTTCACGGTAGCCCGCCGCATTCCTGACACCTGATATTGAAATCCGATAAAAGTGTAAGCCGGAACATGAATGATACCTTTATTTTTGGTATATTCTTTTATCAAAATCACCTCTCACTTAAAACATGGAACGGTAAAGCTGAACTTGCTCCCCTTGCCCTCTTCGCTTTCAACCCAGAGTTTTCCACCGTTTTTCTCCACAAATTCCTTGCACAGAATCAGCCCTAACCCTGTACCCGATTCCTTTTCAGTACCGTAAGTTGAAAAATGCCCGTCTATTCTGAATAGCTTGACAATATTTTCATCTGCGATACCGATACCGGTGTCAGACACGGTAATTTTTCGAAAATCACCATCTTCCTGGCAAGTTATGCGTATTTCACCCTTCGGATGTGTAAATTTGATAGCGTTTGATATCAAGTTGCGAATGACCGTTGAAATCATGTTGCTGTCACCGTAGGCCGATGTATCCTTATCAATGTCGGAGTATAATTTGATCTTTTTCTTTTCCGCCTGGGGTTTAAGCAGCAATAAATTAGGTTCGCTTAGAAGATACAGCTTAATCTTCGCAGGTTGATGTTCCATTTTACCAAGCTGCATTCTTGACCAATTCAACAGGTTTTCCAGCATTCGAAACAATCGGTTGCTTTGTTGATTTATTGTCTTGACAAAATTTTTCCTTTTTTCATTCGTATAATTTTCCCAATAATTCAGCAAAAAATCTGAATATCCTAATAAAGAATTAAACGGGCCTTTGAGGTCATGCGCAATGATTGAGAAGAATCTGTCTTTGGCGGCATTGGCTTCCTGTAAGTCCTCCAGGGCGAATTTCAGTTTCAAATGGGTTTTCACTCTTGCCAGGAGTTCAGATGCACGGAACGGTTTGGTAATATAATCCACAGCACCGATGTCAAACCCTTTGACAACACTGTCGGGATCTGTTTTGGCTGTCAGGAAAATCACGGGTATCTCTTGAATTTCGCTTGCGTAAAGGGGGTCATTTTTCAAACGCCGGCATGTTTCGTAACCATCTATGCCGGGCATCATGATATCCAGCAGAATCAAATCAAACGGAATATCTTTCACCCGCTCCAGAGCGGCTTCACCACTGCGTGCAAATGCTATTTTATATCCTTCGGGCTTTAAAATAGCAGAGATAATTTGTATATTGCGCGTAACATCATCAACAATTAGAACATTAGCCTGATGATTACTTTGATTCATTTTTTTTCTCCTTCAAGTTTTAAGCTTTATTGTGGTTTAAATATTTTAACGCCGATCTTCATCACTTATTTTTAAACGCTTTAATTTTTGAAGCAATTCAGGATAAGCATCCAGGGTAGCATCAATATTATCAATATCAAAATTTTCAACATGAACGATGAGGTCACAGCCAAATTTCATCAGCATTGCGAGTGAGTGGCTTTCAGCAAAATCACGTATCCGAATGGCAAATTCAGCCATATCGTCGAAAATTTCGGTTTTGCGAATCGTTTCCCATTCCGACATGAAATCATTTTCCAGTTGAAAAATAATTTCAGGCAATTTTGCCTGAGTTTCAGGCGTTATTTCAACAGGTTCGCTTGCGGGTGATTTTTCTTCCGTTTGGTTTTTTTGCTCGAAACATGGCAGAAAGCGCGCCAATTGATAAAACAGATCAGATATGCGGAGTGGTTTGGTGATATAGGCGTCAAAACCGGCCAATTTTATTTTTTTATCCTCTTGTTTCATGGCCGAAGCGGTTACGGCAATTATGGGAACAGATTTTAAATGCTCTATCGCTTTAATCCGTTTGATTGCCTGATACCCGTCCATGACAGGCATTTTAATGTCCATCAGGATAATATCGGGTTGTCTCTGTTCAGTTAGAGAAACAGCCTCGGCACCGTTTTCAGCTTCGATTATATCAATATCCGTCATATCATCAAAAAAGGCTTTGATCAGATTACGGTTAGTATCAACGTCATCAGCCACAAGAATGGTAGCGTTGGCAAATGTTTTGTCTTCAAAGCATTCTGTTGACTTATTTTTCGGTTTGGCAATGGTATCAGTCACAGCTATATCGCGAAGCGTGATCTTAAAAGCACTGCCTTGGCCCGGCACACTTTGGAGAGTCATGCCACCGTTCATCGCTTTTACCAGCCGCAACGAGATGGTCAGTCCCAAACCCGTACCGCCATATTTGCCGAATTTTTGCCCATTCCTCTGCCTGAAAGGATCAAAGATTAGCTGCTGATCGTCGGCCGGAATCCCAATGCCGGTGTCCGCCACTGTGATCAGAATATCGTAGCGGCCTTTTGCGGCCGGCGGCACACCTGTCGTGACTGTCAGCCTGATTTCACCTTGATCCGTAAACTTGACAGCATTACCAATCAGATTAAACAGCACCTGCCGCAGTCGTGTTTCATCCAACATCAGACCCCGGGGAACATCCGGAGCGATCTCAACGATAAAGCCGAGCGCCTTTTGTTCAATCTGTACTTGGAAAATCCGCGCGAGTTCATCAGCCAAATCTCTTATATTGACCGGTTCCAGGTTGATTTCGAATTTACCGGATTCAATCTTGGACAAATCCAGTATGTCATTTATCAAGGTAAGCAGGCTTTTGCCTCCGGCTTGAACAGCCTTGATCCAAGCTTTTTGCGTGGAATCGGTGATCTGGTCGGCAAGCAGTTCCGTAAATCCCAAAATCGCGTTCATAGGTGTGCGTATATCATGGGACATATTGGCCAGAAATTCACTCTTGGCGCGATTCGCTTTTTCTGCTTCGGTACGGGCTTTGCGGGCTTCTTCAAGCAGACGGATTTTTTCGGCTTCAGCCTTTTTACGCCAAGTGATATCATCTTTGACAGTCACATAATGAGTTGTGTCGCCCCCCCTGTTTTTTACCGGTGAAATAGTGACATGTTCCCAATATAGTTTACCGTTTTTACGTTTATTGATTATTTCGCCTTTCCATACAGAGCCGTTATCGAGTATCTTCCACATTTTATGATAGAATTCAGGAGAATGTTTACCTGATTTCAATATCCTCGGATTCTTTCCAATGGCTTCTTTATATGAATATCCCGTTGTTTTGCAAAAAGCCGGATTTACATACTCAATCGATCCGTCAATATCGGTGATGACAATAGAACTGGCGCTCTGTTCCACGGCGTTGGAAAGTTTTTTAAGTTTTTCTTCCGCTCTTTTGCGTTCATCAATTTCATCTATGAGCTGAAGATTTTGATCCTCAAGACGCTTCTGCATGTTTCTCAGTTTAATATGCGCAGTCACCCGGGCCAACACCTCTTCCGCCTGGAATGGTTTGGTGATGTAATCCACTCCGCCAAGCATAAAACTTTTCACCTTGTCGAACGTATTATCAAAAGCGCTGATAAAAATCACCGGTATGTCGCGGGTCCGCTCATCTGCTTTGAGTCGCTCGCATACATCAAATCCGGACATACCGGGCATCATGATATCCAACAAAATCAAATCCGGCTTATGCGCATGAATGGATTGCAACGCGAGTTTGCCATTCATCGCAATGCGCACATCGAAGCCTTTTTTGATGAGCAATGCTGACAGGACATCCAAATTTTCCGGAACGTCGTCCACAATCTGAATATTTCCTTTGGGTATGTCATACATATTCATAATAAATTTAATCCTCCTCTGAGAAATCGGATTTTCTAAAAAAATCCGATTTTTTTATAAACATCTTCTAACAATTCTTGCATAATCAGTAGATGGAAAGTTCGGGAGCGCAAAAATCAAGCGCAGCGATTTTTGCGCTCCATGTCGTATCTTCAGGCATTTTCCATCTACTGATAATATCAAAATAATACGTTTTGACCAGCCCGGCCAGAGCGTCGGTTAAGGGTTTATCATGTTCCCGAATACGGGCAATAACCGAGTTTGAGTCTTTCGGATCAGTCCTTATGGCCGAGATTTTCAAAGCAGATAACGGCCTCTGTTCTTCCTGTCTTTATATACGGTAAAGTCACCGACACCACCGGGATATGTGTGAAAAACCGAAAAAATCTTTCCGCCGGGCCCGACAATATACTGAATTTTGAGGGTATGTTTTCACTATTCCAGGGTTTCTTCACGATCCATCATTTCTGTGTAGGCAACCGTATCAATAAAAATATTTTTCTGAAGTAAATTATATTTGCGCCGGCTGATTAAAAGCTGATTTTTTCCTTGCCAGAACTGTAAATACTGCAACAGGATAAAGGCATAAAGCCAATGTAAGCATTAAAATTCGCATGTTTATTTATTTGTCCGGGTTTATTCGATTGTTTGTAAAGCTTGGATAAGAGTACCTGAAGCCGCTACGAATGACATTTTTTAAATAGCAAACACCAGAATTGATAGCAAGAATTAAAAATATTTGTCAGCGGTCTTGGCAATGGAAAAATGATGTGATAAGGATCAGGGACGACATAACTTCCTCGATCCATAGATTCATAAACAAGAGACCATGCTTTGAACGAAAAAACTATTCTTGCCATTGATTGCGGAACCCAGAGCCTTCGGGCGCTTCTTTTTTCTCTTAAAGGAGAACTTCTGGCAAAGGTTCAGGCAGAGTATAAACCGTATTTCAGCAAACACCCCGGGTGGGCCGAGCAGTACCCGGAACTGTACTGGGAAAGTCTTATCAAAGCCTGTTTGAATCTGAAAGCATCCGCACCGCAATTTTTTGAATCTGTCGCAGGGGTCGGGGTGACAACCCAACGGGCCAGCATGATTAATGTAGATAAAAAAGGCCGGCCTTTACGGCCTGCTGTGATTTGGCTGGACCAAAGAAAAGCAGAACCTGTATTCGGAAAATCCGGCCCTTTGAACTGGGGGCTTAGGCTTTTAAGACTTGAAAAAAAAGCCTTTGATATCCAGTCCCAGGCCAAATGCAATTGGATTATGCAAAATCAGCCGGATTTATGGGATAAAACCCATAAATATATGCAGATTTCAGGGTTTTTAAACTACAAACTGACCCATAATTTTACCGATTCGACCGCCTCCCAGATCGGGTATCTTCCCTTTGATTATAAAAAGCAGGCTTGGGCTAAAAAATATCAATTGTCACGGATGCTTTTCCCGATTGAGCCGGAGAAACTCGTGAAACTGGTATCACCCGGAGAATTAATCGGTGAAATCACATCAGAGGCTTTTAAGGCCATCGGCATAAAAAAAGGCATTCCTGTGATTGCGTGCGGGTCTGACAAAGGATGTGAAACCCTGGGAGCCGGAGTGCTCGATCAGTGCATGGTCAGTTTGAGTTTTGGCACTACCGCAACCGTGCAGACCACATCTGAAAAATATTTTGAACCCATCAGATTTATGCCGGCCTATCCTGCGCCTGTGCCGGGATACTACAACCCCGAAGTTGAGATTTTTAGGGGATTCTGGATGATTACCTGGTTTAAGAACGAGTTTGCCCATAAGGAAACAGAGCAGGCCCAAAAGATGGGAATCCGGGTAGAAGAGGTATTAAACAAATGCCTTGAAAAAACTAAACCCGGCGCAATGGGGCTTGTGGTGCAGCCATACTGGGGGCCGGGGCTTGATCATCCTGATGCCAAAGGAGCCATGATCGGTTTTGGTGATGTGCATACCAAAGACCATATATACCGGGCCGTCATTGAAGGGCTTGGCTTTGCTCTTTGCGAGGGCATGGAAAGAATCCAGAAAAAGGGCGGCGTAAAGGTTGAAAAAGCAGCCGTGTCAGGTGGCGCTTCCCAAAGTGATGAAATTTGCAAAATCACGGCTGACATATTCAACCTGCCCATGGTCAAAGGCCGCACCCATGAAACTTCAGGACTAGGTGCGGCTGTTATCACGGCAAAGGGACTTGGATTATATAAAAATCTTGATGAGGCTGTAACCGGCATGGTTCAAATCAAACAAACCTTTGAACCGGATCGGGAAAATGTAAAAATTTACCAAGAATTGTACTCGCGGGTTTATGCAAAGATGTACAAAGCCCTTGAGCCTTTATATTCACAAATCAGGGAAATAACAGGATATCCGAAATAGCAGCATAACAACATAAACTCGGCTTTGGCCATTTTGATAAATATTGATGTCAATTAATTCAAGTGATTGCGATTAAAGTAGGTCGGGTTAGCGATAGCGTAACCCGACAATATTGCCGATTGATGTCGGGTTACGCTATCGCTAACCCGACCTACTGAGTTTGTGCTAACCGACGGTCTTGAATTACACCTGTTTCAGCATAATTGATGAGTTATGTTACTTAGCCTGAATTATTCATAAACACATTATGAGATCAATTTTCAGCCTGCTGCTGTTAAAAAATTTAACAAATCGTAACTCTATCTTACGGTTCTTGAAAATCTGACCCTTTTGTAGTAGTAGCCTAAAAGTAGTTTACACTTTTCTCTGGAGCGCTAAACTTACAGTTTAGCATTGGTAAGCGTTGCATGCCTGACTGTAAGTTTAGCACTCCTCCGAATGGTCAACCAAAAAATGAAGGATGCCTGAATCAGGAGGTTTTATGAAAGTTTTACTAGTAGGAGCAGGTGGTGTAGGAGAAGCCATCACATCAGTCGCAACCAAAAACGATCCCGATGCCGAATGGCTTGAGGGAATCATTGTGTGCGATTATGATTTGGACAGAGCAAAGCATGTTGTTTCAAAAATTGATGATAAGCGGCTTATTGCTGAAAGGATTGATGCCGGCAATCAAGCCGAGATTACCGCTTTAGCCAAACAATATGACACGGATTTTATAATGAACGCTTGTGATCCGCAATTTAACATGCCGATTTTTGACGCGGCGTTTGAAACCGGAGCAAAATACATGGACATGGCTATGAGCATGTCCCAAAGAGATGCGGCCGACCCTTTCGGAACTGTCGGGCTGAAACTCGGAGACCTTCAGTATGAAAAGCACGACCAATGGGTTGAAAAAAACAATCTCGCTTTATGCGGGTCCGGAGTGGAGCCTGGCATGATCAATGTTTTTGCCCGATATGCCGCGGATCATTTGTTTGATGAAATCCATGAACTGAATGTGCGTGACGCGGACAACCTGGAAGTCGAGGGCCTTGAGATCGCCTTTGGATTCTCTATATGGACAACTATTGAAGAATGTTTAAATCCTCCGGTTATATGGGAAAAGGAGCGGGGATGGTATGTTACAGAACCTTTTTCCGAACCTGAAATTTTCGGGTTTCCAGAACCTGTGGGCGATCAGGAAGTCATAAACGTCGAACATGAAGAAGTATTGATGTTTCCCAGATATTTTGCAGATAAGGGGTTGAAACGGGCCACTTTCAAGTTCGGCGTGCCAAGAGATATGCGCAGAGTTCTTAAAACCCTTGAAACGCTTGGTTTGACAGGTACGCAAAACGTAAATGTCAAAGGGGTTTCCGTATCTCCAAGAGATGTTGTGGCGGCCTGTGCCCCGAATCCCGCAATGATCGGCGACCGCATGAAAGGCCAGTTGTCCGCCGGAGTTTGGGTGAAAGGAATAAAAGACGGAAAAGAAAGAAACGTTTATATTTATCAGATGGTTGACAATGAAACGTGCATGAAAATATATGGAAGCCAGGCCGTGCTTGCCCAGACAGCGGTAGGGCCTGTCATTATGATGGAATTGCTATCCAAGGGCTTATGGAAAGGCAAAGGAGTTTTGGGGCCTGAAAATTTCGAGTCAACCCCTTTTATGGAAAGACTTCCCTCTTATGGGTTTCCTTCAAGCATGAAAGAGATGGAATCTGAATATAAAAAAGCGGCTGATGCAAAAGCGTTTGAAAAGGGATTTGAGCACAAATCATTATAAAAACATTAGAAATCGGGTTTTTTCAAAAACCCGATTTCTGACAAATCTTGATTCTATCAAAACAAAATTTTTTATGTTGTCATATATTTAGGTGTAATTTTTCTTGACATTCAAGCTCAAAGCGTATTAGCTTTCCAGCCAAACTGGATGCGAGCCGTATATTCAACATTGGGAGGAATCGGGTTTTTTGAAAAAACCCGATTTCTAATTAAACAACTTTTAACAACAGGAGAAATTATGCTGAAAAAAACCTTTTTAAAACTGACCGTAGCATTTGCCGTACTCATGATTTCCACAATCGGACTGGCCGAGGAGGAAAAAGTAGTCAATGTCTTTAACTGGTCTGATTATATCGCCAAAGACACCCTTGAGCTGTTTGAAAAAGAAACCGGAATCAAGCCGGTTTACGACGTTTTCGACAGCAACGAAGTTTTGGAGACAAAATTGCTGGCAGGCGGTTCCGGGTTCGACGTGGTTTTTCCCTCCAATTCCTTTTTGGGCAAACAGTTGAAAGCGGGCGTTTTTAAAAAACTGGACAAGAGCAAATTCAAGAATTACGGGAACCTGGATGAAGCCTATCTTAAATTGCTGGCCTACATGGACAAAGATAACGAGCATTCGATTCCCTATATGTGGGGTACCACGGGAATCGGTTATAATGTTGACAAAGTCAAGAAAGCCCTGGGCGAAAACGTGCCGGTGGACTCTTGGGATATCCTGTTCAAACCTGAAAACATTTCCAAATTAACCAAATGCGGCGTCGCCTTTCTGGACGCTCCCACCGAAGTCCTGCCGGCGGTGTTGAACTATTTGAAACTCGATCCCAACAGCACCAAGGCATCTGACTACACCGACAAAGCTTATAAAGTACTCGAAAAGGTGCGCCCCTACATCACCTATTTCCATTCATCCAAATACATCAACGATCTGGCCAACGGGGATATATGTATCGCTCTGGGTTGGTCCGGTGACGTGATTCAGGCGCAAAGCCGGGCGACAGAAGCTAAAAACGGTGTAAACGTCGCTTACGTCATCCCCAAGGAAGGGGCCGCCCTCTGGTTTGACATGATGGCCATTCCCAAGGACGCCAAACACCCGGATAACGCTCACAAATTCCTGGATTTTTTCATGAAACCTGAAATCATCGCCGGCATCTCCAATCATGTGGCTTATGCCAACGCTAACAAGGCATCATATCCGTTGATCGATAAAGCAATTATGGACAACAAGGGCATCTATCCTAGCGAGGAAACCAAGAAGAACCTCTTTATGTTCAAGCTGCTTCCGCTTAAAATCACCCGAACCGTGAACAGGACGTGGACCAAAATAAAGACAGGTAAATAACTATCACCGCTTCTAAAGAAATCGGGTTTTTCCAAAAAACCCGATTTCTGATGTTCCGTAACACCGTTGTTCACAATATGGCGATACCATATATTCGGTGGGTTTCGCTTCGCTTCACCCACCCTACATAATACGACATTTCATATTTGTTCTGAAATAAACTTTGATGACGACTACACCTGAACAAAAAAAGGAGCCTTCAATCGGAGCCGACGCCTCAAAACCATTCGTTTTAAAACCATTCGTTGAAATCATCAACATCAGCAAGAACTTCGATAATTTCGTTGCCGTCAGCGGAATCAATCTGCAAATCGCCGAGGGAGAAATTTTCGCCCTTTTGGGAAGTTCCGGTTGCGGAAAATCCACTTTGCTGAGGATGCTGGCCGGTTTGGAAACCCCCACCACCGGAGAAATCATCATTGACGGCCAAGATATGGCCTCCATCCCGCCTTTCAAACGTCCCATCAACATGATGTTTCAATCCTACGCTCTTTTTCCTCACATGACCGTAGAGAAAAATGTGGCATTCGGACTGAAACAGGACCGGGTCCCCAAAAAGCAGATCAAGGAAAGGGTGATGGAAATCCTGAAACTGGTGGAGATGGAAGCCTACGCCAAGCGGAAAAGCCATCAGTTGTCCGGCGGCCAGATGCAAAGAGTGGCCTTGGCCCGAATTCTGGTAAAGCGTCCCAAACTGCTGTTGTTAGATGAACCTATGGCGGCATTGGACAAAAAACTGAGAGCCCAGATGCAGATCGAATTGGTGGACATTCTTGAAGATGTCGGTGTAACCTGCATCATGGTCACCCACGATCAGGAAGAAGCCATGACCATGGCCTCTCGCATCGCGGTGATGGATAAGGGCAGCATCATTCAAACCGGACCGCCTTCCGTAGTTTATGAGTTTCCCAACAGCCGCTTCACAGCCGAATTTATCGGCAGCGTGAACCTTTTCCATGGCAAAATTGTCGAGGATGCGGCCGATCACGCCATCATCCGTTGCGAGGAGATTGAAAACGACGTTTACATCGATCACGGCGTTACCGGAACGGCTGATATGCTGGTGTCAGTAGCAATCCGACCCGAAAAAATGATCGTGACTCACGATAAGCCTGATGAAAAATACAATTGGACTCAAGGAATCGTTGAAGATATCGTCTATTTGGGCAGTTTTTCCACCTACTACGTCAAACTAACCAACGGCAAACGCGCTATCGCCACCCAGGCGAATTTGAACCGGACGATCCACGAAAGACCGACCTGGGAGCAAAAAGTCTATTTAAGCTGGCTGCCTGTTAGCGGAGTGATGTTGACTAAATGATTGGAAAACTAAAAAAATATCTGCCTGAAGGACGGACTCTGGTTATCGCCATTCCCCTTGTCTGGATGTTGCTGTTCTTCCTGATCCCTTTCGCCATTGTCTTGAAAATCAGTTTCTCCGAGATGATGACGGCCATTCCGCCGTTTTCCACGCTTTGGAAATATGCTGACGAGATGTTGAACGTCAAGCTGAACATGGGCAACTACCTTTTTCTGCTGACCGATGACCTCTATATCAGCGCTTATATAAACTCGGTGAAAATGGCGACGCTGTCCACTGTTTTTTGCCTGTTGATCGGCTACCCCATGGCCTACAGCATCGCCAATGCAAGTCCGACTGTAAGAAACATATTATTGTTAGGAATTGTGCTTCCCTCCTGGACTTCTTTTTTAATCCGCATTTACGCCTGGATCGGAATTTTGAAAAACAACGGTTTATTCAACAATTTTCTCATGGGCCTGGGAGTGATAGATCAACCCTTAATCATTCTGAACACCAACATTGCTGTTTATATCGGAATCGTTTACGCCTATCTGCCCTTTATGATACTGCCCTTATACACCAACCTTGTGAAACACGATCACACGCTGCTCGAAGCGGCCTACGACTTGGGCGCGCGCCCCTGGAAATCTTTTTTGGCCATCACCATTCCTCTGTCCTTTCCCGGAATTGTGGCGGGTTCCATGCTTATTTTTATCCCTGTGGTGGGAGAATTTGTCATTCCCGAACTGCTGGGCGGCTCGGAAACCCTGATGATCGGAAGAGTTCTCTGGCAAGAATTCTTCAATAACCGAGACTGGCCGGTGGCTTCGGCCGTGGCGATTATTATGCTGCTGTTGCTGGCGATTCCTGTGGCGGTGTTTCATCATTATCAATCAAAGGAGGCGTTATGAAAGGCAGGACCTCTTATAAAATGATAATCGTTTTGGCACTGGGCTACGCTTTTTTGTTCGGTCCCATTGTTATTCTGATTGTCTATTCCTTCAACGCCTCCAAACTGGTGACGGTCTGGGGAGGGTTTTCCCTCAAATGGTACGGCGAACTATTGAAGGACAAGGGGATATTGGATGCCTTTTGGAACAGTCTGCGCATAGCCTTTTGCACCGCTGGGTTTGCCACTGCGTTGGGAACTATCGCCGGTTACGTCATGGCCCGCTTCGGACGTTTTCGGGGCCATACCACTTTCGCCAGTACTATCACAGCCCCTCTGGTTATGCCGGAAGTGATCACCGGTCTGGCGAGCCTGTTGCTGTTCGTTTCCATGGAGCGGATAATCGGTTGGCCCCAAGGGCGGGGCATGTTGACAATCTGGATTGCCCATGTGACATTCGCCACCGCTTTCGTGGCTATCATTGTTTCATCACGGTTAAGAGATATGGACCTTTCCATTGAGGAAGCCGCTCTGGATTTGGGCGCACCGCCGTTGAAAGTGTTTTTCGTAATCACCTTGCCCATCATCGCGCCAGCCCTGATTTCCGGTTGGCTGCTCGCCTTTACCCTGTCTTTAGACGACCTGGTGATCACCAGCTTCGTGGCCGGTCCGGGTTCCACCACCCTGCCCATGAAAGTGTTTTCAGCAGCCCGTCTGGGGATCAGCCCCAAGATCAACGCCATCGGAACGCTTATCGTGCTGATAGCATCATTTTTCATCGTATCTTTCAGCATTATCTCCTTCAAAATGGAGAAAAAACGCAAACGCGAAGCCCAACAAGCCTTTGAAAACAACTGAAAGGCCAACCGGATCGAACCACCTGAATCATATCATACGAAACCATCAATACGATTATATCCAGCCTGCATGAAATCCTTGCTGAGAGAACCGCATCATTATCAATAAACAAGGGTGGGTTTCACAATGTTGTTCACCCTATATTTAATATCAACCGCTTTTAATTTAAAAGGAAATATGAATGACAGATAAAATAGTCAAACCAGAACGACCGGGCGGATTTTTAGATTTTTTGCCTTGGGATTATCTGGCAAGAGAAAAAATGATCAAAACTGTTGAAAAAGTTTTTCGCAATTTCGGATTCGACCCCATTGAAACTCCACGAATTGAATTTTTAAAAACACTTGCTGGTGAAACCAGCGATACAGGAAAGAATATTTTCAAGATAAAAAGCGCGCATGATAACGAACCGTTAGCCATGCCCTTTGATCATACGGTACCATTGGCGCGCCTTCTGGCAGCAAACCCCTACGATTCAAAAACACGCAAAGGCATTCGATTGCCCTGGAAAAGAATGGCGGTCGGTCCCGTATTCAGAGCGGATACGCCGCAAAGCGGCCGTTACCGCCAGTTTTACCAATTTGATGCGGATATTGCCGGAACTTCATCAATGCTGGCGGATGCCGAAATTGTAGCTGTTATTTATCAGGCACTGAAAGGTTTGGGCGTTAAACACTTCAAAATCCGCTTAAATAACCGTAAAATATTAAACGGGTTGGCTCAATTGGTGAATATTAATAATCGAGCCTCTGTCACAAAAGATGATATAACCAAAGAAATGATGCGTATTCTGGATAAGATTGATAAAATCGGCTTACAGGCCGTTGCCGCCGAATTACAGGCCGTCCCGCAAAACGCTTATGATATGTCACCGCAACTATCTGACGATGATATCGCCAAAGTCACAACCTTCCTAAGTTTAAAAGGTGACAATAAGGCCAAACTCGAACAGTGTCGTAGCATTTTTCAAGGCGTGAAACTGGCAGAAGAAGGAATTGACGAACTTCGACAAATATTGGAATATACGGACAGTATGGGGATTCCATCTGATTTTATTGATATTGATTTTTCAATTGCAAGGGGGCTGGATTATTATACGGGTCCGGTGATGGAAGCGGTTCTTACGGATCTGCCTGAATTCGGAAGTATTTTTAGCGGAGGGCGTTATAATAATCTGGTAGCTCGCTTCACCGGCAATGAACTGCCTGCAACCGGCGCTTCTTTGGGCGTTGACCGGTTGTTTGCCGCGCTGAATCATCTCGGCCTTATTGATAACGCTCAACAGACGGTAACCGATGTGATGATTATGCGCATCGCCCAGGATCATGACGCCGATTATATTCAGATGGCCTCCGAACTGCGCCAAATCGGTATCAATACGGATATTTCGCTTTTAAAAGACACAACCTTTAAAAACCAATTTAATTACGCAATCACACGGGGAGTCAAGTTTATCATAATTTGCGGTGAGAACGAGTTTGAAAAAAAGACGATTCAGATAAAAAATCTGGAAACGCGCAAACAAGAAGAGCTGCCAAGAGATAAATTGACTGACTATTTCACTTCAGAACAAGAATGATGCCAATAATCAGTAGATGGAAAATTCAGGAGTGCAAAATTAAGCATAGCGATTTTTTGCATCCAGCACTCGAAAATGCTTGCAGATTCAGGATCCGGCAAAAAACCGCTTCGCTAAATTTTTGCACTCCGGCAGTATTTTCAGGCATTTTCCATCTACTGATACTATGAATTTTTTCTTCTTCTGCTGCGGATCTGTTACGTGTTTGGCAAAGCCTTCAGGCACTTTAAATTTCAAGCCCGAACATGCCGCAATGCATGGCCTCTGAAAATTCGGCTTGAGCCAGTTGCCGATCCCAAAGAATAGGGTGTTGTCCTTTCCAGCGTCGGTTAATGAATTTACGAAGGTCATCAAGGGCTGCATCAGCCGAAAGAATTTCATTATCATACAGGTAAGATGTTATCCGAGGACCGCAAAAAGCGCCCTGGCAGGCACCTTTGCCGACTCTGCTACGTAATCCGATAGTGTTCAAATCCGGATGGCCCTTTTCTTCACGAATCGAAGTGATCAGTGTGTCAACCACGCTTTTGGGAACCATTTCACATTCGCATAGCAAAATGTCATCGGTGTTATGGTGCTTCAGCCATAATCGCGGTGCCAGTCCGGGTTCTGTCCATTTGGCAGGCCGGTTTGATGGCAGCGGTTTGGTGCGCGTGACACACGGCGTTGTAACGCCCATTTTTTGGCAAACCATATCTGCGGTTTTTTCGGCCATCAGGCGGTAGGTTGTGAGCTTGCCGCCGGAAATGGTTGTAAAATTATCAAAACCGTCAGCCGCATGGTCCAGCAGAGCAAACCCCCGGCCGACACTGCGGTCATCATCACCCCCCGTCGATTGGAAACTGACCAGAGGCCGGACACCGGCATACGCACGTATATAACGGGCATTTTCCAAAGAGGGAATCATGGCCGAGGCTTCATCCAACATGGCGTCCACCTCTTCAATGGTCGGTCGAATCTGATCAAGACTGTCGATGCGCACCGATGTAGTGCCTAAAATGGAAACCGTGCCGCCCGGCACCAGGATATCGGCATTGGACGAAGTGCGCAAACGATTCACCACGCGCTGCGTAATTCGGTTGTGAGTGATAATCAAACTTCCCTGGGAATATAAAATATTGAGCGGAATGCCGGCCAGTCCGGCAATGATTCCGGCCCATGCGCCAGAGGCATTTACAATTTGTTCGGCTTGGATAGTGAATTCTTCGCCGGTGAGCGTATTTTGGAGATGTGTTTTATAAATACCGCCAGGGCCTTTGTCAAATCCGATCACTTTTGAAAAACAGAGCAGTTCGGTTCCCAAATCCTGAGCTTCGGTAATATTTTCCAAAGATAATTTGAACGGATCAATGGAAGCATCTTCCACCATGTAAGCGGCAATCAATTTTTCGGAAAGCACCGGTTCAAGTTCGCGCGCTTCCTTGACATCCAATGTTTGAACCGGAATATGACATTGTTCGCATAAACCGGGGAAATCCGCCGCATACGCCTCATCATCGCCCTCAACGGCTACAAACAGGCCGCCGCAATCTTCAATACAATTAGCCGCTATTTTGCGAAGAATATTAGCCTCATCACAGCATTCTTTAGCACTTTCGGGATCAGTGAACACATAGCGTCCGCCGCTGTGTAAAAGTCCGTGATTTGCGCCGGATGCGCCGGCATTGATATCCTGTTGTTCCGCCAAAATACATTTAACACCGCGCAACGCCAAATCTCGCGCCAAGCCGGTTCCGGTGGCACCTCCGCCGATGATTAACGCCTGAGTTTCATAAGAAGCCATTATTTGATACCTTTTCTGATTTGCATGTTTCAGTTAATAACTGTTTAAATATGATAAAAAAGGGGATGATGTCAAGATGGAATGAATCCTGAAAATAAAATTGTTTTACGCTTGCGCAAATTTTCAAATGATGTTAATTCACACCCAAAAAATGATGTATTTAAAAATGGGAGGGGCGTATCTACACGGATTAGTGATAAGCATAGATTTTGGGCTTGTTGCATAATCTGTGAGGGTGCCGATATATTCTGAGATATGCAATGATACACAAAGAACTGACCTATATTATCATCGGCAGTTTTTTCAAAGTCCATAACGCGTTGCACAACATCTGGCATGAAGAAATTTACGAAAAGGCGGTGCAGTCGGAACTGCGTTCACAAGGACTGAAAGCGGAACGCCAGAAAAAATTCGATGTTGTTTATTTTGACAAAAATCTTGGTCGTTACCGGATTGATTTGATAGTTGAAGATAAGATCATCATTGAACTGAAAGCCGTTCCCGAAATTACTCCCCTGCATAAGGCACAACTTATTTCATACCTGAAAGGCTATAAGAAACCTCTCGGCATTCTGGCAAATTTTGGCAGCAAATCGTTGGAACACCGAACCTTTCCGAACAAACTGGAATCTGAAACAGCATTAAAAGACAACTTTGACTTAAAAAAAATCCGGTTCGAAGGCAAAGAAAATGTCAGAGACCTGCTCATCATAGCGAATCGGATTCTCGTGACATTGGGCCCCGGATATTTTCACCAGATTTACCGAAGGGCGTTTTATTATGAACTGAAACAGGCAGGTATCTGCTTTGATATTACCAGAGAACTATCAGCCGAGTATCGGAATGAAAAACTAGGCGTAAAAGAAGTAAATTTTTTTATACTCGGCGATTTACTTCTCGCCACAGTTGCCTTGAAAGAACTGAGCGATCTGATTCTGTTTAGGTTTTGGAATTACATTCGGCTTTTCAAACTCAGAAGAGGGCTGATTTTTAATTTTAATGCGATGCGGCTGGATTTTAAGTATTATAGCGATGTTTAGGTGTTTACACGGATGGAATTCATCTACATGGATTAGCGATTAACAGGGATTTGACTCTTTGAAATAATTCTTGTTTATCACTAATCCATGTAGATGAAACGATCTTAATTTACAAAAATTATGAGTATAATTTAACAATATTAATTAATATTATGGAGACGCATAATGGGTCTGCGCTTGCAGAACATTGACAAGATGGTCGGCCGGGAAACTCATCTCAAAGATATCAGCCTTGAATTTGAACCCGGTTCGCGTAATATAATTCTTGGCCGAACCCTTGCCGGCAAAACTTCCCTGCTTCGAATCATGGCCGGGCTGGACCGTCCCACCAGCGGCAAATTATTTATAGATGATCGTGATGTTACCGGTGTTTCGGTACGTAAACGCAGCATCGCCATGGTTTATCAGCAGTTTATCAATTATCCCTCGCTGACGGTCTATAAAAATATAGCCTCGCCTTTGAAAATTGCCGGCCTGAAACGAACCGAAATTGATCAACGGGTGCGTAAAACCGCTGCAATCCTTCATATTGACGACCTTTTGGATCGATTGCCTACCGAGCTTTCCGGTGGACAACAGCAACGCACCGCCATCGCCCGGGCCTTAGTGAAAGAAGCCGACCTGCTTTTACTGGATGAACCGCTGGTAAATCTGGATTTCAAATTGCGCGAAGAATTACGGATAGAGCTTCAGGAAATTTTCACCCGGCGCAAGGCTATTGTTGTTTATACCACTACGGAACCGGCCGAAGCCTTGATGATTGGCGGTAATATCGTTGTGATTGACGAAGGGCGCATCTTACAAACCGGACCTGTTTCGGACGTTTATCAAAATCCGGCAACGCTCAAAGTTGCCGATGTTTTCAGCGATCCGCCCATTAATTATATCAAGGGGGTTGTAACAGCAGACGCTATCCGACTGGGTCGTGGCATTGACATTCCTTTACACGACCATTTGAGTTCGCTTAAAGCCGGCACATATAAATTCGGTGTACGCGCCAATCATCTTTTTTTAACAAGAACAGCGGAAGCTGATGTTAAAATTCGTACGACTGTCGAATTATCGGAGATAAACGGGTCGGAAACATTCATTCATGTTAATTATGACAATTCTATGCTTGTGGTTCAGCAAAACGGCGTGCATTCTCACCGCATCGGCGAGCCTGTAACCCTTTTTGTCAATCCCCATTATCTGTTGGCATACAATGAGGAGGGGCATTTAGCCGCATCACCATCATTGCAAACCGCGACCGGCATGAATGCAGGAAATGTAGGAGACGATCATGGCGTACATTGAATTAAATGAAATTGCCCACAGCTACCTTTCCAAACCTGAAGATCAAGCGGACTACGCCCTAAAGCGCATTCACACCGTTTGGGAGGATGGGGGCGCTTATGCCCTGCTTGGGCCTTCGGGATGCGGCAAAACCACATTGCTAAACATCATTTCAGGGCTGCTCACCCCCAGCCAGGGGCGCGTGCTGTATGATGGAAAAGATGTTACGGCTTTATCACCGGAAAAACGTAATATTGCCCAGGTCTTTCAGTTCCCGGTTTTATATGACACTATGACCGTGTCAGATAACTTGGCTTTTCCCTTACGCAATCGTGGCGTTCCTAAAAATGATATTATTCGGCGCGTGAATGAAGTGGCTGAAATTTTAGATTTGACTGCCTTTCTCAAAAAGAAAGCCGCCGGTTTGACTGCCGATGCCAAACAAAAAGTTTCCCTGGGGCGTGGGTTGGTGCGCAGTGATGTGGCCGCCATTTTGTTTGATGAACCGCTCACCGTGATCGATCCGCATTTGAAATGGCGTCTGCGGCGTAGCCTGAAACAGATTCACGAACAATTGAAGCTTACCTTGATTTATGTTACCCATGATCAAACCGAAGCTTTGACATTTGCGGAAAAAGTGGTTGTGATGTACGATGGCGATATCGTTCAAATCGGAACTCCCCAAGAGCTTTTCGAATATCCGGAACATCGCTTTGTGGGCTATTTTATCGGCAGTCCGGGGATGAATTTTCTGGAATGTGTACCGGATGGCGATAGGGTGCGTGTTGATAATGTGGGGATTAAATTAGATGCGCCAATAGCCGCTTTGGCCAATCAGGCTAAAGGCAAATTAGAATTGGGCATTCGACCGATGTATTTACAGTTGTCGGCCAAACCGGTGCAGGACAGCGTCGAAGCCCAGATTAAAGCGGTTGAAGACCAGGGAAGCTGCAAAATTGTATCTTTGTCTTTGGCCGGTAAAACCGTACGCGCCCGACTGCCCGAAGGCCAACCGGTTCCCAGTGGCAAAGCATGGCTGATTTTTCCACCGCAAAAAATCAGACTGTTTGACGATGGCCGGTTGATTAAACAAGCAGTTGGCAGTAAACTGAAGACTGGAAACTGGAAACTGCAAACTGAAGAGTAAGGAGTACGCTCATGGATAAATGGGAAGACAACAAGGCTTGGTTTCTGGTGCTGCCTGTTTTTATAATTGTCGCTTTCAGCGCGATCATCCCTTTGATGACCGTGGTGAATTACTCGGTTCAGGATATATTCCCGGGGAAGCGCGTTTTTGTGGGTGCCGAATGGTTTAAAGAAGTATTGACCAGCCACCGCCTGCATTCCGCCTTGTGGCGTCAATTTCTGTTTTCCGGCATGGTGCTTTTGATTGAAATTCCGCTGGGTATCATCATTGCGCTGGCAATGCCCAAACGCGGATGGGGCGTATCCGCCAGTCTGGTAACTCTGGCGCTGCCGCTGCTGATTCCCTGGAATGTGATCGGCACTATCTGGATCATCTTCACGAGGCCGGATATCGGTTTGTTCGGCGCGACAATTAATAGCCTGGGCATCACTTTTGATCATACATCGGCACCGTTAGATGCTTGGGTTACGCTTATGTTGATGGAAGTCTGGCACTGGACGCCGCTGGTCGCCCTGTTGGCGTACTCCGGTTTAAGAGCGATCCCGGAAGCGTATTTTCAGGCGGCCAAAATTGACGGTGCTTCAGCTTGGGCGACATTCCGTTATATCCAACTGCCCAAAATGCGCGGCGTGTTGACAATTGCCATATTATTGCGCTTTATGGACAGTTTTCTTATCTATGCAGAGCCTTTTGTACTAACTGGCGGCGGGCCTGGCAACTCCACCACCTTTCTATCAATTTATCTCGTCAAAATCGCTGTGGGCTCATTCGACCTTGGCCCGGCGGCCGCTTTCTCGCTGATCTATTTTGTCATCATACTGCTATTCAGTTGGCTGTTCTATCAGGCCCTTCAAAATGTCGGAAAAGGAGAAAATAACGGATGAAAATAAGAAAACGAACCATCGGCCTGGCGCTTTATTTCGGACTGCTGTTGTTGCCGATCTATTGGATGCTCAACATGTCACTACGAACCAATGCCGATATACTCGGTGTTTTCTCGCTGTATCCGACCGATATAACCTTTGGCAATTACATCAAAATTTTTACGGATAAATCCTGGTATTCCGGTTATATCAATTCTATCATTTACGTCAGCATGAACACCGTTATCTCGTTGTCAGTCGCGCTGCCCGCCGCTTACGCCTTTTCACGCTATCGCTTTCTCGGCGACAAGCATCTGTTTTTCTGGCTGCTCACCAACCGCATGGCACCGGCGGCTGTTTTCCTGCTGCCGTTTTTTGAACTCTATCAAACTTTCGATTTGTTCGATACCCATATCGCCGTGGCGCTAGCCCATTGCCTGTTCAATGTGCCGTTAGCGGTGTGGATATTGGAAGGTTTTATGTCCGGCATTCCCCGTGAAATTGATGAAACCGCATTTATTGATGGATTCGGTTTTCCACGTTTTTTTATGACTATTTTTATCCCTCTGATCAGAGCCGGCGTCGGCGTAACCGCTTTTTTTTGCTTCATGTTCAGTTGGGTGGAACTTCTGTTGGCCCGCACCTTGACCGCTACCGATGCCAAACCGATCGCCGCGATTATGACCCGCACAGTGAGCGCCACCGGCCTTGATTGGGGGTTGCTCTCGGCCGCCGGTATATTGACCATTGTGCCAGGCGCGCTGGTAATATGGTTCGTACGCAATCATCTGGCCAAAGGCTTTGCCATGGGACGTGTATAATAATCACAATCTTACTCTTACTCTTAATCGTAATCGAAAAGCGATTAAGAGCAAGAGTAAGAGTAGGAGTAAGAGTAAGAGTAAGGAAATATGGAGGTAATTGATGGATTTGGAATGGATGGCATGGACAGCTCATACCGCCGTTTTTTTTATTACGATTATTTTGATGCTTTGTGCGATGACTATCTGGCAAACAGTGTCGCCAACCATTGAACGACGCGGCTTTCTGCCGATAGTCACCACGCGCGGCGACCGTCTTTTTATCGGCTTGTTAGGTAGCGCCTACATTCACCTGGCATGGCTCGGACTGACCGATTTAACTTTGTGGGCTGCTTTTGTTATTGCGATGATTTGGATGGTTGTAGTGATGCGGTGGGGTTGAATCAAACTCTCTTATGAAAGGCGTATTCCGGCCTGATTGTCGGAATACACTGCTATTTCTTCCGCTCTATCGGAATGGGAAAGCCACTGAAAAGGCGAGGAAGCCAGAAGACCTGCCTGAATAATGAACGGACTCTCACGAGAGACGGGAATTACGATTTTTATAAAAAATGGCCAAGAAACTGGGTATGGCCCTTCAAGCCAATGCGGTTTGAAGGCTTTTTTGTTTTTGGGATGAGAAACATTGATATTTTTTACAGAGACGATTTGATTTAAAAAAACGTTTTGACCGAACATTCAAACCATAAAAACACAATCAGTTCCAGGCGTATTATGCTTTCCGCCGGAAGCCAGCTCGTTCTGTTGCTGTTGCTGCTTGCCATAGTCATTGTGATTTCGGCCGGTATGGGGTACATCAAAATACCGTTTTTCGATGTTCTTCGGATTGTCGCCGGAAGGGTTACGGGATACGACGGATGGCTTGCGGGTATTGATAAATTGTATCCGGTAGTGGTGGTGGATGTGCGCTTGCCTCGAATTCTGACAGCCGCGATTGTCGGTGCCGGACTGGCCGTGTCCGGAGCCGTGTTTCAGGGAATTCTTTTAAATCCACTGGCCGATCCTTATACATTAGGAGTGTCCGCGGGGGCGGCCTTTGGCGCTTCTTTGGCCATATTATTCAATATCGGCTTTATGGGAACCTGGTCGGTTCCGCTTTTGGCCTTTACAGGGGCGGTCAGCACTCTGTTTTTTGTCATCTATCTCTCTTCTGATGGCGGCGGACTGTCATCCAATAACCTGATTTTGTCTGGCATTATTGTGGCCGCAATTTTATCGGCCGGCATCAGCTTTCTCAAATATGTGGCTGACGAGCAGGTGTCAGTGATTATTTTCTGGCTCATGGGCAGTTTCGGTTCAAAAACTTGGGTTGATGTTATATTGACGTTTGTGTGCGTGGGACTCGGATTCGGCGTTTTTGTGTTCTTCTCCAGAGATTTAAACCTATTGTCATTGGGAAACCGCACAGCCTCTTCCCTGGGAGTGGATACCAAAAAAGCGCCTTTGGCACTTCTGGTGACCGCTTCTTTGGTGTCGGCTGTGTGCGTGTCCGTATCTGGCATTATCGGCTTTGTGGGCCTTTTGGTGCCCCATATCGTGCGCTCCGTCACCGGGCCGGACAACCGTAAATTGATCCCCGTCTCTCTGCTGGCCGGTGCGATTTTGCTTCTGTGTGCCGACACGGTCACTCGTGCGGTTTTGCCCAATGAAATTCCCATCGGTGTTATCACAGCCCTGGTCGGCGGCCCGTTTTTTTGCTATATTTTCAGGAAACGCCAGAAAACCGGAGGCTGATGCAGAAATTTTGAACCATCTTTTTGAAATACAAACCGCGTCTTTTGATTACAAAAAAAAAAGCGTGCTGCGCGATTTTTCTCTGACCCTGAACGCCGGTGTGTTTTATGGTATCATCGGCCCGAACGGATGCGGTAAATCCACCTTAATTGATTTGATGATCGGTCACCAGCAACCCACTGCCGGATATATTCATTATAAGGGCAAAGCTTTGAACACATATCCCCGCAAAATGCTGTCCCGGGAAATTGCGCTGGTTCCGCAGAATTTTTATATCAATTTTCCCTTTACATCTCAGGAAGTTGTGATGATGGGACGCTATCCCCATATAGCGCGGTTTGCAGCGCCTTCTGACGAAGATAACCGCATCCTGCAAGATATCATGGCACAGACGGACACCCTGGCTTTTGCAAACCGATTTATCACAGAGTTAAGCGGCGGGGAGCGTCAGCGCGTCATTTTCGCTCGTGCGCTGGCTCAAGATGCACCGGTGCTTTTGCTGGATGAGGCGACATCCAATCTGGATATTAACCACACAATTACGGTTTTGAACATGGCTGCAGAAAGAGTCGCTACACAACAGAAAACGGTTATTGCCGTGATGCAGGATATTAATCTGGCCGCTTTGTTTTGCGATGAGCTGATTTTTATGCAACAGGGAAGCGTGGCCGCTCACGGGCCGGTAAAAACCGTTTTGAATGAGGAAATTCTTCGATCCGTTTTTCAGGTGGAGAGCAAGGTCCAGTTTGATCCATACTCCCAAGCGATCCAAGTGATTTATAAAAAAAAATAGTAATATCAGTATCCTTACAAATAGCCTGAAAGGAATGAATTATGACAGCCCCTGGAAAGATATTTTAGACTGGTAATCACTTGTTATGTTAACATTTAGCTGACGCGCAGGAGTACAAACTTCAGTTTGCCAAAGCGCTCCAAAATCGGCAAACCTTTTAATGTATGAACTTCAATTTTATGTCTTCCATACATTATGCCTTTATCACCTCCTTTCCCCTTTGTTTATGTTTTTGCTTTTCAAGCTGTTAAGGTTCTGATACATTCATCTTTTCAGGATGAACATTATATTTTAAAAAATGCGTAGATTATTTTTTGGGAAATCTCTAAGTTGTAATTTTGAATATTATAATTTCAGGTATCAAGATGTTTCCACTAAATACTGAAACCTGATTAAAAAAGGCTATTGTAACAATGTTTGTCTAATATTGCCCGGTAATAAGGAGAAAGTATCAATGATTTATGATGAAATTCTTTTAACAGTCAGACCGCCTATCGCACTTATAAAGTTGAATAATCCTAAAAAAATTAATGCTTTATCTGAAAAAATGATTGCAGAAATGATTGATGTGCTAACTGTCGTCGCTGTAGATCAAACCGTGAAAGTGATTATAATCCGAGCGGCCGGCAAACACTTTTGTGCCGGACATTTTCTGGATGAAATGGTGGATAAAGATGCCGGGGAATATAAATTTATCTTCGATCAATGCTCACGGCTAATGCGTAAAATTCATGAAACACCGCAGCCTGTCATTGCCCAGGTGCAAGGAATTGCCACAGCCGCAGGATGCCAGTTGGTTGCATGGTGTGATTTAGCTGTGGCTGCCGAGAATGCCCGGTTTGCGACTCCGGGTGTGAAAATCGGCCTTTTTTGTACGACCCCGATGGTGGCGCTGACTCGCGCTATCGGTCGTAAAGCGGCGATGGAAATGTTGTTGACCGGACGTTATGTATCGGCTGAAGAAGCCAAAGTGCTGGGTTTGATTAACCGCGTAACGCCCCTTGATAAATTAGCGCAAGAAACCGAAAGCATCGCACTAAAGATTGCCGAAGCCAGCCGTTATGTTTTAAGCATCGGCAAACAGGCGTTTTATTCCCAAATTGATCAAACGGATGAAAATGCAATGCACTATGCTAAAAATACGATGGCTTTTAACAGTCTGGCCAAAGATGCTCAGATCGGAATCAAAGCCTTTTTGAATAAAGAAGTTCCGAGGTGGGAAAATCGTTAACTTCTGTGAAAACACACCGTATCAGTCACAAAACACGCCGTTTTCACTTATGCAGCTTCTCAAAAATCGCTCTGTTTCAGAGGCGGTGGGAATCCCTTTACGTGCGCCCATTTTGGTACAGCAGAGGGCGCCTACTGCGCTGGCGTATTGTAAAATTCGGTTCCACGGCATTTTCAATGAAATCCCGCGGGCAAAGGCACCGTGAAAGGCATCTCCGGCACCGGTGGTATCAATCGCCTTTATCTGAAAAGCAGGCATCCGCCCCCTGCCGTGTCCATTTTGCCAGATCAATCCTCGGTCACCAAGCGTTACGACAACATTGGGGGTATGACGACTGAGCTTGCTCACTGCCCTGTCTGCATCCGAACTCGATGTGTAATCGTGCGCGAATTCTTCGGAAGCAACCAGATAATCTATTTTATGGATTAAGCCTGTTGTGCCCTTATGCACAGAACCGGCATCCAAAATCGTCGTGATATGTTTTTCACGCGCCCATTGTGCCAGTTTAAAAGATACTTCCGGCAAAAGGCCGTCAAATAATATCACAGAAGGACGGTCTTTTGAAAAATCAAAGTTATCCGGATGCGGTTCAGGCGTTGTTCCTTTATAATTGACCAATGCGCGCTGACCATCGGGTTGCGCCCATATCGTCGAAAGTGGAGTCGGAGCGGAACTTCGAATCACCCAGCGGGTGATAACACCGGCTTCAACCAGTTCGTTAAAGTGCGATTCACCAAAAGTGTCATTGCCTAAGTAAGCGGCCAATGCGGTTTTTGAACCCAACATAGATGCGGTAACAGCCGCATTGGCGGCTGGACCGCCGCCGCAACTGATCAAATCTGAGGCAACAGCCTTTTCATCCGTCCCAATAGGATGATCAACCGCAAAGGTTAAATCATAACAGGCGTGTCCTACACATAAAATATCCATTTGATAACTATAGTTCTTGACAAGTTAAAAGCTCACAGTTTCTTGGGATGCTATGGTAATTACTTAATCAGTTTGATCACGACCGTACCTTTATTTAATCGTGAAATAACTAAAAACACTTCTTCACCTTTTTTAACACCGCGCAACACTTCCACAAAATCACTGACGGCATTGATAGCTCGATGATTGATCTCTCTGATCAGATCGCCTCGCATAATTTCCGCATTGTCGGCTTTGCTGTTAGGCTCAACATGTGTGACAACAACACCTGTGGTTTCTTGCATCTTGAAACGCCGGGCAATTTTAGGTGTAATTTTGGTTACTTGCATTCCAAGTTCGCCTTCATAATCTTTGTGATCCGCTTTTTCATTTTCAGGGGCATTTTTCGCTTTTTTGCGTTGAGCCAATTCGACTTTGAATGTTTTCTGTTCACCATTGCGGAACACCTTGATTTCGACCGAATTGCCTACACCACTTTCAGCAATGACACGCGTCAAATCACGGCTGGATTCGATTTTTTTGCCATCCACTTCCATAATAAGGTCATGTGGTAAAATTCCAGCTTTGGCGGCCGGATTATCCTCAAAAATTTCAGCGACTAAAGCACCTTTGCGGTCTTTAAGGCCGTAATATTCGCTCATCTCTTTACTGACATCCTGAATAGCGACACCGAGCCATCCCCGTGACACTTCCCCTTTGGTGCGCAACTGCTCAATAATGCCCTTCGCCAAATTAATTGGAATGGCGAATCCGATGCCTCCTCCTCCGCCGGCGATAATGGCGGTGTTGATGCCGACGACCTTAGCATTCATGTCAATTAACGGTCCGCCACTGTTACCCGGATTGATAGACGCATCGGTTTGCAGAAAATCATCATAAGGCCCGGATCCGATAACACGTCCTTTAGCGCTGATGATACCTGCGGTAACGGTGTGTTCCAAACCAAAGGGGCTTCCGATAGCAATGACCCATTCTCCAATCTGTAATTTATCTGAGTCACCCAATTCAACTGCCGGTAGTGCTGTTTCCGCTTTAATTTTGATTAATGCAAGGTCTGTGTTGGGGTCGCGCCCAATGATTTTGGCGTCATATTCTTTGGAATTGGTAAGAATAACTTTAATTTTATCGGCATCTTCCACCACATGATTGTTCGTAACAATATACCCTTCTTTATCAATGATAAATCCGGAACCCAGACTGCGTTGCTTAAAATCGCGGTTAGGTCGTCCGCCAAAAAATTTTTCATGGAATTCACGAAAAGGATCATCATCTCCAAAAGGATTTTGATGAAAAAACCGAAATACACGTGAATCCGTTTTACTATCTTTTTCGGTGCGGATATTGACCACAGCAGGTGATGATTTTGTTACTAACGTACTGAAATTTTCAGGAATCATACGAGGCGAAGCCCAAGCTGTCTGGTAGTCAGACGCAGGATAACCAAGCAATCCTGTGACTGACAATACCATCACAGTATAAATGATAAAGCGTGTTTTGGAGATCGGGTTGAATTTAAACGGGTTACGAAAACTCATAAATTTTTCCTTTCTTTTCATAGTTATGGGATAATACGGTTTCAGATAGTAAACCGTTGAAGTTTTTTATCCCTTTTTATTTCATACAAACCAGCCTTTAAAATTGTAAAAATAATCATATTATTGGTGAAATCAACTTATTTACCTTGCAAACTTTAAAGTGTAAAGTGTGAAAATAGTCATTAATCTTGCACTGGTCATTCCATCCCTGATTCAACTGCAACAGAAATGGGCTAACCAACATAAGCCGGAACACTGATACACCTAGCTGTAAAAACGATGCTTAATGATATCATAAGATACATTGGATATTTTTCAGTACAATAAAAAAGCTGGCTATCATGCATCTATAATGATATAAAGGTCGTGAATATAATTCTCCTGAAAACGAAGTGATTCTTTCCGCTAAAATTGATTACAACAAAGAACCCAAAGTAAATTATCTTCTGACAAAAGTTTGTTGTCGTGCCAAATATTCTCAAAAACAGGAAGGTAAAGCTGGCAAAGGCGGCTTTACAATCTTTAAACTGCTCAATTATGAAAAATATTTTTCATAATTGAGACGGGAACGGCAAAACATCTTTGTCAGAATTTGGCATGCCCAAAATAGTCAAACCCGACACCGCTTATTTCATTTGTGTAGCCTATAGAAAATGATTAGGGGAAAGGTATGAAAATTAAAAAACTTATAATACTTATCATTTTCACATGGATAATATTAATCGTCATATCCTTTTTGTGGAATTACACAAACGCAAGAAAGGAGCAAGAGAGAATTGCATTTCAATCAGCAAGAAGTTTTTTTAATCACATTGTAATCACACGTCTTTGGAACGCTCGTCACAAAGGCATGTATGTCCCTGTTACTGAAAAAACACTGCCAAATCCATACCTTGACGTGCCGATGAGAGATATTAAAATCAATGATAAATTGACATTGACCAAAGTGAATCCCGCTTTTATGACCAGACAAATTTCTGAAATCGCCATGGAACAAGAAGGTGTGCAATTTAACATTACCAGTCTTAAACCTATTCGCCCTTTGAATAAACCAACTGCAAGAGAGACGCAATTTTTGAAAGAGTTTGAAAAAGGTATAAAAGAAAAGGGTATGTTTATTAAAAAAGGAGTAAAAACGGCTTATTTTTACATGGCTCCTTTGAAAACTGAAAAAGCATGTCTGAAATGTCACGCATGGCAGGGTTATAATGAAGGTGACATAAGGGGAGCTATCAGAGTGACATTGCCTTTCATTATGGAAATACCGCTTCTTTCTCTATTATCGGGGCATATTATAATAGGTCTTGTCGGCTTATCAGGCATCGTTTTTGCCGCAAAAAAATTAAGCTATGCCTATGAAACAATAAAAAAACAAGCTGTATTTGATGCTTTGACAGGAGTTCCAAATCGGCGAAATTTTTCAGAAAGCGTATTAAAAGAGTATAAACGCAGCCAAAGACAACAACAACCCCTATCTATCATAATGTGCGATGTAGATAATTTTAAAGCGTATAATGATACTTATGGTCACATCAATGGGGATCTGTGTTTAAAGGAAATCGCACAAACGCTAAAAACATCTCTCAAAAGGCCTGGCGATTTTTGTGCACGGTACGGAGGCGAAGAATTCGTTGTTCTATTGCCAAACACACCTATTTATGGCGCGATGCATATTGCGGAAACAATACGGTTGAACATAGAAAACTTGGGAATTTCACATGAAAGTTCATCGCCCAAACAGGTTGTAACTTTAAGTCTCGGTGTAGCAACATCAGAGGGAGCGATTTTAGCTTCTTATGAGGAATTAGTTAAACATGCGGATATAGCATTGTATCAGGCCAAAAAACAGGGCCGCAATCAAGTCCGATCTTTCAGTGAAGTTGCATGATTTCACCTGATACAGAGCTGTGAAAGCAGATTAATCCGTTTGATACGGTTTTCCCAATGATTGAGGAGCCGTTCCGGAAAACATACGAATCAGTGTTCGTATCCATGCTTTTTCCTCGGTCCAGCTTAACACCGTTTCTTTCTGAGCCAAGTGCATCAGCGCAAGGGTGAATATCATTAGCGGAAAAGGAGCGACTTGAAACACCTGCGCCGGCACACTGGGCAGCCAGCTTTGGCCATATATTCCGATCACCTGCAAAAAGGAAAAAAAATACGCGCCGGCCGCCGCTCTGACCGGGTGCCAACCACCGAAGATAACCAGAGCCAACGCAATCCAGCCGACGCCTTCGCAGCCTTGAGGCCTCCCCCAGCCCGGTTTGATCGCCAATGAAAAAACAGCACCGCTGATTCCCACGAGAAAGCCGCCGCACAGTGTATAAGCCAATTGAATTTTGCGGGGATTGATTCCTCTGACATAAGAAGCGGCCGGATTTTCGCCGACCGATCTGAGTTTTAAGCCATAAGATGTTCGATAAATATACATCCAACTGATGAAAATCAGCACCAGGCTGAGATACACGGGCAGATTATGATTGCAAAAAACTGAGCCGAAAAAGGGAATCTCTTTGAGAAAGGGCAGCGGCAGCGGAGATGCCTGAGGGCCTTGCAAACGGGAGTAAGGGTTTCCTAAAAAATAGGCCAAATCACGACACATCAGAGTTAAAACAAATCCTACGGCTACTTGAGATTGGCCTAAGTAAATGCTGAACAGAGCCACAATCCCGGCAACGCAAGCGCCTACAATTCCGGCCGCGCCAAAACCTAACATCAGGCTGTCCGTTTCAAAGGCCACGGCAAATGCGGTCATAGCGCTTAACAATATCGTTCCGTCTAAAGAAAGGTTGATAATGCCCGCTTTTTCGGTGATCGTTTCACCAATGGCCGCTAACACCACGGGTGCGGCACCTGCGATAACAGATGCGAATAAGATTGTCAGGTTTAGGTCGGAAATCATAGTGTCGAAAAAAGTTTTAAGTGTTAAGTTTTAAGTGACTAAAGTTACTGAATATTGAACTGACAATCAACATCATTTGTTTCGTTTGACACGCCATGCTTGAACCGCCAACGTGGCTAAAACCAGCGAACCTTGAATCACCCCGCTCAAAGATGAATCTAAGCGAAGCACCATGGGCAATTGGATGCTGCCGACGTTCAGGCAGGCAAAAAACAGCGCCACCAAAGGGGCCGCCCAGATATTATAATTGGACAACATCACCACCATCAGCGCCAAATAGCCATAGTTGCTGGAAATCGCCGGCAAGAGCCGATGATAGACTCCCGTAACCTGGATATTGCCGGCCAAGCCGGCCAAACCGCCGGCCAAAAGCATGGCCAAAATCATATTACGCTGCGGATTCAGACCGAACAAACGTGCCGCTTGAGCATTATTGCCGATGGCTTTTAAATTCAAGCCGACACGGGTGTATTTTAAAATCAGCGCCGTTAATAAAACCGCCCCGATTGCCAAGGCCAACCCGGCCGGTGCGATACGCAACCCCGGCCAAGTACTTAGCCATAATTGGTATGGAAATGGTTCCGTACCGCTCATTGAGGCCACACCGGGACGCCGCCAGGGTCCGAAAATAAGCCAAAGAATAAAACCCTGAGCCACAAAATTAAGCCCTAAACCGGCGAATATTTCGTTCACCCCTCCTTTTGTTTTCAGGAAACCTGCAATAATGGCCCAAATTGCGCCGCCGGCAATGCCTGCGGCAAATGCCAAGCCGATCACCCCGAATGGCTGATTCCAATCCGCACCCCAACGCAGTAGAGCGGTTGAGAAAACGGCTCCCATCATTATCTGGCCTTCCACACCGATATTCCAAAGGCCGATTCTGAATGTGTATATCAGACCGGCGGAACAAAGCGTCAGCGGAATCCAGGTTTTAATCACATGGCCGAATGTGATCCATGATCCTAACGAGCCTTTGAAAATATGGTAATAAGCGGCCAGAGGAGGAGCGCCGGCAACCAGAAGAATCAGCGTGGTGAAGCAGAACATCACTATCAGGGTCAACACCCCATTCAATAGTAATGTAAAGCCGGATTGTAATGATTTATTCAATTGCATTCGGTTTCTTTTATTTTGCCGCTGTCAGTCAGATTTACCGGCAATCGCCCGCCCCAGTTCATCAGCGTCAGTTTCGTCAGATTTTACATCTTTGATAATACGGCCATCAAAAAAAACCAGGATACGGTCCGCAACCATAAGGATTTCATCCAATTCGGAAGATGCAAACACGATGCAAACCTTTTGGTCGGCATAGTTGCAGAGACGCTGCCACACCCAATGGGCGGATTCCAAGTCCAATCCGCGGGTAGGATTCTCAAGCAATAGAAGTTTGGGCTTATCCGGCAGAAATGACAGCAAAAGACGTTGCTGATTTCCTCCGGATAATGCATGAGCAAAAGTTTGCGGTTTTCCTTTGATACGAAATAATTTGATACGTTCTTTTGCTTGTTGATAGGCTTGCGTCCATGGAATCAGAAATTTGGAATTCTTGTTTTGAAGGGCGTAATGTTCGGTCATGGTCAATCCGGGAATGAGTCCCTCTTCCAGGCGCGAGGCTGGTAAAAAAGCGGTTCCTGCATACTTGAAAGCTGAATAGTCGCCACCTTTAATTCGGCTGCCCCTAAGTGTGATTTCACCCAAAGAAGGCTTTTGCACACCTGATGCCACTCTTAGAAAGACGCCCTGGCCGCTGCCTTCCAAACCGGCCAGTCCGATCATCTCACCTTCGCGGAAAGTGAGGTTGCAATCTTCTAATCCGGCGCGCCCGCCAGAGGCATAAACCTGTTTCATTTCCAGAACGGATGCTCCCAATTGCGCCGCTTTGCGCAAAGGTTGCGCCGGTGGTGCGCCGAACATCATTTTCAGAAGTTCCTCAGTGTCAAAAGGGCTTTCCATTGCGCCGGTTACCGCACCATAACGCAACACAGTCACCCGGTCGCATAAAGTTTCGACATCCTCAAGTTTATGTGACACCAAAATAACGCTTTTGCCATCTGCGGCCAGTTTTTTAAGTGCCTGAAATAAAAGCCGTTTCTGAACTTCAGATATTCCTGTGGTGGGTTCATCTAACACCAACACTTCAATTCCCAGTACAAGTAATCGTACTATTTCCAGTTGCTGTCGTTCACCAATCGTCAGACGTTGAACCGGGATATCAGGATTAATCTGAAAGCCGAATGATGTGGCCAACTCTTTTAATTTATCACGAAATTGATCCGTCTCAACCGAGAGGCCGTCGGTCAGGCCCAGCATGAAATTATCAAGCACGGTCATCAAAGGAAAATCAAGCGGGTCCTGGTAAAGCATACCGATTCCCAGTTGGGACGACTGGGCCGGATTTTGAAATTTCACAGGGGAAGCGTTAATCAGAATGCTTCCCTGAGTCGCATGGATAAAGCCTGTCAGAATTTTCATCAACGTGCTTTTACCGGCACCGTTTTCGCCCAGAATTCCGTGAATTTCACCTGGCGCAACAGTGAGGCTTATGCCGTTATTGGCACGCACCGGCCCATAATATTTGTGAATATCTTGCAGTTCAATCCGCATTGCTTTACTGAAGGTGCTTAATTATTCTTGGCCTTTTTGCTAACAATTTTGTCAAATGCTTCAATTGATTCGGTTAAAATCGCTTTTTTAAGCAGTTTGGATAAATAGGATAAATCATCAGAAGATTGAATTTTTTTAACCAATGAGTCAGGAACATGTTTAAAACGGACGTTCAGGATTTCGATAACATGTTCATAAGATGCTTGTAACATGCCTTTTTTCATGCCTTTTTCTATGCCATATTCTTCAATCGATTCTAACATCTTAGCCTCCTTAAAATTACTTTCAATCAATTTTTGAAACTGCTTTTCTTCATCTTGATTTAATGTGATACTTTCTTGTATCAATGAAAAGAGGGTTGTCTTTTTTTTGCCCGATTGCACCTTGGCAATACCTTCAAGCGCTTTAGCCTTGATGAGTGGGCGTTGATTTTTAGGATAATCCGTTAATGGCAGATAGGCTGCGGCCAGAGGATTGGCGTCTATTTGTTTTTCAAATTCTGCGGCTTGGTAATTTTTCAGTTTGATCAGACGATACGTAAATTCGTTAATCGGATGTTGCAGCAGTGAAAGTTTGAATGTATCTTTGCCCGGCTTGCGCCATTTGACAGGGTCTGTGAACATGGCAATGGGAAAGACAAGCATCCGATAGGCATAATAAATACCGCAGAAATAATGAAACATCCGCTCTTCAAAATCATTTTTTCTTTGACTTTCCTGTTCCCAGTGAATCATAATCCACTGCGGCTTTCCTTTCATAAAAATTTGCACTAAAATCAGGGCGTCAGTGATTTTTTGCTGATCGTTGCTGTTGTCTTTTTTGTCCGATATTCCGAACAGAGCGATCAGTTCTTTGTCGAGGAACTTAGCGGTTTTAAAATTGATAATTTCAGCCAATTCCGGAAAAAACAGTTCAAAGTATTCCCTCAAGAATAGTGTCAGCGTTTCCTTATGCCGAATATCAAATTTTCTGCGTCTTATTTTTGTCATCAAATTACTTTAAAGTTAAATCACAGGCATTTTATAACATAGCACGGTATTACGCGGGCACCAATTTCAATCTGTAAATATCCGCGTAATCCGTGTTATATTGTTAGAATACTCAGAACAGGTTAAATCTATTTTGCGCTGCTCGGCCCTTCCATGCCCTTCAGCAGTTGCTCCATATACCATATCTGCTTATCCGTGGCCTTAGCCCCCTCTTTAATAAACACCTTACCGTCCTGGTAAGACAGCGGGCCTTTGAACAACTCTGCTTTACCCGCGCCTAAGTCTTTTACAAAAGCATCTAATTTGGTTTTGGCATCGGCTGAAAGAGCCTGACCGGCGGCAAAACCGACGATGCTGGCATCTTCATTGTTTATATCTTTCCAGTCCGGTCCTAACCAGAGCCATTGAGATTTCCATTTACCCTCTTTGGATGCTTTGACAAGATCGACAAAACTCGGGCCCCAATTGAAATAAGGCACACCGAGGCAAATATCATCCGCACCTTTACAGGCACCTTTATAATCATAAGGAATAGCGCGGGCATATTTGCCGGCTTGTTGTTTTTGTTTAGCCACAACCAGATTTTCGGTGGTGTCTATACCTGAAACGACCACATCATAACCGCTATCGAAAAAATTCTGAGCGACTTGAGTCGGGTCAAGCGTAACACCCGGGATATTGAACCAGAAACCGATCCAGGTGACTTTAAATTTCAGATCATCCGGGTTCTTCTTTAAAACTTTTTCCCAGGCATAGCGCGCGCCCAGATAGCATGATGCGGTTAAACGGCGGGTTTCTTCATTCACCAGTGGGCCGAGATAGCCGATTTTACCGGATTTGGTACTTAAAGCCGCAACAAAACCGGCCATCATTTTGCCATATTCCATTCGTCCGAACAGGTTGGTCATATTTTTCGATGCTTTGCCGGTAAGAACGTCATCACCGGAAATGTGAATAAAATGAATCTCAGGATGCATCCGTGCCGCTTCCCTGATACCATCTTTCATGTCATCCGAATTGGCAATAATGAGTTTGGCGCCTTTGCCGGCCATGTCATCCACCAATTGAACAATCGTGATACCGGGTCGATCTCCGGGATTCACTTTGTCAATATAGATCATCTTTGTCCCCGGGATATTCTTTTCCACATATAGTCCGCCATCATAATGTGCCTGGCTATAGCCATGGTCATTGTATGGCCCGACCAGGAGCAACCCGAAAGTGAACGGTTTTTCAGCCGCCATTCCCACACCGGCGGCAACACCAAAAATGACACTCAACACAACGCCAATCAATAAAACTGATTTTCCCCTTTTGAACATTAATCTTCCTCCTTTAATTAAAATAAAACGTTTAAAATTTGTACGACAAATTCCTCATTCAGAGGGTAAGTTTCAGTTTGCGTTCCCATAAGGCGAACTGGCAAGCTGAAGCTTGCACTCCTTTACTAAATTAAAAGGTAAAATAAACGCGTAAACCAACTTCCGTTGTTTCGTTAGCGGGTTCGATACCGGATGCAAATGGTATATCGTAAATCGTCCAATAGGAAACATTTGATTTGTCAATATCCCAATATTTTATGTATGGTTCGAAAGACAGGCCGAAACGGTCGCTGATTTTACGATTGATCATAATGGCAAAACCGATGCCATAGCCGTCGCCAAAATCCTGATCATTTTCAACATCATCGAAAGCCGGATGAACATCGCTCAGGTGGCTTTTCACT
This sequence comes from Desulfococcaceae bacterium HSG9, assembly GCA_030378005.1. Lineage (GTDB taxonomy): Bacteria > Desulfobacterota > Desulfobacteria > Desulfobacterales > JAUCGF01 > JAUCGF01. The sequence goes on along the minus strand of JAUCGF010000077.1, from coordinate 5,180 downwards.
TTGCCATTCAAAAACAAATCATATTCCAAATTCAGCCCATAAGACCAGTTATCATCTATTATCTGGGCGAATCGGACTCCCACCGGGGCATATATGTAGCGTATTTCTCTTTCATAGCCCCCGGAGCCTCCGATATCATCGTTCCAGTAACGATAACCGATACCTGCAAACGGCGTGAAAACAAAATTGTTTTGTAAATAAAAATCAATTCCGACTAATCCGCGTGTTTCAAAGATCGAATCTTCAGTATCAGCCGTAGCCGGCGTTCCATCCTGGGTTTGTCCGTCATAATCAAGCTCGCCAAAAACCAAACGGATATTAGCATCCAGCATCAGATGGTTGGTGCCGTGGTAAGTATAATTACCGACAAACCCGAACAAAGCACCATCTTCCTGCATGTAGTCAGGCTCTTCATACTTGAAATAAAGCGATTCAACCCCAGCTTTAAATGTATGAACAGGTAACAGAGATTTTTGATCATACGCCCAGACATGGGTGAATGAAAACAACAAAATAATTGACACCAGGCCTGCTCTTAAACTTTGTTTCATTATAGCCTCCTTTACATTATTTAATGAACACTTTTAACCGTAAGATTATCAAATGCCACAGTTTGCCTTCCGCAAACTCTGACACCGATTTTTTTGATTTCCATATCAGGCATGGGTCCTGATGCTGCCAATTTATCATTGACGTAATACTTAAAGTGCTTTTTTTCAACACGCACACGATGGATATTGGCAATCTCACCGTCACCTGGGTTCCCGCATTTTACCAATTCGGATTCCTTATTATATTTATCAACTGAATACCATGCGTAATGTGCGCCGCCCGTATTTTGTAACTGAAACGCCAAAAATTCAGTGAAATTTTCAGCCAGAACCAGACCATAGTCATTCTGTTCACCTTTTTTCCAGATACTTTTCAGTTGCACCTCAAAATTATCGGATAGCGGTATATCAATGCCGATGAAAAAGCACTTGTTTCTTTTATTGGTGCGGTAATAAAACATATCATTTTCAAAATATCGATGGGTTGTCAACTTGTTCTTGGGCGTCCATCCCGCATCCGGCGTATCAAAAGATTCATCCATGACAGTTTCCGCCCAGTTAGCATCATCAACAGATAAAATTTTCAAATGATCAAACGCAACCGTTTGGACACCGCAGGTACGAACAGCAATATAAGAAATGGATTCGGTTTTATTGAACTGCCCGCGATCAACTGATACATCGTTTACAAGATACTCGTATTGACCCTTTTTGACTTTCAGACGTTGAATGTTCGTAGTTTTGCCATCTCCCTGATGCGCTTTATCTTCGATCCAAACTGCCGGAGTCATCCATTTATTATTCGCCATCATGCTGACTCTGGCGGACCCGTCCCCATTGATTTGAAAATCATGAAAGCTGTTTTTATTCACTGCACTAATCAGCATAAAACCGTATTCGCTATATTTACCTTTTATCCATGTGGACGTCAATTCGATTTCATAGTCAGACGGCAGCTTAACAGGAATATGATCCCAAGAACAATAACCTTGCTTGCCATTCGTGTATAGATAGCGACCATCCTGAAATTTACGTTTAAATTCGTATGATTCACCAGTTGGCCATTTATTGTTGTTATCAGTAAAAGATTCCACGAAGTTGATATTGCGCGCCTGCTTTAGTTCCGGTCGGCTTTTATTAGAATCATCGGGATCACTAAAAAACATGCTGCGTATTACAACAAAAAGGATAATCGCGCCAAAGATAATAAATTTCTTTTTGCGGCTTTTTTTCTTAGCAAATTCATCGCGCACCTGTTTGGCAATCTGGTCAACATTTTGACGCGAAAGGGATGTCATATCGGCCAGCGCCTCACGGTTCGCCTCGCGATCTATCTCCAGTTCTTGCTTTTGACGAATAGCCTCATCATGCTTTAATACGCGCCTGCGAATTTCTTCCTGAATCTGTTTTTCTGTTTTCTTTTTCATAATGACCCTAGTTGGTATTGGATTAAACCTGAAATGTCAAATACATAGTTGGCGTTTTCAGAAAAGAACAGACTGAAATGATCTGATTTGAATATTGAAAAAACTGAAACATGTTTTGCCTGTCAATGGAAACTAAAGATTCTTGGCGCAACTTACATGTATAAAAATAAATTTTTAGAAAGGATCGAATTTTGTTATAAAATTTTTAATCGGAATAAAATATGCTTGTCGGCAAAATCAAACGGAGGGTTGTGAGGAAAGTGAAGATAGCACTTTAATAGCGGAGTGCAATCTTCAAATTGCAAGTGGTACATAGAAAAGTTGAAACCAAAATACTATATTTATGGAGCCGACGGGCGGATTCGAACCGCCTGCCTGCTGATTACGAATCAGCTGCTCTACCAACTGAGCTACGCCGGCAAAAAAGCTCTCATACTGTATTACATACAGAAAAGCAAGTAAAATTTTTTATAAACGATAGAGCAATGCATGAAAGCTATACAGTAGCGATTACCTTAGCTGTTTATAGCTCTATGCAAATGAATTGATACAGTAAAAATCAACCAAATAACAATAAATTAACATGAGTTTGATATAAAACCGACCCGCTTTGCCCGAAAAATCCGCTATAATTTCAAAGTCCAAAGAGGAGGCTGCCGCTGACCTGAAAAAGCGGAATCATGCCCATCATGGCGGTCGCGGCGGCAACACCTCAATTATCCGGTCAGCGATTATCAATTTGTGTATATGAGCTTCATCAATGCTGTCAGGGGTATGCAGAAACCCGCCCTTCTTGTATTCCCAGCCCCAAATTTCATAACGAATCGCATGTTTCAGACGATACATGCGATTGATGGCGTCACTGCCCTCAATGATGTACATATCCAGTTTAAATAGCGGAGGAAGGCGCATTATCGAAGCGATACGCGGTATCCATCCGTTGTACAGTCTGAAAATATCACTGAATGTCAGGCGCACTTTCCATCTGCCGGTAATCGATAATTGGCTTTCTTCTATTCTTTGCCTGATCAAAACAGCTTTGTTTGTAATATAAGCTTCTGACTTCAAGAGGCAAAACGTCTCTTCGATTTTTACTGCTTCCACTTCGGCGCCTTTTTCAAAAATAAGTGACGAAATACCGGCTGCCGTTCATAAGTACTGTACGGAAGAATTCTCCAGCCGGCCTGAACCAATGCCTTTGATCAGTATTTTGGGCCGGCATAAGACACCCTGAAAAGCAGTTTATACATGACCGGCACAAACAAAAGGGTTATCACGGTGGCGAATAGCAGACCGAACAGGATTCCGACCGCAAGGGGTTCAAACATGATGCCGCCGCCCAGCCACAACGGGATAAGGCCGCAGATGGTGGTTGCGGTGGTTAGCATAATAGGGCGAAAACGTTCCTTTGTCGCGAGTGGATGGAAAATTTTGAATGTTGCGATTCTATAAAAACCACACGAATTTAATTTAGTAAAAATTACAAACGGTTATTAAACCAAACCTCCGTAGTTTAACGGGTGAATTAAAATTTTTCGATCTACCCATTGTAGCGGATTCTTGCCATTTTGTCGATTAAGTGCTAACGATTGGTTAGGCTTTTTAATCACGGTAATTCTTACCAAAACAAAGTGACACCGTATTGCCTGAACATCCTATCCGAACTTACCAAACTGACACTTTCTGCACGGGACTGAACAATCAGCAGCCTGTCAAAAGGGTCTTTGTGATGCGGCGGCAAATTCTGTAATCCAAAAATATGATTCAATCTGAGCGGCATAATCTCCAGCGTGTTTGCATCACACTGTCCTTCGATAATATCTTTCAGGGGCATATCCAGCCTGAGCTTCCCAATCTGATGCTTAATCTGCATTTCCCAGATGCTGACAATGCTCAGATATATCCTGTTGGAAGGCTCCTGATAGCCACTCAGAACTCTTGAAGATACCCTGTTCGGCTCACTTCTCAGCCATAAAAAGACATGTGTGTCAAGCAGAAGTTTCATCTGATTCACCTGTCCAGAAGTCATCGGGCAAAGGAGCGTTGAAATCATCGCTCATTTCTATTTTTCCGATATATTCTCCGAAAGTCCGTTTTCCAGAAATTTCTGCAGACTCTGTTTTTCTTGTATCAATGTCTCTGAGAAGAATTTCCGTAAGATATGCTTTTTTATCCAAAGGAAGAGCCATTATGTTCTCTATGACTTCTTGTAATTCAAGCATTTTTATTACTCCTTAATATTTTATGATTCATTATTCTCCCATTTCCCTCTGCATATATTTTCAATGCCAAATTTTACCAGTAAAACACTGACAGTCCAAGGAGGAACTCCCGTCAATGTTCCGGGAATAAGGTCAAAAACTGCGACAACAAGCTGAACTTTCGTGGGATTATCCATTATCGGCTTATAAAGTTTGATAATTTTAACATCTTCGCAGATTAATTCAGTAATTTTATCTCTGTGTTTTTTAACCACGAAACAGCTGACTCTCTGTAGTGACTACTGCGAAAGCAAAAGAATCCGGAATTCTCCGAACCATCCGAAAGTTCTTTACCTAATCTGTTAAGCAATAGCCCTGTATCTTGTTCCAGCAAACCTTTTATTTGTTCTTCTGTCATATTACAAATTTTAATTACTTTGTATCAAAAGGCAAAAGGCCTAACGCTGCTAATCAGCCTTGTTATGCATTTTATCAATCAGTAATTCTTTTTCCTGATATACTGTTATTTCCGTCTGTTGCATACCCATCACGCTTCCACCAATCTATACCGCCCAGCAGTTCTTTTACGTTGAATCCTAATTTAGATAATTTCAGAGCCCCGTTAGTTGAACCATTGCAACCGATACCATCACAATAAGTGATATAAGTTTTAGCTTTATCAAGATGTGCTGTTGTCAATTCAGACATTGTTATATGAGGAAAATTGATTGCACCGGGGATATGCTCTGTTTCGTAAGCAAGGTTGGACCGAGCATCGACTACGATAATTTCTTCACCGTTCTTTAAGCCATCAAACACGTCCCAAGAATCTGTTTCGTACTTCAATTTTGCTTCATAATATTCTATCTGATTCGTAACTACTCAGCCATAGAAAAACAGTCTGGGTAATTACTCAACCCTTCCTAAGAAGCTGTTTTAAAAACGCCTTTTTTGCCCGAACTCTGCGTCAGGCTGCAAATTTGAATCTTTAAAATATTTCA
>JAUCGF010000137.1 GCA_030378005.1 Desulfococcaceae bacterium HSG9 | reverse complement strand
TGGAAAATTTTTCTTTTGGATGTATGCAAACAATGCCAAAAGCATTCATTTGATCTTTGTCCAATGGGATTCAACGGGTTTAAGGCTTCAATTTTTCTTGATTTGACCAGCTTCTTTAATTCTTTGCTTGATTATATCTGACCATAAATATATAATGCAAACTAAAAGTTGTAAAATTCACAACTTTTGCTGACAACTCTCAGCAACCTGAAGCAGTTTTCTGAAATTAATGTTAAAGGAGGCCTTATGAAACTTAATCTGCTTATCATCCTTGTAACAGCAGTATTTTTTATGATTACAATGGTCGAAGCCCGTGAAATCAGTTTTATTGAAGATTTCAGTTTAGCTGAAGATCGTTCGGAAGCGTTGCGGCAACTTATTCCGGGAACAAGTGACTACTATTATTATCACTGTTTGCACGCTCAACACACCGGTGATTTCAAACAGGTGGAAACCCTTTTGGCGCGATGGATTAAACGGGAAGGTTATACGGCGCGTGTTAAGGAAATTATCAACCGGCAAGCGCTGCTGGAATATGAACTGAATCCGAGCCAAGCATTAAAATACATAAAAAAGGAGTTGCATTTGCGCTTTGATCACCGCAAAGCGTCGGCTGAACGTGAAGTCAAATATCCGACAACACTTGACCCCAAACGGATTGATACAGTGCATCTTATGGGAAAAGCGTTGAAACAGTATCAGAATCTCAGGGCTATTGAGGATCAAGGGCTGGAGATGATTCCTCCGGATAAGTTAAATCCCAAACGTCGCCGTGATTTGCTCAAACGCTTGCAACGCCCTGACTATCCTGACTTGGCGCAATTGGTGATCGATGAACTCAATGCCAAGCATAGCGGCGCGTTCGGTTCGTTGCCGATTCATGCGCTCATGCTGCGTTCGCAATTGGATTATTGTCTGCGACAGAAACCGGAATTGATCGACAACTCCCATTTTGTCAATGCGTATATCGCTAAATTGGCACCTTCCGATGATATTGATATTAAATTTGATATGGAAGAAAAAAAAGCCTTTCTTGAGCGTTTATGGACATTTGTCCGCAAACTGGCTCCGGCGCACAATTCATTAAAGGCAAACATTCTTTATCAAATTCTGGATATGAACCGGCGTCAGAACAAATATGACTATGACCTGTTTATGAGCTATCTGCGCTTGCCGCGCAACGTTGCTTATATCGAACCGGCTTATCTTAAAAAAAATACCTTTCGTCGAAATGAATTCGCCGATATAAACACCGATTTTGCTTCGCTCACCCGTTTACCAGCCATTTTCACTGATGAAGCGCTGGTGCGGGATTATCTGATGCGTGATTTTGCAGATGCCAAGGATTACAGCCGTTACACACCTTATATTAAAGACAATTATCTCAAGGAACTGTTTTCCGAAACCAAGATTGTGAATGGGCTGGGTGATATGGAACAATGGTATTCCATGATGCCGCCCGACCGACATGAGGCGCTCAAGGAGCGCATCGATCTGGAATTTGCGCCTATAGCGGACAATCGTAAATTTTTTAATGTCAACGATCCGGTTACGCTGCATCTTGATGTGAAAAATATCAAAAAACTGATTGTCAAAATTTTTGAAATCAACACCTTTAACTATTATCGGGATATTGGCAAAGAAGTGGATGCGGCCATTGATCTGGATGGCCTCACAAGCACTTGGGAACAGGTGTTTACATACAACGAGCCGCCATTGCGACGGGTGCGGCGACAGTTTGATTTATCACAAATCGACCGGCCAGGCGTTTTTGTGGTGGAATTTATCGGTTCCGGCAAAAGCAGTCGGGCGGTGATTCGCAAAGGCCAGTTATACGCCACAGACCGAATTGGAACCGCCGGGCATGAATTTATTATTCGGGATGAACGCAATCATCGGCGTCCCCTGGCGTCGCTCTGGATGGCCGGACGGGAATACAAACCGGATGATTCCGGTGTGATCACGATTCCGTTCACCAACAAGCCCGGACGCCGCGCAATCATTCTAAAAGAAGGTGCGTTCTGTTCGTTGGCGCAATTTGATCATCAGGCCGAAACCTACCGATTGACCGCCGGCTTCCATGTTGACCGTGAGGCGCTTTTGCAAAATGCCATGGCGCAAGTGATTGTAAGACCGGTTTTGATGCTCAACAGCTATCCGATCAGCCTTGAACTTTTGGAAAATGTGCGTCTGACGATTGAATCAAATGATATTGAAGGCGTTGCCGCCACAACCGAAGTCAGCGATTTTGAACTGAATGAAGCGCGTGAGGCTGTGTATGAGTTTAAAGTTCCTGATAATCTGGCGTCGCTTCGTTTCATCTTAAAAGCGCGGATTCGTAATATCAGCCGCAACAAGACCGAAGATTTGAGCGCAGATACTCTTTTCAAACTAAACGGGATAAATACAACCCTGGCAACCCAAGACCTCTATTTAAGCCATTCGGCAAAAGGCTACGGGCTGGCCTTGCAGGGCAAAAATGGGGAACCGCGTGCACTCATACCGATCAAAGTTGAAATGAAACATCGCTATTTTCGCAAACCTGTCACAGTTACGCTGCAAACCGATGCGCAGGGGCTGATTCAATTGGGGCAATTGGCACAGATTCAGCATATCAAAGCGATTATGCCTCAGGATGCTTCCCGTTTTTGGCACTTAAGCCGTGATTTATGTCAATATCCTACAGCGATGCACCAGCACACCGGAGCTGTTATCCGAATTCCATATCTTGAAACTGAAACCGGCCACACCCTGAAAAACTATACTCTGTTAGAAAAAAGAGGCACAACGTATTTGGCCGATCATACGGACAAGGTCAACAATCTGGACGGATTTTTGGAAATTAGTGGACTTGAGGCCGGCGACTATGAACTGTTTCTTAAAAAAAGCCGCATGAAAATAAAACTGCGGCTCACCGATGGCGCTATTGATGACGGAATTGTGCTGTCTGATCACCGTATTTTGGAACACACTGATGCGCAACCGCTCACGATTCGTTCGATTGAGCAGACGCCGTCGGCGATTCAGGTGTACTTAGGCAATACCTCCTCTTATGCCAGGCTGCATGTCATGGCCGTGCGTTTTATGCCGTCCTATCATCCCTTTTTTAATCTGGTTTACGCTGACCATCCCGAACTGTTTTTGCTAAAGCGCAGTCAGGCAGTCTCCCATTATATTGCCGGACGCGATATCGGTGATGAATACCGTTATATACTTGACCGTCATTACGCCGCCAAACTGCCAGGCAACATGCTGAAACGTCCTGAGCTGCTGCTCAATCCCTGGAGTTTACGAACAACCGCAACAGAATTAGACCATGCTCAAAAAGGTGAAGCGCGGCAACATCAAAGACCGCAGTCGCAACCTTTAAAACGAGCCGGCCGCAAAGGGAAAGCCTTTTCGCCACAACGAAACTCCAAAACAAGTTTTGATTTTTTGGCCCAGTCATCCAAGGTGCTTTTCAACCTCAAGCCCGATGAAAAAGGGGTTATCACCATTGACCGCAAACAACTTGATGGGTATTCACAACTTCTTGTGTTGGCTGCTGACCCGTTCAATACGGTTTATCGTGAGTTTTTACTTCCGGAAACGCCCGTTATAACACAAGATTTACGACTGCGACAAACATCTGACCCGGTGGTTCATCTAACCGAACAAAAAAAGATGCTGGCCTTACCTTCTGGAGAAACATTCCGGTTGGCTGATGCCGGCACTTCGGCATTTAAAATTTATGACACCCTGGAACGAATTTATCAACTCCTGTTCACCTTGAGCGATGATGTGACGTTGAAGAAATTTGCGTTTATTTTACGCTGGCCCGAAATGGAACTGGACGAGAAGGAAACCAAGTATTCTAAATATGCCTGCCATGAACTTAACTTCTTCCTTTTTCATAAAGACCGCGCCTTTTTTGATCGCGTGATTTTGCCCTATTTAAAAAACAAAAAGGACCCTACCTTTTTAGATCGCTGGCTTTTAGGAGATGACCTGACCGCTTATTTGGAGCCGTGGGAATTTGAACGTCTTAATATTGTTGAAAAAATTCTTCTGACTCGGCGTGGCCCCGGTGATCGCGAGCAAATCAACGGCTATGTAAAAGACCGCTATGATTTGATTCCGCCGGATATTGAATTAGATAATTTTTTGTTTGGCACCGCTTTAAAAGGGCGTGCTTTGGAAACGGATGAGCAAGAGTTACTAATGGAACTGGATGAAGGTGCCGTAGTAGCTGGCAGTTCCCGCAGTGTAGCGGAACCAATGGCCGAAGCTTCGTTGGAAGATTTGGCATTCGACGCATTGGAATTGGAAGCGGAACCGGCTGAAGAGAAAATCGCTGTGTTAAGTATGAAGACCAAACCGGCTGCCCTGGCAGCCAGGAGGAGCGTACGTAAAACGGCTGGTAAGAATCAATTCTTCGCTCCCGCCCGTCGCAAGAAACGAGAAGCAAGCCGTCCGTTTTTCCGCCAATTAGATAAAACCCGTGAATGGGCCGAGAATAATTACTATAAAACACCTGTTGAAAACCAAAATGCTGAATTTATCACGGTGAACGCTTTTTGGCGTGATTATGCCGACAGCGATCCGAATCAGCCCTTTTATTCTCCGAATATTGTTTATGCTACTGATAATTTTGCTGAAATGATGATGGCACTGGCAGTTTCGGATTTGCCGTTTAAAGCGCAGAAACACTCAACTCATAGTAAAGACGGCGCTTTTGTGCTGAAAGCGGGAAGTCCGCTGCTTGCTTTTTATAAAGAGATTCGGCCCGCATCCGAGGCTCTTGAAAAATTACCGTTATCAGTCAGCCAGCACTATTTTGATCCGGCTGACCGCTATCGTTATGATGGCGCTGAACGTGCCGATAAATATATCAAAGATGAATTTTTAATTAACCGAGCTTACGCATGCCGGACGGTGTTCAGCAACCCCTCTTCCGCGCGCCGCAAACTGGAAGTGCTTTTACAAATCCCCCAGGGAGCGCTGCCACTCAAAAAAGGATTTTACACACGCAGCATCGCCTTAAATATGGAGCCTTATGCGACTCAGACATCGGAATACTATTTCTATTTTCCGAAAGTGGGGACGTTTCCGCATTATCCGGTGCAAACATCGCGCAATGGCGCTTTTATCACCGCGGCCGCACCATCGGAATTAAACGTTGTCGTTCAATTCAGCCGTTTGGATGAACAGTCTTGGGAGTATATTTCTCAAAATGGCAGCAACGCGGATGTATTGGCGTATTTGCGCTCTGAAAATTTAAACCGCACTGATTTGAACAAAATCGCTTTCCGTATGCGCGATAGTCGTTTTTGTGAAGACGTTCTTGCGTTGTTGCAAAAAAGACATTATTATAATGGTACGCTTTGGGCCTACAGCATTTATCATCAACTGACGGAGCGCATTCCGACGTTTCTTAAACACACCGAATACGCCAAACGCTGCGGCCTGTATATTGACACGCCGCTATTAACCCTGGACCCGGTAGCACGGCGCACGTATCAGCATTTGGAATACAAACCGTTGATCAACGCCCGGACGCATCTGTTAGGCAAGCAGCGCAAAATTTTAAATGACCGATTTTACGACCAATACCATCAGTTTTTAACCTTGCTCAGTTATCGCCCCCGTCTGAATAATGATGATCTGACAGCGGCCAGCTATTATCTGTTGTTGCAAGATCGGGTGAAAGAAGCGACCGAATTTTTCAAACGTATCGATCCCGCTCAGTCAGTTTCGCGTGTGCAGTATGATTACATGCAGGCGTATCTGGGGTTTTATACTCCCGAGTTGGACGATGCTCGCGCAATAGCGGCGCGTTATGCGGATTATCCGGTGATACGCTGGCGAAAACGCTTTCAGCAAATCAGCGTTCAAATAGATGAAATCGAGGGACGCAAAGCCAAAGCGGTAGATAAAAAAGACCGCGATGAAGCCCAAACTCTGCTGGCGGATACAGCGGCCTCGCTGGATTTTAAAATCGAAGCCCGCCTGGTGACATTAACCTGGCAAAATCTGAAAAAGTGCCTGGTGAACTATTATCCTATGGATATAGAACTGTTGTTTTCCAAAAATCCGTTTGTTAAGAAACATCAGGAACGCTTTGCATTTATCCGGCCCAATATGACTCAGACAATTGACTTGCACGAATGCGGAAAAGATGATTCCCAATGTCGTCTGACGTTTGATCTGCCTTCAAAGTATAAAAACAGCAACCTGATGGTTGAAATTTCCGCTGGCGGCATCAAAAAAGCACAGGCATATTTCGCCAATTCACTTGATAGCCGTATCATCAGGAATTACGGCCATCTTAAAGTGAGCCATGAAGAAACGGATAAACCGCTTGCCGGCGTATATGTGAAAGTGTATGCGGAGATGAAAAACGGTGCGGTGCAATTCTATAAAGATGGCTACACCGACTGGCGCGGCCGGTTCGACTATGTTTCTTTAAGCACCGATGCCTTAGATAATGTCGGCCGTTTCGCTATTTTGGTGTTAAGCGATGAGCATGGCGCGGAGATTCGGGAAACGCCGCCGCCTCAGAGATAGGGGAATGTTGAATTTTGAATGCCGATTGTTGAATACTGTAACTTGTAACTTGAATTTTATCATTATGCAAAAAGTTATAGCGTCGTTTTTATCTTTTATTGTGGTGATGTTGAGCATCGTCGAACCGCTTCATGCGGGTATCTACTTCTATACTGACAAAAATGGCGTGCGTCATTTTACCAATGTGCCAACGTCGTCTAATTACAAACCTTATATAGGAGAATCTCGCTCAAGAAGACGTCCGACGGCATGGCGCGCCTACAATAATAAAAAGTACGATAATATTATCACCATGGCATCACAGAACTATGGAGTTTCTTTTCCCTTGATAAAGGCCATCATTCGGGCAGAATCGGGTTTTAATCACCGGGCGGTGTCTAAAAAAGGCGCTTTGGGTTTGATGCAGCTTATGCCGGAAAATGTGAGGCTTCTACGAATCAGCGACCCGTTCGACCCCTGGGAAAATATTATGGGAGGCACGCAGTTTTTTAAAAAACAATTGCGCTACTTCAATGGCAAAGTGAAACTGGCGCTGGCCGCTTACAATGCCGGCCCCAACGCGGTTGATCATTACAAAGGAATTCCTCCATATACGGAAACGCGCAACTATGTTAAGAAAGTGATCCGTTTTTATAGGGCCTATAAAAAATAATTGCGAATTTTACCGGAAAAAAATGACTGATCAAAACGCCTATTCAAAATTGAAGCGCAAGTATGAAAAACTGGAGAAAAATTTTCAGGCATCACAGAGGCTGGTTGAAAAAAAAACAGCTCTGTTGGTCCAAGCTGAAAATTTGCTAAAGCGTGAAAGCAATAAATGTAAAACGCTCAAAAGAACTTTAGAAAATATACCTGTGATGCTTAATGCTTTGGATAAAAACAACCGCATCGTGTTCTGGAACAGGGAATGTGAAAAAGTAACCGGTTACAGCGTAGATGAAATGAAATTGGCGGTTGATCCGTTGGGCAAATTATATCCGAATCCGCGGTATCGCTCCGCTCTTGGTACTGAATGGATGAAGCGCGGAAGTCATTTTTCTGATTGGGAGATGGATATTACCTGTAAAGACGGAACTCAGCGCACGGTGGCTTGGTCTAATATTTCCCAACCGTTTAGTGCCTCAGATGATAATTCGTGGGTTATTGGCATTGATATTACGCAGCGTAAACACGCTCAGGCGATTAACCGGGCACTGTTTCATATCGCCGATGCGGTCAACACAACATTCAATTTAGATGAGCTATATGCCTCTATCCGTATTTCATTAAGCCATATTATAGATACGACCAATTTTTACATTGCGCTTTACGATAAGGAAAATAATATCCTGGTTTTTCCCTACTATATTGATCAGGTTGACCAATCTGCTCCTGAACCGCTCATGGCGACAAGTTCTGATTCTTTGACATCTGACGTGATTCTTTCAAAAAAACCGTTATTTCTAAATAAAGAGGCTTTAGTGAAACGCGCTGAAATGAATCGGCTTATAGGTGCTGTTCCTCAGATTTGGTTAGGTGCTCCGCTTATTATCCGCAATGAGGTTATTGGGGTGATGGCCGTGCAAAGCTATTCAAATCCGTATTGTTATACAAAGCGGGATATAGATATTCTTACGGCCGTATCCAATCAGGTAGCGCTGGCCATTAAACGTAAACGTGATGAAGAAGCGCTCAAAAAGAGCGAGACTCGAACACGCGCTTTTATAGACGGCATCACAGAAGCAGCTATCCTCTGTAACGCACAGGGGAAAATATTAATGCTGAACAAGGTAGCGGCCGAACGAAGCGTAAAAAAAGCAGATGAATTTATAGGAACAGATGTTTTTCGCCTGTTCCCACTTGGTATCACACCATCCCCCCGCGCTTTGATAAATAGGTTGATTCAAACCGGAAAGCCCGTTCATTTTGAATCTCAACATCGCGGAAGCGTGCATGATAACACCTGGTCACCACTTTTTGATGATCAGAACCGGGTAGTTCAAATCGCTATGATTTCCATTGACGTGACTGAAAAACGCCGAAATGAATCAGAGCGCCTGAAGGTTCAAAAACTCAAGGCAATCAGCACATTGGCCGGAGGTATCGCGCATCAGTTTAATAATGCGCTATTTGGCATTACCGGAAATTTAGAACTGATTCAAATGAGTACTGCTGACACTTCGCTTGTGGAAAAGTATCTCACTGCGATTGCCGGTTCGGCCGAGCGTATGCGACAACTTACCGCGCAGTTATTGGCTTATGCACAGGGCGGGAAATATCGTGTTAAACCTTTGTCATTAAATCAATTAATTTTCAATATACTTAATGATGCTTTTTATAAGGGTATTGACCCGAATATTCGTATTAAAACCCATTTTGCGGTAAATTTACCTTTAGTTGAAACCGATGCTATCCAAATGCAAATGGTGTTTGCAGGTGTTATCAGTAATGCTCTTGAAGCCATCGATGGAGAAGGATATATACAGGTGCAAACCGCCGATAAATTCATTGAACAGTCACAATTAAAAGGAAATGATTCTGTCAAGCCGGGAAAATATGCCTGCCTGACCGTTAAAGACAATGGCAGCGGTATGGATGAGGAAGCCGTTGCGCGTATTTTTGAGCCTTTTTTTACAACTAAGTTTCAGGGACGCGGTCTGGGGATGGCGGCCGCTTATGGTATTGTAAAAAATCATAATGGTTTTATTAGTGTTAATTCTGAATCCGGCAAGGGGACATGCGTTACAATCGGTCTGCCGGCAATCGAATAACCGGATTCAGTCAACAGTCTTCAGTCAACAGTCTTCAGTCAACAGTCTTCAGTCTTCAGCACTTGGCGGGTTAAGTACAAATATGGCGGTTGAAACGGGAATATTCACCCAATATTTATCCACATCTATTTGCAAAACAGGCCCATCCCGGTTTGTAATAACAATGGCCTTATCGTAGCCTGGGGGAAGTCTGAAACCGTCTGCACTTTGTTTGTTCTTATGTCTGTTTCTATAAAGACTGACGCGATAAACCAAGCCGTTTAAATTATAGATTTCCACTTGACGAACATCCGTTTTTTTTTCATCTAAGTATATCTTTTCAATAACGCCGCGCCATCTTTTTTTCAATACGATAATATATCCGGTTCCAGATGAATCCGGTTTCAAAAAAGCCTCATGATAGGAGTGTAGCGGAATGCCATCCGACAAAAGTGTAATAATATCACTTATTCTGACAGGTGTTGATATAAATTTACTCAAATCGGCATTGTCTGTAGATTCCTTGTGGAACTGACCGGAGCTATATGAAAGCAGATAAAGCCATTTTCCATCACTAACGATGCTTGCAGCCGGCTGCCGTGCAGGATTTAAAATTTCCATGCGGAATTTATCCGGCTTGATCCCGGCCCATAAACCCCGACTAATATGTAACTTGCCCTGTCTCCGAAATTTTATCCGGCCAACGCCTTTGAAAGTTGTAACTTCCGCGTTTTTTTGTTCTATTTGAGCCAGCAGTTTATCCACTTCAGACAGGGGTACCCCAATGGCGGGCTTGGTGGTGTCTTTTTTGCCGTACCTGAGACCACATCCCGAACTGATAAAGATTGCAATGATCATCAATATGACCATTCCTACATGGATTGTGAATAAGTCAAGGCTTTTATGATATATGAATTTCAACATGTTATAAAATAATTTGGCGTTCCCCATTTGTTGTCAGACGTTTTTTTGTTTTCATACAATCTAAAGACCGTAGTGTTGTGTCAAGTTTAAGGTGATAGGTGAAAATCAGGAGTGCTGACTTCAGTTTGCCGCATCTGGTCATTCGTTACTTTGAAACAAATCCGGATGTTCATCCAAAAACCGATACAAGGTCGAACGTCCCACTCTGAGAATGCGCGCGGCTTTAGCCTTGTTGCCGCCCGATTTTACCATGGCATCATTTACGATGTCTGAATTGAGCTTTTTGGACAAGCCATACTTGGCCTGATCGTTTTTTAATTTGTTGAACTCCAATGGAAGATCATCCGGTCGGATAATTCCGCGACGACATTTGACAATGGCATAGCAGATAGCGTTTTGAAGTTCGCGTACATTTCCCGGCCAGCGATAATCCATCATCAGGGATAGGGCCGGTTCGGAAATACGAATTGAGCGGCGGTTCTTTTTTATACCGCTTTCCGTTTTATTCAGTTGGCTCAAAAAATGGTTGATTAGAAGGGGGATATCAGTTTTGCGTTGGCGAATGGGAGGAATATGGATGGGGATGACATTGAGCCGGTAATAAAGGTCTTCCCTGAAACGATTGCCTTTAACCTCTTTTTGCAAATTTTTGTTGGCGGCGCTGATAATACGAACATCAACGGAAATGTTTTTTTCACCACCGACCTTGAAAAAAACCCCTTCCTCTATAAAACGAAGAAACTTAACTTGCAGAGCTAAGGGAAGATCGGCAACCTCATCTAAAAAAACCGAGCCGTTATGCGCTAGTTCAAAACGTCCTTTTTTGTCGCGAATCGCACCTGAAAAAGCTCCCTTAACATGCCCAAACAGCTCACTTTCGATCAGACCTTCCGGCAGAGCGCCGCAGTTAATTGGGACAAACGGGCCTCCTCCACGACCGCTTTCCGTGTGGATAGCGTTGGCCACCAATTCTTTGCCGGTGCCGGTTTCGCCCGATATATGGACCGGGAAATCATAATCAGCAACATTGCGAATCTGCTGAAAAATGGATATCATCGTACTATCTTGGCCGATGATATTGGCAAAACCGACGGTTTCTCCAACCCGAATTCTTAAATTCAACAGTTCGGTAACATCTTGAAATGCAACCAACACACCAAAATTACGGCCGTTTTCATCATGCATCATCGTTGCCGTCAATTCGATATCGCGGGTTTCGCCACTTTTGCTTACTATTTGGGTCGAATATTCGACGGTATCGTTTAAGGCGGGCGTATTGCCGCAAAAAGAGCACCGCTTGCCGCAAAAAGGGGTACCAAACGCTTCATGACAATCCTTGTTCAGAATTTCATGCCGGCCATATCCGGTTATTTTTTCAGCCTTACGGTTAAAATAAAAAATGTTACGTTTCAGGTCATGGCCGATGATGCCATCTTTAAGATTATCAATCAGACGTTCAAGGTTTTGCTGATTGGATAGCAGCTTTTCAAGCGAAGGTGCGTTCATAATGTGCGAAACCTATTCTAACAACGAAGATATGTCAAGAATATCAATGCTGTTTTGGAACGAAATTATTCGACATTTTATAACATCCCAGTTTTTAGGAGTGCTGGCTTCAGCTTGGGTTTGTTGTGATACAAACAGAAATCAGCACTCCTTTCAGAGTTGTCATTTGGTTATAATTTACTATCAGTAGATGGAAAATTCAGGAGCGCAAAAATTTAGCACAGCGATTTTTTGCATCCGGTTCTACCCGGAGGCTGTCCAATTCAGGGGCCGGCAAAAAACCGCTTCGCTTAATTTTTGCGCTCCATGCCGTATTTTCAGGTATTTTCCATCTACTGACTATCCATCGGCGATGACGGAACCGGGCCCGGCAAGGGGTTTGAACACTTTCTTGCCGGCACCGCATATCGGGCATTTCCAGTCATCTGGAAGATTTACGAATTCTGTGCCTTTGGCGATTTTGCCCTTACGATCACCTTTGTCCGGATTATAGATATAACCGCAGTTGACGGTTTGACATTGATACATCTCTTCTGGATTGGCCATTAAAAAACTCCTTTCTTAGCAAAGATACATTTATAATGTGCGCAACCTATTCCAACAACGAAGATATGTCAAGAATATCGACGCTGTTTTGGAACAAAATTATTCGACACTTTATAACGCCTCCGTGTTATAGCGGACGGATGATTCGGAATACACAGACTTGATGGTATCCGGTTGATAATCGCAAACAAAATGTTTATACTAAAAGGAAGAAAAGACAGAGTGTCAGCACTCCTTTGGCGGCATTTCATAAAACTTTTCGATTGAGTGTAAGTAACCGCATCATTCGGGATATTGTTCTGAGCTTCTTCTATGACGGGAACTGAAAATATTGGAAAAAGAAATATTTAAACTGCAAATGGCAGTGTTTGCACTTGTGACGGCTTCCTTCACCAATATTTATATGACCCAGCCGATCCTGCCTGTACTTCAGGATGAATTCGGAGTGACGCCGGTGCAGGTATCATTGACCGTATCCGCTGTGATTCTGGGAATTGTCCTGTCGAATCTTTTTTTTGGATTCTTGTCAGACCGATTCCCTATTCATCCCATTATCCTGACGGGAGGGCTATGCGTGGCGGCAGGCGGTATTGTCTCTGCTCTGACCCATGATTTTAAAATCCTGATTGCGGCGCGACTGTTTCAAGGCATCTTTATCCCGGCTCTGACCACCAGCTTGGCAGCCTGGCTTGCCAGAACGCTGCCCGGAGAACGATTAAGCGTTGTCATGGGATCATACATTTCCGCCACGGTCCTCGGCGGTCTTGGCGGACGTATGATAGGCGGTTGGATTCATCCGCCTCTTCACTGGCGCTATGCTTTTGTATCGCTTCTGTTTTTGTCGTAGTGACAACGATTTTTGCCGTGATAGCACTGCCCCGCACACAGGCAAAGAAAACCGTATCCCAGGAAATGGATAGCGGTTTTATCTCCCTGTTGAAACGAAAAGACCTGTTGTTGATTTATTGCTGCGGAGCCGGCGGACTGCTTATATTTTCCCCGATTTTTAACTTTCTGCCTTACCGGCTGGCCGATGCCCCATTTCATTTCTCAACTGAGCAAATCACCTTGATATATTTTGTCTATGTGATGGGAATTTTTATAGGGCCTTTGGCCGGACGTATCAACAATCGGTTTGGCGGAGGCAACACCCTGATTGCTGGAACCTGCGTACTGGGCCTTTCTCTTGTCCTACTGTTGTTCCCCTCCATCATCGCCGTTATCTTCGGACTTTTGGGAATTTGTGCCGGCTTTTTTACTATCCACGCTGTGGCCGTAGGATTATTAAACCGGAAACTGTCCGGCAGCCATGGAAAGGCCAATGCTCTCTATGTTATGTTTTATTATGCCGGCGGATGGCTGGGCATTACGGGTGCCGGCTTTGCATTTCAGCAGGCCGGATGGAAAGGAGTTGTCGGGTTTGTTATGTGTTTTCTGGTGATTCCGTTGTTCACAGGCGTTTTGGAAAAAAAATCGGATTCTGCGTCGGCGGTCGATTGAACTGAATGTAGGATGGGTGTAAAGCATGGCAGGTACAATATCCATGTAGATGGTTTTGTCAATCTGCATCATAATCATCACCCGTAGGGTGGGTAAAATGCCGTCCGTGATGTTCTTATCAGCACAAAATCTCGTCGGCATTTTGCCCACCGGTTTTAACCACAACCAATTGTTTTCAAACAATTTTTCCGTTTTAAAGATATGATGCGTTTCGCATAAGACAGTTTGTAGCGACAGTCAATACGAAGCGGTTTTAAGTGTGATTTTTAAGGAATGTCATCGAATTATCAAAAATGATAACGGAAGACTGATCTTCACTTTCCACCATCGGAACCCCAAGGGATGGGCTGAATTGACTGTCGCTCTTAAAAAAGCACGCTTTATTTTAATCAACAGGTATGTTATACACTCTGAAAATCAATCATCAGTACACATCAGCAACTGAAATGCGTCAGTTCATGACGTTATTTCAGTATTAGGGAAAAAAAATCAAGGGGCGCATAAAAAGTGGCGGCAGCCTGAAAAAGTTATTTGTTTATGCTATATTGCTCTTTTAGGCCGTAAAAAATTAATTATTGCCTGATTTAATAGTAATAATCAGGGAAAACTCTCAAACTCAGTTTTTAGAAAATTGGCAATATCCTTCGGATACCCGTCCGGTTTAATTATTGTTATGAATTTAAAGTGAATAATGATGAAATTTGAAATTGATGAAGGTGATAAATCTTTAGTTCAAGAAATTTCGTTAGAGCAACTTGTAAAACTTGAAAAATTATCGGTACGTACCATAAATGTTTGTAAAAATAATGGTTTTGACTACCTCCATGATATTTTAAATCATTATAAAAAAAATAGGACATTCCTGAAGTTTAAAAATTGTGGAGCCAAGACAGAAAGGAAATTAATATATCTATGTCAAAAATATTGCGATTATGAAATTGAATCGAGTGATTCTTGTCATTTACAAGAACAAGATAATGAAGATGAATTAGCTCATGAAAATTTGTCAATCCGTGCTATAAACGTATGTAAAGATAACGAATTAAACTCTATTGAAGCTATTTTAAAACATTACAAACAGTATAAAACATTTCGTAACTTTGATAACTGTGGCTCAAAGACAGAAAAAGAATTGGTAGAACTCTATCATAAATATTCAGATATAAAAAAATTAGAATTATTTCGAATCAATTTTAATAATTTAAATAAATTTCAAAGATTTATTCTTAATCAGTATTTTAAAAGCCGTATCAAATCTCTTTCAAATCGCACAATTAATTGTTTATCAAGTATTGATCCGAATATTAATGACTTCAGAAGCTTTTATAAAGTTTTTTCACCCCCTGACTTTAGTATAATAAATTTAAAAAATGTTGGCAAAAAGACTAAATGGGAGTTTGATGATTTCTGCAAAGATATTTTTAGATTAGCTAATTTATTAGAATCAGATACTGATACTCAAGAATTTTTCAATTTTTTTGTATCTGTCGTTACTAAAGATTTAGATGTTGATGAAAAATTTATTGAAGATTTTGCGTCGGATTTCTTTGAGGGAAGGTTTCCACTCTTTCGTTTTATAGATTTTCTTATTGAAAATGGATATATCTATTCTGAGCGCGAACTTCAGATTTTCTATCATCGTTTTAACTACTGCACTGATAAAGAAATCTTTACTTTAGAAAAACTTGGTGAAAAAATATCAAGTCAAGACAAACTTACCAGAGAGAGAGTCAGACAGTTAGCTCAAAAAATAAATCCTATTCTTGAAGGTAAATTATCACATTTGTTCATGTGCTTCGATATGATAACGACTATGGCGGTGGACATCACCGAGGGTAAATTATCACATTTGTTCATGTGCTTCCCCTATACTAATTATAATATCAGTTTTAATGAAGATCAGGATTTTATAAATATAAATAATGATTTGCATATCAATAATGATTTTGCTGTTCGAGTTAATAGGGCAGAAGGTGTGAATTTTACACCAAAATTCTATGCAAGAATTTTTTCCATTTTTATGGGTGATAGTCATACGCTATGTCCAGACAGCTTAAAAAATGAAGCAAATATTTATTTGATAAAGAAAGAACTATTTGAATATTTTGATTTTGACGATTTTTATCAGGATATTGAGCAGACGGTCAATAGAAGGATTCTTGATACATATTCAATACATTTTGAAGGGTATTTGTGTGGATTTTTAAAAACTGATGATATTAGCCTGTTAGAAAGAATTTCGCCAATTTGTGAAACAATCCTTTTTGAAGCTTTTAATTTATTTTTGGATTTGGATGGGAATGTTATAATTGAGAAAAATATTAAAATAACTCTTAAAGATTGTGCTATTAAAGTGTTAGAGGAATACGGTAGGCCGATGCATCTGAAAGTGATATATGATCATATCATTAGTAGCTATCCTGATATGAAATATAAGATTGGATCTGTTCGGCGTGCATTATCACGTAGTGAGTTTATTTGTCTCGGTAATTCAAGTACATATGGTTTAAAAAAATGGGAACATGAAGATGATAGCATTAAGGGCGGCACCTTTAAAGATATTGTGGAGCAGTTTTTAGAAAAATTTGATGAACCAAAACATATATCTGACATTTATTCTTATGTAAGAAAATTTCGTGATACCAACAAACAAAATGTACTGCTTACTATTAAAAGTGGAAATAATAGGCGATTTGTTTTTTTTTATGGCAGTTATGTCGGACTTAAAAGCAAAAAATATACAAATACTGATAGCTTAAATAAAAATAAAAGAAATACGAGAAAAATATCTAAAGAAGATTTGATTGAATGCTATTATGAATTAAAAGAAAAAGTGGGACATAACCCGTCATCAACAGAAATGTACAACTTGGGTAGATACAGCCTTAACCCTTATCATAGATGTTTTGGCAGTTGGAATAAATTCCTTGAATCCATTGGCGAATTAAGTAAAATTATAATCAGTAATATAAATAAAGATGATTTGATAAATGCTTATAAAGAATTAAAAGAAAAACTTGGACACAGACCAACTTCTACAGATATGATAGATAAAGGTAAATATAGTTTAACTCCTTACTTAAACAAATTTGGAAGTTGGAAAGGTTTCTTGAAGTCAATCGGAGAGACGACAAGAGGCAAATCAATATCTGAGAAAAAATTATTCGATGCCTATGACCTGTTAAAAGAAAAACTTGGCCGAATACCTACAGCAACAGAAATGAATGAACTTGGAAAATACAGCGCTTCTGTTTATTATTCAAGATTTGGAGGTTGGAAAAAATTTTTGAAATATATTGATGAAGATAACAATTAATCAAACGGTTATATATAGAGGCTTAATATGAACCAGAAACGAGATGTAATGAAAAGTTTTGACGCAGAATTAAAAAACCTTTCTGAAGAAAATGGAGTGGACTTCGAATTTCTACAAAAACTGCTTAAATTAGAAAAAGAAAAGAAAATGCTTAAAAGGCGTTTTAATATTCAGCAAACAATCAAATCTGAAATCGAAAAAATATATGGTGTTCTATGATTATTTCAAAAGTAATCTTCAATAACTTTCGGCCTTATTATCTTGAAAACGAAATTGATTTAAACGTTTATCCTGATAAAAATATAATTATTATAGGTGGCCGGAATGGTCAGGGAAAAACATCCTTCATCATGGGGTTAGTTTGGTGTCTCTATGGAAAACGTATTAATGAAGTTGATGAGATATACCGAAAAGAGCTAAGAGGCGGGTATCCTTTATATTTGACCAAATCTTTGAACTGGAATGCTCGTGATGAAGGTATTGAAAATTTTTCTGTTTCGTTGTTTCTTGAACATGTTTACTTACCAGAAAGCATCAGCGGAACTCAGGATAAATTGGCAAGTGTGAATATACATCGTGAATATGACAAAAACAGTGAGTTTGGAGAAGTAAATATATTTATTGATGAAAACAGATTAGAATTGGATGACGATGATAAAGTGATTTTTATTGATGAATACATTATTCCCATTGAAGCGGCCAAGTTTGTGTTTTTTGATGCCGAAAAAATTTCTGAGATCGCTGAAATGAATTTAAGGCAACAGGGCCGTGTAATGAATGATGCCTTGGGTAAAGTGCTCGGTTTGGATATTTATGAAGAGCTTATAGATGACTTTTTAATTGTACGTGATAATCTAAAAAAAGAATCGGCTCCTGAAAGAGTATATAAGCAAATTGAGCATTTAGAGAACGGACTGACATTAAACCGAAAACGACTTGAAAGTATTCAAAATGTACAAGATTCGACAGATGAAGAAATTGAAAAATTGAAAATAGATATTTTGAAATTAGAAGAATTTCTTGCCGAACGAGGGGGGCAAGCAGTTAAAGTTGATATAGAAGAGATTCATAAAAGAAAAGATGAAATTGAAATGCAGAGAAGTGCCGTTTTCAACAGATTGCTTGAAATTGAAGGCCTGATTCCTTTTTCTATTGGAGCTGGCAAGCTCCAAGAGGTCGTCGAACAAATTCATAAGCAAAATGAGCTGGATAGACTGTCAGCGGATAAAGAAGATATTGAAAATATGAAGCATGTTTATCTTGAGTCACTTTTTAACAAACCTCCGTTTTTTGAAAACAATGATTTGAATTTTAAGCAAAAAATCTTCTACTATGAAAAAGCGGATAATCTTTTAAAGAAAATATTTCTTGATGAGCATATTTCCGAAACTGAACAAGACTATGAACTTGATCTAAGCAAGTCAGACAAAGAGCATATTTTTAATATATATGAATTGGTTCAACGGACATCAGAAGAAGTTTATGAAAAAATTTTTAAGGACTATTTAAAAAATATCAATGAGTTAGATGAAATAAAAAAGAAAATACGACATACTGAAAGCATGATGGATGATGAAATAACAAGTGAATATAAATCAAAAAGAGATTCAACTGAAATTGAAAAAGAAAAACTTATTTTAAAGAGAGGTGCGTTTAAAAACGAGAGAATCCATCTTGAAACTGAAATTAAATCAATAGAGGAGAAAAAAAATAAGCTTCTTGATAAAATAGAAGCATCTGAAGCCAGAAAAGTTTATATTGATGGATTATCTCGTTATATTAACACATTGAAAGAATTTATTGAAAGACAGAAAAAAGAGAAATGTAAAAGAATAGGCCAATCAATTACTGATGAATTGAAAAATCTAATGCACAAAGATGATTTCATTAATAAAGCTGAAGTTTTTATTTTGCCAAACAATGACGGATTAGCCGTTGAATTATATGATTCAGATTCTCAAAAAATAGCACAAAGCGATCTGTCAAAAGGTGAACAACAACTATATATATCTTGCCTTTTGAAAGCTATCTCAGATGAATCCATTATAGATATTCCAGCATTTATTGATACGCCCCTTGCTCGGTTAGATGAAGAACATAAGCAAAATTTAATGCATCGTTATTATCCTAATCTTGCCAGCCAGACTGTGATATTTGCAACAGACAGTGAAATCAGCAGCCATAGATTAAAGCAAATTCAAAAGCATGTTTCAAAAACTTATCTTTTGAAAAATGTAAATAATAAGACTCAAATTATTGAAGGATATTTTTAATTATACCTTTTAGAATTAAAACAAGCGGTCAGACTCAAGCCGTTATCAGACAGTTAACGAATCTTTTTAATTTTCGTCACGAAGGAATTATCTCAAGCATATCAATCAGTGCCAGTTTACAGTCAAATTACCGTTTCAATATGGATCAATCTGATAAAACAGATGCAACGGGAAAAGACATCAGAGCGGAAGTTCTTTTTGGTAAAATAGCTGAAAAATCAAATTATAATATTTACAAAGCATTATTTGAACAACATTATAGCCGAAATCTATCTGAAACAGAATTCGCCAAACTTGCTAAATTTCATTTGGAACATGGGCTTAAAATTCTTTCAGACAACATTCTTGATAAAAATTTCGGCAGAGTTTCGCATTATGATTTTTTGTTCAGTCTGATAAAAAAAGGTTTTGAGCTTATAGATAATACAAAATCAACCACACTGAATTCTACGTTTGAAGTAAAAAAAGATATTCCCGCTTATTCTCAGGTTATATCGTTCGATTTAGGTACAACCGAGAAAAGAGAGCCCTTAACTATCAGAATTAATGATCTAAAAGAATTCGATAGCCATCATATTGCAGTTGCCGGAATGACTGGTTCAGGAAAGACTGAAATTGTAAAAGATATTCTGTATCAAATTTATCAGCAAACAAATGGTCATTTAAATTTTATCTTTTTTGATTATAAAGGGGAAGGGAAATCAGAAAAAATATCCCCTTTTTTACTATCGACAGATTGTGAAATGATTGATGTTTTACATGATGGATTTGCGATAAACCCTCTTAGTTATATTTCTTTAAAAGATGAAAGAGCAAGAAGATATAATATTAAATCATTTATTGATGCTGTAGCTTCAATCGAGACCAAATTAGGCACGTTGCAAAAGCATACATTACAGACGGTAATTTCAAGGTGTTTTGAAAAAAGAGATAAAAACAGTCATCCGACTTTACAGGATGTTTTTGAAGAACTTCATAACCACTATGAAGAAAACAACATAAAAATTGACACGCTATATACAATTCTTGATGATTTATCTCGTGATTTATTCAGAATATCAAATGAAGAAAATCCGAATTCAAAAAAGATTTATGAGAAAAATTTATATTTAAGCTTGCCCAAAACGCTTTCTGATACACTTCGACAACTATTTGTTTTTATAACTTTGAATTATTTGATTTCGATTTTTAACAGCAGTGATGACGTTGTGCCGGACTCTGAACGAATTAACCCTTTACGATATATTATTGTAATTGATGAGGCGCATGTATATCTGAAAAATAAAAATGCCAGAAAAATATTAGAGGAATTATTAAGAGTTATACGATCTAAGGGCGTTGTTGTAATTATGATTTCGCAATGACCCGGTGATTATAAAAGATCTGATTTTGATTTCGCATCACAGGTAAAATTACCAATATGTTTGAATATAAACGATAAAGATTATAAACTCATAAAATCTTTCATCGGCACTCCCAAAAGTGAACATCGTTTGAGACAACTTATTGAATCGCTAGACAATGGAATGGGGTTGATTAATATAAAAGAACCTCTGCTTATTTCAATTAAACAGTTTTGGCAGAGAAGTAGTGCGTAGGGTGGGCAAAATCATGATTCAATTGATGTTTATCACCTGACAAGACGGCAACCCCGAATGCAGTCAGGTGCATCAGAAATCGGATTTTTTGGAAAAATCCGATTTCTTAAATTGCTTGAAAACAATTGGTTGTGGTTGAAATGGTGGGCAAAATGCCGACGAAGGTTTGTGATGATATGAACATCGCGGACGGCATTTTACCCACCCTACCAAACCATTTACGAGGCGCATCATTGTCAGGCAAATAGGACGGTGGCGTTGTTTGATTTGGGGCTGTCTGAACCTTGATTAAGTACCTGGACAAAAGCTTTCCGGTATTTCAGAAATCGGATTTTTTAGAAAAATCCGATTTCCAGCAGAATTTGTAACCTGAAAATATATGTCCAAGTAGGCTACCCATATAAGGCGGGACAGACGTAGGTTGGGTTGAGGAACGAAACCCAACAAATTCAGGCTGATGTTGGGTTTCGTTCCTCAACCCAACCTACGACTACATTTAATGTCCCAGCTTATGTTGGTAGCCTCCAAGTACTTAAAAGGATTAAGGGGTTGTTTGATTAAAATCAGGTAATCAAGCCAATCAAGGTTCAAGACAATGGAAGAGCAGATAAATAGGCAGGCAAAATGCCAACGAAGGTTTGTGATAATATGAACATCGCGGCTTGCTTATTTTCGTTCATCGGGATAAACAAGAAAAATTCGATTTTTGATGAACATATACAACCGAAAGACCCTTTATGCTAAAACTCGAAGACAATTAATAGAGACAGCTTAATCCAAGGTCCAAGAAACCCGATTTTAAGCTTTTTAACATAATACAAAAATCGGGTTTCTGAAGCGAATAAAAAATACGCAGTTGCAAGGTTCAAGAAACCCGATTTTAAGCTGAAATTCAGACGAACGCTTTTATTGGAGGAGGTATGATGACAGGGAAAAAATCAGTTGAAAATTGTCCGGTTCGGGAAAAAATAAATGATTATTGTTCATGTCCAAAAACTGAATGTGAAAGACACGGCCTTTGTTGTGAGTGTATTTTGGATCACAAGCAGAGAAAGGATGTCGATTTTCATGTAAAGTTCCCCCACTGCTTGAGAGACCAATTGACAGAAATCGGTTATAAACCATAAATTCAGACTTTTTGCAAGCGCGCCAAAATCAGCTTGAAGCTGTCCAATCCGGTTTCTAAGTTATCAACAATTAAAGAGTTAACCGCTAAGGGACTCCACAAAAAACAAACTACCCATTTTAACCGTGATGTAGGGTGGGTTTCGTTACTCTACACCCACCCTACAATAATATTTATAGCAGGTAGTTTATTTATTGGGAATTCCCTACCCTAAATAAATTTAATATCGATAATGATCCGGCTTAAACGGCCCTTCAACTGACACGCCGAGATAATCAGCCTGCTCCTGAGTCAGCTGAGTCAATCTTACGCCGAGTTTGTCGATATGCAGACGCGCCACCTCTTCATCAAGTTTTTTGGGCAGCGTAAAGACTTTGCATTCATATTGTTCAGACGCCAGTTCAATCTGCGCCAGGCACTGATTTGTAAAGCTGTTACTCATAACAAAGCTGGGATGGCCGGTGGCGCATCCGAGATTAACCAATCTTCCCTCGGCCAAAACAATAATGCTGCGACCGGATTTAAGCGTCCATTTATCGACCTGGGGTTTGATAGGTGTCTTATGACAATCCGGATTATCCGTTAAATGGGTCATTTCGATTTCGTTATCAAAATGGCCGATATTACATACGATGGCTTCATTTTTCATCGCATCCATATCTTTTCCGGTAATTACATGGTAACATCCGGTTGCGGTGATAAAAATGTCGCCTAACGGTGCGGCTTCTTCCAAGGTCATCACTTCATAGCCTTCCATAGCCGCTTGCAAGGCGCAAATCGGATCAATTTCCGTAATGATAACACGCGCGCCGAAACCACGCATTGACTGGGCGCATCCCTTCCCCACATCGCCATATCCGCAAACAACCGCCACTTTACCGGCGATCATAATATCTGTCGCGCGTTTCAAGCCGTCAGCCAGAGACTCCCGGCATCCATAAAGATTGTCAAACTTTGATTTGGTTACCGCATCATTGATATTAAAGGCCGGAAAAAGCAGGTCTCCGGTGCGGGCGAGTTGGTAAAGACGGTGGACACCGGTGGTTGTTTCTTCAGACACACCGCGAATTTCAGACGCAACTTCAGTCCATTGGCCGGGGTTACGTTCATAGCTGATCTTTAACCGATCTATCAAACAACGCATATCCGGGCTGTCATAGTGTTTTTCCAAAAGAGACGGGTCTTTTTCCACAAATACACCTTGATGAACGTAGAGAGTGGCATCTCCGCCATCATCAACAATCAGGTCGGGGCCGCTGCCATCCGGCCATGTCAACGCTTGTTCGGTACACCACCAGAATTCTTCAAGGGTTTCGCCTTTCCATGCAAACACCGCGGCCAGGCCGCTCTTGGCAACCGCTGCTGCCGCATGGTCCTGGGTTGAAAAAATATTGCACGTTGCCCAGCGAATATCAGCACCGAGTGCTTTAAGCGTTTGGATAAGCATTGCGGTTTGGATCGTCATGTGAAGGCTTCCCATCACTTTCAATCCTTTCAGCGGTTTTTGCGGACCGTATTTTGCCTGTACCGCCATCAGCCCGGGCATCTCGTTTTCCGCCAGTTCCATTTCTATGAGGCCCAATTCGGCCTGAGATAAATCAGCAACCTTGTAAGGTAGTGACAAATCAAGTTTGGCGACTGTCATTTTCTTTTCCTTTTCCTAAGTATATGTAATCAATAAGCAAAGTTTTGATTATTGAATATCGTTGTTTGATATTTATTGTTTGTAATTTGGAATTTCAGATTAAATACCGGCTTTTTCCCTGATAGTATCCGCCATATTGGTTTGCTCCCATGTAAAATCGGAATCATCGCGTCCGAAATGGCCATAAGCGGAGGTTTTACGATAAATCGGGCGCAAGAGGTCCAGATATTCGATAACAGCCGCCGGCCGCAAATCAAATACTTCACCGATAATTTCTTTAACACGACTTTCCGGAACAACACCCGTATCCATCAGATCCACCATGACAGAAACCGGCTCGGCCACGCCAATGGCATACGCGATTTGAACTTCGCATTTTTTGGCTAACCCGGCCGCAACAATATTTTTAGCGATATGTCTGCCCATATAAGATGCGCTGCGGTCAACTTTGGACGGGTCTTTACCGGAAAAACAGCCGCCTCCGTGGCTGCCCTGGCCACCGTAGGTATCGACAATAATTTTACGTCCCGTCACACCGCAATCGCCCATGGGGCCGCCGATCACAAATTTTCCTGTGGGATTGATAAAATAGCGTGTATCCCCGTCAACCATGTCCATCGGAATGACCTTTTTAATGACTTCTTCGATAATCGCATCCCTTAGTTTTTCATAAGTGATATCCGGTTTATGCTGGGCCGAAACAACCACTGTATCAACTCGCTTAGGCACACCATCAACATATTCGATTGTTACCTGAGACTTGCCATCGGGCCTTAAAAAATCAAGCGCCCCGTTTTTTCTGACTGTGGTGAGTCGTTGCGTAAGTTTATGGGCATACATGATTGGCATGGGCATCAATTCAGGGGTTTCATCAGAAGCAAATCCGAACATCAAGCCCTGATCGCCGGCACCTTGCTCTTTGTAGAGACCTTCATCAGTGTTCACGCCCTGAGCGATATCAGATGATTGCCGATCAATACTGGTGATGACTGAACATGTTCGCCAATCAAAGCCCATTTGTGATGAATGATACCCGATATCGCGAATCGTATCCCGTACTATCTGGGGCATATCCACATAACAGTCGGTGGTAATTTCACCGGCGATAAAGGCAATTCCAGTGGTTACCAATGTTTCACACGCCACACGGCAATTTTTATCTTTAGAGATAATCGCATCTAATATTGAATCCGAGATAGCATCGGCAACTTTATCCGGATGCCCTTCGGTAACTGATTCGGATGTAAATAAGAATGATTTCTGAGTCATAAGTCTCCTTTTTAAACTATTATTTTGTCATTTGCCAGTTTGAGCGTTATTTGTTTACCAAATCTACCACCAATTGCATCGCCGATTCAAGCGAAAAGAGGTTCATATTAATTACTAAATGATAGAGCGCCGGATTGTCGTAATCTTTTTTCCCAATTTTTTTGTAAAGATTGATTCGTCGTTTGTCTTCACTAATCATTAAGTTACGGGCGCGTTTTTCTGAGAGGTCGTAGTGTTCTCTTAAAAATTTATTACGGTTTTGCTCCTCATCAATCAAAAGCAGATGATATGCTTCCGGATGGTCATCTAAAATATACTGACTGCCGCGCCCCAATATCACCACATCACCTTCATCGGCAATCTGAGCAATAATAAGGACAAGATAATCCAGGTATATCTGTTCGTCAAGGTAGCCGCGTTCATCTGCCAAAACCCGATCAATCATGCTCCTTGAAATCATTTTAGAAATAACTTTGGATAATTTGCCGCCGGCTTCTTTTTCAAAGGATTGCACCCAATCGTATGAAACATTCGCTTCTTTTGCAATCCGCTGCACGATATTTTCATCAGCAAACGTGTATCCGAGTTTTTTGGCGATCATACGCCCCAGAGTCACACCGCCTGCACCAAACTGTCTCGAAATGGTAATTACCGCCATTCAATCCTCCTCGTAATCTTCGGTATCCGGATTTTTATTGTAAGTGCTATTTTTCTTGAGAGGGAATAAACATGCAGGGAAAGATAGATTTTTCCGCCAACACCTGAGATGTGCTTCCAACCCATCGTTCTTTCCATGAACTCTTGCCTGAAGTTCCCATCATAATCATTGTGGACTGGCATTCCCGCGCCGCTTTTTCAATTTCGTCAGCAACAACGCCGATATAAACATGAGGGCGCGCTTGAATACCCGCATCTTCGAGAATGTCGCAGACCGCATCCAGTTTGCGGCGACTTTCTTTGCGGGTTTGCTGTACCGCCATAGCGGAATCACCTTTAAGGCTTTTTTCATCGGCCACATGAATAACATCTACCTGTTGAATGATCGGTTGCATGTTTTTCAGGTATTCAACCGCCTTTTGGGATGATGGCGACCAATCAGTCGATAGAAGAGGTCTTTGAAAAGGCATGTCCGGTGTTGAGCCTTCCGGATTCAGATATTTGTAAACTAAAACAGGTGTCGCGGTTCTTTGGATAATTTCTTTGATATCAGAACCGGAATAAAATTGTTCCAACTTCCCTTTTTTTTGACGGCCAATCACAATCAGGTCAACAGCTTCTTTTTCCACCGAAGAGATAAGCTGCTGAACAAATTTACCCACAACGATATACACGCCAACTTCCATACCCTGCTCGAAAAGCGTTTCGGCCCAGTCAATAAAACGAATATTGGCTTTCTCACGTAATTTGATTTCTTCCTCTTTTTGATACCCCGTACCCCGGCGCATGGCAACTTTGTCTCTTTCAATCACATTGAGAAAAACAACATGATTCAAACCTGTCTTTTTCAAAGCCAGCAACGATTGCAGGGCATCGAACCATAATTCTTCAAATTTGGTCACAAATAAAAGCTTCTGGATATTCATCTATTTTTTCCTCTCAAAACCAGGCGTCATTATATTTGGGGAAAGCCCGAATATGTTTATAGGCTTGGTTCTAAGTACTTGGACATATATTTTCAGGTTACAAATTCTGCTGGAAATCGGATTTTTCTAAAAAATCCGAGGCATCTTTCATTTGTCGGTTTACACTTTGTCCCGTTAGGGACATAATATCTATAGAAGAAAAGCCTGCTAAAGCGCCAAGTCCCGTAGGGACGATATATAAAGTGTAAACTACTTTCAGCACAATATGAAGGATGCCAAATCCGATTTCTAAAATACCGGAAAACTTTTGCCCAGGTACTTAACATCGGCCATTGTCATTAAATCTTTCTCTCAGGTTGTAGTCAACATAACTCAACGCATGGATTAAGAGCAATATCTGAAAAAATGGCCTATGTTAGAACCGAGCTAATATTTATTCACCCAGAATATTGTTGATTGTCATGGATAGTTCTTCCGGTTCGACCGGCTTTTCCAGATAAATGTCCGGTTCCGGCACTTTGTCGCCACCAAATTCGGTCAACGCTTTTTGTGAACGTAGAAACGTTCGCTTGGCAATACCCGACAGCATAACAATGGGGATTCCTTTTAAAGCTTTATCGGTTTGGAGTTCGCGATACAGCCGCACGCCACTTTGCTTGGGCATCAGAACATCAAGAATGACCAAATCCGGAATATTTTCTTTAGCGAGTTTCAGCCCCTCTTCACCGTTAGCGGCAAGCAACGGTGTATATCCGTTTTCTTCCACAACCGCTTCGTTAAAGGTTCTGACATCAGGATCATCATCAACGATAAGCACTTTTTTAGACATTATAAATCCTCCCCAAGGAATATCAAACAAAGAAAAATTTCATGTAAATAAAATAAACCCTAATAATAATGGATTATCACAACTGATGCAACCTTTTTTTGCGATAAAAATTTAAACTAGTCCATCATAAGTTCTTGCGCTACTGAAATTGTCAGTAGCACAAACACGGCTATAAATTTATGAGGTTCAATGATTTCAATATGTTATAAAACAACTTGTAACTTGCGAGATTCAAACATCTGGTTTCAAAATCAAAAAATAGATATTTCCCGGATGCTTCAGATGGCCGGCGGCAATTTCAGCATAATGACCGCTTCCCCAAAATAAATCGGCACGTCCCGGCCCTTTGATCGCTCCGCCCGTGTCCTGATTCAAGGCAAAACGGCTGAAATCAGTCCATGATTGGATATGCCCTGTCTGGTCTAATACCGGTTTCTGGGTTTGAATGAAAGCCAGCGCCGCAGGCGGGCATACGCGCCTATCCGTGGCAATCGACCGTCCCGGCGTTAATTTGACCCCTAGTGAACCATAAGGGCCGTCTTTTTGTAATGTGAAGAAGATATAGCTGGGGTTATAATTCAAAATGGCGTCTGCCTCGCTCGGATGGT
The DNA here is from genome assembly GCA_030378005.1 of Desulfococcaceae bacterium HSG9. Lineage (GTDB taxonomy): Bacteria > Desulfobacterota > Desulfobacteria > Desulfobacterales > JAUCGF01 > JAUCGF01. Next base: position 4,449 of record JAUCGF010000137.1, on the reverse strand, counting down.
TTTTCAGGTATTCGCGGATTTTTTGCATCGACATAGCCTTTTTGGTTATTTTTCGCTGCTCAATAAGCAGTTTGCCGATGCTGCGATACGGGCGGCCATTTTGGGCGTCATAACAAACATGGATAACATCACCGTTTTTCAAAACAATTCTTCCGGAACCCTGAATATGAAGAAAAAAAAGTGCAATACGGTCTTTAACCCATGCTAACGGCACCACTCGCTTTTCAAGCACTTTCAGATTTTCAATTTCATTACGATTAAAATAGGGTATAAAACCATCCGGTGAATAACGGCCATAAATTTTTTTACCCTTGAATTCAGATGAAAACAAAGCGAGGTCAATCGAATTCAGATCATCAGGACGTCCGTAAACCGGATATTTATATTCCCCCCCGGCCTGAAGGCGTCCTTGCAGTTGGGGTTCATAATATCCGGTGAAAAATGCGGAAGGAGCGTCCCCTTTCCCATTGGCCTGATAAACAAGATATTGCGTACGGATAATATCACTTAACACCTGGGGCGTCGGTTTATTTTGAATAATAGTTAGAAAATGTTCAAAAGACCGAATCATATAGGCAGCGTTAAAAGTGTCATTGCCAAACTGGAATTTACGCGCCGGCGGTATTTTTTTAAGATAGGTAAGGCTGGCTCGAATGCCCTGAGTTAATCCGCCATAATTGATGTCATCTGCAAAAACAGGATACTGCGGCGGTTCAAGGCGTACAAGACCTGCCGATTCCAGACGCGGGGGAGCAGTCTTTTTATGGATATCCGTACAACTTCCAATCAAAACAGCAGTACAAACCGAAAGAATAATCAGTGTATTTAACTTAAATAACTCAAATTTCATAAATTATGTATATCGATCTGGTTTTGGTTTTTACAGTTCACCCCTGTTGATTTTTTAATGATGCCCTATCAAAAAGTTTTTTTCAGGTTTCAGCAAGAATGCCCTGACCTTGCGATTGAATCTATTCGGTTTTTATAAATATGCCCAAAATAAAACAGAGTACGCCGACACAAATAAATAAAATATAAAGATGTACGTCTATAATAAATTTCGCCGCATTTTGAACAAATTGTGTTGAAATTCCGTTAATAAACGCCAAATTTTTTTCGTCAATAGTGTTCGCCAAAGTTAACATTTTCCAAGCACCTTTGTACATCATAGATGAGATTCCTTGGTAAACAATTGTAGCCACACTGCCAAACAACATCAGAAAACCAGCTAAATTGAGTTTGTTCATTTTCATACCTCCTTTTATAAAAGTTATAAGTGTTAAGTGTTAAGTTTGAAGTTTTCTTGCTCCAACGCTGGAGCATCAAAACAATACAACGTCTCAGCCAGCACCAGCATCTAATCAAAATTGTAGGGTGCGTTATGCTACGCTGACGCATTCCTACAAAATTTTCAACTATTGTTCTCTGATAAAAGTTCCGCTTTTGCCACCCGATTTTTCCAATAGAACAATATCGGAAATTTTCATTTCCCGGTCATAAGATTTACACATATCATAAATGGTCAGACACGCTGTTGTAACGGCGGTTAAAGCTTCCATTTCCACGCCTGTCTGTCCCACAAGGCGAACACTGGCGCGAACAGTGATAGAATGCGTGTTCGTATCCGGGAAAAAATCGATTTTGATATGTGTTATATTCAGCGGATGGCACATCGGAATCAAAGCGGATGTTTTTTTAGCGCCCATCACGCCGGCAATGCGTGCGGTTTCTAACACATTCCCTTTTTTAATACTCTGTTCCTGAATCATTTCCAGTGTTTGTGGGCGCATATAAACAACGCCCTGCGCCATCGCAATCCGCAAAGAAGGTGCTTTAGCGGTAACATCCACCATTCGAACCGCACCGTCTTTATCAATATGAGTAAATGAAGCCATTATAAAATTACCTGAAAAAGCAAGGAGTGCAAACTTCAGTTTGCTTTAAGCCGAAGCTCTTGCACACCTTATCCGACAAAATATTCCGTTTTAGTCGTAACCGTTGTTTTGATAGCATTCAGCGCGTCTTTAAGCACTGTAATTACCGTGTCACGAATATCACCGGCCACAATCAGCACCATCACATCATCGCCAACCGCCAAGTCTTTGTTTTCAGCGATTTCACAAACAATTTCGATAATTCCGGGCGTTTGTTTGTATTCAGCGATCACTTGTTTCAATTTATCATGATCCACATCAATTTTCAGACCGGAAACTTCACGCCCGTCACGCGATGTGCGCCGCACCACTCCGTTATGACACAGAAGCATGCCAGCTTTGTCAAAATCGGGATGGTTTTTCACTTGTGCAATTATATCAGGCAGATTCATTTTTTTTCATTCCTTATTCGAAAGTTACAAGTTATAAATTATTTATAAAGATCGCTTTATTTTAAAATCCGTATTATCTGTTTTCACCGGATAGTTTCGATCCTGAGCCACTAAGCATTGTTTCAGCCCTGACAAGGTCAGCCGGTGTATTCACATTAAAAAACGAATCCAAATGCGCATCCTGATCTCGTAACACCTTTTCCGAAATAGTCAGAATGCGTGATTTGCGAAACACCCGTTGAATTTTTAATTTATCACGCTTTATATTGCGTGCGGCGGCTTCTATACATTGCTTTGAATACACGGCACAAAGCGGTTCGAAACCTGCCGAAGTCGCCGGCATGGCCACATCAAAACCGGGTCGCATGGCATGGATGACTGTTTCAACCAGTTCCTTTTTTAAAAACGGCGTATCGCAGGCCGCAAAAAAAACATACGGTCGGTCAGCATAAAAAAGGCCCGTATGAATACCTGTCAATGAGCTTCGTATCGGAAACAGATCGGAAACGATGCGGACATCCCAATCAAGATAGAGCAGCGGTTCGTTGGTCACCAGAATAATTTCATCGAACAGCTTTTCAAAGACGTTATATATTCGTGTCAGGATGGTTTCCCCATCGACCGTGATAAGCGCCTTGGGCAAGCCGTCAAAACGTGTGTTCAGACCGCCTGCCAATATAACGCCGGTGCATTTTTCAAATTTCAAATTTCAAATTTCAAATTTCAAATTTCAAATTTCAAGTTTTAAGTTTTAAGTTTTAAGTTTTAAGTTTTAAGTTTTAAATTGAAAGGTTAAACTAATTAACCAATATAAGGAATTCAGCGGCTAAAATCAAGCTAATTTTCGTATTGATGCAGGGCAATTACATAAAAATCCGGGCATCCTTCATTTTTTAGATTTGTTTATTACTACTTTGTTGGATTGAATATCAGTAGATCGAAAAATTCCTTAAAAGTTCCGTAGGAACGGCATGTCAGTAGCGGATGTCAGCCCCGTATCCCTGAGTCCCATATATGGACGGCATGTCCGGCATCGGAATATGCCGTCCATATATGGGACTCAGCGGACACAAAGGGATTCGGATTCTACAAATATGCCGCTCCTACGGAGCTGAAAACAGACATGCCGTTCGTAATTTTTCAAACACTTTTCGATCTACTGAATATCAGCATGTAGGTCGGGTTAGCGAAGCGTAACCCGACCTGCTGCCAACCTTATTTTAGTTTTTAAAACCTTAGTAGCATAAGAAAATGTAACAACCCTTCAACCTTATTACCTTATTTAACACCGCAGCCACTTATGAAACAAGATGCGTTACATAGAAATAAGGTAATAAGGTAAAGTTTGCTACTAAGGTTTAAAACTAAAATAAGGTCAGATTATAACGGATTCAACAGGAGATTGCGCCCCAAATCCATTATAATCGGCTTTTTTATTATAGAATGTAGGTCGGGTTAGCGGGAGCGTAACCCGACATCATAATAACCTTTTTGTCGGGTTGCGTTTCGCTAACCCGACCTGCTGCCAACCTTATTTTAGTTTTTAAAACCTTAGTAGCATAAGAAAATGTAACAACCCTTCAACCTTATTACCTTATTTAACACCGTAGCCACTTATGAAACAAGATACGTTACATAGAAATAAGGTAATAAGGTAAAGAGATAGCGCAGTATGTTTGCTACTAAGGTTAAAAAATAAAATAAGGTCAGATTATAACGGATTCAACAGGAGACCCGACATCATAATAACCTTTTTGTCGGGTTACGCTTCGCTAACCCGACCTACTAACTGTTTCACCAAAAGGGTTGCGTTTTATCCCTGCAAAAAGGATAAAGACCCGGATTTACGTACCTATGGATCGTGCAATAAAAAAAGATATTGAAATTCCAAATATAATAGAGATCAGTGTGATTATAATTATCTGGATTATGTAAACTTGCACCCTCTTTTCAGAAGATTCAAGCAACGCAATCACTTCATCGTTCTCTTCTATGCTTTGGGCCTGAATTATTTTTTCTTTAATTAAATGGTTGGATTGCTTAATCTGATTGAATCCAAATATCGAAAAGATGGATATCATAACGGTTAAAACAATCGGCAGTGAACACCCCATAATAATTTT
>JAUCGF010000136.1:5416-32844 GCA_030378005.1 Desulfococcaceae bacterium HSG9 | reverse complement strand
CCGTTTTGTCGTACACCATTTTTGATTGTATGTTCTGATAAACATGCAGGGCGGTTCATAAATTTCTCCTGTGAGTTTTTGTAACATTGTACCATAGCATTCACCATCATGCAATTGCAGGACTACCAAAATCCAGAGATTGTTCTCAAGTCTCTAATTTCTGAAAAGCACTCTGAATTTTGTTGAGATCTGTTTTTTGTCCTGTACAGTGATGCTTTTTATAGAATTTCAGAGAAAAAATTGTCCGAAATCCGGTTTTCCAGACAGCCCTCTCCTCTCTTCGGAATACCGAATTTCGGAAAGGGATAAAAACGAAAGCCTGATAAAATCAGACAAGGCCGAGCTTTACCGGGCTTTCTTCTTCTATTTTGTCTGCAAAACCACAGTTGAAGTGATTTTTAAGATTGCAGGCCGTCTGACAGAGCGGAGCGCTGTTGTCGCCCCTTCAGCCCATGCCGGAGGCTGCGGCCGAAGCTGCGAAGATTTCAGGCTACAGCGATGAACCCTTCCGTTGCGGCACGGGCGCTACGGTAGTGGTCCCGCTTATATTCGGCAGCATCATCACTGCGTCCCATGAAAACATGACCGATCTCCGAAGGCGTGTTTTCAGGTTTTCCGGACTGGGGTACCCAAGATCGGTGATCGCCGTATCCGGATATCTTTTCATTCGGTTTATAAAAAGGTATGGGGTATCGCCGTAAAGTGTTTTGTCGGAAGGGTTTCCGATAAATTTTTCAACGGCTGTCATAAAACTGTCCTGGTTGAACGTCATCTGCGCTTTTGTCCCGAATTCGCAGTCCGGACGGCTCTTCCCTTTTCAGACAGGCCGGGCATCGGGATCGTCGAGGGAGACGATGCGGTCATTTATATGCCGATCTCCGGCCGGCTTCCGAACGGTCTGTTTTTCGAGAACATTCAGAAGGTCAGACAGATTCGCGGCTTTCTCTTTTTTACGCAGAACGACGAGTTCATGAGCCGAATCAGTGATATCACTTTCCGCCCATCCCGGAGAAAAGGTTTCTTCAAATTTATCCTTAATCATTCTATATCTCCCTGTTTATCAGTTGCAATTTTGTCAAAAATCGCATGAGACACACTATAGCCGCATGTTCAGAAATGACATATAACGACCTGATAATCAAGGGAAAAAGAAATTCAGCAGATACTACTTAATATCCATTCTTATATTCAGACGAAACCAAGACTTGCCTATGAATATTTTTTACAAATTCATAAAATCACCTTTACAATGAATAAAAAATGAGTTAGTCAGATGGTAAACATCAAAAGGAGCTGATTTTTTATCAATCAATTAATCAAAAGGTGCGTCCGACTATGTAAAACTTGGGCAGGTCCCTTTGATATTATACGCCGGTCGTTCTCCGCCTTTACGGCATCAGGAGAGCGGGCGGCGTTTTTGTTTTTAGCTCCCGTTGTAATTGCATGGTGCATTAGCGAAGCGTAACGCACCATATCAATATTAAAACGCAACTTATCAATTATTCTGGTGCGTTACGGCTGTCGCCTAACGCACCCTACTAACTGACTTTTTTAAACTTATAGGAGGAAAAAATGAAACTTAAACGATTTTTCTCGTCCCAACGCCAGAGCGTTGAAACAAAAACAACTTTGAGTTGCGGATTTATCAGTTCAGCGCGCAACCAAGTTCTGTATTCCTTAGTTATCATCATGTTCGCCCTTTTATGTTGCGGTATCAAGGCCATGGCCGCACCAAATCATGGCGACCAGATTTGCGTGTCAAATACAGTTCAAACAAATGTTCCGTTTGGCACCACCCCTATTGCCGGCACTTATACTTATGATACTCGGACAGGCTTTTTTAGAAAGCTGCCCGTTGTAGTCAAATACAATGGCGGCTTTTGGCATATTACCGGCACTAACTTTGCTGATCTCCATGAATATACGTCCAATGCCGCTGCTAACAGTGTGGCCGGAATCGTCAGCGCTGCATGGACTGCTGCGGGGCTTTATACAGCCCCATTGCCTATGGTGACAGCAGGGCCGGGCGCGCCGGAAATGGATGTGCAAGGCAACGGCCAATCTATCTCTGACGGTGACACGACTCCTGCCACCGATGATCACACTGATTTCGGCAGTGTCGATGTGACAAGCGGCACGATAGAACGCACCTTCACCTTTTGGAACACCGGCACCGTGTATTTGAACCTGACCGGCACGCCCAGAGTAGCGATCAGCGGGGCTGACGCGGTCGATTTCACTGTCACCCAACAGCCGACCTCACCGGTTACCGCAGGCGGCACAATTAACTTCAAGGTTCAGTTTGACCCGAGCACGGCCGGTCTGCGGCAGGCGACTGTCAGTATTGACAATAATGACGCGGATGAGAATCCTTATACTTTTGACATTCAGGGTACGGGTGGGACGGCTGGCTACGGTTCCACTCCTGCATCCGGCAGCACAATCAGCATGACGGCTGTTGAAGATACGGATGCCACATTTTCATTGACAGTCAGCGAAACAGGAAATGCGGCGCTGAATGTTACCGGAATCACAGTGACTGGCACGGATGCGGGTAAATTCTCAGTCTCGCTGACCGATTTCAATATTGCGGACGGCGGTGCGGCTCAGGATGTGACGGTCACTTGTGACGGAAGCGCGGCCGGCGTGTTTGATGCAACACTGAACGTTGCGCATAATGCTGACGGCAGTCCGGCGACTTATCCGCTCAGTTGCACGATCGATGCCTCAGCACCTCCCGTAGCGAGCGTAATGTATGTCACCTCGACGGCCGGTTCATACACCGCAGGCACTGTCATTGCAATCGCTGTCCGGTTCAGCCAGACAGTCTGGGTTTCAGGAACACCGCAGCTAGTGCTGAACATCGGGGAAATACCCATGATGGCTTATTACAGCACCGGCAGCGGGACCGACACGCTGACATTCCAATACACGATTGCGGCCGGCGATATCGTTTCCAATCTTGAATATTGGAGCGTATGGGCTTTGCAACTCAACGGCGGCCGGATTTGGGACAATATGGACAATGATGTCATACGGGACTTGCCGGAACCCGGCACGCCCGGTTCCCTGAGCGGTGATATTGTGTTAAGCCTTGATACCGATTATCCTGTTTTCAGGCTTTATTCTCATATCACGAAAAAGCATCTTTTCACGATGGATGAAAATGAAAAAGAGACTCTGCTCACCCTGACAGACGCGGACGGCGCAACTATTTGGCGAGACGAGGGCATCGCCTATTACGCCTTTCATCAGAATCAATATAAAGCGGCATCACGTCAGCAAAGAAACGCGCTTCAGGCGGTTCATCGTTTTTACAGCGAAACGTTGCAGACGCATCTTTTCACTGTGGATGAAAATGAAAAAGAGCATCTGAACGCTAATGCCGCGGATGTGTGGCGGTATGAAGGCCCGGCCTTTTATGTCCCGGCCTCTGAACAGGATGATACTGTGCCTGTTTATCGTTTTTACAGCGAAAGTTTGGCGGTGCATCTTTACACCACAGATGAAAATGAAAAAAACACGCTTATCGAAACGGCCGGGGATGTTTGGCGTTTTGAAGGCGTGGCGTATTACGCCTATCCGTAACATGTAGGGCGCTTTAGCTGGAGTGCAAACTTCAGTTTGCCTTGTTCCCCAACTCAGTTTGGGAATGAGGCAAGTTATGTAGGGTGGGTGCAGAGAAACGAAACCCACCGATTATTTTGCCGGTTCATCGTGGGTTTCATTTCTCTGCACCCATTAAAAAATTTTACAAAGGAGACTTATGGCAACTTACTTAAAAAAAACTGACAACAAGATCGAAAAAACAGAGAGCGAAACCAAAGACATTGTAAATGACCTGTTAAATCAAATTCGCAGCCACGGCGAATCTGCGGTGCGTGAATTGGCGGACAGGTTCGACAACTGGACGCGCGACATTATTTTAAGCCAGGAAGAGATCGAAACGCTTATCGGCAAAGTGCCCCGGAAAGCCAAAGACGATATTCAGTTTGCTTACGATCAGGTGTATGGATTTGCAGTTAAACAGCGAGAAAGTATGCAGGCATTCGAGACTGAACCGTCGCCGGGCGTAATCTTAGGGCAGCGATTGATTCCTTGCCAATGTGCCGGATGCTATGTACCCGGCGGACGCTTTGCCCATGCGGCTTCGGCTATTATGAGCGTTGCCACCGCCAAAGCGGCCGGAGTGCCTTTTGTCGTGGCCTGCACGCCGCCACGGGGCGAAAGTATCCATGCGGTGACAGCTTATGCCTTGTCTCTTTCCGGTGCGGATGTGATCATGGCTTTGGGGGGCGTCCAGGCTATCGGTGCTATGGCTTTCGGTCTGTTCACCGACAAACCGGCAGATATTATCGTAGGTCCGGGAAATGCTTATGTAGCTGAAGCCAAGCGCATGTTGTACGGTGAAATCGGTATCGATGTTTTTGCCGGCCCGACCGAATCTCTGATAATTGCAGACCGGACAGCGGATCCCATGATTGTCGCTGTTGACTTGGTCAGCCAATGTGAACACGGCTACGATTCCCCGGTCTGGCTGCTGACTGACTCGAAAGAACTCGGCCTGAAGGTGATCGAAATTATGCCTAAGGTGATTGCGGACTTGCCAAATCCCGAAGTCGCCGCTTCATCATGGCATGATTATGGGGAAGTCGTTCTTTGTGAAAATCGTGAGGAACTGGCTAAAGTCAATGATGCCTATGCTGCGGAACATGTACAAGTGATTGCGGAAGATTTGGATTGGTATCTGGAAAATCTTAAAAATTACGGCTCGCTTTTTCTGGGCGAAGGCTGCACCGTATCTCATGGAGACAAGACATCCGGCACAAACCATATCCTTCCCACTAAAAAGGCGGCACGATATTCCGGCGGTCTGAATGTGGGGAAATTCATCAAAATCCTCACATACCAAAAATTGACTGAAGAGGCCAACCGCACCATTGGCGCAGTCGCATCCCGTATCTCACGTTATGAAGGCATGGAAGGACATGCCCGTGCGGCCGATATTCGCCTGCGCAAATATTTTCCTGATGAGACTTTCGATTTTGAGGTTTATGACCAGAAATCTTATGTGTAAGGAATTTCCCCAAAAAATAATTTGCCGAAAATGTAGGGTGGGTGCAGAGTGACGAAACCCACCATTAATCAACATTCGGTGGGTTTCGCCACTCTGCACCCACCCTACTATTTTTATATGCCGGAGTATTTAAGAGATGAAACCGCAATCTGCCGAAAAGATAAAATTTACAAAGGAATTCACCAAACAAGAGCCGATTCCCGAAGCCGGTATCAAGCGCGCTCTGGAATTGATGCAAACAGGCCGTCTGCATCGCTACAACACGACAGACGGTGAAATATCCGAAGCGGTGCTTTTAGAGAAAGAATATGCCGACTATGTGGGAGCGCGGTATTGTTTGGGATTATCATCCTGCGGGTGCGCCATTTACATCGCTTTAAAGAGTGCAGGCGTTTCTCCGGGCGATAAAGTGCTTTGCAACGCTTTTACCCTGGCACCCGTACCCGGAGCTATCGAAAATGCCGGCGCTGTATCTGTATTCGTGGAAATCACCGAAGATTATCTGACGGATTTGGAAGATTTGGAAAAAAAGGCCGAGCAATCGGGCGCTGAATATTTTCTTCTGTCCCACATGCGCGGTCATATTGCGGATATGGATCGTGTCATCGAGATATGCGGGCGGTTGGGCATTACGTTGATCGAAGATTGCGCGCATACCGTGGGCTGCCGTTGGGGTGACAAATTTACAGGCACGTTCGGCAAAGCGGGATGCTATTCCAGCCAGACTTATAAGCATTTAAACTCCGGAGAGGGCGGATTGCTGGTGACGGATGACCCGGATGTAATCGCAAAGGCGATCCTCTTTTCCGGCTCATATATGTTTTACGAACGCCACCTCTCAAGGCCGTCTATGGAAGTTTTCGAGCGTCATAAAAAGCAGATTCCCAATTTCAGCCTGCGCATGACCAATCTGGCAGCGGCCATGATTCGCCCGCAACTGGCCGATCTCGACACGCAATGCCGCCGCTGGAATCGGCGTTACAATTTGCTTGAAACGGAACTGACCGGAGCAGATCATATCCGTATTCCAAAGCGTCTGGCCAAAGAGGGGTTTGTGGGGTCTTCGTTGCAGTTTACGCTCACCGGTGCAGACCTTCCGGGCGTTCAAACTTTTATCGAAACCTGCGGCGCAAGAGGTGTCGAAATCAAATGGTTCGGCGCTAAAGAACCGGTTGGTTTTACCAGTTCCTGGGAAAGCTGGCAATACATCAAAGACCGCCAGCCATTGCCCCGCACACGCAAAACACTTGATTTTATGTGTGACTTTAGAATTCCGTTGACCTTCACGATGGAAGACTGTAAAATCGTTGCAGATGTGATCAAACAGGTTGCGGAAGAAACGTTTGATTGAAAAATGTATGTTTGAGCAAATCAAGCACAAAAAAACAGATCGGAGGTAAAATTAATGGTGAAAAGAAACTTATACTCGGACATCGCCATGTCCGGGGGCTTCGGTTTCAATGTCTTTACCGAAGACGAGATTGACAAAATTCACCTTGCGACTCTCGAAGTACTGGAAAAGACAGGGCTTTATGTCGGATCACAGGAAGCCATGGACATTCTTGAACAGGGAGGCGCAAAGACAGACCGTGAAAAGAAAATTGCGAAATTTCCATCTTATCTCGTGGAAGATTGTATTCGCTCCGCGCCGCCTAAAGTCGTTCTTTATGGACGCGAGCCTAAGCATGATGTTGTCCTGGAAGGCAAACGGGTCAATTTCTGCACTTTCGGCCAGGGTGTCGCTATCATGGAACCGGATGGCACTGTACGGGATTCTGTCAATGAGGATGTCGGCAAAGCGGCCCTGCTCACCGATGCTATGGAAGAGGTGGATGTGTGTGAACGTTCTCTGACCGCCGGGGACGCCCCGGATAATGTGGCGCCTATCCATGAAGCCGAGGTGGTTTTTGCCAATACGTCCAAACACACGATTTACGGCCCGGGTAATGGCTGGCGTGCCGGCAAGATTATAAAAATGGCGCAAAGCATCGCAGGCGGAGAAGATAATCTCAAAGAACGGCCTATATGCACCATCAACTGTTCTCCCACCAGCCCGCTTACACTCGATGAAAATTGTTGCACCGGTGTCATGACATGCGCCCGTGCAGGTGTGCCATGTAATCTGATTTCTATGGTGATGGCCGGCGCATCAGGCCCCATTACTCTTCCAGGTTCCCTGGTGGTACATAACAGCGAGATTCTGGGAGCCATTGTTTTGCATCAATTGACCTGCAAGGGCGCGCCGGTGATTTATGGGTGTTCATCACTCAGTTTTGATTTGAGGCTGGCAACAACGCCGGTGGGTTCGCCGGAGTGCGGCATGCTCAATGCAGGAGCGCCCAGGTTGGCCCAAAAGTATATGTTACCGAGTTTTTCGGCCGGTGGTTAGGCTGACAGCAAATTGCCCGATGCCCAGGCGGGACATGAAAAAACATTGACCGGAATATGCGCGGCCATGGCAGGTGCAAACCTGATCTACGGTGCGGGCATGCTTGATTCCGGCCTGATTTTCAGCTATACCCAGTTGGTCATTGACAACGACATATTTAAAATGATTCGCAAAGTGATGCAAGGGATGCATATAGACGATGAAAATCTTGCAGTGGATGTCATCAATTCGGTAGGACCCGGTGGTGATTTTCTCATGCAAGATCATACAATGAAATATATGCGAACCCTTCCATCTGCGCCGAATCTGATAGAACGCGGAAATCGGGAACGATGGCTGTCATTCGGAGGCAAAGAACTTGCCGAACGGGCATCCGAAAAAGCCGCTGAAATTCTGGCAAATCATAAGCCTGCGCCTTTAAGCGATAAGGTGAAATCTGAATTGCGCGCTATTGTGGAAGAATCTGATACCGAAATGGAGGAGATGAATAAAAAACGTTAACGTGTGAAAGTCGTTTAAGACTGCAAAGCTCACCCGCGCCTGCTTTTGGACATCCCCTGCACAGCGGGTGAGTTATGCCGCGTTTTCCACTATTTTTATCTCTTCCTCGGTGAGTCCGTAAAGCTCGTAAACCATAAGATCGATTTCCCGGTCGGTATTTTCAATGACAGATTTGATTTCAGCGGCTTTCAGCTTTTCTTCTGTAAAATATTCCTGCCATTCTTTGCGCTCTTTCAAACTTAACGCTTTGATTTTGACTTTGCATTTGGCCAGTTCCTTTTTAAACTGATCCCAGTCCGAATCAGGCCAGTTTTCTAATTTTTTGGTGATTTTCTGCGGTTTTAATTCGCTTTTGAGGAAGTTTAGAAAATCGGTTTCAAGGTCGTTCCGAATTTGACTCTTTTGAGTTATCGCATCAAACATAATTTCAAAAGGCTTTTTTTGTTCTTTTGATAAATCAGGAATCGGAACATTAATCATTTTATCATGATTTAATCTTGTCCGGCCTCTGCCGCTTGCATCTCCGAAAGCGACAAATATCAATTTTTTATAAAATTTAAAGATGCTTGAATTAAGCCATACGGATAAAAATTTATCAGCATTTGATATAAAGTAGCAATTATTATTCAAATAATAGCCTTCTGTATCATAATAAAAACTATGGTTTATTGCTGTGTGGATATAAATGATTTTAGATTCATCAAATTTTTTATAAAAACCACATGCTCTCAAATTGAAATGAGATTTTCCCTGATCCTGTCTTGCAATCAGCCGGTCTTCGAATTTTATCAAGTGATCATAAATCCCCGGATAAGTATTCTGATTAATCTCCAAGTCATAATAGGTGTTAATAAAGCAATAATTATTTTTATTTCTTAATTTATAACTCTTAATATCGGTTGATTGAATGTATGGTTTCAGTAATTCGGCACTTTTGGTATCTTGTTTTAGAATTCTGTCTTTTGTTTCTTTGTCAATGATAAAAGCCTTGTTCAAACCTGTTGTTATTCCCCTATAAATTCCGTTGTTTGAATAGTCCTTTAAAGAAACAGAGTTCAAATACATCTTTGTTAATATTTCATTTTGTAGCTGACTGGAGAAAATCCATTCACTATCTTTCAAATATTTCTTTTGAATTTTAATTGGTTGGATGTTTTTACTCAAAAAATCTTCTGTTTTTTTAACAGGATAATAGTTTAATTCGGATTGATTTTCCGCTTTCTTAATTGTAATAATCTGCGGTTCTGTCGAGGCATCTTCAAAAATATTCAATTCAAAAAAGTCTATAATCTCTTTAATATCAAATTGTTTTAAAAATTTTCGTAGTTCCCTTCCATATTTCGTTTTAAACCATTTGTTCGGTGTAATGAATGATAAATATCCTCTCTGAGCTAATTGATTTAAAGCCAATTCATAAAAATATACATACAAATCGGCGATACCATTAGCAACATTGCTGAAGTTTGAACCCATTAAATTTTTTAAATCTTTTGACAAAAGTTCCTGCCGTACATACGGCGGATTCCCAATCACCACATCAAACCCGCCGTCCCCCATAATCTCAGAAAACTCATCTGACCACTTAAACGCCCGCTCTCCGGCGACATCGGGATCGTCAATCAATGAATTGCCGCATTTTATATTGTCATCAAGCGCGGTCAGTTCTGAATCGCGGTCGGCCGTTTTCAGCCACAGACTCAATTTTGTGATTTCGACTGATTCAGGGTTGAGATCCACGCCATAAAGATTGTTTTTCAAAATATGCTCATCAAGCCTGAAAACCTCGATCTGTCCTTTTTGCAAATCAGCGATCTGTTCGTTGACATGCTGTCCCTCTTTGTAAAGATAATCGAACGCCTGATTCAAAAAGGCCCCGCTGCCGCAGGCCGGATCGAGAACTTTGACAGCGGACAGTTTTTTCTTGTATTCCTGCCAAAATTCCAGATGCGCTTTTATGTTTTTGTTTGACTTGATCGCCCCTGTTTTTTTTAAATATTTGATGGAATCGAAATCTTTTTCGGTCAGTTCGACAAGCGCTTCAAAGCCGAGTTCCGTTTTGCGCTCTTCAAGCCATCCGCCCACAGCCTGTTCCACAATATAACGGGTGATGTATTCGGGTGTGTAGTAAACACCGTCTTTCTTCCTTTTGCCTTTTTTCTTATCAAAGGATTTCCCGGCGATTGATGATTTTATCTCTTCGATATCGGTGATGCTCTGCTCAAAGATATGGCCGAGCACATTCACATTCAGCTCCGAATCGAAATCATAATCGGTGATTTCCGCAAGCTCGTCAAATATCTCATCGCCGATATTCAACCGTCCGTCAAGAATCTCATCGAATTCAAAAAGGCCGCCATTGAATTTATTGATATGATGCGGTGGGCTGCCCTTATCTATGGCTCGGAAAAGATTTTTAAGCTGATCCCATTGCGACACGTCGGCAAATATCAGCGGGTTTTTGACCGCTTCCATCATTTTCCTGAAAATCCGTTCCGGCAGCAATCCGAAATCTTCGCAATAACAAACGAAAATAAACCGGTCCAAGATTTTTTGGGTTTTTTCCAGGATAATCGCTTCGTCAAAAGCGCTGTTTTTCGCTTTCAAATGCTCAAACAGATGAAGTCTCAAATTTTTATATTTGCCGTAAAACTCCTTTGAAATCATCTCCTGCTCGACTTCAGCGGAATCATACAAGCGGTCTGTCACACTATCTTTGTTTTTGTTTATCAGATTTTTTCTTGCCAGCAGATAAAGAAATTTTTTCAACACCGCCACATCTGACAAATCCGCAATCTTAAACGATTCATACTCGTTCATCGAAGCGTTACGGTTATAAAGCCTGATCTCCTTGTAATTGCTGACGATGATCCATTTGCACTTTTTATCGAATTTGCTCGAATACAAAAACGCCTGTTCCACCGGCGTATAATGAGCGCCTTTTCTTTTCTGTTTGGCGTCAAGGTTCGTTTTGGCGTCTTTCAATTCGATAATGACTCTGACATCATCCTTTTCAGAGGTGAAAAAACCCAAAGCCGCGTCGCTTCGGGTGGCATCCGTAACGGTTTTCTTTTCGCGGTACAGATGCCATCGGTCAGGGGATTCATTTATGGATTTATAGCCAAGTATCTTGCCGAAAAAATCACTCAAAAAATCGCCTTGAAGGGAGATTTCATTTTTGCCTTCCAAGATTTTTCGGTCGATAAGGCTGCGCCAATTGTCGATTCTCAGTTTTATATCTGAATAGTCAGTGTGGTCTGCGAGGTGTTCGACGGATAGATTGTTCAGGATTGAAGCGAGTTTTTTGCGGTTAAAAATATGTCTTGTTATTTTTGGCATGGATTTTGTTTTTCTTTTATGTCTTGTTGTAAATGTGTATTAAGCCATTCTCAGTAGATGGAAAGTTCAGGAGCGCAAAAATCAAGCGCAGCGGTTTTTTGCATCGCCACCCGGAAAGGCTGCGGATTCAAGGGGCCCGCAAAAAACCGCTGTGCTTAATTTTTGCGCTCCATGTCGTATTTTCAAGCATTTTCCATCTACTGATTCTATATCACACCAGGCTTTATCAGTTTTGAACAATAGCGCATACAAAGCCGTTAGGCAATCATTAATCTGATCGCCAATGGGCAATCGCCTATCTACAAGAATTTATTGTAAGAATAGGGATTCATAAGAAAAGGATTGAAATCCCTTTTTATAAATCTTTTTCATACATAAAATCCTTGTAGATGTTTGCGAAATCCGATATGATTCCGATTATCAATGGAAACTTTAGGAGCGCAAAAATTAAGTGAAGCGATTTTCAGCATCCGGTTCGACCTGTTTGATGAACGGCATCGGCTGCGGCTGGACTGTCTTGTTAATAAAAAATGAATCCAAACAAATGCAATAAGATGAAAACCAACATAAATATTGAAACAGATATTGGCGGAATCATTCTTAAAAATCCGGTTATGACAGCTTCGGGAACATTCGGTTATGGCCGTGAATTTGAAGCGTTTGCCGATCTGAATCGGTTGGGCGGCATTATCGTCAAAGGACTTTCCCTGATGCCTTCCAAAGGAAACCCGCCGCCTCGGATCATTGAAACGCCTTGTGGGATGCTTAACGCTATCGGTCTTGAAAATGTGGGACTGGATGCGTTTATCACAGAAAAACTCCCTTTTTTAAGAAAGCTCGGCACACCGGCTTTCGTGAATATTTATGGCAACACTGTTGAACAATATGCTGAACTGGCCGCCCGTCTGAATGATGTCCAGGGGGTTGCCGGAATCGAAGTCAACATTTCATGCCCGAATGTCAAAGCCGGCGGTATCGCTTTTGGGACAGACGCTAAGGCGGCGTATAATGTCGTCAAAGCGGTACGCGAAAGCACGCAATTGCCAACAATTGTCAAATTATCACCCAATGTAACCGATATTACGGTTATCGCCAAAAGCGCGGAAGACGCCGGCGCGGATGCTATCTCGCTGATTAATACGCTTACCGGCATGGCTGTGGATTTGGGCACTCGTCGTCCGCATCTGGCCAATATCACCGGCGGACTATCAGGCCCGGCGATTAAACCGGTCGCCCTGCGCATGGTTTGGCAAACGGTTCAAACGGTTAATATCCCTGTAATCGGCATCGGTGGTATTATGAATGTTGATGATGCACTTGAATTTTTGGTTGTCGGTGCTGCGGCGGTTCAAATCGGAACGGCTAATTTTATAAATCCGCATATAGCTATTGACGTGATTGACGGCATTATGAAATATATGCAGGAAAATAAAATAAGGAAGATAACGGAGCTAATCGGAACGTTGAAAATTGTGTAAAACGTATAAGAAACATGAAGCAACAAAAACAAAAGGAGGAACTGATGAAAATGGTAAAAGCAAGTGTTACTGTATTAATGGTTGTATTTTTGTTATTAGCGCCAGTGTCGGCTGAAGAACTCAAGGTGGGGATGAAAGCGCCTGATTGGTCATTTAAAGATGCTGATGACAAAGAATTCACCCCGGCTTTCTGGAACGGCAAAGTGATGGTGATTAATTATGTTGACCCGGATGAATCTGATCTGAACGAGCCGTTCACCGACGCTCTTAAAAAAGCGCATAAAGATAAACTGTTGAAAGATGAGACTTACGACGGTTTCGGTATCGTTGATTGTGCCGCCACATGGAAACCTGACTTTCTGATTCGCTCCATTGCCGGCGAAAAAGCCAAAAAATATAAAAGCATCATTTTGTTTGACTATGATGCGACCTTACGCAAATTATGGGGCCTGAAAAGTGACACACATAATGTGATTGTGTTGGATAAAAATCGTGTGTGTCGTGCCATTAGGCGGGAAAAAATTCCAGATGATCAGATTGCGGCTTTGGTTAAACTGGTCATCGATCTGCAATCAAAATAAAAATATATTTCAAACTCACGTTATTTAAATAAGAATGCAAACTTTTCAAAATATTATGTTTGTCGGCTTTGGCGGATTCGTCGGAAGCGTACTCCGATATTTGGCATCAGGATGGATACACCATATTTTCAAGACGGGTTCGTTCCCTGTCGGTACCGCCATAGTCAACATTACAGGCTGCCTTGTTATTGGGCTGTTGGGAGGTTGGGCTGAAAATCTTCAGGCGCTCAACCCTCATACACGATTGTTCTTGTTCCTGGGACTACTCGGGGGCTTTACCACATTTTCAACCTTCGGCTATGAAACCATGGCGCTGTTGCGTAATAAAGAACTTCTCCTGGCTTTTATCAATGTTGCCGTGCAAGTGCTTATCGGTTTCGGAGCGGTATTGATCGGGTTTAACTGTTCGAAAATACTTTGAGGTGAAATATGATTCTGCAAGACGGAGTGCTTTTGAGAATATTTATCGGTGAATCAGACAAACATCTGGCACTCCCTTGCTCAATTAAAGGACTACAACTGCGATTCCAAACCTTTCACTAAAATTCGGATCGCTGTGTTATATGGTGTTTCAATACCCGCCTGTTGACCGTATTTGACAAACTTACCATTAATGTAATCAACCTCGGTGCGGCGTTTGTTTTCAATATCCATCAGCATAGAGGGCTTGTGATTGCCCGCGTTGCCCATGTATTCAATGGCATACGGATAAAAATTCCATCCCAGCGATATTTCGTTGAAGCGTGCGATTTTGACACACTCTTTTATCAATGCATCCACAAGTTTAAACACAATCGGGTCTTTCATCGCCTGTGACATGGTCATTCCAGTGACAGCGCAAACCGGATTCATACAAGCGTTTAAGATACCTTTACGCCACACCATAGAATTGATCTGATCGGTATGCTCCGTATTGAGGCCGCATTTCGTCAGTATTTCCGCAATCGTAATGGCCGCATCGACGGATTCGGGTGCGAGTTCTTGTAGAAAATGCGGCGGATGATGAAACGGTATCGTAACATGGGCCGGCCCTAAAAGGCCGCAACCGTAGTTGACCACGGCCCGCATCACCGGTTTTTTTCCCAGTGTCTTGGCAACTTCCAGTTCAGTGTCGATGCCGTTTTGCCAACTAATCACATACATACCGTCCTTGTAAAAATGCTCAATAGCGGAAGAGATCAGCGGCAGGGCATTGGCTTTGACCGTGATAAAGATGACATCAGGCTCAATGTCCGCCAGCTCGTCAACGCTTTGGCAGGTGCGCGCTATTTTTTGCTGAAGACTTTCGGCACCTTCGATAATGATGCCGGGATCGGTTGCCGGAGCAAGCAATTCGGGAATCACATCACATAGAGTAACATCGTACCCGCCTTTGGCGAGAAAGGCCGAAACGATGCAGCCCACCGGGCCTGCACCGATGACAGCAAATTTTTGGGGATCAAAGTCAGGGTTTGTTTTCATTTTTTACTTCCCCCTTTAGAATTAATTTTTAATTATTGAAAATTGAAGATAAATAATACGAATTATTTCAAGCAGCAGTTGCATTAAGAATTAACGATAATATAAGTTTATCGAATATTTTTTACAAATTCAATTAGTTCCACATCGGCATCCTTTAAAGCACCTTTCAAAGTGTATCGGTCAATTTCATCATGATAAGGAAAAACGATTTTTCTCCCATCAGAATGTTTCATCTTGATATGACTGCCTTTTCGATGAATCTCTGAAAATCCCAGACGTTTTAATGTTGCCAATACTTTACGTCCTGATAAAAGAGGAAGCTTCATAGAACTAGTTCACATAGTTCTGAGTTCTCGTCTTCAATATAATCATCTACTTCAGGACTCAAATACAATTCAACGGCTTCCTGAATATTTTGGAGCGCTTCCTCTTTGGTTTTTCCCTGGGACCAACAACTTTTCAATGACGGACAATGCGCTGCAAAATAGCCATCTTCACCTTTTTTTATAATTACGCTTAGTTTCATTGAACTGTTTCCAATTTACCCTTTAGGTCGTTTATCAATAATCCGTTTGGCTTTGCCTTCGCTGCGGGCAATCAGTTTCGGCTCAACCAATCGAATCCGAATGTTAATGCCTAACATTCCCTTGATATGTTTGGCAATTTTGGCCTCAATTTCGGCTTCTTTATCAGGGCCGGCCGCATAAATTTCCGGTTTGGCTTCAACCCGCACAGTCAGATGATCCAGATATCCCTTTTTGCGCACCACCAAAACATACTGGGGTTCCACTTCATCAAAATCCAGCAGAAATGATTCGATCTGAGACGGAAATACATTCACGCCGCTGATAATCAGCATATCATCGGTGCGACCAAAAACCTTATCCATTCGTATTAAAGTTCGACCGCAAGCGCAAGGTTCGCGTGTGAGACGTGTGATGTCCTTGGTGCGATAACGAATCATGGGCATAGCGCGCCGTTGAATCGAAGTTATCAGCAGTTCGCCTTTTTCACCCAAAGGAACCTGTTCCAATGTTTCGGGATCAACAATTTCAGCTAAAAAATGGTCTTCGTTTATGTGCAATCCATCTTGATTTTCACAATCAAAAGAAACGCCGGGGCCGCCTAGTTCGGTGAGGCCAAATGCTTCCATCGCTTTGATTCCCATGCGGGTTTCAATCTCTTTGCGCATTGCATGAGTCCACGGCTCGGCTCCGAAAACGCCTACGCGCAGGGGCAGATTCTTAACGTCTATACCCATATCTTCAGCGCGTTCCGCAATCGTAAGGGCGTAAGATGGCGTGCATAGCAGGGCGTTGCTTTTAAAATCCTGCATGAGCGTAATCTGGCGTTCGGTCAGACCGGCGCTAGTAGGCACAACAGCGCAACCGATACGGTCAATGCCTTGGTGGAAGCCCATTCCGCCGGTGAACAGACCGTGGCCATAAGCATTTTGAGCAACATCATCGGGACGCAAACCGGCTGCCCAGAGGTTGCGCGCCATACATTCGGTCCACTGCTCTAAATCTTCACGGGTGTAAGGCCCCGTAACCGGTTTTCCGGTCGTGCCTGAAGAGGCATGCACGCGAACCACCTCTTTCATGGAAACCGCGCAAAGCCCAAAAGGATAATTATCCCTCAAGTCATTTTTGACCGTAACAGGCAGTTTGGCAATATCTTCAAGGCATTGGATTGCATCTGGTGTCAATCCCATTTCATTCAGTTTTTTCTTGTAAAATGGCACGCGGTCATAAACCCAGGCTACCGTTTCCTGAAGTTTGTTCAACTGGAACTTTTGCAGTTCCTCTATCGGCATAGATTCAAATTTATTATCCCAATACATTATTTTTATCCTTTGTGAGCTGTTTAAAGGAAAACGGAGTATTACAGAATTTATACCATTTGCGTTATACTCTTGCTCTTAATCTTGTTTTTGCTCCTGTCATTCGAGCAAGAGCAGGAGCAAGTATTTGGGAGTTTAATTTTCGTAAATGGTATTATGTTCTCTTCAATACACCGCCATGCCATTAATCCTGTGCAGCAGCGGCAGCACCCAGATCAACCGCCTTAATATTGGTTTCGACAAAGGCTTTTTTTGTTTTCGTGCGGATCGCCTCTTTAATCTGATCGGCGGTCAGCGGAAGAATGCCGGTTTGAATCAACGCGCCCAGCAGAACCATATTCACAGCAAGCACATTGCCCGCTTCTTTAGCCAGCGCAACTGCATCAAATGCAATCAGACGGGCAGTTTTTTCTTTAACCAATGTTTGCAATTGATCCAGATCGGGATACACGCCGCGTCCGATAGCCACGGTAAACGGCGGCAGGGGCGTCATGTTGGTAATTACGACGGTGTTCTTGTTGCATTTGTTCAGGGCGCGCAACGTTTCGGATGGTTCAAAACCCACCAGCACATCGGCACATCCATCTGAAATAATAGAGCTTGCCGCATCACCGAACACAATTGCGGATTCAACCACACCGCCGCGCTGGGCCATACCGTGAATTTCGCTCATACGGACAGGGATGCCCGCCAGGAGTGCGGCTTCTCCCAAAACACGGGAGGAAAGCAGGTTTCCCTGTCCCCCCACCGCTACTATGATTAATCGTGTTACATCCATTTTATATCCTATCATAAAGTGTTAAGTTTCAAGTGTTAAGTTTCAAGTTGATAGCATAAAGCACATGGTGCCTTCGCATTCCGAATCTTAAAAGCTATCCTTTTTAAAACTCATTCGTGGTTATTCGCGGTTCTTTAACGGCAAAATAGCATTTTCCGGGCAAATTTGAGCGCACACAGCGCAACCCACACATAAATCCGGCTCAATATGCACACGATCATTTTTCAGAAAAAAGGCGGGGCAGGCCAGTTCGTTGATGCAGGTTTTATGGTTTTTGCATTTATCAGTTATATGAAACGGTCTGACTTTTAAAGTTTTGAGACTTTTGGCATACAGCGTGCATACCTCTTCGGAGATGATCACCGAAACACCTTTGAATTCAAGTGCTTCTTTCACCGCTTTAATGCTCTTTTTAACTTTAAAGGGCTTGATTACCGTTATTTTGGGAACGCCGAGTGCTTCGACCACAGACTTGATCGATATTCGGTTGTAGCCTTCCATGCCCAATTTTTCCATTTCAACGCCCGGATTGGGTTGATGGCCGGTCATGGCGGTCGTGCCATTATCCAGAATCACGAGCGTTAAATTGTGATTATTGAACACCGCATTGACCAAACCCGCAATACCGGAATGGAAAAAAGTGGAATCGCCGATAAACGCGATTACTTTTTGATCTGTGGCGGCTGAAAAACCACAAGAAGCCCCTGCGGAAGCGCCCATGCAAATCAAAAAATCACCCATTGACAAGGGCGGTAAGAAACCCAATGTATAGCAACCGATATCCGTGGGACAGATAGTATCCATCCCTTGAGCGGCTTGTTTCACAATATAAAAGGAAGCGCGATGAGAGCATCCGGCGCACAAATTGGGCGGACGTTGTGGAATTTCAGGAACATTGGACAGGTCAGGCACTTCCGGCGGTGTGTAGGCGATATCGAAAAAGGCGGCGATATTTTTTGTGACCATCACCGGATCAAATTCATACAGGCGTGAAAACAGCGTCTCATCTTTGCCCTTGATAGTCAGCTCCATTTTTTCTTCAAAAGCAAATGCCTTGACGGCTTCCTCCATAAACGGCTCACCCTCTTCGATAATTAAAACTTTGGTGCATCCTTTAAGGAAATCCTTGATCAGTGATGCCGGTAAGGGATTGCTAAAACCGATGCGCAGAATTTTGACTTTATCTTCCAGTTTTAAATCTTTGAGCGCATCTTTGGCATACCCGTAACTGACACCGTTACAGATAATACCCAGTTCACCGTCGCCATCAATAAAATTGTATTCCGATTGCGCGGCGATTTCTTCGGCCAGTTTCAGATTTTTAAGCAGTTTAACATGCAGGTTGCGGGAAACCGCGGGAACCGGCACCTGATTCATAGGGTCTTTCTTTATATAGCCTTTGGTTTTCGGCGGGGTAATTGATCCTAATTCCACAATTCCGTTGGAATGGTTGATTCGTGTGGTCGTTCTGAAAATTACAGGTTCTTGCAGTTTTTCGGAAAGCTCAAACGCGTATTTGACCATCTCCTTGGATTCAGCCACAGAAGACGGTTCCACCAGCGGCAATCCGCCAAATTTGCCATAATAGCGGTTATCCTGCTCATTTTGGCTGGAAAACATAAACGGGTCGTCTGCGGACAGAATCACCATGCCGCCTTTGACGCCCAGATACGCTAATGTCATAAACGCATCGGCTGCCACGTTCATGCCGACATGTTTCATCATACAGAAACTGCGCACACCAGAGTTTGCGGCGGCGGCGGCCACTTCCAGCGACACTTTTTCGTTGGTGCTGTATTCAAAATAGAAATCGCTTTCATGGGACATTTGAAACAGGTTGAGTGAGATTTCCGAAGACGGCGTGCCAGGATAGGTGGCGGCCACGGCCACGCCGGCCTCGAACGCTCCCCGGGCAATGGCTTCATTGCCTAACAGGAGCATTTTTTCGCCCGGTTGATCGGTGAGTAATTTGTGCATTGTTTTTTCCCTTTGTGTTTAACTATTAATGAAAAAATAACTATTGATCTGTAAATGTGTGTCCTGCCAGCTCAAGAGCGCGGCAGGCAGGCTCAAGTTGTTCAGCTTTAACAAGCAGATAGTCCGTATTAAAGCTCGATATAGCAAAAATGCTGATTCCGGCCTCGGCCAAAGGTACGCTTAGGGATGCCATAACTCCGGTGAGTTCAAATACCAGCGGCCCCTTAACCCCGATACAGCGCCAACCGCCTTCTTTCGGCACACCTGATGGTGCGTTTTCTGCGATTGATACGATTGACAATTCTTCGGAGGTTCGTGTGACAGACCACAGTGATGAATTATCAGATTTCGGCAATGGCGCATCAGGCGGAAGTTGCCAGATTGAAAATTTTTCAGGGAGTATATGTAGTGTGAGAGTTTTCATCAAATCTATTTGGCATTTTGGGTTTGCTGTCGAATCCAATCCTGAACTTTATCATAAGAATCCCAATAAAGAATTCGTTTTCCGAGTTCCAGCAGCATTTCACTGTTTAAATTTTCCAAAATGGGCATTAATTTATCATCAGGAATGCTATATTTTTCAGAAATCTGGGTGCATAATAAATTAGTTTCACCTAACAAAACTCCTTGTGGAATTCCCTTTTCAATTCCCTCCTGAATTCCCTTATCCTTAATATACTGCGCAAGCATGACAGTCTCCTTTTTTGTATTTAATTCGCTGACAATATGTTCACGTTCTTCTTCCAGCACTTCTGCATAAATATCAATAAAATCGACATATTTATCAAACAACATTGGCGTCGCCAGTTGAAATAATCCTTTGTAAGCTTGAATAATAACTTCGGTGCGCTCATCCGGCATGTATTTCATTTTAGGCAGCAAAATCTTAATCAGCGGATTATCGGAATGATAGTAGTCACGGGCGTGATAATTATACAATTTGATTTTCAGATACTTAAACTGTAAAAAGGTTTCTCCGCATAATTCAGATTTTAATTTCAGATCGACATCCTCGCGCCATTTGCGGCGGTCTGTAAACAAAACCGTAGGAACTACAACTGCCTTGGGGTGCGCTTCCATCATATCCGTTACATAGTGCAACAGTTTGTAAACAGAAAATTTATGTTTATCTTCCTGAAATTCCACAAGCCACAAAATAATTTGTAAGTGTTCAAACGTAAACAGGATTGGCAAGTCCAAAGCTCTATATGAATCATTAAGCCGGTGTTTTTTGGATTCCTGTCGTATAAATTCAATATTGCGTACATCACCATACGCTTGCAACACCTGAGGCAAGAGCCATTTCAGCGCGTCTTCGGGAAAATCTATAAACAGATTCTTAAAATTTTGATCGTGGGATATTTGACTCATAAAAAGAAGTTCCCACGCATTGCGTGGGAACCAAAGCACAGCTATGGAAATTTAAATTCCTTTATATTCAGGACGTTTACGACCCACCGTAGTCAAACCTTCAAGCGCATCGGCCGTTGCGAATATTTCAGCCAATTTATCAAGTTCGATTTCCACGGCTTCGGGCATGGTTTTACCGATTTGCCGGTTGATGATTTCATTGCCTGATTTTAACGCTAATGGCGCTTTAAAGCCGATAATTTTTTTCATCCGGGCGGCCAGTTTCTCATCTACGCCTTCAGGTGTTTCCCCGGCCAACAGGCGATCAACATTGGCATCACTGCCCAACACAGCATAAGGCTTAAATTTTTCGGGAATCGTACGTTCTTTGAATTTATCCGGCTTGCCTTGGGCGGCCAGTTCTTTAATCGCCGCTTCCACTTCAGCAGGATTGACCAAACGTGCAACAATTCCGAGTTCCAGCGCATCGGACATGCTTAAAGGAGCGCCGGTAAATACATAGTATTTGGCCAATTCCGGACCGACTTGACGGGTCATACGCAACATTCCGCCCAAACCGGGGTAGATGCCGATGCTGGTTTCAGGAAACGCCATGGAAGCGGCCGGTGTTGCCACTATCGCCTGGCAGGACAACGCCAACTCGCTTCCGCCGCCCAGTGAAAGGCCGTCTAACAACGCAATGGTAAGCTTGGCGCTGTTTTCAATTTTAAGCAGCAATTCATGCCCTTCACGGGTGAATTGGACAATGGTGTCAATCTGATCCGCTTTGATCTTTTTAACGAAATAACGAATATCCGCTCCGGCTATAAAGGCTTTGCCGGCACCCTGAAAGACAATTGCTTTAACGTCCGCATCCGCTTCGGCTTTGGCAAACAGTTCAGCCAGTTGGATAAAAACCGCTTCATTCAAAGCGTTCATGGCTTCGGGACGGTTAATCGTAATATAAGCGATTCCATCTTTGACATCCAGGTCAACCACTTTGAAAGCGAAAGGTGTTCCCTTCTCTTTTTGCAGAGCCAGAACCTGTGGCATTTTAAAATCAGGATATCGTTCACAAATCGCCTGTACAGCCTGATAAGTTCTGTCGATTCCGATTTTATTCATAATTTCAAACGGTCCCTGAATCCAGCGCAGACCGATTTTGGCACCGCGATCAGTATCCTCAACAGATGCCACACCTTCATCCACGAGCGCCGCGGCCACTCCTAAATTGACGCCGTAAAATCGTTCAATCACTTCAGCTAGTTTGGATTCATCGACTTCGCCTGTCAAATCCCAATTTTCATTTTTCTCCATCTGCTGTTTCAAAACAGCGGATGGCGCATAAAAATCTCCCAGTTCATTGCCAAGCGTTGTGGCTGCATGCACGGCAATAGGAATACCGGTAACATTCATCAGCTCAAACGCGCCCATACCGATTTTAAACGCCTGTTTGGCGGCTGCTTCAATTGTGGGAATATCCGCGACTTTTTCTTCCAGCATCCGTGCGGCTTCATTTAGAAAAGGAACGAAAAAACGGTTCACCGCGAATCCGGGGGCATCTTTTACGACTATACCGGTTTTGCCGTGCAATTTGGCCAGAAGGAGTGATTTTTCAAGTGTATCCTGACTGGTGCCTTCATGAGGAATGATTTCCAAAAGACGATTTTTGGCTGGATGAAAGAAATAGTGAAGCCCGACAAACCGGTCGGGACGTTCAATCTGATCTGCAAAATCCCGAACATAAAAACTGGATGTATTGGTGGCCAGAATCGTTTTGGCGTCACAAATAGCGTCCAATTTTTTAAACAAATCGGTTTTCACCGCTTTATCTTCAAACACCGCTTCGATCACAATATCTGTATCGGCCACAGCATTGAAGTCCGTTGTACCCTCAATGCGCTCCAAAATAGCATCGACTTGCGCGGGTTTAAATATTTTACGCGCCACCGCTTCATCAAGCAACTGTTTAATCGTGTCCACGCCGCGTTGGACAAATTCATCCTTAATATCCACCATCACGACGTTCAGCCCCTCTTGAGCCAATTTTTGGGCAATACCGCTGCCCATATTGCCGGCACCAATCACACCGATTTTATTGATCTGAGCCATCTGGTCTCCTTTTATTTATCTATTCTTCCATTCCGGTTTACGTTTTTCTTCAAAACTGGCGATACCTTCCAGGGTGTCCTCAGTTTTCATAAGTTTGTTGAGAAACAGGCTGTTCACATTTTCAAGCGCATCAGCAAAACTCATGCCGAGATGATCATTCACCGCTTGTTTATTCAGCCGGATAATGAGCGGGCTACATGCCTGGATTTCTCCAATCAAACGTTCCGCTTCGTCATTCAACTTGTCATCAGCCGCCACATAAGTGACAAAACCGAAAGCACGCGCTTGTTCAGCCGAATAGATTTTGCCGCTCGTGCAAATTTCAACCGCTTTGGCCGGTCCCACAAGATGCGGAAGACGAATGGCCGCATAAGGCGGCAGAAAGCCCAATTTTATTTCCGGCTGGCCGAACTTCGCGCCTTGCGCCGCAATAATCGTATCACAGGCAATGGCCAACTCCATACCGCCACCAAGACAAGCGCCTTGCACAACAGCAATCGTAGGAACTTTAAGCGCATGAAGCAGTTCAAAGATTCGTCCGAAAGCGGCAATCATGGAATCCACTTTGTCCGGTTTATGATCGCCCACCTCAACACCGGCACAAAAACTGCGGCCCTCTCCGAAAATGGCGATACATTTTAAGCCGTCATCAGCACTCAACTCTTCAATGACCGAGTTGAATTCGTTAATCATGTCAATATTAAACACATTGTGCTTAGGACGTGCCAATGTAATACGCGCCACGCCATCTGTTTTATCAAGCTTTAAATATTGTAATTCAGACATTCTTTTTCCCTTTTCTTCGTCATTTTTTTACAATTGAATATCGAACAGCCAAGTTACGAGTTACGAATTTTTCCCTCGTTCGTCATTCCACATTCCAAATTTATATATATTGTCCGCCATCAACCTTAATCACTTCTCCGGTAACATGCCGCGCTTTATCTGATGCCAGAAATGCAACCACATTGGCCAAATCTTCGGGTTGACCGACACGTTTAAGCACAATTTCATTCATAGCCATTTCAATAATCCGATCACGGGATGCCGCTTCTTTCAGCATGGCGGTTTCGATCAGACCGGGAGCCACGGCATTGACATTCACGCCAAAAGCGCCCAATTCGCGCGCCAACGCTTTGGTGAAACCGATAATTCCCGCTTTGGAAGCCGAATAGTTGGTTTGTCCGAATTTACCGCGCATACCGTTAATTGAGGTGACATTAATAATTTTACCATATTTCTGGTTTTTGAAAAGCGGGGCGACTTGGCGGGTGAAATTGAAATATCCTTTCAGATTGACTTCAATCACGCGATCCCACTGTTCCTCTTTCATTTTCCAAGAAACGCCATCCCAGTTCATACCGGCGTTGTTCACCAGAATATCCAGACTTCCGAAAGCTTCCAGTGCTGATTCAACAACCGCTTCGGCTTCGGCAAAAACCGCAATATCACATTTAACAGCCAAAGCCTTCCGGCCCATAGACCGTATCTCTTCGGCATATTTTTCCGCTTCGGCTTGGTGTTTACGATATGTAAGACAGACATTAGCGCCCTCACGAGCTAGTTCCAAAGATGCGGCAGCACCGATTCCCTGAGAGCCGCCTGTAACTAACGCATTTTTTCCTTCTAAAAGCATTGTTTATCTCCTAAATGATTTCAAGTTTAGCTACTTATCAAAGACATTGTAGCTACATTACAGCTATAATTATTTTTGTCAATAAAAAAACGGTAGCTGGCAGCCGTCAGGATTTGGCCTAAAAAATCTGGCTGAGTGCCTCGTCGAGCGTTGCCACTGTACGATCTACATTTTGAAGTTTGTCCAAGCCGAACAGCCCAAGCCGAAAAGTTCGGAAATCTTCCGGTTCATCACATTGCAATGGCACGCCGGCGGCGATCTGCATTCCAAGCGCCGAGAATTTTTTCCCATTCTGTATATCGGCGTCTTCAGTGTGGCAAACAACAACACCCGGAGCTTGGAAACCCTCGGCCGCCACAATCTTTATGCCTTTGCTGACAAGGAGCGCTCTGACTTTGTCGCCAAGCTCCAGTTGCGCTGCCCGGATTTTATCAAAACCGTATTCTTCGGTTTCTTTCATCACATCACGGAAACTTCTGAGAGCATCCGTAGGCATGGTTGCGTGATAGGCATGTCCGCCATTTTCATAAGCTTCCATGATTTGAAGCCATTTCAGCAAATCGCATGCAAAGCTGGTGCTGACTGTGGATTCGATTCTTTCGCGCGCAAGAGAGCTTAACATCACCAAACCGCTGCACGGTGAGCTGCTCCAGCCTTTTTGCGGAGCGCTTATCAGGACATCAACACCGCAGGCTTCCATATCCACCCAAACCGCGCCGGACGCAATGCAGTCTAAAACAAACATTCCGCCAACGGAATGTACGGCATCTGCCGCCGCCCGAATGTAATCATCGGGCATGATTATTCCGGCTGAGGTTTCAACATGCGGAACAAAGACGACATCCGGTTTTTCAGCCTTGATAGCTGCGACCGCTTCTTCGATTGGCACAGGCGCAAATGCCGCATGTTTGCTGTCATCAACGGGACGAGCCTTTAATACAGCGGATTCAGAAGGAATGTCGCCCATATCGAAAATCTGGCTCCAACGGAAACTGAACAAACCATTTCGAATGACCAAACATTTTTTGCCGGTGGCAAACTGTCGTGCCACCGCTTCCATAGCGAAAGTGCCTCCGCCCGGAACAACAACAACCGCTTTGGCGTTATATACCTTTTTAAGGGTGGTTGAAATATCGTTCATCACTCCCTGGAATGACTGCGACATGTGGTTAAGTGAGCGGTCTGTGAAAACCACTGAAAATTCGAGAAGTCCATCGGGATCAACATCAGTAAGTAAACCTGGCATATTTGTATCCTTTTTAAGTAAATAGTTAAATAACGAAAATTTATCTGAATTGCTTTTATTTTGAAGCTGTCACGCTTAAAACATACTGCCTCTCATACAAGAATCAAAAACCGCCATCAATTTCATACATAAACGACTGTTCCCGATTGCTTAATATTAACAGACAATTCATAGCGTAAAATCAATGCGCTGTAAACAAAAAATATTTTACCGCTTTGAATGAATCTGCCAGTCTGTCTTCCAACTTCAAATCAGTATTCATTGGTGTTTATTCGTGTCCATTCGTGGTTCGCACTTTTCAAAGACTGCCTGTCAAGCCTTCTCCTTTGGAAACGAACATTCCACCGTGATTTTCAGGTTGCTCTCGGCCGTGCCTTTGGTGATATATGGAATCCCGGCCTCGCCGCCCACCTTGACGCCGAATTCCAGGGTGACTTTATCCACGTTGGCGGCGGCCACTTCCTTGAAGGCGTTTAAGGTGTGGGAGGTGTAAGCCCGGATGGTGCCTTCGATGGATTTGAATTTCTGAATGGCTGTGTCCATGCCGCCGCCCTTGGCGGTCAGGGTTTCTTCCTCGTCATCCTCGTCGTCTTTGTATGGTGCTGTTGTTTCCGTAACATCAACGTCTTCCGATGATTCGATATAAACGACAGTTCCGTCTTCCAGTTCGATAGGGGTCAGTTTTGCCATGATTGTGCTCCTTTTTTTGTCACTGTTTTTACGGTTTCCAGTATTGCTTTTGCCTTGTCAGATACATATTGTATTTTTTATATTTACAGGTTTTGAGATGTTCTTCCGCCACTTTGATGTATTCCTGCTTCTTTTGCTCCCATTCATCTTTGAATAATACGGTTACATTGCCGTAATCATCCATTTTTGTGCCGGTGGCGACTTCGACCAGCAAGGGAAGATGTTCTTGGGGGAAATCATAGTCCGCGCCGATATCCCACAACCGCGCCGTTTTGTCATCACTCCATGTCAGAATCAGACTCTCATCCTTGTTGAACACGGCGCCTATGACAGAATCATCATGTTTCATGGGTTGTGCGGCCGGACTCCCGTCTTCGGTCCGCCACAACCGCGCCGTGTTGTCAGAACTCCATGTCAGAATCAGACTCTCATCCTTGTTGAACACGGCGCCTCTGACATAATTATCATGTTTCATGGGTTGTGCGGCCGGACTCCCGTCTTCGGTCCGCCACAACCGCGCCGTGTTGTCAGAACTCCATGTCAGAATCAGACTCTCATCCTTGTTGAACACGGCGCCTCTGACATCATTATCATGTTTCATGGGTTGTGCGGCCGGACTCCCGTCTTCGGTCCGCCACAACCGCGCCGTGTTGTCATCACTCCATGTCAGAATCAGACTCTCATCCTTGTTGAACACGGCGCCTCTGACACCTACACCTAATAATGAATTATCATGTTTCATGGGTTGTGCGGCCGGACTCCCGTCTTCGGTCCGCCACAACCGCGCCGTGTTGTCAGAACTCCATGTCAGAATCAGACTCTCATCCTTGTTGAACACGGCGCCTCTGACATAATGATCATGTTTCATGGGTTGTGCGGCCGGACTCCCGTCTTCGGTCCGCCACAACCGCGCCGTGTTGTCATCACTCCATGTCAGAATCAGACTCTCATCCTTGTTGAACACGGCGCCTCT
>JAUCGF010000136.1:0-5317 GCA_030378005.1 Desulfococcaceae bacterium HSG9 | reverse complement strand
TGAATTATCATGTTTCATGGGTTGTGCGGCCGGACTCCCGTCTTCGGTCCGCCACAACCGCGCCGTGTTGTCAGAACTCCATGTCAGAATCAGACTCTCATCCTTGTTGACCACGGCGCCTCTGACATAATGATCATGTTTCATGGGTTGTGCGGCCGGACTCCCGTCTTCGGTCCGCCACAACCGCGCCGTGTTGTCATCACTCCATGTCAGAATCAGACTCTCATCTTTGTTGAACATGGCACCTCTGACATGATAATCATGTTTCATGGGTTGTGTGGCCTGACGCCCGTCTTGAGCCCGCCACAACCGCGCCGTGCGGTCTATATCACTCCATGTGAGAATCAGACTCTCATCCTTGTTGAACACCGCGCCTCGGACTTCATCATCATGTTTCATAGGCAGTGCGGCCCGACGTCCGTCTTTAGTGCACCATAACCGCACCGTTTTGTCTTTACCCCATGTTAGAATCAGGCTCCCATCATTGTTAAACAAGGCACCCTTGACACTATCATTATGTTTTAGGGACAGTGCGGCCGGTCTTCCGATTTGCGTGTGCCACAACCAGGCCGTGTTGTCATCATAAGTCCGTGTTAGAATCAGACTCTCATCTTTGTTGAACAAAGCACCTGCGATGCCGTCTCTTGGACTGTAATGTTTCATGGGTTGTGCGGCTGGATTTCCATCTTGGGTGTGCCACAAATGCGCCGTTTTTTTACTCCATGTGAGAATCATACTTCCATCCTTGTTGAACACGGCACCTCTGACCCAATCATCGTGTTTCATAGGCTGTACGGCAGGACTACCGTCTTGGGTCCGCCACAACCGCGCCGTGTTATCTTTACTCCATGATAGAATTAATCTCTCATTCTTGTTGAACATGACACCTTCTATATCATCATCATGTTTCATTGTCTGCGCTGCCGGCTTCCCGTCTTGGGTGCGCCATAACCGCACAGTGTTGTCAGAACTCCATGTGAGAATCAGACTTTCATCCTTGTTGAACACGGCGCCTCTGACATAAGCATCATGTTTCATGGGTTGAGTGGCCGGATTGCCGTCTTGGGTGCGCCATAATCGCACCGTATTGTCGCCACTCCGTGTCAGAATCAGACTCTCGTCTTTGTTGAACACGGCACAGTAGACAGAATCTTCATGTTTCATGGGTTGTGTGGCTGGGCACCCGTCTTTCGTCCGCCACAAACGCGCCGTTTTATCACCACATGTGAGAATCAAACTCTCATCCTTGTTGAACACCGCACCTCTGACATAATCATCATGTTTCATGGGTGGTGCGGCCGGGCTCCCGTCTTTGGACCGCCACAACCGCGCCGTGTTGTCATCACTCCATGTGAGAATCAGGCTTCCATCCTTGTTGAATACGGCATCACTGACATCACCATCACGAACGTTATAATCATGTTTCATTGGTTGTGCAGCCGGACTCCCATCTTTAGTGTGCCACAACCGTGCCGTGTAGTCACCTTCAGCTTGTGTAAAAATCAGACTCTCATCCTGGTTGAACATGGCACCATTGATGCCTTGTCTCGCTCTGCCATGTTTCATGGGTTGTGCTGCCGGTCTTCCGTTTTTGGTGTGCCACAATCGCGCCGTGTTATCCTTACTCCATGTGAGAATCAGACGTTCGTTTTTGTTGAACACTGCACCTACTACATCATCATCATGTTTCATGGGCTGTCTAGCCGGTCGCCCGTATTGGGTCCTCCACAACCGCGCCGTGTTGTCATCACTCCATGTGAGAATCAGACGCCCACCCTTGCTCAGTATGGCACCATTTATACACGCATCATGCTGAATAGAATAAGCCAAAGAGACATTGAGTGCGCTCTGAATATTAAGGATGCTGTTTTTTATCTCGCTTTCCTGCTTTTCTTTTTCCCCGGCTTTGGCATAAAAATGCAAAGATTGTAAACTATGGCCATCTTTTTTTGCATTAATAGCGTTAAACCAGTAATTTTTAGCCAATAAATCTTCGGCTTTCTCTTTTTCTTCTAATAAAATACGGGCAGCTTCTTCTTTTTTCCTTTTTTCTTCGTCTTTTGCACGCATGGCAGCATAAAAAAACGAAACTTTAATATCAGTCGTCTCCTGTTCAAGCTTCTCATAAAACTGCTCCAAAAGTTCCAGATCCGGAGACCGCCACAACAACCCTTCCGGCTCCCCGTTATCCCGCCAATGCCTTGCAGCCGCATCCAACCGCCTTTGAAACCGGATATCATCTCGGTTTTCATCCAACCAGATTCTTAATCTTGTCCAATTCCGGATCAGGGCTTCATGGGCCACATCCACTACCGCTACGCCAGTAGCCATTTCATCCTTGGCCCGGACTTCCCCGGTTACGATCAGTTTCTCATCGGCCAGTTTCTGAATCACTCCATCCACCAAGGCTTCGGATTCCAAAGAGGTGATCAGATTCTGGCGCGACACCTGCCGCCGGGTGTCTTCCGTGCCTTCGCCCAATTGGGTCAGTTCAATGAAAATATGTTTGGCAACGGCTTGTTCGTCTTTCCCAAGCTCTTCATACACTTCATCCGCCCGTTTCGAGAGAGTTCCCTTTACCCCGCCCATTCGGGCATAAGCCGACAGAACCAGTTGGTTTTCCTCCTTCTGCTTCCAGAATTCAGTCAGGGTGTTCCAAAGGTCGGTTAAGGTGTATTGCAAAAGTGGAAGGCTACCGGGGGAGTCCTTTACATCACCGATAATCTGGTCAATCAACTCTGGCAGCACGTCAAACCCGGCTTTTTTGGCAGGCTCCTCAATTGCCTGCCGAAGTTCCGCATCGGTCATTGGAGTGATCGTAAATAGATGTTCCTGAATCTGTTCGGGCAATCCGGCATATTCCCCTTCTGCGCATTTGCCGAAAAAATCCGCTCGCATGGTGAGGATCAGGCATATCTTCATATCTGAAACCGGCAGTGTTCCCAGGATAAGTTTGAAAAAATCTTTACGTTTTTTCAGATCCCGACACAGGGTAAAGACCTCTTCAAATTGATCGACTACCAGGATCAGGCGGCCATTCTTTGCCGTTACATGCACAAGGTCAGAAAATGCGTCAACGCCTTTGCCGATCAATTCTTTGGCCGAACGTAATTGGCCGGTCCGGTCGATATCTGACAAGTCCGCATCCACAAACGCCCATGCCAGGTTTTCCAGCGGGTTTTCCCCGGGCCGAAAAATGCGTATCGGCCAGTTTTCACTTCCCGATATTTTACGCCCCAGTTTCAATTGATGCAGCAATCCGGCCCGCACCACCGAGGATTTGCCGCTGCCGGACGGCCCCAGCACGGCCAGAAAATTATTTTTGCGCACTCTATCAATCAGGTCATCGGTCATGGCCTCCCGTCCGAAAAAATAATCCGGATCATTGCCGGTGTAATCAAAATAAGCCAACCCCTTGTACGGACAGATTCCTTTAGTCTGCGGCTTGGGAGCGGCTGCTTTTTTCGCCATCCGGGTGAGTATGACAGGGCCGCCGAAATTGGTGAACACCGGGGCCTGGATGGCGGATCGAAGATGCCCGGAAATATAATCGCAAACCGAATAATTGGTGACATCGGCCCCTTGCCTTGACGGATCAAGGGCCTTGAGCAGCGCGCCGGTCAACAATCCGTGCTTGCCGGTGGTTTCTTCATAAGCCGCCTCATACTCGCGCGAGGCCGAAATAAACGACCGGTCGCGCACATTGCCGCGGCTGCCGGGGTTGGCCTGCTCAAAATTCAGCAGTTCCCCGCTGTGACAGCAATCCAGCCAGACAATCTGTTGCTTGACCTCACTTGTTTCCAGCAGACGGCATAACCACTGCATGGAAAGCCCCCAGCGCTCTTTCAGATCCGCTTGGCTATCAGCCAGAAATCCTTCCTGATACACCCGCCGATCTCGCCTCAATCCGTGACCGGAAAAAAAGAACAAAGCCGTGTCGGGCTTGTGTTTTCCTTGCGGGCAAAACAGTTGAATCAAGGCCTCTTCCAACTGAGCGCATGTCACCGGCTTTTTGCGGCTCATCTTTCCGGATGGATTAGTTTCATCCTTGACAGCATGAAGGCGCGTGACATGAAAATCCCCATACTGTTCCAGCATCCGGGCTACGGCTTCGGCATCTTCGGACGGGGATTTCAGTGTATGCAATTGTCGATAGGTATTGATTCCGACGATTAAGGCATTACGGCTCATGGTTTTCCTTTTGTGGTAGTTTGAACAGACATCTTTTAATAGGCCGCGTTACAAGCATCACGGTAATAACGACGATCACCGCATGACAAATCCGAAGAGCCGTCGCAGTATCAGTAGATCGAAAAGTTCCTTAAAAGTTCCGTAGGAACGGCATATTTGTAGCAGATGTCAGCTCCCTACCCCTTGAGTCCCGTAGGGACGACATGTCTTCATCGGAATATACCGTCCCTACGGGACTCAGCGGACACGGGGATTCGGATTCTACAAATATGCCGCTCCTACGGAGCTGAAAACAGATAGACCGTCGTCACATTTCAAAAACTTTTCGATCTACTGAGTATTCCTTGTATGCCGTCCCGGTGCCGGTATTGACAGCTGTGGAATAATCTCCATCAGATCCAAGTGTTGACGGCGCATCCACTGTGATAAAATCGGAATTCTGGCTGAAATCCTGACTGATGCAAGCAACCCGTCACTCCACACGGTCTTCCGCGTCACCGTCCAGACAATCACAGCAGGTTTTACATATGCTTTGGCTGTCCGTATTGTTGATACAAGGGGTTTGTGTCGGTGTTTGTGTCGATGGTGATGCGCTTGCCGGTAGCGTATAGTACGCAATACCTTCATATACCCAAACACCATTTCCATCAAGTGCGTTTTTTTCATTTTCATCCGCAGTATATAAATGTTGGTACAAACTGCTACTATACAGCCGATAAATCGGAATATCGTCGGAATACTGAGTTGAATTCGCATACCAAGCGATCATTTCAAACCGCCAAACAGGGCCGGCATCAAGAACATTTTTTTCATTCTCATCCATTGTGAAAAGATGTTTTCCCAATCCCGGACTATATAAACGATAAACCGGATTTTGACCGATGGCACTTGTATATCCATTCCAGACCACGCCTTCATAATTCCAATCGGCATTAGCTTCCAAAACGGCTTTTTCATTGGCGTCAGTCGAATATAAATGCACTTTCAATACGGTATTATATAACCGATAAACCGGAATTTCACCAAAGCAATTACCACTCCAAACGATAATTATCACCAACGCTGTTAAAAAAATTGATTTACCTTTAAAAAATTTTTTCATTTGTCACCTTTCATTTCAATTTGA
>JAUCGF010000135.1 GCA_030378005.1 Desulfococcaceae bacterium HSG9 | reverse complement strand
TGAGAAAAATATATTGGGCATGCGAATCACCTATCTTTTTTCGCATAATAATTGTTCTTCTTTATGAAACATATTTCACGGTTTCATTCTATGCGAATTGTACTTTTTATTGCACAACAACTCTAATATCTTCCATGCGTCCCGCGAATTCCCCGTTTTGTTCCGGCGGAATCACCCGGCACTTTCGCAGATGAGGTTTCAATTCGTTTTTTTTAATGTCTGTCTCACGGTTTCATGGGAAACCGATCCGACAATCTCCAGTTCCGCTATTTTGTCTGCCAGAAGACGCTGCGTCCATCCGGAATGCCCTTCCGGCGGCACACTGCAGCTCAGAGCGATCAGACCGGCCTCTCCTTTTTCGTTAAGTATTTTTTCCCGGGAAGGAACGGATTGTTTTTTCCGAAAAACGCCGCCGGATTCCCGCAACGGTACCTTTATGTGCGGAAAACACCTCCGCTATCTGTCCGTCAGTCCATCCGGCGGCATCCGCATCGGCTTTCAGAA
Organism: Desulfococcaceae bacterium HSG9; assembly: GCA_030378005.1. Classification (GTDB taxonomy): domain Bacteria; phylum Desulfobacterota; class Desulfobacteria; order Desulfobacterales; family JAUCGF01; genus JAUCGF01. Next base: position 32,566 of record JAUCGF010000135.1, on the reverse strand, counting down.
GCATGTTCGCATGTCTGATCTTGTATGCGGCTGTTTTTCCTTTCTTCACCAGTCCGTTAAGATATTTGCGCTCCTCATCTGTCAGACGTACGATATATTTTTTATTCATGTTTTTTCCTCTGTCTTATGATTTTTTATTTACATGTTCAAATAGAGAAATATAATCATTTAACTATCAAAATCAAACTTGACAGGGTAGTAGTACTAAGAATAAGATTAAACCTTGTTCAATCCTTCAAGCGCATAAATGTCAATTGTATGACTTTTGCCACGAATGGCATTTATCGTCACTTTGCTTACATTAATCAATGATCCTAATTTGTTGCGTGTGGCTCCGTCAATAAGAATGTCGGAATCCGTTTCTTTTGTCAGACTTTCCAACCGACTGGACGTATTGACGATGTCACCAATAACGGTATAGGCCATACGACGATAAGAACCGATATTTCCCGCAAAGACATTCCCTGTGGTAATACCGATACCAAAAGCAATATCATTTTCCAAATAGGATGGACGCACCATATTGAATAATTTAATCGTTTCCCGGATGTCTAAAGCTGTTTTCACGGCGTTATAAGTATCATTGGGAGTGTTAATCGGACACCCGAAAGTCGCCAAAATGGCGTCCCCAAGTATATTATTAACCGAGCCTTTATTAGCAAAGATTACGTCCATAACATCTGTAAAAATATAATTCAGCAGGTCTGCAACCAAATTCGGTTCAAGCTGTTCACTGATCGCTGTAAAATTACGGATATCCAAAAACATGATGGTGGCTTCAAGAAGTTCGCCTTTCATTTTTTGCGTGATGTTGTGGGTAACAATCTTAGAAACGACATCTTCGGAAAAGTATTGGTTGAGGATCAACCTTTCCTGGCTTAACTGAAAATTAAGGCTTTTTAAATCATCTCTGCGTTTTTTACGTTCAAGCCAGTTGCTGACCCTTAAAGAAAATTCGGGAAATCGCAACGGTTTGTAGGCAAATTCATTGACATTTTTTTTCAATCCTTCCAATGCAACGTCTTCGGATGTATCACCTGTCATCAGAACAATGAATGAATCCTCAAGTTCTTTTTTGGACTGTAGCGTTTCAAGAATTTTAAGTCCTGTTTCATCGGGCAAATGAATATCCAATAAAATAAGATCCGGAATCTGTTCAGTTGCAAGCTTAATTCCCTTTTGTCCTGTCAGAGCCGTTTCAACATTATACCCTGATTTGCTTAATTTCATTTCAAGCAGTTTGCATATTGCGTTATTGTCGTCAATGACTAATATTTTACCACTATTTCTGCCGTTACCTGATTTCATCGGTTCATCTCTTGATTAATGTTGCATTTTTTGTAATATTGGTATGATCATTCAGGCGATGAGTGCAAGCTTCAGATTGCGGGGATTAAAAGGAAAAATCCATTCAGGATACTTTATATGTCAGCGCATTAGAAAAAGCAAGCCTTATACTAAAATGATTTGTTTATTATACTGAATAGTGATATTAAAATCAATATAATAAATGATTAAAAGAAAGCATTTAATATTTATATAATCTCAAAGTAATTTATACTTTTCTCCGGAGTGCTAAACTTACAGTTTAGCATTGGCGGATGCTGAATGCCAAACTGTAAGTCAGGCACTCCTCAGACAGAACTGTAAACCGGAAAATGAAGGATGCCAAATACCACCGCCCATGAAGATGACTTACATGAAAGCTATAACCCCAAAATTAGTCGTATGTTTTTGTATATATTCCGTCAGCATTATTAGTTGTACAAATGAAAGGGTAAACGTTGTCACCTATGATATCAGCGGGCTTTCATTCGGAGATAAGAATGTCACCGGATGGGGGAAACTCCGTTGGGGAATGCCTTTTGATGATGTTGCCGAAATTTATAAGTTAAGCGCATGGAAAATGCAGGCCCGCCAGTTTTATTGTGTCTTGATCAACTCTGATTTTAGCATCGGAAAAGGTATCAGTACGGTTGCGGTCGCATTTTTTAACAGGCCCGATCAAGATGGAAAACTGATAAAAATAAAACTGGTAAATATATCTAAAAAACCATCAGAAATTTCGTTTAAAAAATCATCGGTACGATTTTATTTAGATGATCTTATACGCACGTATGGCAAACCGGATCGAATCACACGAAAATCAGAATCAGGCAGACATGTTTATTTTTTTTGGGAAAAACCCTCTGGACGGATAGACGCCAAATTGATACAATTTGATTATCCCGATAATAAAACGTCTTTTCTTTTTAATATCGAATTTTATTCGGATGAGGCATTGCCCTCGCTCTGACTATTTGATTTTTTAACAGTTGACAAAAAATGATAAAGTTCAATATAAAGCAGTGTTAGACGATAATATTATAAATTCATTTTTAACTTTTATCTAAGATGAGCGATTAGCACTTAGCACTTAGCTGTTGGCTCCTATATTTCGGGCGTTTACCAGCAAGCATCAATTGAAATTATTCTACTGATTTTGCTAAAAATCAACCTTACCGCTAATCGCTTAATTTAGATTTTATATTATTCAGAATATCTGGTGAATGATAAAACCTGCTCTCGAAGAAAAATTAGAATTTATAGGGTTAGGGGATATTCAGTAGATGAAAAATGCCTGAAAATACTGCCGGAGCCTGAATCCGCAAGCTTTTTTCAGTGCCGGATGCTCAAAATAATCGTTATGCTTAATTTTTGCATCCCTGAATTTTCCATCTACTGATATTCTTCAACTTCTGTCAGGGATTGATGCAAAATGGTGAAACCTGTTCTCGAAGGAAAATTAGAATTTTTAGGGTTGGGGGATATTCTTCAACTTCTGTCAGGGATTGATGCAATCGGTTTATTGCGGCTTAAAAGCAAATATTCTCATAATATCGGCATTATCTATTTCATAAATGGCAACCCGGCCAATGCGATTAATGGTGATTTGAGCGGTATTGAGGCATTTTATTCCCTTTTCGGTTGGACTGAAGGAGCTTTTTCTTTTTCAGAAGAGGTCATCAAAGAAAAAAAAGTAATCAATATGAGCGGCATGGGCCTCATCATGGAGGGCTTGCGATTGGTTGATGACGGCATCACGGAAAAATTGGGGCCGGTGTCTTACGCCAAACAAGCTGATGCGGAGGCTAAAGCGCCTATTGTTAAAGGACCGGTTGTTGATTATTCTTATGTTGTCGAAGAAGAAGATTGGATTGATGACGATAAAATTGTCATTGAAGATGCCCATGGCCGTTGGATGTGGGTGGTTTTGGATGGTATCATTGAAATTGTTAAAAATTCTTCTAAAGGGCCGGTCACGCTTTTACGCCTCGGCAGTGGCTCAATTATCGGAAGTTTGGCATCATTTCTTTTTGAAGGCAGTATCCGTAGCGCTTCAGCCGTAGCCGTCCAGAATGTCCAGTTAGGTGTTTTGGATGCCCAGCGTCTTGCCACTGAATACGCCACCATGTCAGCTGAATTTAAAAGGCTCTTGTACAGTATCGACAATCGCTTAAAACAGATCACCAAAGAAACGGTCAAATACAGTTTCGATTATAACAAATTTGGCCGCTTTATCAGGCAGCAGAAAATAATTCTTAAACAGGGCAAAAGTGATAATCGTCTTTTTACGATTATTCAGGGCAAGGCTTACATTGTGCGCAAGACTGATAAACACTTCGTCTTGTTAGGAATACTTACCAAAGGTGATTTTTTTGGAGCGATTCCATTTATTAGTATGGACCATGAGCCTTTCCAGGCATCTGTCTTTGGTTCCAAAGATTTAAAATTTAAAAGGGCTGACACCAACCATTTGGAAGATGAATATCAACGACTGTCACCCACATTACATAATCTTATTGAACATACAGGTACCTGTATATCGGTCACCAGTTCTCTCGCTTGTGGAGTGCGGGATAAACTGCCTATGCACAAAAAGAGGTAAAAATTACAAATTGGAAGTTGAAATTTATTCTACAACTAATCAGTCGTAAATTAATGAAATTATAATAATTTAAAACTTAAAACAAATTAGGAAATTTTACTAATTATGGAACAATCAGTGATCAAAACCGATTTTGCGGATTTGAATTTAGTAGCCCGTGGCAAAGTGAGAGACATTTATGATTTGGGTGATGCACTATTACTTGTCGCCACTGACAGACTTTCCGCTTTTGATGTTGTTCTGCCTGATCCTATTCCCAGGAAAGGCAAGGTGTTGAACCAAATTTCTTTATACTGGTTCGATGTTATGAAGCCAATCATTGCCAATCATGTTATTTCAGGAGATGTGGCCGATTATCCGGCCATTTGTCAGCCTTACGCCGATATTTTAAAGGAACGCAGTATGCTTGTAACAAAAGCGAAACCGCTTTCCATTGAATGTATTGTCAGGGGCTATATTTCCGGATCAGGATGGAACGATTACCGTAAAAACGGGTCTGTCTGCGGCATTCAGCTTCCGGCAGGGTTGACGGAATCAGAACGTCTTCCTGAACCGATTTTTACGCCGTCCACCAAAGCGGAGATGGGCAGCCATGACATTAATATTGATTTTAAAACCGCGGCCGGTGAGATTGGTGAAGGCCTCGCTGATAAAGTCAAAGATGTCAGTTTGGCAATCTATAAAAAAGGAGCCGCCCTTGCCCTTGAAAAGGGCCTTATCATTGCGGACACCAAATTTGAATTTGGCCTCAAGGATGATGAACTGATCCTCATTGACGAAGTGTTGACGCCGGATTCATCACGCTTTTGGCCGCAAGACAGCTATCTGTCCGGTGGTGCTCAAAAAAGCTACGACAAGCAATATGTCAGGGATTATCTGCTATCTGTCAAATGGGATAAAAAACCGCCAGCACCATCCCTTCCTCAAGAAGTGATTGATAACACACAAGCCAAATACAGTGAAGCGTTAAACCGGCTTACTAGCGATACTGATGCGGTTTAAATGCACACCTATCCCATTAAATCAGTTCCATTAGAGCAGATTGATTTGAATGATAAGACATTCCTTATCACTACGTCTGAGCGTATCAATGCGCTGAGTGAATCAATCCAAGAACTCGGTGTAATGAATCCGCCGTTATTAATCAAAAAAAAGGGGCTTACACCGGGATGTCTGTTTAGCGTTGTATATGGATTTCAACGCATCGCGGCCTGTATTAAACTCGGATGGGATTCAATTGACAGCGTGCTGGCTGATACCGCCATGCCCGGTTTGACGTGTGTTAAACTGGCGATTGCCGATAATATTTGGCAGAGGTCGCTTAATCTTGTTGAAACATCCCGGGCCTTGAACCTGCTGGCACCTTATTTCCAGGATGAAACTAGTTTGGCGGAAGCTGCATCAACATCAGGGCTTCCTGATAATATCGGTCTGATCCGTAAAATAAAATCAATCTGCCATCTGTCCCCTTTGATTCAAGATGGCTTGCTTGCAGGCCCCCTGACCTTACCAACAGCCATTGAACTGGGAAATTTGGATAAGGAAGCTGGATGTCGTTTGGCGGAAATATTCACCGTTTTGAAACTCAGCCTGAGTAAGCAACGGGAAATCCTTACCCTCACCCATGAGATTGCATGCCGTGAAGATATTTCTCTCGCGGATCTCGTAAATGGGAATGCGTTTAGGCAAATTTTGAATGATGACAATCTGGATCGCTCTCAAAAAACCGGAGCGCTCAGATCATATCTGAAACAAAGACGTTTCCCCGCGATAACGTCGGCTGAAACCGCCTTCAAGACGAATTGGCGCAAACTCAAATCCGGAACCGGACTTGAGTTGATTCCGCCTCCCCATTTTGAAGGCGATGTTTTTACGTTGCGGGTTCAATTTAAGACGGTTGATGAACTTTTGGCGCATAACCGGGTGATTGCTCAAATATCGAAGCACCCTGTCATGAAAAAAATTCTTGATAAAATACCGGCACCTCCAAAATAGCCTGAAAGCAGGTTACGCTTTTTCCGAATAATGTAGGGCAAATTGACAATTTGCCCTACGCCTGCCAAACATGGGAACGTTATTTAGGCATAGCTGCTAAAGCTATATGATTGACATCGGAACTAAAATAAGTTCAACAAAAATGTATGTCAGAAAGGTGATCACACCGAAAACCATTATATACATATAATATGAATTTATTTTTGCCCCCTGTTTATCTTTTTCGTAATAGAAAACACGTTTTCCGCACTTATTGCACCATTTCGAACTTCTTTCCAACATAAGTTCTTGCCCGCAATCGCATCGGACAGTTTTGGGCGTTATATTCATTTGCTTTCCTTAGTTTTTTTCACGTCTTCACCGGAAGACGGGTCATAAGACCATTTTTGGGAATTGGCTTTAAAAAAGTCGGCTGTTGATTTGATGAACATATAATAGCTGGCTAATGCGAACAGAATCATGTTTATCCCTATAACCAGCCCGCGAGTTATATTATCATTCATTACATCAGTGAAAAACACTGGTGAAAATTGAATGATAATCATCACGTTGCAAAGAATCGATAACATACGCGCCCAATTTTTTATTGTCAAAATAGAGATACAAATAGCTATTCCAGAGATCGTCTGGCGATAGGGAATTTGTTCGGGCGGATCATACAGATAGAGATAGAGGGTCAAAAAACACCACCCCCAACTGATAAACAAAAATACCAAGCCATTTTTCACGCTCTGTGGAAAATCTTCAAATTCCTTTATTTTATCAAACATTTAAACTCCTTTATAAATGTTAAGATGTTTGTTCCGATTCTAAATTATCTCTTCTTATAACCAAAATAAATGATAACATCAAGAAGATATGAACTTTCAGATAATAAATTTCACAATGAGAAGGTCGCTTTATTCTTCATCTGAATTTATAAATCATATTATAAAAAATGAATGATCATTTTTTTCTTGACAACACCATCAGAAAAAATCTAAAAGGCTTTTAAGAGATAAATGAGGTTCATTTAATTATGGGAATACAGGAACGTAAAAAGCGCGAACGGGAACGACGACGACAGCAAATCGCCGTAGCTGCCAAAAAAATTTTTTCCGTTAAAGGTTTTAACAAAACCACAATGGAAGATATCGCCAGAGAAACCGAACTTAGCGCCGGTACCTTATACCTATATTATAAGAATAAAAATGAACTTTTTGTCTCTCTCTCGCTACGTGTCCTGAAATATATGAATATTCGTTTGGAAAAAGTGGCCAAGGAACGAGATCGGACTCCGGAACAAAGGGTCATGTTGCTTAAAAGCGCTTTTTATGACGTGTATGTGTTTGACCCGTTGATTGTGATCAACATTTTTCATCTACAATCAAGCGAAATTCTGAAAAACCTATCACCCGAACTCCTTTCACAGATTAAAGAGCTATCCCAAAGTTCCATTGCGATCATTTCCAGTATTTTTCAAGAGGGAATCGCTCAGAAACAATTCATCGACAGGCACCCGGTCGCTTTAGCCGACATTATCTGGGCTGTTTTTTCGGGCATTGTTCTATGGGAGGAAAGTAAAAGAATCATTGATGACAAAAAAGAATATTTAAAACAGACTCTTGATATCGCCTTTGAAATATTCGTCAAGGGTATAAAAAAGTAACTTAGCTAAGATTTACGGGCATGATGATGCCCTAACTGCAAACTTTAATTTTAAGGAGGAGATGGGTATGGCAGAAAAAGAAGTTATTGAAACATCTGAGGCGCAAATCGCTGTTCACTGGAAAGAGGAGGGGTATTACTATCCATCCGCGGAATTTATTGCCCAGGCTAATATGGCCGATGAATCGGTTTATGAACGCTTCAGTCTGGACAATTTTCCAAACTGTTTTAAGGAATACGCGGATCTGTTGGACTGGTATGAGTATTGGGACACCATCCTGGACACCAGTGACGCACCTTGTTTCAAGTGGTTTGCCGGCGGTAAAATCAATGCAAGTTATAATTGTGTTGATCGTCATCTTGCGGCTCATAAAAATAAAGCGGCACTCCATTTTGTTCCTGAACCGGAAAATGAAAAATATGAACATATCACCTATCAGGAGCTTTATGTCAGAGTCAATGAAATGGCCGCCCTGCTACAGGATTTTGCCGGGTTGAAAGCGGGAGACCGCGTGACACTGCACCTTCCCATGACACCGGAATTACCGATCACCATGTTAGCTTGCGCAAGGTTAGGCGTTATTCATTCGCAAGTGTTCGGCGGTTTTAGCGGTAAAGCAGCGGCAGATCGTGTGGTTGACTCCGGCAGCAATGTTCTGATCACGATGGACGCTTACTATCGCAGCGGCAAATTGCTGGATCATAAGCAAAAAGCGGATGAAGCGGTTGGGATAGCTGCGAGAGACGGCCAAACTGTAGATAAAGTGCTGGTGTGGCAGCGTTATGCGGGAAAATATTCAGCTGCAACACCGATGGTTGACGGACGTGATTATTTTGTCAATGATGTACTGAAGGATTACTATGGGAAGCGTATCGATCCGGTTCCCTTGAAAGCCGAAGATCCGCTTTTTCTCATGTACACCAGCGGTACCACAGGCAAACCCAAAGGTTGCCAGCACGGTATTGGCGGTTATCTTGCTTATGTTACCGGCACGTCAAAATATGTTCAGGATATTCATCCTGAAGATGTTTACTGGTGCATGGCTGATATTGGATGGATCACCGGCCACTCCTACATCGTTTACGGCCCCCTCGCTTTAGGCGCATCCAGCGTTATGTATGAAGGAGTTCCCACCTATCCGGATGCCGGCCGCAGTTGGCGTATCGCTCAGGACCTGGATGTCAATATTTTTCACACGGCACCGACCGCAATTCGCGCTCTGCGTAAAATCGGCCCGGATGAACCGGCCAAATATGACTTCCAATTTAAACACATGACCACGGTGGGCGAACCCATTGAACCGGAAGTGTGGAAATGGTATCATAAAGAGGTTGGCAAGGGCAAGGCGATTATTGTGGACACCTGGTGGCAGACCGAAACCGGCGGTTTCCTATGCAGCACCCTGCCAGCCCTCAAACCCATGAAACCGGGCAGTGCCGGTCCCGGAATGCCTGGCATCCATCCGATCATTTATGATGATGAAGGTCAAGAGTTGCCGCGCGGCGCAGGTAAAGCAGGCAATATCTGCATCCAAAATCCCTGGCCGGGCATGTTTCAAACCATCTGGGGCGACCGAGATCGGTTCGTGGATACCTATTTCGCGCGTTACTGCAAAGACCCGAACAGCAAAGATTGGCGGGATTGGCCCTATCTCACCGGTGACGCTGCCGTGGAAGCCGAAGATGGCTACTACCGCATCTTGGGACGCATTGATGACGTGATCAATGTTTCAGGCCATCGTCTGGGTACCAAAGAACTTGAATCCGCCGCATTGGTGGCGGTAGAAGTTGCCGAAGCCGCGGTTGTGCCGATGAAGCATGAAATCAAAGGCGTCGAACCGGATATGTACATTTCCTTAAAACCCGGCTACGAGGCCAGTGAAGAGTTGTCACAGAAAATTTCCAAAGTCATTGTGGATGAAATTGGTGCCATCGCCAGACCGCGCAATGTATGGATCGTTCCGGATATGCCCAAAACCCGTTCAGGCAAGATTATGCGCCGGGTACTCGGTTCGATATCCAACAAAACCGATGTTGGCGATGTGATGACCTTGGCTAATCCTGAAATTGTAGAGGAAGTCACTAAAATGGTGCAGGGCAAATAAGGCTTATTAATTAACGTGGCTATCAACTTCAGAACATGGCAAATGTAAGGTGGGCAACGTTTTGGCACTCACTTGATTTATTGATGATGAGTAGGCAAAGCGACATAGTGAGCTAAAGGCGACCGCTTTTGCCCACCCTACAAAATTCTCAACAGTACAAGCCGCTGAGATATAAGTATTGTGATTTAGGTTGATAGCCCTTAACATTTTATTTTAAAAAGAAAAGGAGGTGATAGAAAGCCAAACTACAAAAGGTGCGACCATTTGTTAACTGTTAACCGATTCTCATATTATATAACTGACTGAGCTGAATGATGGTTAAGTTATTTGGATGAGGATCATCGGCAATCAATTCGAATTATAGTCGGGTTTAGATTGCTATTCAAATTAATCGGTTTTTTAGTATTTTGGTATTAGGAGGAAAATATGGAAGGAACCACCATTTGGGTTTACATATTTCTTGGACTATATATTATTTATTGCTTTTATTGGGGGCTAAAGGGTTACTTTACGGAAAAAACATCTTCGGGCTACGCGATTGCCGGCCGTTCGATTCCGTTTTTTGCCTTTTTACTGGCGGCAACAGCGGCTTCGTTCAGTGGCTGGACATTTATCGGCCACCCGGGCCTGATCTGGCGTGACGGTTTGGCGTACGCGTTTGCTTCTTTTTATGTGTTGACCATTCCCATCACCGGAACGTTTTTTAACAAACGGGTGTGGTTATTAGGTAAACGCTACGGATTTATCACACCGGGCGATATGTACGCCTATTACTTTAACAACGAAGTGATCCGCTGGTTGGTAGTCATCACCGCCGTTCTGTACTCCATTTTTTATTCGGCGGTGCAGTTGATGGCGGCTGGTTCACTGTTCAATGTCATTGCCGGTGTAAACTTTGAATTCGGAGCAATTTTTCTGGCTTTCATCGTATGGTTTTATGTCTGCACTGGTGGCCTTAAAGCTAGTACCTGGGTCGGTGTTATTCAGTTTATCCTGCTTGTGGGCGGTATCATCATCTTGGGCTTTTTCGTCATCAAGTCGCCCCAATTTGGCGGATGGAGCGGTTTTTCAGCCGAAGTTGCCAAGCTTGACACCAAGTTCCTGGAGGTGCCGCGTGTAATCAACTTTGGTTTAGGAGGTGCTGCGGGTGAAAGTGGCTGGACGGCTGTGATGATTCTGACCTATATGTTTGCTTTGATGGGTATTCAATCATCCCCGGCGTTTACCATGTGGACCTTTGGTATTAAAACGCCCAAGCCACTAGCTTGGCAGCAAGCATTTATGTCCACCTTTGTCGTTGGCTTTGCGCTGTTCTTTTTCACCGCTTTCCAGGGCATGGGTGCTAAAATTTTGGAAGTCACAGGTGCGGAAGCTTTTGTCGGAATAAATCAAGCTACTGTAGTACCGCTTTTAATGAAGGAGTTTCTGCCTCCGGTCATGTTGGGCATTGTGTTTATGGGAGCTATTGCCGCGATTCACTCTACGGCGGCTCCGTATATCGGTACCGGCGGTTCGATCCTGTTGCGTGATGTTTACTGGCGCTACATTAAGAAACAAAACGTTTCGGATACCGAGCAAATCTGGGTGAACCGTATCTTAGCGACGGTTTTAACCATTGCTGCACTGACGGTCGGACTCACATCTAAAGCCGCCTTGGTTATTCTGGGAGCGTTGGCAACGGCTTTTGGATTTGTAATGTATGTGCTACTACTGGGTGTCATCTGGGGAGTGAGATTCCCATCCACAGGCGCCATGATCGGAGTTCTAGCCGGTATGATATCCGTATTTCTGACGTATAAAATATGGCCAAACCCGCTTTCCATGCACTGCGCTTTCTGGGGTACCGGCGTTGGGTTGGTTGCTGCCTTAGCATGTAAAGGTCTTGGTATAAAGGATACCCAGGAAACCATTGATCGACAAGCCGAGGTGCGCAACTGGCTGGATAGTGTGGATGAACCCACCGATGGCGGTAAGCAATGGCGCAAAATCATGAAAATTGTGGTGCCGGTTTGGTATCTCTTCGCTATCGGCCCAGCCTGTATCTTGGGTAACACAGCTTTTTCCTTAAACGGTTTTACGCCACTGTGGTCATGGCAGATTGTTTGGTGGATTCTGGGAATCATTATGATGTGGGCGCTGTGCTTTAAAGCGGAAATGGCGACAACATCTGAAACTCAGATCGCCCGCGCTAACAGTGAGCAGAATATTGTGGTAAAAGAAGTTTAGTAATAACTTTTTAAAAGAAGGAGATAAACACTATGAAACCTGAAGATATGTGGGTGATCGGCCTTGTAATTTTTTCAACGCTGTTTTTTTGTTCATTCGGATGGGGACTCTGGGGATAACGGGTCTTCTCTAAGAAAGTCACGCTAAAGAATGGTCTGAAGCTTTAGCGTGGCTGAATCCTTCATAACTGGCCATAATCACTGTTGAGCGGCATGCCCAAACAAGTGGTGATTATGGCCTTTCCATATTTTAATTATCCATCCCTTGCCCCCACTTATATAATTTTTGTTCCCTTTATCAAAACTTTTATTTTTCAGCAATTCTAATTTTGGAAATATATTAAAATATATTGTTATAGTCATCGGATTTTGGTTTGTACTGGCATGATTTTTGCATATATTCTTTATATGGCCATATTGTGCCGTTCCGGCTAACAAATTGTGCCATATTATCCCTAAAACAATCTAATTTGATGCAAGGGCAATTTTTATGCCAGAACAAACCTAAATCTGACAACTATATAACAATTGGTTGTAATGTGCCAATTGTTATTGGATTGTTCTGCTCAATATTAAAATTCGCAGGAAATCAAAGATAATCGAAGAAAAATGATTTTCCGCCAAACATCCATATCTTTTAACTTATCGTTTTTATGCTATACTAATCCAATTTTAGTTTTTCCAAATTAGAGGAATGCTGGATTCAGCTTGCGTGTACCGCTACGGAAAAACCAAAATTGGAATACTATACATTTTCATAATTAGAATTGTTGTTGATTTTTGCTTGCATTATTAATTAATTCCATGTTAATAATTCTAAATTATTTTTTTCCTGTTTAGCTATTTTTTAAAATAGGTGTAAAAAAATTTGCAGCGTGGGTTACGCTGCGCTCACCCACCTACCAATTTGACAACAATTTTTTTATTTGCACAAGGAGGAGTAAAATGACCAATCCGTATGATGAGGCTTTTGCAAAATCAATCAATAATCCCGATAGTTTTTGGGCTGAAGCGGCTGAGGACTGTCACTGGTACAAAAAATGGGACAAAGTTTTGGACGATTCCAACAAGCCATTTTACCGATGGTTTAGCGGCGGCGAAATTAACACCTGCTACAACGCGCTGGATTTGCATGTTGAAAACGGCCGCGGCGAACAGCTAGCCTTGATTTATGACAGTCCGGTAACTGATACGGTAAAAAAATACACGTTTACCGAATTGCGCGATGAGGTGGCTAAATTTGCCGGCGTTCTTGCTGCGCAGGGTGTAACCAAAGGTGACCGCGTACTGATTTATTTACCCATGATTGCCGAAGCCGCTATCGCCATGCTTGCCTGCGCCCGCCTCGGTGCCGTTCATTCCGTCGTATTCGGAGGATTTGCCGCCAATGAACTGGCAACACGCATCAATGACGCCAAGCCCAAAGTAATTGTTTCAGCATCCTGCGGTATTGAGGTTAAGCGGATTATCGCTTACAAACCCCTTCTGGATGAAGCCATTGAAATCGCGGATGCCGCTAACCGTCCTGAAAAATGTGTTGTTTTGCAAAGACCCATGGAAACGGCTGGTATGATTGAAGGCCGTGATGTTGATTGGCAAACTGCAATGGCGGATGCCCTGCCGCATGACTGTGTACCGGTTGCCGCTACGGATCCGCTTTATATTCTATATACTTCAGGAACTACCGGAGAACCCAAAGGTGTCGTCAGAGATAATGGCGGCCATGTGGTTGCCTTGAAATGGACCATGAAAAATATTTATAATGTGGATGCCGGTGATGTTTATTGGGCGGCTTCGGATGTTGGCTGGGTAGTCGGACATTCCTATATTATTTACGGACCGCTTCTCAAAGGCTGCACCACTATCGTTTTTGAAGGCAAACCGGTTGGCACCCCGGATGCAGGCGCTTTCTGGCGAGTTATTGCAGATCACAAGGTTAAAACCATGTTTACCGCGCCCACCGCCTTTAGAGCTATTAAGCGCGAAGACCCCAAAGCTGAGATGCTTAAAAATTATGACCTCTCTAATTTTAAATCCTTGTTTTTGGCCGGTGAACGCCTTGACCCTGACACCCTGCACTGGGCTGAAGATAATCTGAAAATTCCGGTGATTGATCATTGGTGGCAAACCGAAACCGGTTGGGCGATATGCGCCAATTGTATGGGGATTCATCATTTTGAGGTAAAAGAAGGCTCACCCACCAAACCGGCACCAGGATGGAATGTGCAGGTGGTTGATGAATCCAACAATCTTGTTGAAGCAGGCCAAATCGGTGCTTTGGTCGTTAAATTGCCGCTCCCTCCCGGATCACTGCCCACTCTCTGGAATGCAGACAAACGTTATATAGAATCTTACCTGGAAGAATTCCCCGGTTATTATAAAACCGCAGATGCCGGTTTTATTGATGAGAATGGATACGTCTTTGTAATGTCCCGTACCGATGACATTATTAATGTGGCCGGTCATCGTCTTTCCACGGGCGCAATGGAAGAAATTTTGGCAGACCATCCGGATGTTGCTGAATGCGCTGTTTTAGGTGTTGATGACCAACTTAAAGGCCAGATTCCGGTTGGTTTTTTAGTGCTTAACGCCGGTGTTGACCGTGATAACGATGAAATTATCAAAGAGGTGATTCAGGCGGTCAGAGATCGCATCGGTCCGGTGGCTTCTTTTAAAACAGCCACTATAGTCAAACGGCTGCCTAAAACACGTTCCGGTAAAATTTTAAGAGGCACAATCCAGAAAATTGCTGATAACAAGGAATATAAAGTGCCGGCAACCATTGATGATCCTACGATTCTGGGTGAGATGGAAGAAGCGTTAATTGGCATCGGCTTTGCAAAAGCCAGGAAATAAACAAATCGCCTTTTAATATAAGTAGCAAGAAATCGGATTTTTCTAAAAAATCCGATTTCTGACCTTTTTGCTTTACTCCGACATGTAGGGAGCAGCGTAGCGAAACTCACTATCGTATGAATTCTGAAACAGGGTGAGTTTCGTTAATCTGCCCCACCCTGTTATCAAAATTATTTTCATTTTATTTACAAAAAAAGATTACAATCAAATAGCCGAAAGTTAAAAGCAGATCATTTACTTTCCTTCACCACTTGGCTCCCATTCATAAATCCTTAGACTTTAAATTTTGCACTTTTCAGACTGAAATACGGAGGCAACAATGGACTACTCTCAAAATATCGAAAACACATCCACAGAAAAAACAGGCTCTGAAATTACCACGAGTACGCCTAAGTCGCCTATGCCAATGAATGATGCAGGCGATGCCGATAATATGGACAAAATAAGATATATTTTGTTCGGCGCACAGATGCGAGAACAGGAAAAATGGTACACAAGACTTGAAAAGCGTACTTTTAAGGAGATCAACAGCCTTAAAACGGAAACCAGAAAACGGTTTGACTCTTTAGAAAAATATATCAAAGATGAAATTGATATGCTTAATGACCGTCTTCAAACTGAACAGGATGATCGCTCCGCATCAGTGAAAGATTTATCCAAAGAATTACAGGAAATGAACACCTTGTTAGAGCAGCGCATTGTCCGTCTAAGCAACCAACTGGATAACAGTTCTATGAATTTGCGCCGCCAGATTATGGAACTGTCTAAAAACTTATCCAGCGAACTTCAACAAAAATATGAAGATACTTCTGATATTCTTGAAGAATCTTCCAATGAACTGCGAACGAATAAAGTTGACCGTACGGTCCTGTCAGAGCTATTTGCTGAAATTGCCATGCGCTTAACCAATGAGTTTCCTATGGATATAGACCCCCAGAATATAAATGAATCGGATGATGACGAAATTGGAGATGAATGAAAAATCATCCAGCCGAAACATACGAACATCCCCCTTCCGAAGAAAAAACATCACCTGACGTATTCCTTTTTGAAGGCCGCGATGAGGCTTTGGACGAATTGCGCCTTCTACTCCTTGAACCGGAACAAAAGGCGTTGCGTAAGTTACAGGAACGCATAGACAATCCTAAAAAACGCGCTTATGACATCAGCCGTGTTCTTCCGCAAGCATTGGTGCTTTGTTCATCTCAAAATGCCGCCCTTGCTAAAGAACTGACACCGCAAATGGATAAACTGATTAACGCATCCATCGGTAAAAACAGCAAAATTTTTATCAAAAAACTTTCTCGTATGATCGGCCCGGCCACGCGCAGCGCTATATCTGAAAAAATTCAGGATATGAATACGGCGTTATCCCACAGCTTTTCATTAAGAGGCCTCAAATGGCGCTGGGAAGCCTTCCGAACAGGTAAAACTTTTGCTGAAGTCGTCATGCTGCACAACCTGATTTTTCGTGTGGAACAGGTTTTTTTAATCCATAAAGAAACCGGGTTGTTGCTGCAAAATATCGCCGCTCACGATGTGGTTTCCCACGATGCCGATTTAGTTTCCGGTATGCTGACCGCTATTCAGGATTTTGTGAAAGATTCTTTTAAGACATCGGGTGAAGATGGTCTGGAGACCCTTCAGGTGGGAGAACTTAGCGTTTGGATTGAAGAGGGACCGCATACGTTACTGGCAGCAGTTATTCGCGGACAGGCATCTTTAGAACTTCGTACGATTTTACGAGATGTACTTGAAAACATTTATCTCGAAAAAACAGAAGAGCTTGAAACTTTTCAGGGTGATAATTCCACTTTTGAAGAAATCAAACCCTATCTTGAAATTTGTCTTGAATCCCGCTATAAGTCTGAATCAAAACAACGTGCGATTTATTTTTGGACATTACTTACAATGCTTGGCATTGTTATTAGCGTCTGGATTTACTTTATTCCATGGCGTGACCATCAGCGCTGGACCCAATCTTTGAATAAACTTAGAGAACAACCTGGAATCATCATCACTTCCACTGAAAAACATTACGGCGATTACATTATAAATAATGGCACATACATTATAAACGGTCTTCGTGATGCGCTGGCCCCAGATCCTAAGCAACTTTTAACAACATCGGATATTTGCCCTGAAAATCTGGTTATGCGATGGAAACCTTACTATGCAATGGAGCCAGAATTTATTTTGGATCGTTCCAAACAGGTACTTCAACCACCTGAATCCATTGACTTGACTTATGAAAATGGTGCGTTGAAAGCGCAAGGTTCAGCACCTCATCAATGGATTATCGAAACCAGGATTCTGGCGCGCGCGATACCCGGTGTTTTCCAATTTTGGGGCGATCAGGTTGTGGATACCGATTTGAAACAACTGAACGAAATCAAACAACAACTGGAAATACGGACATTTTATTTTAAATTAAAAACAACCGAATTTTCAAATATCAAGGCAAATGCTATAGATGAATTGCTAACAGACGTTCATAACCTATTAAATTTGTCAGATAAACTTAATCAAAAGATTCGTATTCAGATAAAAGGACATACGGATTCATCCGGAACTGAATTAAAAAACAGTAATTTAAGTCTCAAACGGGCGCAACAGATACGCAGTTTTCTTGTTCGGAAAGGTATCAGTCCTGCGCAAATGGCTGTTGTTGGTGTCGGGGCGTCAGAGCCTCAGCGTCAGGAAGCAACGGATGATGACCGACAATTCAACCGCCGGGTTACCTTTCGGGTGATTTCAAAGTTGCCGTTGCATGAGAAGTGATGCGTGAAAACGTGAAACGTGATGTGTAAAACGTGAAATTTTACTTCAAATTTCATTTTTCGCGTTACACGCTCCATATATTTTTAAAATTAAACAGTAGTTGCGGTATTTGTGGAACAAAGGTTTGATTTAGCAATGATTCAAAAAAAAATATGCTTATTAGGTTCCTTTGCAGTCGGTAAAACAAGTCTTGCAAAACGGTTTGTGCATGGAATTTATACAGATAAATACCATACAACCATCGGTGTTAACATTCGTAAAAAAATTATGCAAACAAACGATTGCACCGTTAATTTGGTTATTTGGGATTTGGCTGGCGAAGATGAATTCGAAAAAGTGCGTCTTACTTATTTACGCGGTGCATCCGGTTACTTGCTTGTAGCCGATGGAACCCGCCGCGAAACCTTAAATAAAGCTATAACCCTTAAATCCGGCACCGAAGCGGTAATAGGCGAAAAGCCGTTTATCTTACTTTTAAATAAAGTTGACTTGGATGATAATTGGGAAATTGATCCTAGTTTAATTAATGATTTTGTACAAAAAAATTGGCTGGTAATGGCAACGAGCGCCAAAACAGGCCAGGGTGTGGAAGAAGCTTTTCAAATGTTGACCAGGAAAATGGCAGAGGGGTGAAAAATTAATCTGCCTGCTGAAGTATCCGATTATCTTTGTGCATTAACGATTGAAAAACGCTCACCGGTTTATCTGCATACCGGCGAAGATGGTCTTTTACTCAAATGGGGTGGCGATATTGAAGCTTACGGCATTAAAGCCCTTCATCTGAACCAACCTGTCGGGCAGCAAGTGTTTTTTTTAAATGATCTCCTACCGCTCAATCACGGTTCCCTTTTTATCCCATGTGTTAAACCGGGCTCTCAGATTTCAACCGATATTCATATTTTTCACACCGATGGCGGCGACTGGACATTGATGTTGGATGCCACCGAAGAGGAACTTAGGCAAAAGCGGTTACAACAGAAGGGCAATGAATTACGCTTACTGCGTAAAGAACTCGAACGTATGCTGGAAAAGGCTAATAAAGGTGCGCACCAAGAAAAAAATAGTATGCCGCTGCTTGGTATGTTTCGTGAAATGGGCGAATATCGGGATGTGGCGGTTCTTTTCGCCGATATTTGTCATTTTACCGCTTATAGTGAGACTGAATCACCGGAAGTCATGCTGAAAGCTTTAAATCATTTTCTTGATGTCATGATTCGCACCATTGGCGATGGTGCCGGATTGTTAGATAAAATTATCGGAGATGCGGTAATGGGCATCTTCGGACTTATTCCCACTACGGACGTATCGGCTGATTTAGCTGTTAAAGCGGGTATGAAAATGCAGGAAAACATAGCGGAATTAAATACCATCCGGCGTAGCACTGATTTGCCCTGTTTTGATATCAGCATCGGTATTGCCAGCGGGCCGGTAGCAGTCGGAATGATTGATAATCGCAGTCGAAAAACGATCAGCGCTATCGGTCATCCTGTCAATATCGCCGCCAGTCTGCAAAAACAGGCCAGGCCGCATGAAATTTTAATTGACTCCATTACATTCCAAAATATCAGGGAAGACCGCCGCCGATTTTCCACAATAATAACATCTGAAAATAGTTATGAATCTTTTACCGCTTTTTCTTACAGGATGATTTTATGAATAATTCTATGCTACATGATTTTTTTGTGGCGTTAAATTTGGTTGTCATGGAATATAATGGCAACGAAATGTTTAAAGTGATCGGTGAGGCGCCGGATTGGTTTAATCGTAAATGTGGCCTGACGAATTCGCCAAATAGGCTTTTCAAACCGCAAAAGACCATTCCGTTTCTTGAACATTTTATAACAGATACTTTGAAATTTTGGAACGAAAAGTCCGAAGGACAATTAAAATCGGGGATTTGGATTGAGACGGATCTTTCGGAGCAAGAGAGGGCACTTGAAGCAACGGCGCTGAATATTAAATCACACTCAATTTTGTTTATTGAGCCAGCGCGCTTTTCATACATTGAAAAACATCAAATCATACAAAAAGGACGTGAACTTCAGTTAAGTTTTAACGATAAGGAACGCTTGGAAGCGGTTTTACGCCAGGCACAGCAAGAGCTTGAAAAACGAGTCAAGGAGCGCACGACTGAACTTTCTATCGCCAATGCCCTTTTGCTAAAAGAGATCGATGAACGCAAACAGGCCGAAAAAAAGAAAATTCAACTGGCCACGGCCGTTGATCAAGCTGCCGAGGCGATTATGATCACCGACACGCAAGGCGTCATTGAATACGTCAGCCCCGCTTTCCAACACATCACCGGTTATACTTATGACGAAGCTGTTGGGAAAAAACCTGATATTCTGAAAAGCGGTCAACACGATGAAGCGTTTTATCAAAAAATGTGGGCAACACTGGAGCGCGGAGAAGTATGGCGGAGCCGCTTTATTGACAAGCGCAAAGATGGTAAGCTGTTTGAAGCCGAAGTTACGATTTCACCGGTGCGTGACTCTTGGGGTAAAATTACCAATTATGTGGCGGTCAATCGGGATATTACGCGCGAAGTGATGATGGAAAAGCATTTACGTCAAACTCAAAAAATGGAGGCCATTGGTACCCTGGCAGGTGGCATCGCCCATGATTTTAATAATATTCTGGCTGGCATTATGGGTTATACTGAGATGTGCCTGTACGATACGCCCGAAGGCAGCCAAATGCATCGTTGGCTAAAAAGATCTCTTCAGGCATCTGAGCGAGGTAAAGCACTTGTCAATCAAATTCTTATGTTTAGCCGATCCGAAGAAACCGAACAACGACCCATATATATCAAAACAATTGTAAAAGAAGCGCTTAAACTACTACAGGCCACAATACCGGCCACAATAAAAATACGCCATGAAATCAACTCTCAAACAGGTGCCATTATAGCAGATACGACCGAGATTCACCAGGTCTTAATCAATCTTTGCACCAATGCGATTCACGCAATGGGCGACAATAAAGGGGTCCTGGCCGTTATGTTGGATAATGTAACAATTGAAGCGGAGGATGCCAAACGTTATATCGGTTCAAGTCCCGGTGATTATGTACAATTAACCGTGAGCGATAGTGGCTGTGGCATGGATGCCGATACAATTGAAAAGATATTCGAGCCTTTTTTCACAACCAAAAAAATTGGCGAAGGCACAGGAATGGGGCTTTCTGTTGTCCATGGCATCATTAAGCGCAATAACGGGTTTATTACCGTTTACAGCCATCCTGACGAAGGCAGCACATTTCAAATACTATTTCCCCGCACCGACAAACATAATGAAAAGGCGAACACTGAATCTGTATCTTTACCCACTGGCCAGGAGCATATTTTATTGGTTGATGATGATACGCTGTTTGCGGATATGACCAGTGAAATGTTGACAAGCCTTGGCTACACGCTGACTTCCCACACAAGCAGCATCGAAGCATTAGAAGATTTTCGGGCTAATCCTGATATATTTGACTTGGTTATCACGGATCAGACTATGCCCCATATCAGAGGAACCGAACTGGCGGACAAAATGCAACAGATTCGTCCCAATGTCCCGATTATTCTTTGCACCGGTTTCAGTGAATTGATTACATCGGCGAAAGCTCATGATATGGGGGTTGCTCAATTTATAATGAAACCGTTTGTTCGCCGTGAAATGGCTGTATCAGTTCGGCGAACGCTGGATTCGTCAAAAACAAGCGCTGATTTTCATGATTAGATGCATAATTTGTATCATACATCATCTTCCCAATAAACACAGTTACCCGGGCAATATTTAATCACCTCTTCTATTTTAGCTTCATCATAGTTCGGTTTATCCACAATTTCAAAATACCCCGCATCTGCCAGTTGGAAAACTGAAGGGTACAATTCGACACATATTCCACATTGCACACAATCGCTCAGTTCGATAGCCGGATTTTTCATAAAGGATACGTTTGGATGCCCAGCGTCCCCGCATGAGCGGGAACGCTAGGCAATCGCCTGTTCAGTCTAAGATTCCTTCACAAGTTTGCCCACCTTGACTCCCAACTGAAAACATTTTTTCAAATCATCAGGCGTGGGTACATATTGCACACGGATTCCCGAATCGACGATTTCAAACTTCATCGCTTCAAATTCTTTGTTGATGAATTTTACCGCTTCACCACTCCAACCGTAAGACCCGAAAGCCGCCGCAATTTTATTGATCGGCTTTAAGCCTTTTATGTAGGTGATATTATCCATCAATGTCGGAAACATCTGGTTGTTCAGAGTTGGCGACCCCATAAGGACAGCGCGCGTATCCAACATTTCGGTTATAACATCGCTACGATGACAGGTACGCACATGCATTAATTTGGTAATAACGTTCTCATCAATCAATCCATCGGCGATGGCTTCGGCCATTCTCTCAGTGCTTTCCCACATGGTGTCGTAAACCACCAGCGCCTTACGTATAGGCGTTTGATCGCACCAGGCGTTGTAGGCATTGATAATTTTGGCCGGGTTTTTTCTCCAAATAATACCATGATCCGGACAGATCATTTTGATTTCCAACCCCAAATCGGTAACACCCTTGATTAATTTTTTAATACGCGGCGCATAAAGCATCAAAATATTGGCAAAATATTTTTTTGCTTCGTACATGATTTTTTCACTGACCTGATCGTCAAAAAGCTCATATCCGGCGTAGTGTTGGCCAAAGCCGTCGCTGGAAAAAAGAACACCGTCTTCTTTGGCTAAAGTAAACATACTGTCCGGCCAGTGAATCATCCGCGTTTCCAGAAATGCCAGTGTTTTTTTACCTAAACTCAGTTCTTCGCCATTTTTTACGGCATGATAATTCCAGCTACGGGAAAAATGTTTTGCCAGATTTTTTTTGCCCATTTTGGAACAATAGATGGGTTTGTTTTCTCCAATATAGTGCATAATATGCGGCAGCCCGCCGGAATGATCCATTTCCGTATGATTGCTGACCACAAGATCAATTTTTTTTGGGTCAATAATCGTTGCAATATTATCAATAAGTTGCTGCGTAAATTGTTTTTTATTTTTTACAGTATCAATCAGGGCAATCTTTTCATCAACGATTAAAAACGCATTATAGGTTGTTCCCTGGTCAGTGGCATAGCCGTGAAAATCACGAATATTCCAGTCTCTGACACCAACGCTGTAAATTCCCTTGGCAATTTCAACCGGTCTCATCACACACTCCAGTTTTTCAATTATTAAGTTTTATTATATTTTGATTTTGTTTTTTTTACGGTAACACTTGCAAGCTGAAGCTTGCACTCCGGATTCAGTGACAAGGAGTGCAAACTTCAGTTTGCTTCTTCGCTAATCAAGCCTTGCAAGCTGAAGCTTGTACTCCATTATTCTTCGATTTCAAAATCTTCTTTGCCGGCACCGCATACAGGGCAACACCAATCTTCCGGTATGTCTTCAAATTTGGTTCCCGGTTCAATTCCTTCATCCGGATCACCGGCTTCAGGATCATAAACATAACCGCAAAGTACACAAACATATTTATCCATTATCAAATTCCTCCTTATAAAAAAGTGTTTATAAATTATTAATCAAAGTTTTGACATGCGTTTCAATTTCATCACGAACGCTACGCATAAAACTGATGTCCTGCCCGGCAGGATCATCAAGATTCCATTCATCAATTTCAGCACCCGAAATAAAGGCGCAATCCTCATCACATCCCATGGTTATCACCATTTCAGGCGCTTTTGAGGCAACCGCCGTATCAATAGATTGAGGGAGTCGATACGCCATATCAATGCCCTTCTCTTCCATTACTGTTTTCATAAGCGGATTGATTGCAGTGGCTGGCGATGATCCGGCACTGACAGCCTCTATTCGATCACCGGCGTAATGCTGTGCAAAAGCACTGGCCATTTGACTGCGACAGGCGTTTTCGCGGCAGGCAAATAGCACACATTTACGGTTTGCAAACGGTTTAATCAGCGTTTGCACCGCTTCCCGAACATCATTACGAACCGTATCATGTTTACGCATATCGCCACGGTTTTCGATCTGTCGATAGGTCAGACAATCATCTACATTATAATCGGCACCCGCCGCATCATAAAAATATTTCATTGTCAGATGAACGCCTTCAAACAGATTCTGACCGCGAGTGGCGCCGACAGACAGCAAGAACCCTTTACGCCAGGGCCGTCCCGGATCGGCTAAATGGAAACGATATTTGCGCGCCCAAAGCGTCTGCGTTCGGTCAATCAGATTTTTCAGTTGCCCGGGAACATTATAAAAATAGATCGGAGCCGCCGTTACAATGATATCGGCCTGCCTCATCAGCGAAAAAACAGACTCATTCATGGCATCATCTTTAGTAATACACGCCCCCTTTTTTTCACAAAAAAAACAGCCTTTGCAAGGTGTTATGTCAGTTTGGGGAACATCGACAATTTCCATGCGCACACCTGACTGCCGCGCCTCATCGGCAAACATCGCCAACAGATCATGGGTGTTGCCTTTTTTCCGCGGGCTTCCTTGCAGACCTAATATCAACATAATGACAGTTTCCTTAGAAAAATAACAGATGACTATTTACAATACCTTCGCCAATATTAAATTTTCACTGTTTCTGGAAAATTACCGATTTTTATTTTTAGTAAAATCAATAAGTTGAAAAATCGCATTTACCCAAAATTTTCAATTTTTACAAATTGGCGAAGGTATTGTATTTATAGAGCAGATTTCAGATTTTGATTGCGAATACCTGCTTTCAATATCTCGTTTATCACGGACTCATATTTTTTTTCGCCAGACTTCATCTTAAAATATCTGACAACTTCAGCATCAAGAAGTATGCTGACCTTACCTTTTGGAAGAGGTTTTCCCCCAACACGCCGTATTGCTCCCGCTATCTGTTCTTCCGTAACTTCTGGTATGTCGGACAGGTCGATGTCCTCATCCCGCATGGCGTCAATACGCTTCCAGTCAGTGTCCGAATCCCTGAAAGTATGTTTTTTGCTCATGTTTCGTCGCCTTTCGCATTGAAATTATGCGTATATCATCATCCTCTTCGGTATGGGCAACTACAACAATTCCGCCTTTAAGCATACCGATAGTTATGAATCTGTCTTCTCCGTAATATGTTCGGTCATCACCGAATGTATATGTCATGCCTGCAAATACGGCCTCGGCGTCTGCAAAGTCAAACCCGTGCTTTTCAAGGTTTGTCTTTTGTTTGGCTGCGTCCCATTTGAATTTCATAATTTGATGTATTTCTGGGATCAGTCTGAATCAATATTTAATAGTTCTTTATTATCAACTCGGCAGCTTCATTTTTAATTTGCTTTTCATCCGACAACCTGCCAAGTTCGTCAGTGTCACACCGACCTTCAAACGCTTCCATCGATGCACCGATCAAAGCAGGTTCATACGCGTCTTCGATGGCTTCTCTGATTTCATTTTGGCTTAAATACCAGCCTCCGGCCTTGCGGCGTTTGTTGGTACGCCCGATATGTATCAAAGAATTACGAATAGAAGCATTCCATGATTTGGTAGTGCGTTTTTCGACATGCTGTTTAATTAAATGGAGAAGAAGAATTTCCAGATAACTGGTGATCTTATTAATTTTATCATCCTTACTCATCTCCTCCATTTTTCCTAACAAGGTCAAGGCATTTTGATAGCGTCCCTGTTCTATATATGTGCGGAGTTCAAATAATTCTTCCATATTCCACATTCGATGTTGGACGTTCTATGTTCATTTTTTTAATACGCTTCTTCGTATTCCAAGTCTTCTTGCGTGACTTTGCCCTTAAATAAGTTATAAGCCCAAATTTGGTAACAAAGCACGATGGGTATAAAAATGATGACAACAATGAGCATGATTTGCAATGTCAAAGGGCTTGACGATGCATTAAACGCTGTCAGATTAAATTCAGCTTTGATACTTGACGGATACAGATTGGGGAAAAGGCCGATAATGCCAAAAAAGACCGCACCTGCAATGGTAAGCGCCGACGCAAACCAAGCTTTAAACCATTCTTTTTTACCGACAAAATACCTGACGCCCAAAAGAGCCGCCACCGTAATCAAAATAACCAGAAACCAGATCGGATTGGCGATATAGTTTGCATATAGTGACGTGGCAAAAGCGCTGTAAATAAGAAAAATTACAGCGACAACCAGAACGATGGGCCATAAAAAAGTAGCTGTCAACGCTGCTCGTTCATGCAAGTCGCCTTCGGTTTTGATAGCTGTCCATAAAGTGCCATGCTGTAAAAAGAGAACCAGGAAAAGCACACCGCCTAAGAGTCCGTAAGGATTTAAAAGCGTCAATAAAGTACCGTGATAGACGCCTTGGCCATCAAAGGGAATCCCCTTAAAAATATTAGCAAATGCAACACCGAATAAAATAGCGGGTGCGACGCTGCCGATAAAGGTACAGGTGTCCCAGATAAAGCGCCATGCAGGAGATTCCACTTTACCTCGAAATTCAAATGAAACACCGCGTAAAATCAACGCAAATAAAATCAGCATCAAAGGTGTGTAAAGCGTTGAAAACATAGTAGCGTAAACAAGTGGAAACGCTGCAAAAGTAACTCCTCCAGCAGTGATTAACCAGACTTCGTTGCCGTCCCATAACGGCCCGATTGAATTGATCATCATCCGTTTCTCATCATCATTTTTTCCTAAAAACGGGAGTAAAGCTCCGACACCGAAATCAAAACCGTCTGTAATAAAAAAGATTGCCCATAAAAGGCCCCAAAGGTAAAACCATGTTATTTGTAAAGCCATTTGCACCTCCTGAAAAGTGAATGATTGATAAAAATCGTTACTCTTTAACTGCCTGCGCCGGTCCTTTTACAGCATTGGTAAACATCAGATAAAAACCTACCGCGCCTAACAGGGAATAAATCAAAATAAAAGCGATCAGTGATGTAAGCACCTGCGAAGAGGCTACCGGCGATGCGGCATCCGATGTTTTCATCAGACCATAAACAATCCACGGCTGTCGCCCCAC
This sequence comes from Desulfococcaceae bacterium HSG9, assembly GCA_030378005.1. Classification (GTDB taxonomy): domain Bacteria; phylum Desulfobacterota; class Desulfobacteria; order Desulfobacterales; family JAUCGF01; genus JAUCGF01. The sequence continues at coordinate 6,036 of JAUCGF010000135.1, read as the reverse complement.
TTCCGCCAAAACCCATCCGGCTTCCATAGCAATATAGGGCAGCAAGGTCGAAGCTACCATTATTTTCAGATAACCGGTCGATTCTAAGAGTTTCTTACGCTTAATCCAGCCAATGATCATTAATATCGGAAACAACGTCCCCAATCCCACCATTGTGCGGAAAGCGGCAAATGTAATCAAGACCGGCGGTCTTTCATCTTTAGGTATGTCTTTAAGGCCTATGACTTCGGCATTCAGATCGTGTTTGGCAAGGATGCTCAACAAACCGGGAATTGAGCCGATTTGAACTTTATTGGTTTCATTTTCTTCATCCGGTATGGCAAACATGTGCAATGGAGCGCGTGTTGAAGTTTCCCAGTGCGCTTCCATAGCAGCCAGTTTGGATGGCTGCACTTCCGCAACATGGGTTCCGTGCAAATCACCGGTAAAGGCGGTTGAAAAGGAAGAAATCAATCCAAAAACAAGTGCGATATTAAATGATCTTGTAAAAAAATCGGTGTGTCGTTTTTTCAACAGATGATAAGCGCTGACTCCCATAACAAAGAAAGAGCCTAACAAAAGAGCGGAACTTATCTGGTGAAAAAATTCTAATATTGCAAACTTATTAAACAATACGGCTGTAAAACTCACCAATTCAGCCCGGCCATCTCTGATAGTGAATCCGACCGGATGCTGCATCCAGCCATTGGCGGTCAATATCCATATCGCCGAAATATTACCGGCCGCCGCCACGAGCCACATCACCGTAGCATGGGCTTTAGCCGAAAGCTTTTTCCATCCGAAAATCCATACACCGATAAGGGTCGATTCCAGAAAAAAAGCCACCGACGCTTCAATTGCCAGCAACGCGCCGAAAATATCGCCCACATAAGCCGAATAACGCGACCAGTTGGTTCCGAATTGAAATTCCAACGTGATACCTGTAACCACTCCCAAAGCAAAGTTAATTAAAAATAATTTGCCCCAAAATTTGGTCATTTTCAGATACAGTTCATCCCCAGTACGAACGTACTTGGTCTCCATAACGGCCATGATAATCGACAATCCCAGTGTCAACGGCACAAAGAGAAAGTGAAACATCGTGGCAGCGGCAAACTGCAAACGTGAAAGTAATACTACATCCATTAACGCCTCCTTTAAGTAATATAAAGTTAATAGTATTCCAATTTTGATTTTTTCTCTTAACTACGACAGTCTGGCAAGCTGAAGTTTGCATTCCCATTTAGAAAAAAACAAAATGGAATCAATTGAAATTTTCCTAACAAATATTTAGCATAATTTAAAGGATAAAATCAGCGCTATCAAAAAAAGGGCAGGATATTCAGCTTGCTTTACATTTCGACTTATCCCACCATCCCTTTTTAATATGCGCTTCCTTTTCCTTTTCAGCCAGAATCCTCAATTTGTACCCTGAATCTCGTAACACACCATACAGAATGCCGCAACCGACATCCTCACGGTCAATGTCACCGTGTTCGGCAAGGCGAATCATTTGGGTTGCAAGCTCAATGGCTTTTACAATATTGTGATCACAGGGTTTCATTTTATAAGTTTGTAAGTTACAAATTTTAAGTTTTAAGTTTCTTTAACGAATTGCGGCGCTATGCGTTCTTCTAAAAAGCAATGCAAATATCATACCAAAATTTTATGCTGTTCGATAATTTTCAGAATCAATGCGAAATTCAATTGACTTTTATGCACCTTTAAAATAAGTGCATGAATAATAGTTTTCAGGTGTTTTTGTGTCATTATCCCTTGATAAATCAGGATCATCCACTTGAAAACATTTGGCCAAGCGTTTACTTAATATTGTGGCATGTATTTTGCAAAACAAAGTTATATGTATTGCACATAAATCTTATTCCGATTAGTATTCGGATTGTGCTACAGATATGATTTTGGATTTTTTAAAATAAGAAAAAGAAAGGATATATAGTAATGAGCTACGATTTTAATGCGGCCGATATTTTTAAAATGGCTGAACAAATCGAAAGAAACGGCGTTGTTTTTTACAAAAAATCGGCAGAAAATACCGCAGAACCTCAGTCAAAAGAATTTTTCCTTTTCATGGCCGAAATAGAAACCCAACATGAGCGTACCTTTGCAGAAATGAGAGCCGAACTCACCGAAAGTGAAACCGAGCCGACTGTCTTTGATCCTGATGATGAAAGTGTTCTTTATTTGCGCGCCTTAGCGGACACAAAGGTATTTTCAGAGGTTAAGGCCGTTCCATCGTCCATCCAGGACATACTGAACATGGCCATTGACGCGGAAAAAAATTCTATCGCCTTTTATGCAGGGATGCGTGACCTGGTCCCGAATAAACGTGGTAAAGATAGGCTTGATAACATCATCAAAGAAGAAAAAAGCCATATCGTTTTACTTAGCAAAAGACTGGCGGCAATCTGATAACTGTTTCACAATACACTTTTGTATCACAAAGAAACATAAAACACTTGAAGATGTTTTTACTGATATTTTAATATTAAACATAATAAGGAGAAGTTAAAATGGCTAAAGCATTAATTATATATGCTACCCGAACCGGTGAAACCAAACGTATCGGCGATCTTATTGCAGAAGGCATCCGTTTTTCCGGCCAAGAGGCTATCACTAAAAAAGTCAATGAAATTAAGACCGAAACTGACTTGCAGGGATTTGACGCCGTCGTATTAGGTTCCGCAACCTATCACGGCGATATGATACAAAGTATGAAAACTCTGTTGTTCATGGCTGAAAAAGCGGAACTGAATGAAAAAATCGGCGGCGCTTTTGGCGCCTTCGGTTGGAGCGGTGAAGCACCTGACCGTATCTTTGGAACTATGGAAAATGTCTATCAGATGAATATGGTGAGCGGCCCCTTGCGACTGAAATCCAGCCAGCTCGGCGGCGGCGTCCAAATGGCGCAAGATTATGGAAAAGAAATCGCTAAGAAATTAGCAGAATAGTTTTTAATTTCTATTTGGGACGGATTCCCCTTTTTAAACTCTGAATCGCTATTATAGCTTGACAGATAATCAGTAGATGGAAACTTTAGGAGCGCAAAAATTAAGTGAAGCGATTTTCAGCATCCGGTTCGACCTAGATGCTTGCTGATTCAGGGGCCGGCAAAAAACCGCTTCGCTTAATTTTTGCGCTCCATGTCGTATTCTCAGGCATTTTCCATCTACTGATAATCATTAAAGAGGAGCTAAGGCGACATTTGAGAGAACGGGGAATCTGACCACAGATTTCCAAAAAGAAGAACGCAAAGAAAAAACCCGGACGACCTCCCAAAATGGATGCTCCACGCTTCCTGGCAGAACGTGCTTTCTCTTGGATCCAACGTAAATTCCGACGGATTGCTGTTCGCCAGGAGAGGCTCCTCATTGCTTTAACGCCTTTCTTTCCCTTGCCATCAGCTACAGATTTCCTTTCTGCTGACTCAGCTCCGCATTCTTCCACAGTTATTAAAAAACATATCTGACGACAGCCGATTGAGGTCAGTTTCAAAGAATGCTGACAGATGTTCGCCCAGGCAAAGACTTTAATGATCTGGTATTTGCTGTGAAGACGAGCTTCATGCGTTACAATCAGTTGAACTGTCTTGACGAGATGGAGAATCATGCCACGCCAGGGGAACTTTTTGAACATCCGGCGGATGATTATGCCGTCATCACTTACTCGCAAAGACTTCAGGACTTTTTTCGCTGCCTTTTTCTCATCAGTTTTAAAACGATTTTCGACCTTTTTGAAACGGTATGGAGCGCAAAAATTAAGCGAAGCGGTTTTTTGCCGACACCTGAATCTACAATCCTCCGTCGGATGCAAAAAATCGTTGCACTTAATTTTTGCACTCCTGAACTTTCCATCTACTGATTCTTACTGATGCGGTAAAAGGCTCTGCTCCGATTAAGGGGTGCGGAACTTGAGTTAATACTACTTTGTTAGATTGAGATAATTTTTTTGTAATATTATGCAATGATTATCGGATGCATAATAAATACGAAGATACAAATACAATCTGTCACAGTTTCAGTAGATCGAAAAATTCCTTAAAAGTTCCGTAGGAACGGCATGTCAGTAGCAGATGTCAGCCCCGTACCCCTTTTTTGAGTCCCGTAGGGACGGCATGTCTTCATCGGAATATGCGGTCCCTACGGGATTCAGCGGACACGGGGATTCGGATTCTACAAATATGCCGCTCCTGCGGAGCTGAAAACAGACATGCCGTTCGTCACCTTTCAAAAACTTTTCGATCTACTGAGTTTAGATCACCTAATGGTAAATCTGTCTGACAATCTTCAGGAATACAAAGATTGCTTTCGGACAAAGACACAAGATATTGGCGAGCTTTCCGAATTGTATATTTCCGGCTTGCTGAAGACCGAACATAGCTGACGCAATATTGAACCCCGGCATGAAGAGCTCGATATGGATGGAGACGGCTATCGGCAATTACAAAATTTCATAACTGATTCTCCTTGGGATAGTCGTAAAGTGATTAGCGCCGTTGCGCGTAAAACATCCAATCTGTATGCGCTTCAGCCAGGATATACGGAAGAAGATGTCAGTTATATTATTGATGAAACCGCTCATTTGAAAAAAGGTGAATGTTCTGTGGGCGTTGCCAGGTGATACGCAGGAGTTATCGGAAAAACAGACTGCTGCCAAGTGGGCGTATACTCCAGTCAGGTTTGGCATAACCATACCGGCCTGATCAATTGCTGACTCTTCCTCCCGGAATGCCGGGCGACGAATGAGGCAAGATGTGAAAAGGCCGGAATTCCTGCCGAGGTGCGAACGCATAAAAGCTGACCCTGATTGGCGCTTGAAATGCTTAAAGCCGACATCGATGCGGGCGTTCGTTTTGGCAGGGCAGGTGGAGACAGTCTTTACGGAGACGAGTCCGAACTCTGTTATGCCATCGATGATATGGAAATGATCTTCCTGTTCGACGTGCATAATGATCAGTCGATCTTCGAACCGGAACCGACGATATCGATTCCGGAAAAGTGACCGGGGCCGGGACGGACGCCGACTCGTCTGCAAACCGAATCGAAGCCTGCCACCGTTAAGGCTTACCGGGCTGAACTCGACGAAGGAAATTGAAGTCAGAGATACGGTAAAGGGGTGATTGAAACTTTCCATACACATATCGTAACTACTCAGCCGTAGAAAAACAGTCAGGAATGTAAGGCTTACCTTTGATCATGGATCGCGGTGCCGCTGAAACCCGGCAACACCTCCATAGCTTGCATTGCCCGGGCACTCCGTTTTTCGTGAGCCGTGTGACAGGTCATATCGGGCGTGCCGGCCACATGAAGCTGATGTGACTTGTGTCATAGACCCGAAGACCGCTTTCATCAAAATGAACCGCCTCGCCGGCTTTGAGCGGGTCTTTAACGGCCTGTTCAAAAGGCTGGATTTTCTCGGCGCACCGCCGCGATGATTCGATCACCATCGCCCGGCTTACATGGTGAGCGCTTAAGTCCTGAATGATTCGGCAACTTCGATCCGGGGGAATGTGATGCCGGCAGTTGAAATAAACCGACCGCCCTTTGATTCTCGGACCATATTGCGTCGGTTGGGTGATATCGGCGGGAAAGGGGGCTTGATTACGGTGTTCGCGGTCAGGGCGAATTTTAACTTCGGCCTGATGCTTTACCGTTTCGATTTCAATGGCTGGAAGATCAAAAACCTGACGTCGCTCGGTATGCGCTGTGGCAATATCGCAAAGTTCAGTACAACAATGTTGACAATTGCAAACTGAGTGTACAACCGTTTTGTCAGGTTTTTCAACCGGCTCTGGCCTGCGGCCCTGATGACCTTGTTGTCCGCCACTTTTGCGGCCGCTCTTTTGTCGCAAGCCGCCGGTACGCGCCACGGGCTTTTTGCAGCCATCACCGCAAGGGGGCTTGCCGCTGTCTCCGCTGTTTTCAGATTGTCGGTTTTCCAGCACTTCGATCCGCTCAATCAGTTGCAAAATTAACGTGTTTTGCCGCACCACAAGCGCTTCAACAGCTTCCAGACCCTTTTCAAAGGCATCTGCAATAT
>JAUCGF010000134.1 GCA_030378005.1 Desulfococcaceae bacterium HSG9 | reverse complement strand
GCATTCTGACCTGGTATGCTGTAGTTTTGCTCAACATTCGATGTATCAAGCTGATCGAATATATCTCCATACACAAAACACTGATGATCACTCGGCAGCAAATCGAAAACGTTTGAGGGAAACAACACCCTTTGGTCTGATTCAACCGGATCTTTTTTGAAAGGAACTGGCATTGGCATACTCCGTTTAATGGCTGATATTAAAGGTATTTTTTTTATTTCAATATGTTGTCAATAGCTGAATATCAATAAGAGGAAGTCTTTAGCCATATTTTTCAGCTTTGAAGCTGTCATCGAAAAGCTATTCTCGGACAGCCTCCTAGTAAAGATTACAATATGTGTCAAGCCCATTTTGACATATCTGGCCGAATTATTTACTTAATATTTGATTATGCGTAGGCTCTATTGATTGCATCATTTAATGCTAAACTGTAAGTTCAGCACAGCACTCCGGAGCAAAGGGCAAACCGCTTTTGAGCCTATATGAAGGATACCTGTTTTTTTAATCGCTTTTAAGTTGCTTGTTGATCACTTTTATATATTTATCAATGTCCTTATACGAAGGTTGAACAGACTGGATAAGTTTAAATTGTTCAAGCGCTTTATCTAATGCTTCATCCGCAAAAAATTTACGTCCCTGTTTATAATGGTAGCTTGAAAAATCCTTTTTAAGATTGTTTAAATAGTCTTGGCATTGGGAATCGTTCTTTTTATAATCCAAAGCCGCCTCGAAATCTTTTTTCACTTTCAGATACTCTTCAAAAGCATAAGCGGTTATCTGTATATTGTTATATGATAGCAAGGCTTGGGTGTAATGCTTATCAAAAAGAATATGATTGGCCTTTTCAATATAGTCATCGGCCATTTGTTTATGAGAAATTTCGTTTAAAGGATTCAAGCGCATCGCTTTTTGAAATTCTGATATAGATTGCGCATAAAGATTTTTTTTAAATAAATCGAGACCATTTAACATGTACTGCGCCAATGTTTTGTATTGTTTAATATCATCGGCAGCGCTTTCAGGGTCGATCCATTCAGCCAATTCCATAAACTCCATAGTTGTTTTAAATTTTTTATTTTTAAAAGTCTGCACGCCCTGATCGAAATACAGTTTTTGTTCAGATTTTATAACCCTTTGGCATTTTGTGCAATTTTTAAGTAAGCGAGCTTTTTTAAGTTTTTCAGCGGCCTTTTGTTTGTTTCCGGACAAGAAAAAGTCAATCGCTTTTTCCAGTTCCATTTTAAATTGATTTTCATTAAACCCTCGCGCTGATATTTTTTTTAAATGAACGCTTATATTGTCAATTTCATCTTTTTCATAATTCGGATCAATTGCTTTGAGCCATCGGAATATTCTATCAGCCCCGGAGATCTTTGTTTTGTCGCTTTCCGCAACTCCCTGCCGGTAAAAATCTCTTCCCATTTCAAAATAGCGTTTGGTTGCACCTGATATATATTGGTCACAATCTTTCCTGCAAGTCTTGCGGAATTGTTTCAATTTTTTATAGGCGTCGGAGTCTTTGCCTGTATCAAAAAGAGCGGTCGCCCATTGAAAGTGGGTTTGATTGATTCTTTCCCGAACCTCACGATGATCAGGCTTGATTAAGAGTACACTCTCAAAGCTATTGAGAGCTTCAGGATAACTGCCCGAATTTAACGCATTCATCCCTTTATATTCAAATTTTTTAAAAATAGTGTTGATAAGATTGCGATACTTGATTGAAAATGTCATTTCAATTCCGGCCCGCATGGCATTCTTATCTTTCCAAGCCATGTAATCATCAAAATGTCGCTTTCTTTTTTTTTCCAACGGGGTGATGGTTTCAGATATTTTTTCACTATTATTTGATACCAGATTTTCGCTGTTGACAATGGTTTGATACGATTCAAAAACATTTTGGTAATTGATAAAGATATCACGGAACGCACTGTTTTGTTTGTCGCTGATATCTTCACTGTAAGCATTAGAGTAATTAAAAAGGCAAAAAGCGGCCAGAATCAGTAAGATTGAATTTTTCATAAGATTTACCGGTAGTTTCATATTTTTATATCACATCAATAAAACTCGTGAGTTTCAAGTTATTTCGTAATTCTCTGAATTAATTGAAACTCACAAAATTTGTGTCATATTTTCACTGACAAAAATAGTTTCAGTAGATCGAAAAGGAGTGCTGAACTTACAGTTTAGCAATGTTTTCCTGATGTTTTTATGTTTCGGCTCTATGCCTGACTGTAAGTTCAGCACTCCTTTGGCGGCATTTTATAAAACTTTTCGATCTGCTGAGTAATAATCAATAATGATTGACCTTATCAAATTTTTAGAATATAGGAAATGAAAACTTTTTATTTTTTCTAAGGAAATTGGCGATGAATGACATAAAATTGATATTGATATTCTTGCTTATAGTGTTATTGAACAGTTTTACTGGATGCAAACAAACTTTGCTCAAATCAGATTCCGATCTAAAAGTAAAAATTGAGCCTGATGTTAAGGAATTAACCATCGGTGAAGAGTCGCAAAGAATCAAGCTCAAAATTATGACTGATGGTAGCAGCCAGAAATTTGACTGGCACCTTAAAGGTCCCGGAAAATTGATAGGCGATACGGCCGCTTCGGATATTATCTATGAAGTTCCTATGACGTTGAACTCTAAAGAAGCTGAAGTGCAAATTATTCTGACTCCTGCGACTGATCAGAAAAAGCAAAACATTCCCCCATATCCGATCCGGTTTAAACTCCGCAATGCAGACTTTGCAACTGCCGTTATTGAAACCGATGAGCCGATTGATAACTCTGATGAAATGTCGCATTTGGAGAATGATTTTGAAAAACTACGTGCATCCGGCATTGATACTCAGGAAAAAATAGCCAAAGTAATAAAAATAGCAGATCAATGTTATGAAAATTATGTTTATGCGACTTTTAAAAAAATATCTGATGATAATGAAATCAGCAAGTGGCAAAATTTACACATTAAGATCGTAGATTATCTGATACCGGAACTGATCAAACAGCTTGACAACGCTCTTGAACAATATCGCAAACAGATCCGATCCGATCATTTGATTAAGAATAAAGCTATTGATTCTTTGAATGACAGCCTTGCGATTATTGACAACATTTTAAAAATATATGCAAGAAATATTGATAATGATGCGCAATTAAATGAAAAAGTTCAGGAATTAAAACAAAAAAAAGAACAAATCATAAAAATTATAAAAATTATCAATGATAAAAAATAAAATACAGGAGAATCGTTTATGCGTCTTTCAGCTTGGGTATGTGTCTTAATTTGGTTACCCGTCTGTATCCTATGCAGTTGCGCGACAGCACCTATAAATAGTAAAAACGAAATTGAAAAAGCCCGACAAGAGTTCGATGACACCAGCACTATTGTCGCTAATGTTGATTTTATTCCTCAAAAAGCGATTTATTACGACAAATTAAAAACGATTTATATTGAACTAAGTGATTTGCAAATAAAATCGAAATCCACTGATGAAAAAAGGGTGAAGGCGGAATGTGAGCGTATAAAAAAACGATGCCGAGATATTAACGCTCAAGTACAAAAAGATATTATAAAAATATTTGAGCAAAAAATCGAACGGATGCAAACAGAGCCGAACAAAAGCAATCAACGCCGCGTTCAATACCTTAATGATACGTTGAAAATACTAAACAAACCGGAGCTTAACCCTGATGAACTGCAACATATTGTCGTGACTTGGAAAAAAGCGGAAGAACAAAAAACAGATATTTTAATGAACGTATCTTTTGGCGCAGGAGACTATCAACTGACCGCTAAAGGGAAAAAGCATCTGAAATCGTTATTCAGTAACAATATCAAGCGTGTTAACGCACAGATTTCTAAAGAAAATATTGATATTCCCCTGTTATTGAACTTTTCTTTTCAAATTTTAGGATATACGGATGAAATCGGATTCAGTTCAAAGAGCGCAAAAAAGCTTGGCAAGCAATGCAATATCAGTTTTAAAAGCGACAAACAAAAAAATAGAAGGGAATTGAATCGCTGCCTGTCAAAATTAAGAGCCGCTAAGGTCGGCGAATATTTCCATACGCTTAAATCGAAAGATAGCCATGCAAACAGCAGTAATAAAATGGTAAAAACTAACTTTATCATAAAGACTGTCGGCAAGGGCGAGGAGATGCCCGATGGTTTAAAAGACGGCCGCCCGCGCGATGAACGACGGCGAATGTGTAAAATTATCTTTACCTATTGGAAGGAAGTGCAAACTAAATAAGGAATCCAAATATCAATTGAATCAGGATGTCACCTACCCCGCACAGCTATTTAGAAAGGATTTCTTCCACATCAGAAGAGCTTTACCAAACTTCCAAAGTTTAGCAAAGCTGACCGATTCTTTTTACAGCATTGGTGTTTTTTCCCTCTTGTCAGGTAATAAATATCTGTTGAATCAGGATATTGCCAGCATTAAATGTCTAAATTAGGATTTGATGATTGCGGGATTATTTTGCTATGCTTTGTTCACTCTATCAACCATCATCCTATAATCCGTTTTGCGAGCATGATTCTTTCACCTGGAGAAACCGGAGTTATGGTTCGCGGTTACCGGAGTCACAAAATGTCAGACATTCTCCGGAACGAAGGCAAAAGCTTTGTCGGCTTTGATAATTTTTCTGACAGTTTTCCTAAAAACAACGAATATCAGTAGATTGAAAATGCCTGAAAGTATGGGTTGGGAGTGTAAAAATTAAGCTATGCTGTTTTTTGCCGGGTCCCGAATCCGTCAATATCTACGGATGCCGGATGCTGAAAATCTCCACGTTTGATTTTTGTGTTCATGAATTTGCGATCTGCTGAATATAACTGAAAATTTGATCCGATGAATAAAAAGACTTCCCAGATAGCCCTTTACGCCACAATCCTGATACTCGGATTTTACGCTTGCAATCCTTTTCGTCCGCATCGAACCGATTCCTCTGAAAAAATACTGCCGCCCTTTTTCTCGGATTACGGCGCTTTATCAGAACGGCCTGAGCGTTGGTGGGAAGCTTTTGATAACGCTGAATTAAATGCACTGATGCAAAGGGCGTTTAGTGATAATTTTACGATTCAATCCGCCTGGGCGCGCCTTGATCAGACTGATGCGGCGGCAATCAAAGCGGGGGTGGATTTGTATCCGCAGGCATCATTGAATGCTTCGGCCGGCTCTGTACGTTTAGAAGACTCGAGCAGAGATGATTATGTATCTATGCTGGCCGCCAGTTACGAAATCGATCTGTGGGGGCGGGCGCGATCTGAAAAAACGGCGGCGCTTATGGATGCCAAGGCTTCGCGTTGCGATCTGGAGGCTGCCGCTATGACCGTTGCTGCGGAATTGGTTCGTCTATGGATTGAAATTTTAGAGCAACGCGCCCAAAAAATCCTGTTAGAGCAACAACTGCATGCCAATCAGGTGTATTTGGAACTTGTGGAACTTCGTTTCCAAAAAGCTATGGTTTCAGCCTTAGATGTGTTCCAACAGAAACAAGCCGTGCATCGTGTTTTGGCCCAAATTCCTTTGGTGGAAGCACGTTTGCGAACATCGCACAATGAGCTGGCCTTGCTTACGGGAGCGACATCATCATCCCAGGTGAAAATCAGCGGCGACCGGATGCCGGATTTACCGCCCTTGCCTCAGACCGGTTTGCCTCTTGAGTTGATCAAAAACCGGCCCGATGTTCAGGCATCTCTGATGCGCTTGCAAGCGGCGGATTGGAATATGGCCGCAGCCCGGGCCGACCGATTGCCGGCGTTACGCCTGACAGCTCGTGCAGGATATGAAAATGATGATTTTTCAGCGCTGTTTGACAATTGGCTGGTCAATGTCGCGGCAAACCTGACCGCACCGCTTTTTGACGGACGCCGCCGTAAAGCCGAAGTCAAACGCTCCCAAGCAGTAGTGGCCGAACGTCTGATTCAATATCAACAGACTCTGCTGACGGCCGCTATGGAAGTGCAAAATGCGTTGGTCCGCGAATTTAAACAGGGAGAACACATTCACAGCCTTGAAAAGCAAATCAAATTTACCAGACGCTCTCTTGAGCTGTCACGCCAGCGCTATTTAAAAGGGATGAGTGATTATCTGCCCGTTCTGACAGCATTAACTTCGGCTGACAATCTGGAAGCTGACATGATTCGCAGTAAACGTGAGATGCTGATCTATCGAATCAATTTATACCGCACGCTGGGAGGCCGCTGGACGAGGAAGCTGCTTAGGAAAGATACGAATGCTGAACATTCACTGGAGAATGGCAAGTGAATTATCGATCCGGGATTTCATCACCGTAAACAAAATCAATTGTACTATAGTTTTTCATTTAATTAATGTCATAAATTTTTTCTGTCGAACGTCTTAAAAAATCATAAATATATGAAATTATTATATAATTCATTGTTCTTAAAATATCCGATTTTAATTTTAAGGTTACTCTTGGATGTAGCGGTATCCAAAGTCTTTCTGAACCTTTTATAAAGTTTTTTAATCTCCTTTCCGCGCATCCTGTCTTTTTCCGATATTCGGAAAGCACTTTCCTGAGTTTTCTGAGACAGTGAAGATGGGGAATCCTATCCGCAGTCGGTGCCTGACGCTTTTCAGAGCATAGACAGGTGGCTGCCATTTATCTTTTGTCACTCCGAGAATCTTAATTTATCCGAATGAGGGCCTTTGCGAAACCGCACTGTATTCCCGTCTAGGGAGGCTGGACAGGCGACCCTTAAAAAAATAAAGAAATTGCCGCCGATTCGCTTCAGCCGCCGCATGATACCGATCATTTAAATAATTTTGCGTCCAATTCATTCAAAAGACGTTTAATGCCCGGTTCGGAGTGCCAATCCAACCATGAAGGTCCCGGACGATTGATAGTCCATTTGTCACCCGGCCGTGATGTGTCTGCGTTGATAAACCAGCGTTCATCACGACCTGGATTGGGATATGCGTCAAGGGGCAGGTTGATGTAATCATTGGAATATTCATGCACACCCGGCGGCCAGGCCGGATCGCCGCAACGCTGAACGGCAAAAAGATTATGGTGTACGCGCACATCTGCAACAGGTGTGTCTTGGCGGTACCAGCAGAGCCAGTCGCTAACGAATGTATTGTGATGAATCTCAATATTGCGAATAGGGCCGTTCAGCAGCTCCGGTTACAATATTTCCCTGAACAATGACGCTGTCACGATTGACGGTTATTAAGCCCATATTGCGTTGGTGCGTATAACATTCTTTCCATGTCAGCCAATCCGGCCGCCATTCGCCCGCCGGATAGTTAAGGCTCGCGCAGTTGATAACGCTTAAATCAATGCGTCCCGGAGCCGCTCTTGAAGCATCAATACCGTTATCCGCTCCTGTAAAGAGGCATTCGCGAACCTTAAGATTGCGACTTCGAAACAGGCTGATTCCACTGCCGCCGCCTAACTCGAAACGGATGCCCTCAAAGCGAAAATATGAGGCTTCAAGCCAAACATTGGCCGCCCGCCAAACACCGTTGGCCAGTCGATCCGGAACCGGCCCGTTGAAAGTCAAAACAGCATTGTCAGGCTTGATGCCGTGACGCAGGCGCAATAGCAGACGGTTGCCAATCTGAACAAAAGCCCCATAAGCCATGGGGCGTGTTACGAATTGACGAAAAGCTTTTTCTGTGCGGCAATGCAGCAATCGCTCATTGTCAGCCAAAAACGTGTAAATCCACCAGGGCGCACGGGTTGAGTAGATACCGTTTCCTTCAGACCGCCATAAAAGTTCAGATGCTAAGGCGTTCGGAGCGCCGCCGGAAAATATGACCGTTCCCGGTTTTTCAGCCCTGAATATGACAGGCGCATCCGGAAGTCCTCCTTTGCGAAGAAAAAGTCTTTCATAGTAACGCCCCGGCCGAACAGTTATAATAGTTCCAGGCCGTGCCAGTTCGACCGCCCGACCGAGGGTTGCCAGAGGCCGCTCCGGTGAACTTCCGAAATACCAATCACTTCCATACGGCGCAACATATAAATTGTGCGGTTGAGGATGCAACATCCATGGAGCGAACTGCCAAAGCAAGGTTAATACAATAACACCTAACGCCAGGCCGTCTTTTAATAGGAGGCGTGTCCGTCGAAAAAGAAACGCCTTGGTGAAATACCTGATTTTGATATGTTCCGATTTCATAATTCCTCTCCCTAATTCAAAACTGATGCGTAACGTAAGTCAATCAACCATAGGTTCTGTTGATATTTCAGAATCACATGCAATAAAATCAATTGGTTATAGAAATTTTATAATTTATGATATACCAATACAATCAATCTACTACGCCAAATGTCAACAGAACCTAAAACATTGTTGCCAAAATTAGAATTGCTGCTTACCGGAACACCTTTGCCATCTGACTGAACTGCCTGAATCGCACTCTCATTATCCGCTGACGGCAATTTTTTTCTTCATAAAACTTATCATAATGTTTCCCTGTATCCCGATTTATGACTTCTAAACGGCTATAACTCACTTTCAATCCTGATAACTTTGAAAGAGTGATTTCCAATTCTTTAAAACTGTCGCGGATAATCTGCGTATCTGTCTGTTCCTGTAAAAGACAGGAATAGCCGCGTTCGGGAAAATCAGCTAATGCATCTGAAGGTATAACTCCGGGACACCACACCATGATAATATGTACGCGGAACTTTGATTTAACCAAAAACATAAAAATAATCACGGTCTCGCAACGTGCTTGCTTTTTTTCAACATGGCACCGTTATCTATGGCTGATTCCGCTCCTACATCACCAGTTCCTTTTTCTGCAAAACAGCACTTCATCACCGCTAATTCGATTTGCATAATTCTTGAAAAAATCACTTTCTCCACATAAAATGCCTTTATTATCACCGCATCAGTTTTTACATATTTAAAAAGTTTTCAGAATTTCTTTTTCACCGTCTAAGATGCTCTGTTCTACTGATAGTGCTTTCATTTATCTATCCTTATTATAAAGTTATAAAGAGGCTGGTGAAAATGCTGAATTGAAAATGGAACGACATCCTCTTACTCTGTTATTTGAAGATCCGCCTGAATGGGTGTCATGGGCAGAATGGACAGTTTCTGATTTTCAACGGACTTCATCGGCAGTGGGAGTAAATGACGGAAAATTCACAAAATAATTTTTGGGTTTTTTATCGGGCAGACGAAGATAGTTGATTATATTTTATTTTCTGACGGCTTCATGAAACAATACGGATCTTTTTCTTCGAATATATTCAGGCCGTGGCTGTATGAGACCGCCAGACATCCGCCGCAAACCGGTCGGATAGCACAGGTGCGGCAACCATGGCAACCGCTGCGATAACGCTGCGCCGCGTCGGAATAATAAATTGTATCTAAATTTTGTTCTGTGATATGACCGATAGGGGAAGGAAATTTGCGACAGGCATGAACTTCGCCGTCGGAAAGCAAGGATACAAAATTGAAAGCCGCGCCGCAGCCATAACCGGCGCATCCACCAAACCATTCGGTCTGATTTTGATGGCGATAAATATTGATGAGACTATCTTTTAAAGAGATAATCGGGTTGGACCGCGCCGCTTTGAGATATGTTTTTAAAAAAACGGCATAAACATCGGGATCGGGCAAAGAGAGATTGGCACCTTCGCCAACGGACGATAAACGATTGAATGTGAACAGGTCCGTTCGCCGGCGTAAAACTTCTGCCAACGGCAGCACCTGATCCATATTATCCCGCGTGAGTGTCAGCATCACCATTGAAAAAATATTCATTTCTTTCAGAATATCCAAAAAGTGAAGCGTGCGTTCAAAATGTCCGGCACCGCGAATTGAATCGTTATGCGCTTGCAAACCTTCCAGGCTGACTTGATAAAACACCGGTGTTTCGATATCAAGCAACTCTTGGATACGTTTTTTACCGGCCGGATTGCCTAAAATTGCGAGGCTGAAATCACGCTTGGAAGCCTCTCGGTAAAGCGCATTGAAATGTGGATAAAGAAGCGGATTGCCGCCTGTGAAAGAGACTTGGCCGGTCACATGATGATTGCGGCAGAAAGCGTGCAAATCATCGAGTATGCGTACAGCCTGCTCAAAATCAGGCATGGTGCGATTTGTGCGGTCATAACAGTGTTTGCAATGGAGATCGCACAGTTGCGTGATGTGCCACTGAAGTGTAAAAACCGATGCTTTTAAAAATTTTTCATCCATGCCGGGTCTTATTGGAAAAGAGTCGGAATCGCGCCGAATACGCGATGCCGGAGCCAGTAAAATCCCTTTGCGGACAGTGCGATTGACAGCGGCATCCAACACGACTGCCGGAAGATCGCTATCCCGGGCGGCCTGCTGAGGGTCAATCTTTTCCACAATCATTTTCAAAACCAGAAGCTCTTCATCTTCGGCTTCACGCACACAGATTTCATCAGTTCGGAGATTGCGCCATAGCAGCACCATGTTGTCCCTCTGCTCGGGAAGCGCATCCGATGCTGTATTCTTATCTGATGGCAAAAGTTTTGCCAAATTACCCCATCGCATGGGAAGCAATTGCAAGGTGGGATTAACCGTAAGCTCTTTTACATCTTGCGGAATTGCTGTTTGCTTTTGGTTAAGTTGAAAAAAGGTGTTTTCCAAACAGGCTAGTTCAGATAAATAAGCGGGCAGTTTCGCCTTGTCCGTCAGACGGGAAATGATTTCAGGGAGTGTTTCCCATGACAGATCATCATCCTGATTGCCGGTTATTCGATCCCATTGGGCGGAAGTCAGCACATTGCGACAGGCGGGATAAACCGTTTCCGGTTTTACATCCGGTTTTATCTCAAGGGGTGAAGGCATAAACAACCTTTCGTTGAAAAATCATTGGATGGGAGAATGTTGCTATGTTGTAAGATCGGCCCCGCTTAAGGTCGTCAAGACAACCTTGGCGGGGGTTTAGTTTCATGCAAACTGCATTTTAAGTTTATTAACTTCAGCCGCTTTTGCCGGATTCTTTTTTGTCAGCACCACCGGTGCTGTCTTTGTCACCGCCTCAGCCGCTTTTTCCAGAATCTTTTTTGTCAGCGCCACCTGCGCTGTCTTTGTCGCCGCCTCAGCCACTTTTCCCGGAATCTTTTTTGTCAGCGCCACCGGTGCTGTCTTTGTCGCCGCCTCAGCCACTTTTCCCGGAATCTTTTTTGTCAGCGCCACCTGCGCTGTCTTTGTCGCCGCCTCAGCCGCTTTTTCCAGAATCTTTTTTGTCAGCGCCACCTGCGCTGTCTTTGTCGCCGCCTCAGCCACTTTTCCCGGAATCTTTTTTGTCAGCGCCACCTGCGCTGTCTTTGTCGCCGCCTCAGCCACTTTTCCCGGAATCTTTTTTGTCAGCGCCACCTGCGCTGTCTTTGTCGCCGCCTCAGCCGCTTTTCCCGGAATCTTTGTCAGCGCTACCTGCGCTGTCATGTTTCGCACCTCAGCCTGTTTTACCGGCTTCTTTCTTGGTTTCGGCACCACCTGTGCCTGTTTTGTCACCACTTCAACCGCTTCCGGCAGCACCTGCAGAGCCAACCAAGCCAGCACCAGCCATCAATCCGGCCATACTCAGACTTTTCAGGAGCTTTTTCAGTTCCTTAATGTCCATGGTTCTCCTCCTCGTTTTAAAGTTAAAAGAAATAATACGAATACACATTCAAGGGTTACAATTGATTTTCAAGCCCTAGCCAATATAGTTGTCAGATTTCAGCTTTTCCTGGCAGGAATAACCTGATTCTGAATGCTCTCTATATATTATTTTTCATTGCTTGTAAAGTGGTATAGTCTGTCAGGTAATTTCCAATTTTTTATGAACATATTCAAGGATCACCTCTCTTCAACAGGAAATTTGCCCCTGAACCATTCCCTCCAACCGCCTTTAAGAGCACAAACCTTAGAATAGCCTTTGTCAAGCATCTTCTGCGCCACACTGGCGCTAGTCGCCTCATCAGGTCAGGCGCAATATAAAACAAATTTTTTATTTTTGGGATATTTGGTAATCCAGGCGTCGAGTTTACTCGGATTTTCCCTGATTGCGCCTTTGATTTTAAATTCCGAAGATTTCCAATCTTTACCTTGACGAACATCGAGGATGACAACATCGGAATCCGAAATTATTTTCTGCAGTTCCTCTTTAGTGATTTTGGGAACATCCCCTGCAAATGAAGCGGGCATAATAATAAACAGACTTATGACCGACAGTCCGGCAAGAATGCCGATCAACCTTAATAGTGAATTTTTTTTCATACTGACCTCCTTGTGTTAAATGTGTTTTCCCTTCATGGGAGTATAAATAAAAAATTTGGATATGTCCAATTAAAATGAAATATTCTTCGTCAGGCGCATCCCAATAAATACTAAAAATAAAATGACCGCCGACATCAGCACCATAAATTTGATCAGCAACAGCGCTTCACTGTCTGTATAAATCAGCACGCTGACAACTGCCAATAAAAAGATGGCGACACTATTGACAAGCGGATGAGGAAAATATTCAAGGGATGCGGAAAAATCCTCATGCCGCCGCGCCAGCAAGAACGCCAAATGCAGCATCGCATAACAGAGTAACCAGAACAAGAGGCCGGCTCTGATATAAACGTCCAACTCATCCGCACCGGCCATGCCAAGCGCCATCATCAGTGCCGTAGTGACCGTTAACACAACAAGCGGAAGCGGTGCTCTTTTGGCATTCCGTGCAAAGAAGGCCGGCAATAGTCGTTCCTTCGCCAGACCGACCGTTATTTGTGAAACACCGCGAAAAAGAGCATTGACCGCACCACAGGTGCCGGTAATGATTACAATCCCCATAATAATCCGGCCAGGCTGCCCTAGAATCTTTCTGGCCACAATGAGATGGGGAATCGTGGTGTCAGCCAACTTATGGGATGCTACAAATTTCAGAGACATCAGTCCCCAAAGGCCCAACAGTACACCGGCGCTGATAATACCAATAACCATATAATTATAAGGATTAAATCTTTTTACGTCTTTTGATGGGCGATTCAGGTAAACCAAATCAAATCCCGCAAACAGAAGGCATACGGATGCCCAATTTCGCATATTAAGTGCCGGATGATGCGCCTCCACTGGTGTGCTGACTGTTCCGGTCCCTGCCAGTCCGGCAAAAGAGAGTAAGATAATTCCTGATACGGCAGTCACGACAAATGCGATTTGGGCCTTTTGGGCGATATCCTCACCCAAGAGATTAATTGCCAGTATTACGCCCAGCAGTATAAAGGCGAAAGCGAAGTTGGGAAACCAGTACAAAAAGATTTCATTAAAGGCAAAGCCGGATGCCACCAGCATTCCGGTTGCGGCGCAGACTGTAAACACCAGTCTTGAAATCAGCGACAAAACTGCCGCCGGCAAAGGGCCGAATATGCTTTTAAAAAACAGCGCTTCACCTGCCGGTTGAGGATATATTCGGGCCAAGGCATTATAACTTTTGGCATTCAAAATCTGAAAGGTGCCGATGATGATAATCATGCCGACTAAAAAGTCGCCAGCACCACCGGCCAAATTGCCTAATAAAATCAGAGTATCCGGTGAAAACATCAGTGCTGTCACCCAAACCAGCGGTGTCAATTTAAAAAAGTCTGTCAGAGGTTGCGAGCTGTTTCGATTCATTATTTCATCTCTGTCCTTTTACGTTTTTTTTTCATATTACTTTACCATGCATCTTGATGAACATAGTATTAAGTGCGACAATGGATAATTGGCACGGCGGTGTTAATTTCACATAAACAACCGATCGTTTATCATTAAGATACAATCGCATCCGTTTTTATTCCAAAAATAATTTGATAAAAGCGGATTTCGCAGCGATCAGTGAATATAATTATCAAATCTTTATTTCGTGATGAGCTGAAAGTTTAAGTTATTTTTCGCTTTCAGTCATATAGTCGTAAAAAAAGCGGTTTCCTTACTCATGGATCAAAAATAAAATTCAGATTTCCAAATTCCTTTTTGGCGTCCTTTTTTTATCACAAATCGTGGTTTCGGTTTTATTCGACACATTGGGTTGCTTTCTATTTTTTTATTTGCTAAATTTATCATAACCTGAAACCGTAAACCGTATAAAATGTTAAAACATGTATTGAAAAAAGATTAAAATGGTAAATGCGAGATACCTGTTTTTCCTCAATCTTTTTATCAGTTCTGTGATAGGGGTGCGTATGACACAAATAGCGGCAAAAAATTCAGCTTCAGGTTCTAAGCCAGACCCTGAAACCTGGGTTGATCAATATGGAGATTATCTTTACCGGTTTGCGCTGATGCGTATCAAAGATCAAGCGGTGGCTGAAGATTTAGTGCAAGAGACCTTTCTGGCGGCTCTGCGCGGACGTGATAATTTCAAGGGGCGCTCCGGTGTTAAAACTTGGCTTTCGTCCATTCTCAAGCATAAGATTGTAGATTATTTGAGGAAAAAGAGCCGTGAAACAGTGATAACCGATATTGATATGATAACCGAAACCGTTGACGGGTTTTTTCATAACAACGGAAGCTGGAAAATCCAACCGAAAAAATGGGACACGGATCCATCGAAAATATATGAACAGCGGGAATTTATGGATACGCTTTTCAATTGTCTCGCCAAACTTCCTGACCGGCTGTCCAAAGTGTTTATGCTAAGGGAAATGGAAGGTCACAGCACTAAAGAAATTTGTAATGCTTTGCAGATTTCTTCGACCAATAGTTGGGTGATGATCTACAGAGCGAGAGTGTTTCTCAGACACTGTCTTGAACATTCTTGGTTTGATAAAACAAAAGTGGAAAACAGATAATGACTCATTGGATGTTTGATTGCAAAGAAGTGTCTCGTCGGGTATCCGAATCAATGGACCATAACCTGCCGCTTTATCAGCGGATGCTGATTCAGGTGCATCTTATGATGTGCAGGTGCTGTGTCCGTTTTCGCAGGCAGGTGATGATGTTAAGGGAAATCTGCCGCAGTTATCGCCTGCATGAAAATTGTACGGATATGACCGCCAACCTGTCTCCGGATGCCCGTGAACGAATTCTGCGGGTTTTGAAGTTGGCATCAGAAAATTTTTGAGATATATTTCTGTCCATATATATTGATTTGGATTCCGATTTGAACACAATCATGAAAAGACCATTTTATGAAAAGGAGAAAACCGATGGAAACCTATTACAAACCGCAAGACCTGAATAAATTTGAAGAAATTGGAAAAGAAGCGCCGGAATTGGCCCGAAAATTTTTTGATTATTATTCGGCAGTATTCACCGAAGGCGAACTCACGGAAAGAGAAAAAGCGCTGATCGCCCTGGCTGTGGCCCATGCCATCCAGTGTCCCTATTGTATTGACGCTTACACTCAGACATGTCTGGAGAAAGGTTCTGATCCGGGCGAAATGACTGAAGCGATTCATGTGGCGACTGCAATACGCGGCGGAGCTTCTCTGGTACACGGAATTCAGATGCGCAATGTCAATGAAAAACTGTCCATGTAAAAAAATCAAGCGCAGGTGGAGCGAACATGTATACCAAACCATCAAAAAAAATAGCAGAACAGGACGATAAAGCATCCGGGCGAATAGAGCCATTTAAAGCCGCGCTCTTGCGGCATGATTTGAAATTGGTCAGGTATCGTACCCAAACGCTGCAAGTAAATACAGGATTACTCTGCAATCAGAGTTGCAAGCACTGCCATCTCTGCGCCGGACCGAACCGCACGGAAAATATGGGAAAAGAAATCATAAACCAGGTGATTTCTTATGCCGAAAGGAGTCGGTTTGACACTGTTGACATTACCGGCGGCGCTCCTGAGTTGAATCCTTATATCACAGATTTGATCGAGGGGCTTTCCGACAAAGCGCCCCGGATAATATTTCGATCCAACTTGTCCGCCTTAAATGACGGTACAAGAGATTTTCTCATGGATTTATTGAAATCCCGGAAAATTGTTATCTTTGCATCTTTTCCATCTTTAAATGAAATACAAACCGCTTCCCAGCGGGGTGTAGGCATCTTCAGCGTCTCTATCGACGCGCTCCGTAAATTAAACGCCCTGGGATACGGGCAAAGCGGTTCAGGGCTGGAACTCAACCTGGTTTCCAATCCCGCCGGTGCGTTTCTTCCGCCTCCCCAATCCCAAACGGAAAAAAGGTTTCGCCAGGTTCTGAAGAAAAAACAGGGTGTTTTTTTCAATCAGCAGTTCAGCTTTGCCAATGTTCCTTTGGGAAGATTTCATAAATGGCTGATCAAATCCGGCAACTATGAATCTTACATGAAAAAGTTAGCGAATGCGTTCAACCCTTGCGCCATAGACAGCGTCATGTGCCGCACCCTTGTCTCGGTTTCCTGGGACGGCTATCTTTACGATTGCGATTTCAATCTGGCTCGTGGGCTGGATATGGGTGGACGGCCTGTTCATATTTCCCAAATGGCCGGGCCGCCGGAGCAAGGAGTCCCTATCGTCACAGCCGATCACTGTTATACCTGCACTGCCGGGTCCGGTTTCACCTGAAGTGGTGCCATTAATACCTGAGTTCAGGTATGCTATTTTTCTGTTTAACAATAAGTGGATTACATGATAATTCTTTTAACGCAACAATTATCAAAACATGAAAAAATTTTCTTAACTGGGTGGATTAAGCTCAACGAAACCTGCCGTTTATCAGTTTAACAAATCGCAATCCGACATTAAATTCGGATACGTTGCCAGCCCACAAAAATGTTCAAGAAGAAAGCTTATTATTTGTAAGGCATTAAGGCTTTACACGACAATAAAATATAAAAACTTATGGTGAAAAATCATTATTCCGAAATGGGATTTTGGCATTGTGGTATCCTACTCAAGATCAACAGAGCTGAATATGAAAACAAAAAAAATGATACTTCATGTCGTCTTATGGGGGGCTTTTTTCTGCGGAGCTATGAATTTATTAATTCCGGAATGGTCTGATGCGACTGTAGATCACAGCCTCTATGCGGCACTGCTCAAAAAATATGTTCAAAATGGTGTGGCAGACTATCGTGGTTTTAAAAATGAGGAGGCCAAACTTGATCGCTATCTCAAGGTTCTTGAAAAAACCGCTACAAAAGACCTTTTCCGCAACGAGCGGTTTGCCTTTTACATCAACGCTTACAATGCGTGGACAATCAAATTGATCCTTGGCGGTTATCCCGGAATTAAATCCATAAAAGACCTTGGCAGCATCTTTAAAAGCCCGTGGAAAAAGAAGGTTGCCCGAATTGATGGAGGCATCATCACTTTGGATCATATCGAACATGATATTCTGCGCCCCGGATTCAAAGAACCACGGGTGCATTTTGTCCTAAATTGCGCATCCAAGGGATGTCCTCCGCTGCGCTCTGAACCGTATCAAGCGGACATCCTGGAGCGGCAACTAGATGAAATGACGCGGGCCTTTATCAATGATTCCCGGCGCAACCGTCTTGAAGGGCGAACGCTTTATGTAAGCAAAATTTTCAAATGGTTTTCCGAAGATTTCAATAACGATGTTGTCGGTTTCTTTTTAAAATATGCCTGGAAAGACCTGAAAGAACAGTTGGAAGACAACAAAAGCGAGATTAAAGT
The DNA here is from genome assembly GCA_030378005.1 of Desulfococcaceae bacterium HSG9. Lineage (GTDB taxonomy): Bacteria > Desulfobacterota > Desulfobacteria > Desulfobacterales > JAUCGF01 > JAUCGF01. The sequence continues at coordinate 16,578 of JAUCGF010000134.1, read as the reverse complement.
GAAATACCTTGACTATGATTGGTCGTTTAACGACAAATAAAGGAGAAAATACGATTGAAAACTGGCTAATGTTTAAGTTCACCGGGGGCGAAGCCGTCTAATGCAGCGCATTGTCGGGCTTAGATTTTGTAACTAATCAAACTCATCATCCCCGCCTGTGTGATCAGAAATCGCCAGTCCGATGCGGTAAGCTGGAAAATGTAACAAGGGGAAAGAACTGCAAACCAGCAAGCTATTTTTTTCAGATGAAAAATTAGGGAAGTTGACAAACTCTGTTTCATAGGTTTGGTGAAAAAGATAAACCATCACTCGAAAATCAGATTTCTCGGAAAAACAAGTGATTTTTGTATCTGCCCGGTCTTCTTCCCGACATTCAAACTGTGTTTTATCAATCATATGATAATGAAACGGAATATATGTCCATAAAAAATTCACTGGTTTTGTTACTTTGGTGATTGGCTTGAGCTGTTTCAGTGCAACAATGTCTCTTGGAGTATTAAGGTAACATTTACCATCGCGCTGATATATTTCATAAGTTCCGGCATCCCAACCACACAGCTTGGTATAAACAGCCTGTGAATCTTCATACACCCATGCCAAGCGATAGGACTTACCTTTCTGATGAAGACATAACAAAAATGTGTTATTCATTGAATATTTCTTAGTTTCACAAGCGGTTTTCAACTGTAGGCTGAGTTAAACCCACCACCGATGGCTATTCTCCAATTACATAGATCAGATGATGCTGTTTGCAATATTTCATGACTTTCTTGATGCCGTTATGGAACGTGACATACTCTTTGCAGGAGAAGCGTTCATCTTGCCAAAAATCATCATCGTATGTTTTGATTTTACGATTGATCGCTTGCAGTCCGGCAATACCACGATTAAGTGTGTTGATTCTCAATGTCATAGTTTCGTTATTCGGCAACGGCAATTCCATCGGTTTCCGTGGATAGTGGGAGCCAGGGATAAATACTTGCCAACCGTTTAAAAAGCTGAATTGTGAATATGGAGCCGAATTATGTTCCCGCTTCGCAAATGTAAAAATCGGCTCAGCTTCTTCATGCTTAAGCCAGCGCATACTTATGCTCATATAGGCTTTATCAACAGTTTCCGGTCGCATCCACTCACCTACACGGGATCCGATCACTTCGCGGAAAGTCACCTTCGGACCGTAACATTTTGATGCAAACCGCATCATGGTTTCTTCCTGTTCCTCTTCACTCATAGATGGCAAATGTCCCAACAATCCAACTCCAAATACTGCTCCCATAGTATTCTCCCGGTATATTTTTTGAGTTTCAACATCTTAACACATTTTAACAATATGCAATGACGGATTTCGGTTTTTTGAAATACTGAACAATGAAAGATGCCTGAAAGTTTGTTGAAAAAAAGTGTAATCATACCTTTGTCCCAAAGAGATGTGAATGCCAGCAACCTTGCGCCCGTTTCTCAAAATTATGAATCTGAAAAAAAGCAATAGCAGGTTGTCTATGCTGCAACGCGCTTCGCCCAGGCCGATACGATCTCGGCAACAAACATGGAGTCATCTTTATTCGAAAGCATATGATCAGCGGGATGAAGGGACACAAAACTCTTCGGATGTTTAACAGTCTCGAATATTTTGCGGGCGTGGTCGATGGAAACGGTCTTGTCCACCGGGGAATGCATGATCAGGAATGCCTGCCTGCTTAAAGCTAACCGCTCCAACAGTTTCTGCTCCCGTACATCGTCCAGAAACCGCTTTTTGATCGTAAACGAGCGACCGGCCAAATTCACCTCAACAAAGCCATTTCCTTCGATTTCGGTTATTTTGTCTTTGAACAGATGTGTCACATGGAGGGGATCCGATGGTGCTGCAATAGTCACCACCCCTTTGATCTCCGGTATTTCCAAACCGGCGGCAAGGACTGCGGCTCCCCCCAGGCTATGTCCGATTAGCAGGGCTGGCGCCTCATAATTCCGGCGTAAGTGATTGGCAGCGGCAATCAGATCCTGTATATTTGATGAAAAATCAGTATTTGCAAAGTCTCCGTCACTGTTGCCCAACCCGGTGAAGTCGAAGCGTAATACGGCAATGCCGCGTTCCGACAATGCCCGACTGATTCGGCTCGCCGCGATCACATCCTTTGAACAGGTAAAACAATGTGCAAAAAGGGCATAGACACGCGGCTTTTCCGTCGGTGTTTCCAGACGCGCATTCAGGGACAACCCTTCCGAATTCACAAATGTTGTTTTATGCGTCTTTCGTCGTTCGCTCGCCGTGTTTGCTACCGGTGCTTCCAAATCTTTAAGATATGATTCGATTTTTAAACGTGCTTGTAATCCATCGATCCAGCGTTTCGGGATCGCTTCGACTCCATACGCGGCTCCCAAAATCATGCCCAGAATCTGGCCGCGGGCCGCAGAATCGCCACCTGCCATCACATTCTCGATCAGGCACGTTTCAAAATCATTATAATGTTTTAGCAAGAGAAGCAGGGTCGCCGGAAAGATATGAGGCATGTGACAATCTTGGCCCAATGCCTTGACAGCTTCAACAGAGTTTTCCTCAACTGATTCACGCGCTTTCTCCAACCATTCCCTGGCCGGCAGATGTGCATACACATGTTCCGCCGCCGTCTCAACCGCATTTAAGATCGAATCACCCGCCAGAATTTCCAATACAATACGGGCGAAAAATTCTGCCGCATCGACGACATTCGCTTCACCATGAGTCAAAGCCGTTTGCAACCGTACGGCCTTAAAAAGATCTTCCGCCTGCTCCGTTCGATATACCGTAAATAATGGGGCAATCCGTCCCGCTCCTGCCATATCATCAGATAGCGACCCGACCTCTTCTATTGGCTTTTTCTCCGAAAAGTTTTTCAATGTGTCCGATGTGGCTCCATCAATATAACCGTTATAGTCCGAGAATAATCGGCGCCATTTCTTAAAAAAGTCTGCTAAATCAAGTTTCTTGCGTTCTGAAACAGACTCAAGCAAGATCAATGTTTGATCGCCATAATGGGTGAAATCCCCAGTCTTTTTTAAAGAATGATATTGATTCGACTCCGGTGATATATAGTCGGTAATCCGGCCATACTTCCGTTTGATCCGGGACGAGTTGTAGTCCCAATGCGCCCCTAACGAAAACGCATCGCCAATAAACGAGCCAAATAAAAGTCCTCTGATCTTGTTGTTCATCATTTTCCTCCGGTTCAATTACAAATTTGAGTCATTACATTTTATCGGGGTGATAAGATTCAATCATTTACGGCTCCAGGATGATATAATCCTTGCTTAATTTCCTTTCTAATATCATCAAAATTCGGCCTTCGCAATGTACGAATTTTATATCCGTAATCCCGATAAAACTCGAAATGGCTTTAAAGTACGGTTCCTGCCACATCATAAAGTACGAATAGTGAACCTTGCATTAACCGACGGCTTTGAATTACATATTCCTTTTTTAGGTAAGATAGAGGTCGATCTTAATCTGGCGTTTGTATAAACTTGGCATACATATCTTGATTGAAGCCGATAATCAGTTTGTCACCCATATCAAGTGCCGGCGCTCGCAAATTGCCGGTTCTGCCGAGAGCGGCCTTCAGGATGGCTTCCCTGTTTTTTTCATCCGGTTCGAACTCGGCATATTTTTTTCCGCGGCCGATAATGAGTGTTGGGCGTTTTTTCAACATTTGCCACGCGGCATCGCTGTCAATTTTCACATTCCTGGCATTGACTGTTTCATCCGTACGTATTTTTTCTGACTCAAGAACCTCCTGGGCCTTGGTGCAGGAAGCTCAACCTTTACGCATATAAGCCCAAATAATATTCATGGTTTCCTCCTTTAAATTTAACGATAACCTCTCTAATATATGTTTCTGACAGATCTGGCAAATGTGCTTCGGTCGGTTTGCGTCCCCTGCCGGAAAAATCGTCTTTGCAGTCAAATCCGCCAGTTAATTCATGGCAGCCTTTTATAATTGTTTTGCGGTCCCATCCTAATTCGCGTTCTGCCTGACGTTGCCCGCCGGGTCCAAGGACTTTGACGATTCCAGCCATAAATTTGCGCCGATCACTTCCCTTAAGAGCAGATCGTGTTTTGTTTAAGACTTCTTTCAATTCGGGCGTAATTTCTAAAATCGATTTCCGGTTTTCTATTTTATCTTAAATCATCATAAGTTCCTTTTTTTGTGTTTATGATGATTATATTTCAATTTTTGATATGAGTCCAGATAATTATTTTTGGTGGAATTAAATTATGCCGAGTACCTTAGGGGCATCTTCATAAAAAATTTTGTATTTATCAAAGGAGGGGCAAATATGCGTAAACACAATCCGCTTGTATCTTAACCGCGCCGGGAATCGATTAAAAAACCGGAAAGCCTGCTTGGTAATCAGCATATCACGCCAAGGAATCATATCCGCATCATCGAAATGAGCGGCGTCATGGTTGCCTAACACACTGTAAATTTTATATTTTTCAAATAATCGCATAATCTGATCATTTGTATCTTGCCGCCCGTTGAGAATATCGCCCAAACAAATAATATATTTGATGTTCAGATTCCTGATGGCATTCAGGCATTTGCGCAAGGAAACCAAGTGGCCGTGAATATCAGAAATAATTGCTATTTTCATTCTTTTAGCTGATTGAAAGGATATAAAACAAATTTTGTTTAAAGAACGATAATCAGTAGATGGAAAAAGTCTTTGGAGACCTCGTTCCCACGCTTTGCGTGGGAACGCCTTCGGGGCGTTTTGCGTCCCGGACAGCGCACGGAACAGGACGCGAAGCATCCGGTTTGCATTCCCACGCAAAGCGTGGGAACGAGAATGTGTGTGAATTTTCCATCTACTGATAATCAGTAGATGGAAAATGCCTGAAAATACGGCTGGGAGCGCAAAAATTAAGCGAAGCGGTTTTTTGCAAGAGCCTTAATTTGCAAGCCTTTTCCAGCACCGGATGCAAAAAATCGCTGCGCTTAATTTTTGCGCTCCTGAACTTTCCATGTAGTTACAGGCCTAAATCCGCAAGCAACTACAAAAACATCAATTTTAAAAAAATTTCGGACATTCAAATCATCAAATGTCTCAAATAGCCAAATGATCCATCATTGCCCGGCTCGTACTACACGAACGTAGCAGCTGTGGTTGAGGTAGTCGCGGTAGACGTAACCGAAGAAGAAACTGACGACCCACGCCAAACCCGACGAACCTTTATATTTATCCGCACTCCAGCACCACCGCTGCTTTTTATCAAATACAGGGTCAATATACAGTTTGTTCGACTGCTCATCCGGCTCAAGCAATGATGTCAGTTCATCAATGGTGGGCAGCCGCCAGTCGTCATATCCTGCAAAACTTTCCCAGTTCAGCTTTTTAACGTATGCTTGCGCTTTTTTATATGTCAGATAATCATCAGACCCGGACTGTTGCCACATCAAGCCGGTGGCATGGTCGCTTATTGTGCCATTGCCGTTATCCTCATATTCATTGGACACATACTTCAAAGGGCACCGATTGTTATCAAGTTTAAAAACTTTTTTGAATTCATCATCAGACACTTCAAGCGATTTGCTGCGACGATATTGAATTCCTTCTTTCTTCTTTTTTATAATTTTTCCGGCTGAAGGCAGAGACTCTGCTAAACGTTCCTTTTGGGTTTTAGCAGGCACGTTATCTTTTTTGATTTTAAATACTTTGAGTATTTGCTTCAAGCCATCTTGGTATGAAGGAAACATATCCGCCCAATGAATGTCTTGCAGCTTTTCGTTGGCCGGTTCACATTCATCTAAACGGACAGGAATAAAATAGATTTCATACTCTGGCATTTCGTCAAGCACATCCAGCGCCTTTTTAAGCTCTTTTTGATAAAAGCCCCTTTTGGAAACAGAGTTCGATGAAAACAGCGCTAAAAAATGGGTACTCTCTTTGATGGCTTGGCTGATTGCATATTTCCAATTCTGGCCGGGGATCAGTTTTTCTTTATCCAACCAAACGTCGATGCCTTGATTTTTCAGATCATTATACAGTTTAAGTGCTATTTCGCTATCTTCTCTGGCGTAACTCAGGAATACTTTTGACATGTTTAAAAATTCTCAGCCTTTTAAATGGGAATATATTGCATCGCTGACTTGCGTTCGGCCATAAGTGGCGTTTGGTTAAGTTTCGAGCTTTCTATCTACACGGATTTTATATAAGAATAGGGATTCATAAGAAAAGGATTAATCACATTCATGCTGAATCCGAAAAAACAGCTTCCCACATAATTTCCCAGATTTGCACCAATTCACACAGGAGCAGGCCATATCAGCAAGAATCAATCCCTTTCTTATAATCCTCTTCTTATATAAAATCCTTGTAGATATCACTGCTTTGTCAGATTGCCGGTAACTGTAAAACCTTATTTTATCGTTTTTAACCTTAGTAGCTGAAATACCGCTCTATCCCTTTACCTTATTACCTTATCAGTCTGTAAAACACTATGTTTCGTAACGGACTGCCGTTATCGAAATAAGGTAATAAGGTTTAAATTATATTTTTCATGTTCTACTAAGGTTTTAAAAACTGAAATAAGGTTAGGAATACGAATAACTTCCCCATCAGGAGTGTTGAATATGTGTAAGTTATTTAATTTTTAATCCTTATTATTGATGACGCTGTTAAAAACCGACCTTTGACTGTCCTGGCAACCTGCCAGCACATAATAACTACAGGGAAAACGGATAAGAACAGGAAGGCGCATTTTCCTTTTCTTATCCACTTTCCTTGTAGTTATGGGCCCGAATCCGCAAACAACTACAAAAACATCAATTTAAAAAAAATCGCGGACATTTAAATTATCAAATGATCCCTCATTGTCTGACGCGCACTGCTCGCACATAGATGAAGTTGCCGAGGCTGACCCAGCGAACCTTGCCGCACGCGGTGCCGTGGCGGAAGTCAACGTTCCACGCCCCCGCAGGCGCATGCTTATCTGAACTCCAACACCACGACTGCTTTTTAGCAAACACAGGGTCAATATACAGGCCATTTACATCTTGCCGCTCAAGCAAAGACGCCAGTTCTTCAAGCGTAGGCAGTCGCCAGTCATTGTAGCCGCCCAAGTCTTTACGGTTCAACTGTCGAACATAATCAACTGCATCTTCGTAATTCATATAATTATCAGGACCTGATTGCTGCCACATCAAACCGGTCTTCCGATCCGTTACCGTGCCGTTGCCATTATCTTTAAAGTCATTTTTGAAATCCCCGGATTTATTCCGATTGTTATCAAAAAAATTATGCTTCTTCAGCATGTTTTTTACATCTTCATCAGAAAGCGTTGCAGGGCTACTGCGGAGCCTGACCACAGGTTCAGGTGGTGGCGTAGGTGTGATTGTCGGAGGCAATTTGGTTGGGCGCGGTGTGGGCGTAGGTGTGATTGTCGGGCCAGGCAAAACACGGATAATAGCAATATCATCACCGGATAAACCTCTATCATCTTCAACTTTGAGTATCACATTATAATAATTTGCTTGATCGAATGTTTTAGTAAAAAAAGGCTTGTCTGATACAACTTTGTCATCAATGCTCCATGAATGTTTTTTGATTTCCCCATCCGAATCTGAAGACTTTACACCATTACATCGAACTGTAAAAGGAACCTTTCCCTCAGTTTGGATACAAATTATTTTAGCGGTAGGTGGTTTGTTAGGAGATGAGCATGTAGGAATAAAGGCAGCTAAAACAGCTCCAACAAATACAAGAATGATGCCGATAAGTTGTATCTGATTGTTTTGTGTCATAGTTTTTTAAATATGGTGAAGATTCGTTCATAAATAAGACAAGCGGCTTATTCAAAACCAAAAGACTTTTAATAACAAAATGTATCAATAGTCAAGAAAAGATAAACAAAGCCATTTGCAATCAATTGCGGCTTAGAAATCGGATTTTTTCAAAAAATCCGATTTCTTTATGACAGAATCAGTTTTTTTTAACTTTCTCTGTAGAAAAACTGTTTTCGTTTGTGTTCTTAGATATCAGGAAGGAAATAATTTTTATTGATAATCAGTAGATGGGAAATGCCTGAAAATACCGTGTTGAAAGTGCATTTATATTCTACGGATGCCAATGAAAAAGCCGTTTTGGAAGATAGTTCCGATTGGAATTATGAGGGCGTGGATGGAATGGGTATGGATGCGTAACTCCTATCAAATATAAAATATTTCTATAAATCATGTTATTTCTGAAACGTGAATTCACGCTTCACAACTGGATGTGTAAGTTATTTAGCCACCGTGACTTAACTTGTTATCAAACTTGATTCCCGACCCTTCGAAGTTCTGTATCACCGACTCTGACAGTTTTAAAGCCTGTCTGATCCTCCCATTCAACAAACGTCTTTTTTTCTATTCTAAGGCCGGGCGCGTGAATAACGCCTTCGATTTTGTTTTTACAGGTGTATGTTAATTCAACCTCAACAGCAGCGAACTTGTGCCAAAAAGCGCTGATGAACTGAACTACCGCTTTTTTGAACCCTTTCAAAACCAGGCCCAGGGGAACAGCGTCACGCCATTTCAGGGTTTCACGACAGGCCAAGGGAAGGCGTGGCAGTGCCAGCATCATCGTTTCCATGTACGGGTCGCCGCCTTCCATCGTGTAAAAATAAAACGTCCCTTCATGTTTGCCAAAATACAGCCTGCCTTTGCCGGAATCAAAATAATATGTCCCGTCCGGAGCCATTTTTACAGACAGCGTCAGCACATTGATTTTTTTCCCTTCTTTAAAAACTTCATATTGACAGACATCATCCATAATAAACAAGGGGTTGACATCAAAATGCGTGTTCCAGTAAATCTGCTCCGTAACAGCTCCTTCAGCCGGCAATTCGCCGGAATGAAAGAAATTGTCGTTTGCATAACTCACAAAACTGAACGGCACGGTATAGGCTCCGATCACCCCGATTTCCTGTACTTGAATATGAATATGCGGTTGTGGAGAATACCCCGAATTGCCACACAATCCCAGAAAAGCGCCGCGTTCCACCCGCTGGCCTTCTTTCACCTGAATCGAATTTTCGGAAAAATGCGAAATCTCCACAAAGAATCCTCGATCATCCTGAATAATGACCCAATTGCCCCAGTTATCGGTTTTGTCAACCTGTCCGACGGAATTATCGGGCAGATGACTGACCACCTGGCACACCCGACCGCCCACCGGAGACAGCACCGGTTTGCGGAACGCATAATAGTCGGTCAATTTTGTCCCGGCCCCGCAACTGCTGCGGCCTTCTTCATCGGTGATAATAAAATCATAAGCGTATTTCCAGGCCCCCTGATGGGTCCATTGCCCATCAAATCCCTGCCAGACCTCCCATTTTCCCGAAAAAGGGAGCAAAATGGTTTTTTCAGTATCTCGGTATCGACGATGATTCAAAAGGTAATGATCAAGCGTCTCTTCGGGTGTGGATTTGACGACTTTTGCCAGTTCAGGGTAATCCGTCACCCCCAAAACATAAACAAAACAGAGCGAAACCAGATTGAAAGGAAGAGTGAACACAGGAACTTTGTATGACCAAAACGCTGACACGGCTTCTGTCAAAAGCACTGACACGCATACGGCGATCAAGGCCAGTGTATAACTTTTAAGCGAAGGAATTAAAAAAATGCCGCCCACCGTCATGGCTGTCAGAATGAAGTTGAAATGATTCATATCGGTAAACGCGTGTATCTGCGATCCTGTCATCAGTACCGTTACATAAGCGCCGGTGTAGTATCCTGCCACAGACAGCATGAACAAGATACGGGAAGTCGCCAGGAGCGTTCCCGCGATGATAAGGCCGGGAAGCACCCGGGGCATAAAAAAGATCATGCCGAGTGATTTGAAATAGCCTGCAAACCAGACAGACAGTCCCATCTCCGGATTGTTGGCTATATAAGGAGACAGGCCGGCCATATCGAAGTCAGAATAGTGTGACGAAGCGAGATAAACCATCGAACTCACAATAACAAACGGCAGGCTGAGAACAGGCAGCTTCAGATAAGCGGAAAAAGTGCTGTACATGACAATGGTGATGATAAACGTGAAAATTCCGGTTAAAATCAGCAACAAGATCGCCTCAGGCGTAAGACTGACCTTATAACCCACCGCCATTCCTACCAGCAGCGGGTTGTAGGTGTAAAATCCCAAACCGAGAAATTCTCGTCCCATGTTGATCAAGCGTGCGAACAGATACGCCGCAATGACCGAAATAACTCCGGCCAGCGCAATATTAGGGTGGAGAAGCGTAACCGTAAATAACAGAACACCGATTCGGTGATTTCTCAGGAAAAATATTTCAGAATAACCGTTGAATATAGCCTTGACATATTGTTTCATAATGATCACCATTTTTGCTCTTGCTCTTGCTCTTGCTCTTGCTCTTGCTCGCTGTCCATTCGATTAAGATTACGCCACACGAAGCTTTCTGTATGGGGGAGGATCCGCACGGACAGGCGGGGCTGATGTGCGAGGATAAACTCTCGGAAATATCGGTTTCAAACGTTCCGGAATCCGCTCCCGAAGTTCGATATCGGACAAATCCTCAGCTTCGCGAATGATATCCACACCTCCGTTTTCGTCGATGAGCAGCACATTCGGACGATATTCGATAAACTGCATCCACTGCGTTACATTATAAGCTCCCACAGGCGAGAGAATCAGGCGCGTGCCGTTTTCTAACGGAGGCAGCAGCGTCTCTTCCTGAACAACGTCGATATTCATGCACATCGGGCCGTAAATTACCGACGGCTCGCTCATCCCCTGGGCTACGCGGTCAATTTCCAGATTGTATTTATACCAAAACGATGTGTAAAGCAGATTGATTCCCGCATCGGCGAGATAAGCTTTACGGCCATCGGGCAACCGTTTTGAAGCGAAGATACTGGTGATCAGATAGCCGGTTTCATCAATGATCGCGCGTCCGGATTCTATAAACAATCGCGGAAAATCACCGGGACGCAGATTTTCGTAAAGCGCTTCCGTGATCTTTTGAGCATATTCGTCAACAGGCGGCACTGTCAAATCCGGTGAGTGGTAAGTCTCTTTAAGTCTGCTTTTGGACGGAAATCCGCCGCCGATGTCCAGATATTCAATTTTGAAGCCGAAGCGATCTTCAACCTTGTAGGCAAATGAAACCATCTTTTGCACCTCGACTGCATAAGCGTCCGGCGATAAAATATAGGTGCCGATATGGCAATGCAGACCGTTTAGAATCAGTTTGCCGGTATGGGCCATCCTTCGAACCGCATCCATAGCCTGGCCGGATTCCAAATTAAGGCCAAACCGCGACCACTGGGGATAAATGCCCGTGTCCATATTGAGCCGCAGTCCGACTTTGACAGGTCGCCCGATTTTGTCCGCCACTTTTTCCAGATCGTAAAGCTCGTCTAAGTGATCAATATTCACCATGGCCCCTTCTGAAACCGCTTTCTCCAGCGCGGCGACAGTCTTATGCGGGCCGTTAAAAATGATAGCCGGCCCGGGCATACCGAGTTTGCGGGCTTTGTCGTATTCCATTTCCGAAACCACTTCGGCAATCGCTCCTTCCTGATGCAAAATGGCGCAAACGGCGGGTAAATAGTTTGTCTTATAAGACCAGCCAAATGTCACATTCGGGTAGCGGGTCGAAAAAGCCTTGTATATGTCTCGATAGCGTTGGCGGATGCCGGTTTCGGAAAATACAAACACAGGTGAGCCGTACTCGCCGACAAGGTCTTCAATACTCACGCCGTCAATTTCGGTACGGGCTTTATTTGCATAAACAGGATCGTTGCCCAACGGGTTCATCATGCCGGTCTTGGATTTCAATATAACGGGTTTTTCATATTTCATTTTCATTTTAGTTTTCTCCTTTCGTCAACAGATTTTGAAAGACATCCATATCAGTGATAATCTCGTAAGTATAACGGATATACAATTTTCCGGCCTCATAATCCCGGGTGTCGCCCATTGAAAGACCGAAAGCCCGGCGCAGCATCGCGGCCGGCAAATTCATTCCCACACCGGCGGCAAAATAGACCCAGGCCGGAAAACGCGGATTGATTTCGATCAGATAAACGATGTCGTCATCAACTATACATTCCATCTCCAAAGGTCCTTTCCAGCGATACTCCCGGACAAAATTCTCTGTGGCAGCCTGCATCATTTCATTTTTAACGGTAACGCCTGTCCAGATTTTTCCCAGAGAAGTAATCCACATTTTTTTGATGCCGACCTGCCCGATGAGTCCGCCGTGGCCGTCGCCGACCGCGACAACATTCATTTCTTCGCCGGACACTGTTCTTTGGAGAATTACCGGATAGCCCCATTCGGAAACGATCTTGTTAAAGTGATTGAACGCTTCCTGAGCGGTGTCAGCCGGATAGGCATTGTAAAACGCGCCTTTGACCATCACCGGCAGTCCGATTTGTTCCAGAGCTTTGGCAAACTCCCCAGAGGAATTCACAACCCTTGTCTGGGGAATTTCGATATTGATTTTTTCCGCGACTTCAGGAAGCCGGTCTTTGCCCCGTAACTGATACTGCTCATGATCCGGGACAAAAATTCTGATTCCCAAATCCTCAATTTCTGTGCGGTACTTTGTATAAAGTGGCAATTCCGCATCAAGATTGGGGATAATCAAATCCAGTCCATAACTGTTTTTGATATAGCGCAGCCGCTCAATAAAAGCATCCCGCCCGCCGGATGGGTAGGGCATGACAAAAACTTTATCAATCAGCCAATCCATATAGATACCCGGTTCCATCGCGTCATAAGCGAATCCCACGACTTTGACATTCAACTCTTTATCGTCTTTTAAAGATCGGGCAACTCCCACACCGGGGCCGGGATTGTCCACCGCGTTGATCCCGGATATTCCGACTATAAATTGTTTCATTTCCGTCTCCTTTGGTTAAAAATAGTTCCGAACCGTCGGTTAGCACAAACTCAGTAGGTCGGGTTAGCGATAGCGTAACCCGACAATATTGCCAGTTGATGTCGGGTTACGCTATCGCTAACCCGACCTACTTTAATAACTTGTAAATACGCAGATGGTTCATAAAATCAGAAATGCCTTTTTCTGCTTCATCCCGGGAGATTGCATAAGTATCTGTCATCTCCTGTGCAATCGTCTCCCCGGTTTTGTTTTTCTTCAAAGCGCTGAGAATTGCCAAGCCGGTTGTATTGGCGGTAAAACAGTCGCCGGAAGACGGATTAAAGACAAAACCTTTATCATTAACGGTAAGTTGTGATAATCGATTCATGGTTGCCTCCTTATTTAATTGTGAATAAAAATTATTTCCTTCCTGAGATCTAAGAACGTAAACGAAAACAGTTTTTCTACAGGGAAAATTAAAAAAAACTGATTCTGTCATAAAGAAATCGGGTTTTTTAGAAAAACCCGATTTCTAAGCCGCAATTGATTGCAAATAGCTTTGTTTATCTTTTATTGACTAAGGGTGAAGATATTTCAGCAGTTTCCGGGAAAAAAATGGAACAGAAGATTTCATGAACCGGTGACTTATCGATATTGCGACAATTTACCTGTTAAAGACGGAGAAGATGTTCTACATGTCAACCGGGCGGATATTATTGTTATAAATACTGAAACCCAAGAAACTGTTTATCATAACTCCTTTATCACTGATTTCGAAATAAACGATTGAGTCCCCTCCAGAAAGTCATTTTCGGCCTATTTTTAAAAAATGGTGAAAAAATAGACAATGATTTCAGTATATTGAAAAATAAAATTTTCCTGAAAAGGACAATTTCAGACTTTTCGGAGGGGACTCACGATTCAAATTTTGAAAAATAGTGGAAAAATAGACAATAATTTCAGTATATTGAAAAATCAAATTTTCATGAAAAGGACAATTTCAGACTTTTCGGAGGGGGACTCACGATTCAAATGTTGAACTGATAATTCAAGTGGGGAGATCTCGTTGGAAAGTTGAAAATCAAAACAATAATGTTCTCAAAACAAAAGGCTGTCATCCATGAAAATATATGGACGCCGATGAATGACGCGTCAGATTCAAGCCTGATAGGATCAAGCAAAAGTTCTGACTGGCTCCCGGTTTTAGATTTTCGAGGACGTCCCTTAGATCGGCTGAAAGCCCATTCTGCCCGTAGTCGATTAAGATGCCGGATAGTTATGTCTATCGAGACAGCCTGATTAAGAATTCTACTGCTCGGTACGGTAGGATCAGACCGTACCAGATTCCATAAACACAGCTTTTGCTCTGCTGAGGGATGCAGTAGATTGCAAAACGTTATATTGCTTTGTAAGAAACCTTGCGATAACGATGTTTTTTCAATTTTTCTCTGGAACACTAAACTTACAGTTTAGCATTGGCGGGAGATGAATGCCAAACTGTAAGTTTGCACTCCAGACAATTGTAAACCGGCAAATAAAGGATTCCTAAAAATCTTTTCTTACTCCAAATCCTTGTAGTTACCAGATTGTCTTAATGTTGAATCTAACTTTTAAGGGTTGCTAATCCTTTGGTGAGTTCCATCAGCACCCCCATACCTTTTTTGACTTCTTCATCGCCCATTCGTCCCATCAGTCCCCAAAAACCCACCGGCTTGGCTTGGGAAAGGTCCACTTTAGCGGGGAGTTCGGCGGCTTTTTCCAGTAGCGCCATTGACTCGGGTGTTGTCAATTTTTGTGCCACACTGAGAAGATCGACTAAACTGCCGCCGAGTTGTTCGAGTTCTTCAGCCGTATATGCCTGGCCCAGTTTTTCCGTAACTTTGATCATGACGGGTAAAAGGTTGAAGATACCTTTTTGTTCCAAGTTATTTAAATAAATGATTATTTCCGGCACAGTGGTTTTCAACAGGGGTTCCACTGTCAGTGCGAAATCAATCAGATTTTTTAATTGGTCCAAAGCAAATGTGAAATTGCGAACATTACGCATCGACTTTTTCATTAAGTAGAGCAAGTCTTCTACTTGGAAATCCGCCTCGACATCAGCAAGTTCAACAATGAGCGCCTGAACAGCTTCATTAAGGCGCGGTTCCAGTTCATCCCTAAGTTCCCTCATTGAGCGGGCGGATTCCGCGACTGGAGCAATCTCATTTTCAAGGTGGTCCAGACGATTGAGGATTAATTCTTCATTATTCATAATCATACCTCCCTTTAGGCTGATTGTCGGACTTTACCGGCAATATTCATCTGGGGTTCCAGCGGCAATTCAAGGCCTTTCATCATCAAGTTCCAATACACCCAGCGGAACATCATTTTGCCCCAATGGTTGCCTAATGTTTCCTGAAGCAAAGAGAACGGCCCCATACCTGGAAATGGAAATTTTCCCGGCAGCGGTTCTACATCATAATTAAAATCCAGGAGAATCGCCTTTTCAAAACCAGATGCCAGAAAACAAGTGGCATGGCCGTCATACGTTGACTTGGGTTCATGGCCGTCAATTTCACGCACTAAATTTTCAACCACTGTATAAGATTGGTAATGTGCAGCGGAACCGGCTTTTGATGCAGGCACATTTGTCGTGTCGCCAATGACAAAAATACGGTCACTTTTTTCATACTTCATCGTGCCGTTATCCGTAGGCACAAATCCTATGGGATCGCTGATATCCGAATCAATGAGATATTGAGCGCCGAAGTTGGGGGGAATTGACACCAAAAGATCGTAACCCACTTTATCCCCTTTATGGGATTCGATTGTTTTTTCGTTGGCATTCACCTGAGCAATGTCAAAATAGGGCGTTACCTTGATATTTTTCAAACCGGCATATTTGGCTAAAGTTTTAGCGGCTACTGGCTTGGTGAAAACATTGTCTAATGGTGTCACAAACTCAATTTCCACTTTGTCACGAACGCCGTTGGCGGTAAAAAACCAGTCAGCCATGAAAACAAATTCCAAGGGGGCTATCGGGCATTTGTACGGCACTTCGGCGATATTGAGTACAACTTTGCCAGAATTGAAATATTTCATTTTTTTGCGTAAATTCATCGCGCCTTCCAGCGTGTAAAAATCAAAAACATCCTCGCCCCACTTATCAGTCATGCCATCAATCTCTTCAGGCAGAATCCTCACGCCCGTGGCAATTACCAACCAGTCATAATCATATTGGCCATTTAAAGTCTCTACTTTACGCTCATCTTTATCCACTTTGGTTACGCTATCAACGACAAAATTAACCCCCTTGGGGATAAACTCCTTTTTAGGCTTTAAGATGTCACTTTTATTATAGATACCAAAAGGAATAAAAAGATAACCTGACTGATAATGATGTTGTTCGTCTTCATCAATCATCGTGATTTCCCATTCGGCATCATCCAACTCTTGGGATAATTGAGTGGCAACCATAGTGCCGCCGGCACCTGATCCTAAAATAACAATCTTTCTCATAATCTTCCTCCTTTTCAAAAAATAAGGTTAGTGATAAACAAATCTTCCAATCGGTATTGAAAAGTGATACTAAAATAATATCATTTTTATAATTTGACTAAATTAATACAATGTGACACATTTTGTCAAGTAGTCAATTTAATTGCTGATCAATAGCCTGTTTTAATATGTTTAAATTTTTAAAAATAGTTCTTGACAGATTTTAT
>JAUCGF010000133.1 GCA_030378005.1 Desulfococcaceae bacterium HSG9 | reverse complement strand
TTTCCCCAAAATAATCTACTTGAATTGTAGGGTGGGTGCAGAGAAACGAAACCCACCATTAATCGGCATTCGGTGGGTTTCGTTTCTCTGCACCCACCCTACATTTAAATGTTTTAAAACTTTAAACCAAGGAGGAGAAGATGAACTGCAAGAGAAAAACAGTATGGCAAGCGGCGGTATGTTCGGCAATTGTTTTGTTTATGGTAAGTGTGGCATGGAGCGCGCCACCAACCACAATCAGTTACCAGGGGTTCCTGACCGATTCTTCGGGAAACCCGATTACTTCAAGCGTTGATATGAATGTTGGGTTCTACAATATTGTAAGCGGGGGAACGTCGATTTATACCGAAACGCACTCAGGCGTGACCGTGAGCGCCGGGCAGTTTAACATACTGTTAGGTGGTGGCACCTCACCATCAGGTGCCTTTCCGGACTTCACCGATGCCTTGTGGATTGCGGTCACCGTGGCGGGCCAAACCATGTCCCCTCGGATTCCCATGAGCGCTGTCCCTTATGCCAGGTTCGCCTTTAGCGTGGCAGACGCATCAATTACCGCTTCAAAACTTAACGGCGCTTCCGGTAACGGAACCGCCGGCCAGGTTCTGTCTTCGAACGGAACCGGGGGATTTTCCTGGGCAGACCCTGCCAGTGTAACCGGCCCCCAGGGAGATACAGGCGCAACCGGCCCGGCTGGCAGCTACACCATCGGTAGCGGTATCGAGGACTCCTCCGGGACGTTGAGCGTAAGCTTCGGCAGCACCGAATTGTTAGATCTTTCCGGAATCGATGCTTCAACAACCACGGAAGGCCTGCGCCTGCCGCAGGCGGCTGATGTCAGCAGCGCAACGGCTGAGGGACAGATCAGTTGGGACACTGACAACGACACCCTGACAGTGGGTACGGGAACCGGCGTGGTGACACTTGGCACCGGTTCCGGCGATATGACCAAAGCCGTGTATGACACGGGTGACAACAGCAAGGTTGACGCGGACAAAGTGGACGGCATCGACGGCGGTGTGGTGAATAACAGCGTCATCGGCGGCAGCGCCCCAGCAGCGGGGACTTTTACCGTTTTAACCGCAAATGCAGGTGCAGCGGTTAAAAATGGCGCTTCAGCCGGAAATATTGATATTTTTGAAGGTAGCGGCGACGGCACCGATAAAGTAACCCTGCAAGCTCAGGCAATGACGGGGGACTATAGCCTGACCCTGCCTGTTGATGCCGGCGCAAGCGGCCAGGTGTTGACCACCGATGGCAGCGGAACGCTTAGTTGGGCGGCGGCCGGCACTGCGATTACAGGTTCAGCGACAACCATAGACACCGAAACCCTGGCCGTTTCGAGCGCTATGGTCACCGATGGGAGCGGCAAAGTGGCCGTTTCTTCCAGCGTCAGCGCCACGGAATTGAATTATCTTGACGGCGTCTCTTCCGCCATTCAGACGCAATTGACCGCCAAAGCACCGAGCGCCAGCCCCGTTTTCACGGCGTCCATGGCCATCCCGAATGCAGCAGCGCCCACAACCGACGCAGTCGGTGAATTGGCGCTTGACACCACGATAACCAACCTTCAACCTCTGTTGCAATATTATGACGGCGGGGAGAATATGTCGGTGATTGCTGTTGACACATCAGAGTTAGCCGGCATAGCGGACGATAACATCGTCAAATATGACGCGGCCACGGACAAGTTCGTGCTGGAAGCGGATGCTGGAGGCGCCTCGAACCTGGTTGGCTTAAGTGATGTAGGAACTTCTGCTGCAACATCCGGAAATATGTTGATAGCGGATGGTACTGATTGGGAGAGTGTTGCCATGAGCGGGGATGCAACGATTGCGAGCACCGGTGCTGTGACAATAGCGGCTGATGCTATCACGTTACCTAAAATGGCATCGGGAACTGCTGGAAATGTAATTGCTTACGATGGAAGTGGTAATCCGGTCGCTGTTGCGGCTGGAACCGCCGGGCAAGTGTTGACGAGCAACGGGGCCGGTGCTGCACCGACGTTTCAGGCGACCGGCGGCGGTGCCAGCGCCGCGGGCGCCGTGTGGCGAACGTGGGACACCACAAGCGACAAGGTGGACGTGTCGTGTTTGGCCGGCGAGGTCCCGGTGGCCGGCGGCTGTCGCAGCCCGTGGGGCATCTCAGTGGTGATGAGCATGCCGTTCAATCAGTCTGGCAATACGCCCGTGGACGCCCTGGCCGCGGATGACTCGACGATGGAGGGCGGTGGGTGGCGATGTCTATTCGCAACGTCTGAGTCCGGACACGGTGCGTGGGTACTTTGTGCGCCGATGTAACGTGTTCACAAACCGGCGGCAGCCCATATCGCCGCCACCGTATGATATACTCTCCAAGCCGCTATTCCCTGTTGCAGAGCGGCTCCTGTTCATAAAGCCGGAGAGCGTGTTCGGTGAAGCAAGTAGGGTGCATTCCATGCACCAATCAATGTTCGCAATGTCAACAATATAATGGATGGCATGAATGGCGCTTAATATGATGAACCGCGTTTTGGTGCGTAAAACGCACCCTACGGTTTCTATCAATGGTGAGATTTGATTTATGCCCAACTACCGTCGAGCAAAAACAAAAGGCGCCACCTATTTCTTCACTGTGGTGACCTATCGACGGCAACGCTTTTTATGTGAAGAAAATGTACGAAAAGCTTTACGCAATGGTATTCTGGAAGCAAGTAGGGTGCGTTAGCGAAGCGTAACGCACCATATATCTAAGGAAGGTTATGCAATTGACCGCCAGGAAGGAGGGAGATAATCATGGACTGGCAAGAAGTCATAGAAAATCCATTTCTACAAAATCTGCCCTTTAAGATTGAACTGAATAAATGGGGTAAAATTCTTATGAGTCCGGCAAGCAATAACCATGGGCGTTGGCAATTTGAAGTCGGAACACTGATTAAACGGAAAAAACAATCAGGAACCATTATCACAGAATGCTCAATCAAAACCCCGGATGGTGTGAAAGTTGCTGATGTTGCATGGCTATCTGATGAATTTGTTGAAAAATATGGATTTATAACGCCTTACGATATAGCACCTGAAATATGTGTGGAAATAGTCAGCCCGTCTAATTCAAAAGAAGAAATGGAGGAAAAAATCAAACTTTATCTCAATCAAGGGGCTAAAGAGGTTTGGTTATGCAATCAGGAGGGGGAAATATCCTATTATCAGTAGATGGAAAGTTCAGGAGCGCAAAAATTAAGCGCAGCGATTTTTTGCATCCGGTTCCACCTGGAGGTTTGCGGATTCTTATTAAGATGAAGCCGAGTATGTAATTATGTAGGCTGGGTTGAGGAACGAAACCCGGCACTTAAAAGCTATTGACAAGCTGGGTTTCGTTCCTCAACCCAGCCTACATGTTCCTTTTGGATCTACTGATATTCAATTTAAATGGAAAGGCAGGAAATGAAACAACAACACAGAAATAAAATGTCAATCACCTTGATGTCAATCTTCTTTTTTTGTATGGCCCAAAACGCCGTGGCTGAGGAAAAACAGGTGAATACCCTTATGCCGCAGCCTCCGCGCTATGAACTTGTTTTGGATATAAACGAACTGAACTTGCTTAACGAGTCGGTTTCAGCCGGACTGAACAAATATGGAGGCGGCATAAATTTTGAACTGAATGCCGCAAAAAGCGACCGGGGAACCCTTTGGAAAGTGATAATCAAAAACCCCAAGCTGCCTGATGTGCTGAAATACTGGATATCTGAAAAATCACTTGAGGTTGTCAAAGCTGTCAACCCGGACAAACTCAGCCCGGATGATAAAACAGCCTTGAAAGCGATGAAAACCCTGGCGGATAAAACCGATGCGTCCCGAAACAATCCTGTCCGGGATGAAATAAAAATCTCAGGTGTGATCACAGAACAAAACAACAATCTGTTCATCAAGGGCGCTGACTTTCAATACTCTATCACAGGAAAACACACAAACGCCATAAAAAAGATGAATGGCAAACGGGTGGTTATACACGGGGTTGTGAAAGTGAAAGATCAGATCGAAGCCGCCCGCGTATTGCTCAAAAAGGAGAACACCCTTGAACTTTTTGTCATGAGTCAGTGTCCTTTTGCCGGAAAAGCGGAAACAGCGCTTATCGATTTTATCGACACCCTGCCGGAAGATCAAAAGCCGGCTGTCAGCATCAGATATATTTTTAACTATAAAAATAAGAAATTCAGTAGCTTGCACGGTGAACCCGAAATCATGGAAAATCTTGTGCAGATGGTTATCAGGGATGATTTCAGGGAATACTTTCATCCATACCTGCTCAAAAGAGGCGCGGATGAAAAAACACCCTGGCCGGAACTTGCAAAGGAGATCGGAATGTCTGATGAGGCCGTTCAGGGCATCAAGGACAAAATCACCAAAGAACGGCAAAAACTGATTCAGACGGAATATAATTATGCGGCCGGCACTTATGGAATCATCAGCAGAAGTCCGACCTATATATGGGAAAGCGAAATCATTCCCGATATTCGCAAAATTGAAATATTTAAAGAGGTGACATTTTCAACAGATGAAAAATGTTCGCATTAAAATATACAGGCCGCCCAAGGAGCGCAAAAATTTAGCGCAGCGATTTTCAGCATCTGATTCCACCCGGAGGCTGGCGCGGCTTCAGGGCCGGCAAAAAACCGCTTCGCTTAATTTTTGCGCTCCATGCCGTATTTTAAGGCATTTTCCATCTACTGAGTGTATTTATAGGAAAATCCCTTCCCCATTTATCATCAATAAAATGAGCCAATTCATCTGAATTTTTAAATTTCAACAATGGCAATCTTTTCATAAAACGATATACTTGACATTAGATGTGCTATTCTTACTTTGATATAAATTCAGAACTGGTCGGGTTAGCGCGTAACCCGATAAAACGGCACAGTAAAAATATAAGTGCCTTAAAGTTCAGTCTTCCGGGACAGATGTAGAGCGGAAAGCTGTTCCGCTTTTCGCGTTGCGGCTATTAACAACGCGGGACGGCTTCCCGCGCTACAAAAGAAAAAAGAGCGTATGAAATGGATGACTCCAAAAATTTTGACGAAAAAGTATTAAAATTAAAAAAAGCCCTTCAAACGTTTCAATCCCGCCGACTTAACACAACTTACCATGATCTTAGACAAAAACCCGAATATAAGAACATCGCCTATTTTTTCTTTCAGAAACTATATGGCCCTGAAGATTATGAATTCCGCAACACCAGCATGCAGACGCTTCACAAAGCCATGGATGGCCGCGCGCCCGGAGGCATGATTGATGCCGTCAGCATGGTAATTGAACTACACGACCTGTCAGATGATTTGGACAATCGTATGGTTGAAGCTATGATTGCAAGCGGTGTTGAAACCGATATGAATATGGCGCAATACCAGTCAATTTACCGGCAGCTTGATAATTACGACGAAAGGATCGGGCAGATCGAATTGAGTCTGAAAGTTACGCGTGTTTTTTATGCTCTCAGCCGTAGATGGGTCGTGCGGCTTTCATTAGGAACGATTCGAAGGGTAGCGCATCTTTTGGGAATTGGCAAAATAATGGATTTTGTTTATGAAGGCTACACCGCTTTTCGCGTTATTCATAATATTGACTATTTTATAGAAACTATTGAAAAACGTGAAAAGGCTTGGCATTCTGAAATAATGAAGGATGCCAATTAACTTAAAACTTAAAATTTTAGGCATCCTTCATTTGTCAGTTTACAATTTTCCGGAGTGCCAAACTTGTAGTTTGGCATTCAGTGCCCGCTACTACCAAACTACAAGTTCGGCACTCCGGATAAAAGTGTAAACTACTTTTGGGCTATTATGAAGGATGCCAATTAACTTAAAACTTAAAATTTTACACTTAAAACTTTATGAAACGTGCACTGATTCTTTGCGGCGGTGGTTCAAGAGGAGCGTTTCAGGCCGGTGTGCTCAAGTATTTAGATGAAAAAAGGTGGCGTCCGGATCTGATCTGCGGTGCATCGGCAGGTGCTATCAATGCTGTGGCCATCGGTTCGGGTATGACCCCGGACAAAATCATAACATTATGGAAACGCTTTGATCGGCGTAAAATTTATCGAATATCACTAGCCCGTCATCTCCGTTCTTTTTTTAACAATGGTGAGTCTCAATCATTAACAGATACATCTCCCCTGAAAAAGCTACTGGTAAAATATATAGATATTAATAAATTACGCCAAAGTAAAATTGAAATCATTATCAATGCGGTTCATCTGCCAACATCGCGCCTGAAATATTTTACACAGCATCAAATTGATATTTCCCATATCATGGCATCAAGCGCCATTCCTGTCTTGTTTCCCTGGCAATTCATTGACGGCGAGCCTTACTGGGATGGCGGCATGATCGAAAATACACCCCTGGCCCCTGCTCTTGAACGGCGTGTCAGGGAAATCATTGTCGTGTTGCTGACTCCGGCAGGCAACTTCAAATTGCCCTTACCCCGCACCCCGTTGCAAGCTGCTGAAATCGCTTTTGAACAACTCTTACAAGGGGCATATCAAACGGCTGTTTCAAACCAACGCTTGCAACTTTCAAACGGCCCTTTGGTAAACGGGACAAATAGCGTGAAAGACGCTTCTTTGCGTGTGGCTACGGTCTCACCTGCGCGTATGCTCGGTTTTCCGTCTTTTTTGAATTTTTCAATCTTACAAGCTGAACGATTAATCGAAGAAGGCTATTATCAAGCCCAAAAGCAGTTGAAATATTTGAACCTGTGCAATAGCTGAAATGTAGGGCGGGCAAAGGTTTGACACTTACCCTCTAAGATAATATTATGTGTTGGCCTGATCCCTGTTGACATTATATCCGCCATCCTGTATTTAAATTTCAGTTGTCAGCATTTTGTAGCAAACCCAAAACGAAAAGGAGGAATTATGAAAAAAACAGTTAGCCAACCGTCGTGTTTCAAATCAAAAACTTTATTTGTGTTATTGATCATTTTGTTCAGTGCCGTCTCCGCCCAGGGACAGGCCATTTTATCCGGTGATCGAAGTGTGCCGGTTGAGGCCAAAAACGGCATGGTTGTGACAAGTCACACCCTTGCCACTGAAGTGGCTTTGGAAGTTCTGAAAAAAGGAGGCAATGCGATTGATGCCGCAGTTACAGCAGGATTTGCCTTGGCTGTGACCCAACCGCGATCTGGGAATATCGGCGGCGGCGGCTTTATGCTGATTTCATCCCAAGAAAAAAAGGATGTTACAGCCATTGATTACCGTGAAAAAGCCCCTGCCGGCGCGACAAAAGATATGTTCCTTGGGGCCGATGGCAATGCGGATCCAACATTGTCAAGGTTTTCACACATTTCCTCAGGTGTTCCGGGAACAGTTGCCGGATTCGCCCTGGCTTTGGAAAAATATGGCACCATCTCTCTGGCTGAGTCACTTGCACCCGCAATCGAACTGGCTGAAAAGGGATTTGTGGTGACACCGCGCTTTTCCAAAGGTGTGAAATCGAAACAGAAGCGCCTTTTCAAGTTTGAAGCCGGAAAAAAGAAATTCCTGAAACCGGATGGAAAATTTTATGAGCCTGGGGATATCTATATCCAAGCCGATTTGGCCGAAACGTTAAAACGTATTGCCCAAAACGGTACCAAAGGGTTTTATGAAGGCAAAACCGCGGAGATGATCGTAGCCGAAATGAAAAAAGGCAGCGGACTGATCACTTTGGATGATTTGAAAGCTTACCAACCTAAGATCAGAAAACCCGTTCAAGGCACATACCGCGGCCATGACATCTACTCCATGTCGACGCCTTCATCCGGAGGCGCCCACATCATCCAAATTTTGAATATCCTTGAAAAATATCCCATTGGCAATCTGGGGCACAATTCCGCCAAAACCATCCATTTGACGGCCGAGGCGATGAAACACGCTTTTGCCGACCGTTCCAAGTATTTAGGGGATTCCGATTTCGTAAAGGTTCCGCTTAAAGGCATTACCTCAAAAAAATATGCAGCTTCTCAACGCGCCGAAATTGATCCCGATTTCGCTTCTATCAGCCGAAATATCCTGCCGGGGGATCCGGTAAGTTTTGAAAGCAATGAGACCACGCATTTCTCCATTGTCGATAAATTCGGCAACGCTGTGGCCAACACCTACACCATCAATTTCAGCTATGGTTCCGGCATTGTGGTGGAAGGAGCCGGTTTTCTGCTCAATAATGAGATGGACGACTTTTCCGCAAAACCGGGAACTCCCAATGGTTATGGGCTGATCGGCGGTGAAGCCAACAAAATAGAGCCTCATAAACGGATGCTTTCCTCCATGTCCCCCACAATTGTTATGAAGGGCGGCAAAAACTTTCTCGTGGCCGGATCGCCCGGAGGCTCCCGGATTATCACCACCACCCTTCAGGTTATCATGAATGTTATTGACCATAATCTCAATGTTCAGGCCGCAGTGAATGCTCCCCGCATTCATCACCAATGGCTGCCTGATGAACTCAGAATCGAAGAGGGGATTAGCCTGGATACTGTTCGTCTGCTTGAAGGTATGGGACATACGGTCACCGAAAAATCATCAATGGGGGCGATTCAAAGTATCATGGTTACAGCGGACGGCACTATGTTCGGCGGTGCGGATCCCAGAAGAAGTACGTCTGCAGCTATGGGGTTTTAACTCTCTATCGTAAAGCTATCAGATGTTCCATGAAAATTGATTGGCAAATAAAGCATCAATGTTCGGAAGCGAGACCTCCGAGGTTTCCAAAACCTCGGAGGTTTTCAATATAAAAACATTTGCCTGGATGCTTAGGATTATGAATAAAATAACTTACCCATCTTTTAAATTTAGGAGTGTAAGCTTCAGCTTGTATCACAGCCAGCGCAAACTGAAGTCAGCACTCCGGAATGGGAAAGTTATTTAACCACCGTTACTTAGTAGCGAGATTAAATA
This sequence comes from Desulfococcaceae bacterium HSG9, assembly GCA_030378005.1. Lineage (GTDB taxonomy): Bacteria > Desulfobacterota > Desulfobacteria > Desulfobacterales > JAUCGF01 > JAUCGF01. Next base: position 25,227 of record JAUCGF010000133.1, on the reverse strand, counting down.
ACTTACCCATTTCTTCGGCCACCATCTGCTCAATGGCTACCTGCAAGGATTCAGCGGAATAATCAGACCGGAAATCCTTGCTGATCGTTTTTTTAATTTCCCTTTTTATCTTTTACCAACCATATCCGTGTTTGATATTTCTACTTCCGGCAAAACCTCTCATGGAACGAAGGAAACTTTATGGCTTCAAAAACGGCAATTAAATTCAAAGGCGTGATTCTATACTTAGACGGTGTCGTTACCGGAACCGCGCGTGTGCATGGTATGGCATGGGAAAGTATGTTCAACGACTATTTGAAAATGGCTGCCGAAAGAGACCGGACGCCTTTTGTTCCGTTTGACCGGGAAACAGATTATTTCGAATATGTGGATGGCAAGTCTCGTATGAACGGGATTAAAAGTTTTTTGGAATCAAGGGGCATTGAACTGCCTTTCGGTGATTATGAAGACCCTCCGAATAAGGAAACTGTCTGCGGATTGGGAAATCGCAAAAATAAGAATTTCCAGGAAATATTGCGCCGCCAAGGACCGGATATTTTTGATTCCACCATTACTTTTATCAAAAATTGCCGTAAATACGGGATTAAAATCGGTGTGGCTTCTTCCAGTCGCAATTGCAAACTTATTCTGGAACTGGGTGAAATCGAACATTATTTTGACACACGGATTTGCGGAGAGGTTTCCCGTGAATTGAATCTCAAAGGCAAACCGAACCCCGATATTTTTGTTGTTGCGGCCGCTGATTCAGGCTTGAAACCGGGCGAATGTGTGGTTGTCGAAGACTCCATTTCCGGTGTACAGGCGGGTAAAAACGGCGGCTTCGGACTGATACTGGGCATCGCCAGAGAAATTGATGGTGATGCGCTGCTTCAGCATGGTGCTGATATCGTGGTTCGTGATATGGCCGAAATTACGATTGCTCAGATCAAAGAGTGGTTTAATAGCGGCATTGAAGCGGATGGATGGAATCTCACATACAACACCTTTGTTCCTCAAGAGGAAAAACTCCGTGAAACGTTAACTGCGGTCGGCAACGGCTACATGGGTGTTCGCGGCCATTTTGAATGCGAAAAAGCTTCCGATGTTCATTATCCGGGAACCTACATCGCCGGAATGTATAACAAAATTGTCACTACGGTAGGCGGTAAACGCATTTATAACAATGATTTTGTCAATTGCCCCAACTGGACGTTAATCGAATTTGCCATCAGCGGGGGGGCGTTTATCAGTCCGCTGCAAATGAATATTCTTTCATACCAACATAATCTGAATATGAAAGAAGGGGTTATGGAACGAACGCTGGTGTGTAAAGACGGCAGCGGCCATATCACCCTGATTCACACTTACCGTATCGTATCCATGGCCGATGCTCATCTATGCGCAATAAAATTTGAAATCACACCACTGAATTACAGCGCTACGATTCATATACGCACAGGTATTGACAGTCGCATCATCAATAACAATGTCCCTCGCTACCGGAAATTCAATTCCCAGCATTTGGTTCCGATTTCACAAGGAGCAATCTCCGGAGGTGTTTATCTGTCAGCCAAAACCGGTAAATCCAAAAATAAAATTGTGATGGCCGCGAAAACGTTTATGAATGTAGGAGAGCAAACGTTGCGCTGTAAAAAAACAGTGGTTGAAAAAAAAGGTCAAGTTACCCAATTAATAACGATCAAGGCGCAAAAAAACACGACCTACGCGATGGAAAAAATTGTCAGCGTATTTACGTCACTGGATAAGGGGATTGATAATCCCCGTCGGCAGGCTGTCAAAGCGCTTTCTGACGATTCAGATACGGGCATAAAATCCTTTGATAATGTCTGTACACTCCATATACGCGCCTGGGTTAGAATTTGGAACAAAGCCAATATATTGATTGACGGCGACCGTTTCACGCAAAAAGTTGCGCGTCTGCATACCTATCATTTGATGGTTTCCGCATCGTGTCATAACAAAACTATTGACGCCGGCATAACTGCCCGCGGCCTTCACGGTGAAGCTTGCCGCGGACATGTGTTCTGGGATGAAATCTATATTTTACCATTTTATAACTATCATTTCCCGCAGATTTCCAAAGCGTTGCTGATGTACCGTTACAACCGTTTGGATGAAGCGCGGCGATATGCTTTTGACAATGGCTGCCAGGGCGCGATGTATCCCTGGCAAACTGCTGATAGCGGTGATGAAGAAACTCAGAAAGTTCGCTATAATCTTGATGACGATACTTGGGAGCTGGATTTAAGCCGCCGCCAGCGCCATGTTTCGATTGCGATCTTTTACAATATATGGCGCTATTTTCACGACACCGATGACTATCAATTTATGATGCGTTATGGTGCTGAAATGATACTGGATATCGCGCGTTTCTGGGCTAGTGTCGCTCAATTCGATAAAAATTCAGGTAAATATTCCATTAAAGGTGTGATGGGTTTGGATGAGTTTCATGAAAAATTGCCCGGATCAAACAGTCACGGTATCAAAGATAATGCTTATACCAATATTTTGGTCGTGTGGCTCTTAGAAAAAGCATTGGAAATTTTCCAATCATTTTCCACACGTACACGCAACCGGCTGATAGAAAAAATCGGATTAAATGATAATGAAATCGCCCGATGGAAGGATATCAGCCGTAAAATGAATGTGGTTGTGTCCGACGAGGGTGTTATCAGCCAATTTGACGGCTATTTTGATTTAAAAGAATTGGATTGGGAACGCTACCGGAAAAAATATGGCGATCTCCATCGCATAGACCATATCCTGAAACAGGAGGGCGATTCACCGGATGAGTACAAAATTACCAAACAAGCGGATACTTTGATGACGTTTTATGTACTTGCGCCGAACGAAGTTGCGCGTATTCTTACCCAATTGGGGCATGGCGTCGATGATCCGATTGGCCTTTTAAAAAAGAATTACCAATATTATGAACAGCACACAAGCCACGGAGATACATTGAGCAATGTTGTTCACGCCATTTTATCAGGATATTTAAAAAATAAAGGAAGTGCATGGGAATGGTTTACAAACGCGATGAAATCTGATATTTATGATACTCAGGGTGGAACAACGTCCGAAGGAATCCATTGCGGTGTAATGGCCGGAACATCAGACGTTATCACCCGCTATTTTGCAGGAATTGATTTTTCATCAAAAATACCGCAAATACGCCCGAATCTTCCCGAACACTGGACGCGCCTGGCGATGAAAGTCTGCCACCGAAAAATTTGGTATGACCTGGAAATTTTTCATCATCGGATAAAAGTAACATTAAGCGGCAAAGGGCGCACGGCACTTACGTTGGCCATAAATGACAAAACCATGAAGATCAAACCCGGCCAGTCACGAATTATGAAGCTTTGATTTGGAATGCGGAATGTAGAATTCGGAATGCCAAACTCCAAACTCCAAACTGAATGATTGATAACAAACCATGGCACAAGATAAAAAACAAGGATGGCGCTCCCCCCTCTCGTTACCTCAAACATCGTCATCGGCATTACGAGGCAAACAGTCGGTGAGAGCCACTTTCAAACTGACCACAGGATGTGTTGAAGCCATCAGCATAGTAGCAACCCATCTTGGTATCAAGCAAAAATCGCTGTTTGACCATTTGGCAGAAGACAGCCATTCACTTATGTCAATCGCCAATGAGATACAAAATAGAAAATTAAAAAAATGCCAACGCATTCAAAAAACTTATGTTTTAAGTCGAAATTCGCTTATATCGCTGGATAGCGTATCTAAAGATTATAATGCCCCGCGAGATGCGCTGGTTGAATATTCGGTGCGACGGCTTTTACCGATTATTGCTAAAGAAAGAGAAAAACACGTTCTGCGTAAAAAGTTATTTGTTGATCTCACGGAACATTTTGAGCAAGGTAAAAAGCTATTAGAGAAAGCTATTACAGATTTAGGTGAGGAAGACCCGCTTTGTGACAAATTTGGGGCCGTAATGGCTTTTTATACCAATGCTTATAATAATATTGATTCATTTATTGAGCGTAGTAAAATTATTGAGGAATTTGATCATGATTTAAGGATTAAACTTTTCAAATAACGCTATCCGCATGAATATCTGAAAATCATTTTTTTGATGAGTAAAAAAGGTAAAAATCAAAATGGTTTATCCCCCCTTAGTTAACCGAATCCCATTGCTGACACTCGTTTTTATCCTGGCATTTTTCCTTCTCTGCGGCGGATGTGACAAAGAAACCAACACTCAGGCAGCCGAAAGATATTTTCAGGCCGGCCTTAAATCGCTGGAAGCCGAAAAGCCCGATGACGCTGTTATTCAGTTTAAAAATGCTGTACAGAAAAATCCTAAACATGCCAAAGCCCACCTTCAACTCGGCAAAATTTATGCACAACAATCTGACACCGCCGCAAAAATTAAAATGGCGGCAAGGCAATTCAGTGAGGCAATCAAATCAGATATTGACTTAAATGAAGCACGCAAAGAGTTGGCTGTATTGTGTTTTCGTAACAAAAGCTATAAAATCGCCATTCCGCTGTGCCAGGAGTTAATTGAAAGAAAGGCGGATGATGCCGAAGTTTTGCTCATCCTCGGCAATTCGCTGGCTTATGTCGGCAAACTGATTGAAGCGGTGGATATACTTCAAAAAGCGGTTAATAAGGCTCCAGATAATCCGAGAGCCAAAATAAGTTTGGCGCTGGCCCTGTTTGCTGACAACCAGCCTGAAAATGCTCGTAAAATGATGGAATCCGGTGCGGCATCAGTTCCTGAAGACGTCACCGCTCAACTTTTTCTGGCGCAACTGTATTCCAAACTAAAGCTTTTTACCGAGGCGGAAACAAAGTTCAAGTTGATAATCAACCGATTCCCCGATACAATCGCACCGTATCATCTCCTGGCCCGTTTTTACTGGTCACAAAGACAAGCGAATGATTTAGAAATTTTTTTTAAACATCTTATCAAGCAGTTCCCGGATAGAGCGGAACCATATCGCATCCTCTCTCACAATTATTTTATGCGCCGACAATTCGACGAAGCTGAAGCCGTTTTAGCTCAAGCTGTTAACGATCAAAAAATAAAAACGATTAACCTTTATTCTGATATGGCACGTCAGTATCATCAGCGCAAACAATTTAACAAAGCACTTCAATCATATATAACGGCTGCAGAGCAATTTCCTGACACTCGCAAAAATTGGGCAATTTTGGCCGAATACTATGTTTATCTGAAACAGTTTGAAAAAGCCCGTGCAACTTTGGCAAAACTCTATGCCAAATGGCCTGACAATCCCCAATCAGGTATTTACGCCCAATCAAGAACGGCCGAAATTTTTTTTGATGAAGGAAAAGATGAAGAAGCCCTGAAAATAACCGATGAAATTTTGGCAAAAAATCCACAAAATCCGAAAGTCCACCTTTTACAAGGCAAGATACGGATGAAAGCCGGTAAGCATCGCCAAGCCCGTGAAGATTTTGCAATCGTGCGTGAGCAGGCACCGGATTGGTCTATCGGGAATTTTTACCACGGCCTTACGTTAATGGAGGAAAAGGATTATAAAACAGCCGAAAATGACATAGCTCAGGCACTTGCTAAAAATTCAAATTCATGGAAAATTCGTCAAACCATTGCGGAAATTTATCTGCGTAACAATAAACCGGAGCAGGCGCTTGATGAAATTAATATGGTTCTTGCCATGCAAGCTGAAGCCGCGCAAAAGGGTGACAAAAATTCTCGTAAGCTTAAACCTTCGATTCGTGAACAGTTAAACGATGAAAATCTTCGGGCGAGGATGCTTAGAGCGGCCATTTATGTAGGATTGAAAAAATTTGAAGCGGCCGCCTCGGATTACGAAATTGTTTTGCAAGCCAAGCCGGAATCACCGCGGACGCAATTTCGATTGGCTGAAATTTATTATGCACTGGGCAAAGCAGATAAAGCGATTAAGGGCTTTGAGGCCGTTAAAACCAGTTATCCTGACCCGATTAAACCGTTTGAAAAGATTATCAAAATATATAAAGATAAAAAAGAGTATTCCAAAGCCTTGGCGTTATGTGATGCCGGAATGCAAAAATATCCCGGGAATCTTCAAATTGGACTGCTAAAGGCGTTGTTGCTCGTTAAACTGAAAAAATATGACGCCTCGTTGAAATTGCTTGAAACCCTTAGCAATCAAAATCTGCAATCAGATCGACCGTTTATGGCGATGGCCGCCATTTACAAAATCAAAAAGGATGTTGCCGCGTCTATGGACATGTTTCAAAAAGCCATTGTGATCAATCCTGAAAATAAAGCCGCGTATATGCACAAGGCCTCCATATACAAAAAACAGGGCGAAACGGACAAAGCGATTGCAACGTATGAAGCCCTATTAAAAGCAGTTAAAACATATCCACCGGCTGAAAACGATCTGGCTTATTTATATGCTGAAGCTGACCGGAATCTGGATCGGGCACTGCATTTGGCACTCCGTGCCAAGAAAAAAGTTCCTAATGCACCTGAAATTGCTGACACCGTTGGCTATGTTTACCTCAAACGCAATTCTGCGGTTCAGGCCTCCAAGTACCTGCGCGAGGCCATGGATGGCAACCCGGATCATCCTTACGTTCACTACCATTGGGGAATGTTGCAGCAACAGGAAAAAAAATATCACCTCGCCAAAGAAGCTTATAACAAGGCGCTCGCCCTTGGCGTGGGACCCGATACAATCGAAGATATCAAAAAACGTATTGATGAACTCGAAGCGCCATTGAAGGCATGGCCTGATGTCAAGCGTAAAATATTAAAAGCTCTTGAGGATAAAAAACTTGACGAGGCCATGGCCGCGGCGCAAAAGAATTATAAACAGATGCCTGCTCACCCGGATGTTGCTGATGTGTTAGGGTGGATTTATTTAAAAAAAGGATCAGTTATTCAAGCCAAGTCGGTTTTACGTAAGGCCATTGACGGTGATCCCCAGAATCCGCTCTACCACTTTCACATCGGAGCGGCTTTTTACGAGCAAAGGGATTTTCATGAAGCCCGCAAGGCGTTGCAACTTGCGCTGGATTTAGGCTTAAATGAAGATGATGCCTTGACATCACGCAAGTTGCTTAATGTCATGGGGATTTATTGAATATAGAATTTGGAATCCTGCATTCCAAATTCGTAAAGGGGGATAATGATACGAAATAGCAAAGGATTAATGACAATAGATTTAAAATGGGTGCGTTTAACTTTTATGTTTTTTTTCATAAAACTTTTTCTTTTTACAACTAGCGGGGCGTCAGCACTTCAACCCGATGATATTCTGATTGTCTATAATTCATCGCTGCCAGCCAGTAAGGAGGTGGCACTTTATTATCAATCTAAGCGTAATGTTCCTAAAGACAATTTGGTCGGTCTGGAACTTCCCGATTCCGAAAACATTACATATACCGATTTTACGCAAAAGATGGTTCCGGTGATTAAAACAGCGGTGCGGAAGTTCCATGCTGACAGATTAATCCCACCCCTGAAACCGGATATAAAAACGATGCCTGTACTCCTCCTAGTGTATGGAATGCCGCTTTATATCAAAGAAACCGGCGAGACCCAGAACGATCAGGCGCTAAAAAAACTGATAGCCTTTAAAATCAAAGAATATGAACGCCTTATTGCGCGACTTACCGCCCGCCTTGAATATCTGGCAAAAAAACTTCCACTTGAAAAGAAAACGGAAACACCTTCGGATGATGCCAAAGCTGATTCCGAACAGAAAAAGACTTCCACCGAACCGTTGCAAAGCCTGGCAAAACTTTCCACATTAGTTGACAGTACTGTTAAACGAATGGACGAAGCCGAAACATCCAAGAAAAATCCCGGACTTTATATCCAAATTTCATCGGTCATTATTCGCCTGACAGGTATTGAACCGGCGGTAAAAACAATCAAAAAGCAACTGGCGGCTGAAAAAGAGACCCCGCCTGAGCATATTTTAAATCAACCGTTATTAAAATGGGATACGATTTTCAAATGGGAATGGGCGCAATCCACATTCCAGGGCGTACTCCCTGATAATGCGATTGAAAGGGCGACATTGGCACGTCAGACCAACGGAATTGCAGGTGAGCTAAAATACTGGAAAAATTTGCAAACGGTTTACACACCTGTTTCTTGGCGTCTTGCGGCCGTTGACAGTGAACTGTCCTTGATTTTAAGGCCTTCGTACCAACGTGTGGGATGGCTTCCGAATCCGTTTTTTAATGTCTATAACCATTGGTCATACATCAAATTTTTGCGCAAGGTGACTCTTATGGTGGCACGCTTGGATGCATCTACACCAGAATTGGCTAAACAAATGACAGATGATGCCATTGAAATCGAAAACAAAGGACTTGAGGGGGTTTTTTATATTGATGCCAGGGGGTTGTCTTCAGATGACAAGGAACGCAAAAAAAATGACTATGCTCGCTTTGATCGTTATCTTGTCAATCTGCATGATGTTGTCAAACAATATGGATCGATGCCTGTGGTGATAGATGATAAACCGGAGCTTTTTCAGGATGGTGACTGTCCTGATGCCGCTTTATACTGCGGTTGGTATTCCCTGGCGAAATATGTTGATGCGTTTGAATGGCAAAAGGGGGCAGTAGGGTTCCATATTGCTTCGGGTGAAGCTAAAACCCTGAAAAAAGAGGAAAGCAACGTATGGTGCAAGCGTATGCTGGAGGATGGTGTCACCGCTACATTAGGGCCGGTCAGAGAACCGTATTTGGCATCTTTTCCACGTCCGGATATGTTTTTCCCGCTTCTGATGACAGGCAAGGTACCGTTGATAGAGGTTTATTACCGCACTTTACCGCATCTTTCATGGCGACAAATTCTGATCGGCGACCCTTTATACACACCATTTAAGAACAAACCGGCGATTGACCTGACAGCGCAGCCATCTGAGGCAGCTTCACCTGATAAAACGCTATCCGGCACAACACCGTCTGAACTACAAACGGACACAAATAAACACGAACAGGAAAAAAAATGAACTCTAAATATCCGTGGTTAACACGCGCGCTTCCATTTGCCGTTTATATGCTCTTTATTGTGATTCATGATCTCTTAAAGTCAGTCCTTCCTGAGCATATCAGCAGCCTTTATCTGACCCCATTGACCTACACGTTAAAAATTATCGTTGTCGGTGTTCTTCTGATCGTTTTTTGGAAAACATACAATGAACTCAGGCTGTTCAAATTGAAAATCGAGCATGTCGGATTGACCGTGGCTGCCGGTGTGATTGTGTTTATTCTGTGGATTAACATGGACTGGAATTTTGCAACAATGACGATGGATTCAAAGGGGGCGGATGTTTATAACCCACAAAATCTGCCGTCGCATTTTTATTATCTGTTTATCGGCGTAAGGTTGTTTGGAGCGGCTGTCGTTGTTCCCATTTTTGAAGAACTTTTCTGGCGCTCTTTTATTATACGTTACATCATCAATCCTGACTTTCGGTCCGTCCGAATCGGTGCATTCTCCTGGGCTTCCTTTTTAATTTCGGCCGCTTTATTCGGAGCCGAGCATTATTTCTGGCTGGCCGGTATCATGGCCGGTCTGATTTACAATCTTCTGCTGTATCGCACCAAGCATCTCTGGTATTGTATTATTGCGCATGGCATAACCAATCTGATTTTGGGACTTTATGTCGTCAGGACGGGTAACTGGATTTTCTGGTAGTGGTATCAGTGTTTTTCGAAACATGATGCGTGAATTCACATTTCACGCATCGCGTTTCACGAATGGTTGAGGCAAAACAAAAATTTTATTTTGCGGCTAACTCTTTTTCACCCTCAGTTTTTATTTTTTCCAGTTTTTCTATTACAGAATCGGGCAACGCTTCAGGCGTATAATTTTCCGCCAGGTCTTGGATTTTTTCCCGAATTCTGGTTTCCGTGTCTCTTTCTCCGTCAGCTTTCCAGGTAGAAATCGGTTTACGTGTAAAAATCTCAGGTCGCCACAGCTCTTTTTTAAAATGCTTGAGGGTGTGGGCATGATCAAGAAAATGACCGGCAGGCCCGACCTCTTCCCATATATCGCTGGCCATCTGTTCGGCGCTGAAATCCATGCCGCGCATAAAATGTTTGACCATACCGATAATCTCATTTCCCAAAACCAGTTGTTCCACGGCGCAAGCCATGGACATGTCCATATATCCCACATCATGAATAAGATTCAGCCCGGAAAGCCCTTGAGCAAACACACTGAACATGGCTTCGGCCCCGGATTGAGCGTCCAACACCTTGGCATCGGTGGCGCCGGCCAATCCCCAGGTGGGCAAACCCAATGACTGGGCAACTTCGGCATGAGCGGCCTGGCACAGGCTCATTTCCGGTCCCGCAATAGTCAGCAGCCCCCGGGACATGTCAAAGCCTGAATAGTTGGAACCTAAGCCCACCGGGCATCCCGGGTTTCTGAGCTGGGCCAGAACCACACACATCATGGACTCAGCCACCCCCTGGGCCACGGCTGCCGGTACGGTCACCGGGCCGGTGGCTCCCATCTGGACAGACGGTCCCATCATCTGGGGTAAAAACCAGTCAGCGGCAACCAATATTCTTTGGGCGACTTCGCCGGGCAGAACCAGTGGAGAAATCGGTTCAGGATAGGCGACCAAAAAGGGTTTTTCTCTTAATTTTTCCTTGCCTCCGGCCACCTCAGCGGCCATCTTAAAAATCAGTTCCATCCCCCGTGCAGAATAGGAGAGGAAAACAATAGGCTTGATTGTGTTGGTTACAGTCGCAACAAATTCATGCAGATCGGCGGCAATATCCGGCACATCTTGAGCCGATCCCATGGGCATGACCCAATCGATATGTTCCATGGCATCGGCCATACGAGCCGCCAGTTCCAGGTCTTCCACCCTGGTTTCATGGTATTCGCCGGTCAGAGCGTCCTTGGTGTTGGGACTGGCCGTGGATGTACCGTAATAACTTTTGCGGCCTTCGACTTCAAGCGCCCTTTTGCCATTCCGGTCATAAATGACCCACCCTTTAGGTGCTGTCTCCAGACTATGACGCACAATGAACTCCGGCAATTTTACCACTTCGCCGTCAATACGAGCGCCGGCTGATTTATAAATATTTCTGGATTCTTCATCTAACACCTTCACACCTGTTTTTTCCAATATTTCCAAGGCGGACTTGATGATCCTTGTGATCTGATCATCAGTGAGCATCCGGAAAGTCGGATAGGCTTTGATAGTTTCATTAGTTTTGATCATGTTGATTCTCCTATGTTTGTTGCTGGCATTGTAATATGATTGCTGTGATATGCCATGCGCTATATCATTTTCTAAATATTGAGTCAAGAGCGGGCTTGACGCCAGCAATTCAGAGAATAAAAAATGAAAGATATATAATGCTTTGCCAAGTTTGATTTTATGAGTTAACTTTGGGATATAGACGTTTAAGTTTAATACGAACATCTTCAGCAGTAAATTGCCAATCAACATTTTTTCAGTATTCATTCCTCCGTTCCCATTTTATGGCTGTTGCGGAATTTCCAGATCATATAGCCGGTGGTACAGTTCTATAATATCTTCCATAACCCCTTCATATTTTTTAAATTTAATAATTTCAAATTGAGCTAATAGATAGGTGTTTGAATAAATAAAGGGTCTCGCTTATGATCTCTATGAATTCTTACGATACCTCTTACATTTCAATGAGATAACTATTTTTTTGCCCTGTACAGTGCTACTGATTATGACAAAGGACGTTGTTGGGGCTTCTCCCGCTCCCGCTAAGGCTTTTAAGGCTGTACATAGAAACGGGAAGATATCATATTCTCATAAAGTGCTGACACCCGTTATAACTCAACCTGACAATAATACCGTAATTCCGCAATAGTCAAGAAAAGATAATATCGCACGCTATTGTCCCAAGTTTTGAAAAATGTCTGCGGCGGGTATGATTAAGTTGAGGATGATACGGTGAAAGCAGGTCAACGGGCGGGATTTTGTTTAAAACGCGGGTGTTTTGATGCGGTGATAACAAGCGAGGTTATTGAACAATGGATTGAACTGACCTGCCCTGGTGATGATTGGGATTTTTGCGGACTTTTTGGATAGGGCAGGTCAGATCAATCCTTTCTGCGATTCTTTTTTTTCCTATTTGTTGTATAACTTTTAAGCTAACCTGCCGGCAGGAAGTGTCGGTCAGGTAGCGCTTTGTTATACTTTTTTCCTGCTATCTCTCTCATTACGAAGAGAGTCACAAACCGCACTGAACTCCGGTTGCCAAGCGTGGGGCAAGGATTCTTCTGTTTCAGGTATATTTTTCGTAGCGATAATACGCACAAAACCGATGTACCGCCCGGCATCATTTAAAAGCGTTTCTTCAACTGATGGAAAAATATTCAATCCTGCAAGTTCCAAAGCTTTCTCCTGTTTTGCCCAGTGTTTATAGCCATCTTCCAAGGTGTCATATATTTCCACTTCCACCAGACTTGTCTTCATCCAATGACTTAACCACCAGTCCTTCGTGTGGAAAGTAAAGCAGTCAGGTTCCCAGAAAACATCGCCGTTTTTCTGAGGTTTAAACAGATGTTCGGGAACTTTAAAATTGTCAAAATCCCGCATCAACCCCGGTAAAACCGCGGCGATAACTCCTCCCGGTTTTAGAAAGCCGGTAATGTAAGACAGATACAGATCATCAGTTCCGAAATATCCATACGAATCCACTGCAACTATCACGTCGAAAAAGCTTTTGGCAAAGGGCAGAGCATGTGCTTCAGCTTTTATTGGAATAATTTTATCTTCCAGACTGAATTCAACAATGCGCTTCCGGTTTTCACTTACATCTATCCAAAGGTCGGTTGCATATACCGTGGCGCCAAATTCTTCAGCCAGAAAAATAGAGCTTATGGCGCGACCGCAACCAAGATCCAAAACCTTCATATTTTTTTTAATCTCGATTTTCTCTGTGAGCCATTCCATAAGCCAGATAGAATTCGGTCCCATTTGATTTTCAGCGACAAATTCCGGACTGTATTTGTTAGATTTAGGAAACCGCTCGTTGTACATCATAGTTTTCCAATCCATTATTTTCTCCTTTTATCAATTTGTATAACGCCTGGCATCAGCAGCTTTGGGGACGCCCATGACAATACTCTCCTCCGGGGTAATCGTCATACCTCCCATTGTTTTTATAGGTTCTAAAGTCTTTCCAATCTTAATAAGGGCGATAGGATTTTTTGTTTTATCCAAAAACCTTCCGCTGTTAAGTTCAGCCGTTATATAAGCTATTTCCCAGTCCGATAATGTATTCAGTACATATAAATATGCGTTCATAGAATCTCCTTGAAGGTTAGAGTTGATAGCGTTATCGTTGTGATAGCAACAGGAAATAAAAAATCTCAGAGGTCTTTGAATTTGTCAAGATTTTTTCGCCTTACTTTTATTTTTTATTCATCTTTAGAGCTGATAATATTTTAGGATATTGAGGTATTGAGATGAACTCCGTAAGCGTCATTTTTATCAGGTCTATTTTGGATTAGCAAAGGAGGCTAACGCCAAACTCACCGGCGCAAGGGGAAGACGAGCCTTTGGAAATTACTGTAAAACCCCGCGCCCCTTGCGTCCGGTGAAGCGCCAGGTTATGAAACGCACAGAAATGGCAGGCAAAATGCCGACGTAGTTTGGTACGGTTACAAACATCGCAAGCGGCATTTTGCCCACCTTACTAACTGACTCTATACTCATACATAGCGATAATGCATCGCCTCAGCGGACGCGAAGAGAAAGGTAGCGACGGATCGACCAGCTATAAGCGATTGTTAAGATTTGATTTACCAAGGTTCATCTTCATAGTGTCCACAATTTGTACATCTTGTAAATGCTTCACTTGAGCCTTGAGTATATCTAGAAATTTTGTGTAAATAATATTGACCACATGAAGAACAATGCCTTTTTTCAAACCGAGTCATACTTGGATCAGATGTTACACTATAATTATTGCTTGAATCTTGCTTTTTCTTGCTTCTCTTAAAAAGTCCCATGTCTTTATCCTCTCAGTTAATAAGTTACACTTGTTCGTCCAGGTGCATGAAATGTCCCACACTTTTTCCCTGAAACATATACGGTTGCATTTCCTGTTGATGAGTGTTCAATTGTGACAGTACCCCTATTATCCGTATAGGCAGGCTTTGTCATGCCTGCATTGAAACCCAATACAACTTTTGTTTTTGAGCAAGGGCTTCCATCAGAATAATTTACATAAATAGTACTTGCTGGCATATATTTTCTCCGTTTGACCACTTCTGGATCAAGTTCAATAGGAATCGGTTTGTCTTTCCATTCGTATGGGATGGTGGCGTCCATGAGTAGCAAGTAGGGTGCGTCAGACGGTAGCCGTAACGCACCGAATTAAATCGCTTTTAATATTAACATGGTGCGTTACGCTTCGCTAACGCACCCTACTTGCTATTTTTTCATCATAAATAGTTATAAATTATAAAGTACATAATATTTATGGAATTGAAAAATCGGAAGGTTCAACCCTTACGCTTATATAGTCTTTTGCTTTATTGCACGCTTTTTCTTGTTTGTATGAATAGCTACCCGCCCCACCAAGTGCAGCACCAGCTGCAGCGCTATCCTTATCACCACCTAAAAAAGCTCCGAGCAACCCACCGATTATTGCACCGCCAACTGAACTTTTAACTACATTTTTAGGCTTTAAACTTTTTGGCATATCATAATAAAGACTTAAATTTTTAGATGATTTAGGTGAGACTGTAATATTCTTAGAATCATTATCATATCCATCATAACCAGCTTTACAAGTTAATGTCACTTTAAAAATTGTGTTGTTTGTAATTTCAATATCAGTTCTTTTACAATCTTTCGAAATATCATAATCAACAGGTTTATTAATTTTAGAAAAACTTACACTATCAAGGATTTTATTGCTTGCCCCTCGAAAATTTATAGTAATGCTTCTTTCCAACATTCCTTGTCCTATATACTTATAAAAGGTATTATAATTATCTAAGCTAGACAAATCTACAATTTTGCTTTTGTATATAGGTATTTTAAGAGCATTTTTTTTATCAATAGTTACTATCAGTGAATCATCATAAGGCAATATCTTGATTTCATTAAATTTACTGTTACTATCAAAATCTTGTAATAAAATTCTTTTATCTGCATTGATCTCCATTTTTGTATAATCACTATAGTAAGGATAGCTTACGTTCGCTTTAGCTTTTATTTTAACCGCTTTTTTTGATTCCGGCAGTTGTAGTAATTTTAATATCAGCCTCTCTTTTTCATCATTACTTATATGATCGTCTTGTTTCATAGAGAAGAATTTTTTATATAGAACAATGTTGCCAGACTCTAATGCCTCAAAATAAAGTATTTTTCCTTTAGCCACTGCAATATATTTGCCCTCGGGATGATATTCTAAATATGCTTTATAGGAATCTATGGAATTTCTATTTTTTGCGATCCCAAATGCATTTTCGTCTAAGATTTCTTCTATCCTTTTTTCTGTATATGCAATATATTTTCCTTCTGGATATATAGATAAATATTCTTTATAAGCATCTATTGTATCTATTTTTTTTGTTTTCTGAAAATATAGCTCTTCAATTCTAAGTTTTGCTTGTGAAGTAAATTTACCGTTAGGATAAATTTCAAGATAGCTTTCATAACTGCTAATTATATCATTATTTTTTACCTTCTGAAAATATAGCTCTTCTATTCTTTTCGTTGCTTTTAGTGCAAATCTACCAGTTGGATACAAAAGTAAATAGTTTTTATATGATGATATAGTGTCTTTCCTTTTAAAATATAACTCCTCAATATTTGATTTTGCTCCAGCTACAAAGTTACCTCCTGGATATTTTAATAAATATCTTTCCATTTTTTTGATTTTATTATCTTTTCCAATAGTATTATTAAGGGCTTGGTTAAAAAACAGTTCTTCAACTCTTTTTTCAGCTTTACTTGCGAAAGCACCGTCTGGAAAATTATTAAGATAATTCTCATATGCTTGAATAGAATCAACACCAAGAGCTATTTCGTAAGACAAGCTATCAATGCGATTATTTGCTTTTTTATCAAAACCTTGTTTTGGATGTTCTTTTAAGAAATTTCTGTAAGCTATTATACTATCATATTTGCTTAAGTCTCTAGGTAAGATTATGTTAATTTTTTCAATCGATTTAATATTAAAAAATCTTGAAGGATGATAATAATATCCTGAGCATTCATCTGTTTCAAGCCAATCCTTTTCAATTGATATAATTTTACACTTTTTTTCAAACTTTATAGTTTTACCAACATGCCTTTCACGATCAGAAGGTTCTGAGTAGTATTTTGATTTAGGTTCAATTGTGGTGAATAGTAAAACCTTTTCTTTTTCTAAATTATTAAATTTGTTTTCAAGTGCAATTTTATATTGCCTTTTAGATTCTTTTAAAAGGAATTCTCTGTTTTTTGATTTTCTATTTAATTTCGAGGCATCGTATGCTTTGGAATAGTAATTAAGGGCCAAATCGAATTGATATAATACTTCTTCATATATTTTCCCAATTTTAAAAAAAGTTTGTGAACTATAATCTTTATTATTAGCTGCTTTAAAATACTGACAAAGTGCTTCAGAAATATCTCCACCTTTTAATGATTCATTTCCAGATTTTATCTGTTGGCCTGCACATCCTGTCATTATGCAAATAATTATTGCAATGATAAAGGCGCATTTGATTGATTCTATTCTTTTAATCATTCTCATTCTCATTCTGATTCTCCTTTTCTTAATGAATTAAATTCAAAGGCCCAACAACACTGAGTTAGGATTTATTGTATTTGAAATAAAGAGCAATCATACAAATTTCATTTTAAGACATTTCGTTTTCAACAAGTACTTTATAGGCACGGCAACCATGATTATCAGGCTATTTTGCCCTGTCTATTTTATTATCAGGTATAGTTGCCCTGATAACACCGATAATAAGTGCTTTTCGGGCATAACAATCTTGATGATATGATGATCAGGTATTGTCCATCCCTATTCGACATATTTAAAACACCTTTATCGCACTTTATTCAAAATACCATACGATAATCAAAATTGTATATATTAAGACGAATCAACAGTCAAGCAAAGATACAAAAAGCTGTAACAGAGTTCCGCAATCACCTTGATCAGAAGCGGACTCAACTGCCCTTAACAGAAGCCGTTATCCGCATAGCCAAAGCCGTAAGGTCGTCCCCACGCAGCGCCCCTTCGACCAATTCCGGCAATTTGTTCGGAGTGCATCCGAAACATGGAATGCCAAGACCGGACAATTTTTTGGCCAGGCGGTTATCAAATTCAGGGATACCGCTGTCCGACAACGCCAGAAGGCAGAGAACGCGCACGCCGGATTCGCGCATCTCTTTTAATCTGCGGACCAATTGGGCTTCATTGCCGCCTTCATATAAATCCGTAATCATGATAAACAGGGTTTTGGCCGGATCGGTGACAAACTGTTCGCAATAAGCGACCGATTTATTGATGTCCGTGCCGCCGCCCAATTGAACACCGAAAAGCATATCCACCGGATCATCACCGCATTTTTCGGTGAGATCGACGACTTCCGTATCAAATACGACAACTCGCGTATCCAGGGCGGGGAGGCTGGCGAAAATCGATCCGGTCACAGCGCCGTAAACCACGGATTCGGCCATGGAGCCGCTCTGATCCATATCTACGATTACCGTATGATTGTTACTCCGCTGCGCTCTGGAAAAGAAGTAGAAACGTTCCGGTATGAGTTTGCCGTGTTCAACATTGTAGTTTTTCAGATTTCTGTTGACCGTTGTTTTCCAGTCAATGCTGCTGACATGCGGAATGGGGGAATGCCGCTTTTTGTTAAGCGCTCCGGTGACGGCCTGGCGAATTTTTTGTTCGAGCAGCCGTTTGATTTTGTCTGCAACGGCTTTCACGACCATGCGAGCCGTTTCTTTGGTTCTTTCCGGAATCTGGCCTTTAAGCGCCATGATAGCGCCTACCAGCGCAATGTTCGGTTCCACATTTTTCAACACTTCCGGTTCAAAAAGAAGCTGGGTCAAACCTTTTCTTTCAATGGCATCATTTTGAATGACAGCCACCACATCTTCGGTGAAATAACAGCGGATATCCCCCAGCCATTTGGCAAGCTGCGGCGCTGATTTTCCAAGGGACGCCCCTCGTTTTCCACCGCTGCCGGAATCATCACCGTAATCGGATTCATCGTAGATAGCGGCCAAAGCCTCGTCCATGATTTTCTGATCATCAGACAAGCCGCAGTCACCGCCATAATTGCCAAGCTGTTCCTGTGCGCTTTGCCCAAGAATCAACCGCCATCTTTTTAATTGTTCGTTATCGACTGTCATATTTATAAATCGTCAAAATCAAAATCATCCAAATCATCAATCGCCTCTTCTTCATCTTCAGTCAGCGGCAGGCTGATAACCTCGCTGACAGAATCGGATGAGACCCCCCATACCTCTCCGAGATTTTCGGCGATACCGCGTTTCTCCAGCGGGCTGAATTGACTGAAAGCGCGACGGAGAAAAACCAGCGCCCGGGAATATTGCACATCATCCAAAGCGTTGATATATTCGGCCAGTTGCACCCATAAAGGGAGTCTGGCCAGCAGCGCATACCGATTTTTCTGCGCCAACCCTTCAAACCAGCCCGCACCCAAATCCGCATCGATACCTGGAGACAGCCTCCGGGACACCTCCCTTGCCAATGCCTCGTTTTCAATCAGATTACGTTCTAACAAAACCGCGCAGGCATACCCCGACAACATCGGGTTTAAATAATCCGCATCGGAAAGTTTTGCAAGTTCACGGATCCAAAGCGCTTCATCGATTAAGCGGTCATATTCCAGGGCGGTGCGGTTTAAGGCGGTTATGCCCTTTAATATTTTTTTGGCCGCCAGATTGTCGCATCCGGCGGCGGATAACAACAACAAAGCTCCTTTGGTGAACAATTGCTCAATCAAAGGCTTTAACGGTGCGGTGTCAAAACGACGGACATCGCCATACCGCACAATCATTCTGAGTTCATCCGCGGCTGACGCCACAGCGGTGAATTCGGACGACTTGCCCGCCATGCAACGGAGTGTCCGGCGAGCCTTGTCAATCATATCGGTCATGCCGCATTCACATATCTTGCACACAATCACAGCCGCTTCATCGACCGACCGGCATTGATCGATCATCATTTTAAATTGAAAAGCGGCGGCCAGTTCAACAGTTTCGCCCTTGAGGACAGCTTCCACAATGGCGATTTCCGACTCGGGTGTCCATTGCAAAGACCATGCTTCCGCCCAGGTCGCCGAGTGTTGGCGCGAAGTTCTTTTTTCTGCGAAGGGGACATCAAGCGCTGTCAGACGATTTAAAAAAAATGAACGATTCAGATCGATAAAGGCGGCCTCTTCGGATTTCACACGTCTGTTTTCTCTAAGATCAAGATTGATATCCTGACGCACTGCGGTTTTGTATTTGATGAGCTTCAGCCGTTTCAACTCACGGTTGAAATCATCCTGTATCGATGTCTGACTGATGCCTTGAGGAAGTTTGCCGATGGCTGTGCCCACCTCCACCCGTGCCATGGCTTCGGCTACAACGGATTTTTCTCCCTGGCCGATAAGAGTGACAGCGGCATCTTTAAGATCACAAAGGGCGGGGATATGACCTCCTTTAAGGGCTGCCAGAGAATTTGCCAGTCGAAGCCCCTCGATAACTTCGGCTGCGGATCGGGATGTGCCTGATTCACGAAGATTTCTTGCAATTTTCGCAAGGTACTGAGCCGGCAGTTTTTCAGGGTCATTTTGTTGAACAGCCCGCCACATCATTTCATAATAAAATGGCGCATGGTTGCCGGCCCCATACCCGGACTGTGTGGATAGTTTGAAATAGGAATAGGGCATCAGGGTGAGCTTGCTTTCAATGCGGGGGAGCGCTG
Organism: Desulfococcaceae bacterium HSG9; assembly: GCA_030378005.1. Lineage (GTDB taxonomy): Bacteria > Desulfobacterota > Desulfobacteria > Desulfobacterales > JAUCGF01 > JAUCGF01. The sequence goes on along the minus strand of JAUCGF010000133.1, from coordinate 5,292 downwards.
CCAGTTCATCATCGGTCATGGCCGGATAATCCATGCTCATAACCGGGGCATGATATGCGCCTGTGACTGCTGCGATTTTCACATAGCCTTCATCTGCGGCGAACTGAATCTTGCGACGCATGTACGCTTCCCGGACAATGTTTTCCGTAAAATTATATGACGCCGGTGTTTCCGCAGTTTCCATGTTTCGTAATCCAAGACCCAATTGATACGCGGATGACCGATAGGATGCGGCATTTTGATTATGTTCGAAATGCCGTTCCCAATACGTTTCGTAATCGGGTTCGCCGGCTTTATGGGCAAACTGTTCATAAAAGCTGACGCGGGGTGTATCGGTTTCTGATTGCGATTCCGGGTTTTGCGCTTTTTCAGAAAATTCACATTGCTGCAAACACAGAAAAATATCAGAAGGCAAATCAATAAACCGGGCTTCGATATCATGTATCTTGGCCCATAAGAGCGCCTGGTATTCAGGAGAATAAACGGCCATCGGATAAACCAGGGTGCGAATCGGAAGGGTCTGCGTATAGGCCAGAATCGCTATGGGCGGTTTTGTCCGACGGCCTGTTATATGGTCTATGAGGCCTGCGGCGTCACTTAACCCTTCAATGAGGACAATATCCGGTTTGACCCGGTCTAAAAAGCGGTGCAAATGCCAGGCTCCGCCGGGTGACAGATGCCGGATGCCGAAAATATGGAATTTCGCGGTCATGCGTTATGCTCCCTGCATGCATTGTAAAGTTTTCTCCAACCGGCACCTCTTTTTTTCATGATATTGGACAAATATTCTTCCCAAACAAGACCGTCTTTATCATCATCTTTGACAACCGCACCTTGCAGGCCTGCGGCAAGGTCAGATTCATCCACTTTGCCAGAGCCGAAATTTCCGGCCAGGGCCATGCTGTTGGTGATCAGCGAAATCGCCTCGGCCGTGGACAACACGCCGGATGGCGTTTTTACTTTATTTTTACCATCCAGAGTGGCACCGGAGCGGAGTTCCCGAAAAATGGTAACAACCTTTTGAACGGCTTCCTCGGCAGGGAGCGGCGCATTCAAGTCCAGGTTTTGGGAAAGTTCCTGCACACGTTTGCGCACAATATCGATCTCCGTTTCCAGTTTGGCCGGAGCCGGCAGCACAACCAGGTTAAACCGGCGTTTCAATGCCGCCGACATATCGTTCACACCTCTGTCCCGCGTGTTTGCGGTGGCGATCACCGAAAAACCCTTTTGAGCCGGAACTTCCTTTTCCAATTCGGGTATGGAGATACATTTTTCAGACAACAGCGATATCATGGCATCCTGGACTTCGGAAGCGCACCGGGTGATCTCTTCAAAACGGGCGATACTGCCGGATTCCATCGCCCTGAAAATCGGGCTTTTAATCAGGGCTTTATCAGAAGGGCCGTCAGCCAGCAGCATGGCATAATTCCATGTATATCGAATCTGTTCTTCCGTGGTGCCGGCCGTGCCTTGAACCACCTTTGCAGAATCACCGGTAATCGCCGCCGTAAGATGTTCGGACAACCAGGATTTCGCTGTTCCCGGTTCACCGATCAATAAAAGCGCCCGATCCGTCACCAAGGTGGATATGGCAATCTCGACCAAACGTTGATGCCCGATATATTTTGGCGATATTTTCTTTCTGCCTGCTTTGCCACCGCAAATATAGGTAAGCACTGAACGGGGTGACATTTTCCATCCAGTAGGTACGGCGTGTTTTTCGGCCTTGACAAGCGCGGCTATTTCTTCTTCATAAAGGATTTCAGCAGGAAGGCGTAAGGATTGCCCGCGATTTTTTTCCATAATAACCTCATTTGGTATCAAACGGTTTCGTAAATGGTACTGATGTTTTTCAATGGACTTTTTAATAGACATCAGGCTGGCAGGGTTGCAAATAGAAATACCGGAAAACTTTTGTCCAAGTACTTAGGGACTTTCCAATAAATAAACTACCTGCTATGCGTAATGTTGTAGGGTGGGTTCCGTTAGGAATGAGGACGAAATAACTTCCCCATTTGTATTTTGATTTTGAATTCATAATCCTAATCGTACTCTTAATCTTAATCGTTCAGATTAAGATTAGGATTAAGATTAAGATTATGAAATGGGGAAGTTATTTCATCCCCGATCCTTACACTCCATCCACCCTACATTTTGGGTAGTTTATTTTTGGGGAAATCCCTTACACTGCGATGGGAATAACCTCATCTGTATCAGGAACCAATAAATCGGCAGATATGCCAAGTCCCTTTTTAAGTCTGATTATCATATTAAGCGTAAGCTTTCGTTTATGGTTGAATAACTCAGAAACCATACTTTTTGTACCGATATAAGGTTCAAAGTCACTTATTTCAAGATTTCTCCATTCCATGATACATTTCAACGCTTCAATCGGGTCAGGCGCATCAATGGGATAGTTTTCCTCTTCGTATGCTTCAGACAAAACGGAAAGCACTTCCAGTTCATCATATTCCGGCGTTCCGGGTTTGGCATCAATGAGTTTGTCTATTCTGTTCATAACCTCATCATAGTCTTTTTCAGTTCTTATGGGTCGAATAATCATTGAAATCTCCGTTTAAAAGTTAAGTCAGATTTTATTGGCATCAATTTTGTCATAGTCAGCATGAGTGCCAATAAATCTGATATATACCCTCTTTAAATCATAGATAACTTTTACAATAAGTCGGTAGTTGTTCCCCTTGATATTGAAGCAAACTCTGTCATTTTGCAAAAAATCAGCAGTACTGAATATGTGTTTGATTTCAGACGGATTTTGCCACTTGGCTCTCTTAACAACCCCGTACCATGTTTTCAAAGGCTGTTCCACATCAGGATGCTTTTGCCAGAATTCCATCAAAGTACGTCTTTTTATGATATGCATGATTCAATTATAACCATCTTTGAGCATTACATGAGTACAATTTTATATGATAATGGCAGGATAGTCAAGCTTCGTATCCTATGCCTGTTTTGATTATTTAATTTCAAAGTTACCGAGGCTGACTTTTAACCATATCAATATAAGTGAATAATTCATCACTGTTTTTATCCGATAAGCTTTGTGCGAATTTCTCAAGTTTTGGAATTGATGACAAAGGTAAAAACTGTACCATTGGCATCAAACGGTTTCGTAAATAGTACTGATTTTTTACGATGGACTTTTTAATAGACAGTATAAGCAGTTCCGAGGCTCCCCGGTGTTCGGCCTGAATCAGCCCCATCAAAATATTACATAAATCATTATTGTCAGTTTTTTTATACCGCGCAAGCAAAAAATCGATTCCTTTTTTATCATGCGGTGTTATCAAGCGGCAGACTGTGGCTATCGCGCCGGCATCGCAAGCATCTGACAGCCACCTTGGATCCATTATCATCGGAGATAATATTCGGCTGTGATGATAATCGGCCAGATAACTTTGGTATGATTTTTGAAAAGCAATATAGTCTTCGATCACCGCTATAATGGTCTTTATTTTAGTTTTGGGCGCTTTTTTAGCCTTGCCGCGCAGGTAAGGAGCAAAGTTTTCATAAACAAATGCCGCATCCTTGCTTTTGAGGGCGGCTCTGAATGCATACGACAGAAACGCCGCTGTCATCTGTTCATGGTTTTCAATCAATGCCACACACGCAGCCGGGCTTTCAATAGACAGCAGAAGTTCGGCAATTTTTTCACCAATATCATTTCCCGAATAATATGCCTTGCCCTCAGCTTTAATTTTTTTAAGGGTGTCTATCTCATTATAACAGGATATTAAAAACGCTTCGATTTGCGGATCATTTTTATTGTCAAAACAGGAAAGAACAGACATAAAATAATTATTGATAGAGCCATGTACGGATTTTTTCTTCAACAGGTCGGAAAAACTGTTTTGGGCCAACAGAATCAGGCGTTTTAACACTTTTGGGTTCTGATTTTTCGAAATGGGATAAATCGCCAAATCATAATCTTTGCTTTCAAGCACATCAAACAAGATATCTTCCGCTTCATCGGCATCTGTTCGTTTAGCCAATGCTTCCAGCGCCGCAGCGCGAATGTCTCTGTTTTTTGACTTGGAGAGTTCAACCAGCATGGACAACGCCGCATCCGCATTTTTCCCTGGCGTTTCAAGACACTCTATGGCCTTCATTTTGAGCGGTTTGGCGCCGTTTTCGATGGCTTCGCAAACCAGGTCCCAGGCGTCGTCTCCGGCGATGCGGTATATCAGCGATAGCCGCCTGGCATGGCCTTTGCCCCCTTTCAAGTTCAACTCCATCCGAAGCTGCGGAATAATCATTTTGCCGTATTGAGGCAGTACATCACGCTCCATGTAATCACCGATTTCCCCATAAGAATCGTCAATGGCCTTAATTGCCGGTTTTAAAATACGAATATCCATGAAAAAACCAGCTTCATGAGCCTCCTTGATTATTTTAAAACGGCCGGACCCGGGGCCGCTCAATGCTTCCATGACCGGTTTGAGTTTGCGAAGGGGTGTCGGTTGGACAGAAAAATTGGTATCAACCGTTTTAAGTTCAGTCATTTCACCTTGGACATCACTTTTCCCCTGGGTATAAAGGATTGCGTTAATCAGCGTGCCCAAAGCCAAAAGGTTTTTGGAAGAATCTTTTTCACCGCCATTGACAACATCTTCGATTTTTTTTGAAACTTTTCCAAAAACAGCGACTTTTTCACCTGCCTTGGCCAAGGGTTCAATCAAACGCTTCAAACGGAAATCACCAATAGACAGAGTGCTTCCGGCTATGGACAACCGCCGGACTTCGGCGGCGCATTCAACAAGCAGGGGGATACTCATTTTGAAATCCTTTTTTCATAATAAATATTTAAGATTATAATGTATTTTGGGAACACAAAGAAACCGGATGAATTATCAGTTTTTACTTAGTGTTGTGTCAAGTTTAAGGTGATAGGTGAAAATCAGGAGTGCAAACTTCAGTTTGCCGATTTTGGAGTGCTTTGGCAAACTAAAGTTCGCACTCCTGCCCGTCAGCTAAATGTTAACACAACACTGGTGTTGTGTTAAGTTTAAGGTGATAGGTGAAAATCAGGAGTGCAAACTTCAGTTTGCCGATTTTGGAGCGTTTTGGCAAACTAAAGTTTGCACTCCTACCCGTCAGCTAAATGTTGCGATCTTCTAAAGACCAGGCATCGCCCTGAATTTTGAAAGTTTGCCCTTTCAGGGCTTTTTGTACATTAATCATCATTGACTATTATAACTGACTGATATTTCAGATTGAATCAATATTGTTTCCTCGAAATTATCTGTTTACTGTCATTTGGGGATTACACCTTTG
>JAUCGF010000132.1 GCA_030378005.1 Desulfococcaceae bacterium HSG9 | reverse complement strand
GCAAAAGGATTCCGGTCGCTATCGCTCCCTCCACCCTTTTGCGTCGGTGAGCTTTCATGTTATGCGCATGTTGAGAGATTGAAAAATATGAAGTTTGAATTTTTACTTATTATAATCTTTGAAATTCCAAGCAAGTAGGGTGCGTTCAGGTAGGGTAGGCAACACCGATAGACACTCCGCAACCAAAACACGTTGGTCCGTGTTGCCCACCGGATCAATTCGACAGATGGATTCAGGTACGGTCAGAGCGAAAGAGTTTTTTCAAAATGGCAGGCAAAGGGTATTTATTTTAAGCACATCAGCAGGTTGGCTGTTTGGGTGGGGCTTAACGGCTATCAGGGGTTGCTTTTGCCCACCCTACCTAACTGATTTTTGATATTATAAGGGTTGATATACCTGACAATCATGGTTCAGACAGACGGAATACGCCTATCACCATACTGGCTCATTCTGTATATTTCACTGTTCGGCGGCCAACATAGACCTCCGTGCTTGACCTAAGAGGAACGAGTAAGGAGTTAAAATTTGATATTGGTATTTACCAATGATTTAAGTTAAGTTTTTTACGATAACCTAAAAGCAGACCGACTTTTCTTAAACTATGCGGAGGAACTGGCAACATGCAAACTGTTAACCTTAACATACTTCCAGCTCATGCAAGAACCGAGTTACTTGATTTTTATGAATTCTTATTGAAAAAATACGCTCCTGAAAAAATGTCAGTATCAAAAACGGTGTTCACTGAAAGCATGCCGCGTTTAGGTGATTTAGCTGTCAAATTGTTTGGGGTTTCTGCCGGGATTGAACTGGATTTGCCAAAGCATTCACCACACGAGCCATTGCAATTCTGATGGGGATCCTGCTTGATACAAATGTGATTTCTGAAGTTATGCGGCAAAATCCTTCCGGCAATGTTATCAGTTGGTTGAATAGATGCGACAATACCGGTTTATTCATTTCCAGCATCACCATTGCTGAAATTTGTTACGGTTTGCGTATTTTGCCGGAAGGTCGGCGTCGGCAGTCACTGAAATCACGTTTTGAGCAATTTATCACTCAAGGTTTCGCTAACAATATTATTAATTTTGATGAATCAGCCGCGCGAGCCTATGCGGAAATAATGGGAGCGCGCAAAGAACAAGGAAGGCCTATGAGTCTGCCTGATGGCCAGATTGCGGCAATTGCTCAAACAAATTTTCTGTCATTGACAACTCGCAACATAACTGATTTTGAAGGTTGTGGGATTGAACTCATCAATCCTTTTGAATGAAAAGGAATAATTCAGACAGTCATTTAACCGGCGAATACCGCCGAAATAGTAGTCTGGCAGTATCTGGAATCAGAGTGAAAAAAATAACTGCCAAAAGGCAGGGTAGCTAAATTTCATGCCTTTCCCATATTAATCCGTGAGAATCGCTGAATCCATCGCCTCACCGGACGCAAGGGGGCGCGGACTTTTGCGCTGATTTAAAAGGCATCATTGCCCCTTGCACCGGTGAGCTTGTCGTTATACCTCTTCAGGTGATTCTCCCGAATGGAACAGACTGTCGAAGGAGGCAACCATGTCAGAATTGCGTGACCTTATAGACCAGGCAAGCCGGCTTGTCGCTTTCACCGGCGCCGGTATCTCCGCTGAGAGCGGAATCCCCACCTATCGTGGCCAAGAGGGTCTTTGGCAAAAATATGATCCCGCCAAGTATGCTGACATTACCTACTTTAGAAAAAATCCTGCCTACTATTGGAATTTCTTTCGTGAGGTACGATATCCTATGCTCAAACAAGCTCAACCTAATCAGGCGCATCTTGCCCTGGCGAGACTGGAGCAAATGGGCAAGCTCAGGGCGATCATTACCCAAAACATCGACGGTCTGCATCAACAGGCCGGATCGAGAAAGGTGGTTGAGCTACACGGCAACTCCAGGCGGTTCTTTTGCCTGCGATGTGGAGAGCGAGAGGCGATGGAACAGGTCTATGTCCGCCTGTCCGAGGAAATTCAGCCTGCCTGTATATCCTGTGGGGGGCAGTTGAGACCGGAGGTCGTCTTTTTCGGGGAGGCGTTATCAGCCTCGGTTATGGTGGAGGCGGAGACTTTGACGCGAGAGAGTGACCTCTTTGTCGTGGTCGGCAGTTCGCTGGTAGTGCAGCCGGCAGCGCAGTTTCCGGTCCAGGCAAAACAGAATGGGAGCCGATTGGTGATCGTCAACAAAGACCCAACGCCGTTAGACGCGTTGGCTGATATGGTATATCATCGCCAGGCATCAGAGGTATTCGGCACGGCCGTTTGAGGAAAAGGCATAACCCAGACGCTCTGCTTCGACCGAGAAGGTGCGGTCTACTAATAATACATAGATAGTGGGTGGTGGTGCAATGGCGGGTGATGAAGTTCATTCAGACACTGAATAAATTTCAAATTTAACGGATTTCACTCTGAATATTATGAAAAAAAATGAAAGACATCAGCGCTCGTTGCCAAATTTGAAATTTATCTCTGATTTATCAGCCATATCACGCACCTATTCTCATAAAAATCATAAATCCGTTTTCATTACAATGTGTTCATGCCGGCGAAGCGTTGTAATGATGCACAAAATTCCATATCGCACAGATATGATTGGCCGGCTTCTTGGAAAATGAGAGCGTTTTTCTTACTAGACGATAAATTCGCTGTCTTATCGTACAGTTAAAGCTTTCTATCGAATTCATCATCCCGCTTTCTTTTCCTACAGCGCGATGTATTCCTTCAGGAAAAACCGCTCTGTATGAAGACCTGAAATCGGTATAGGCGACAGCGCACTGCCTGTAAACTCCAGTGGCGAATCCCAAAGTCCCTGCGCCCCTTTCTCATCTCGACTCCCTGCATATACTCCGACTATCACTTTTGATTTTACATCTTCAGCCAGCCATATCCATATCTTATTTTCCTTGTTTTCAACAAATGACCACATCTCATCACACTCTATCGTCAGCCGCCCTTTCGCCTTCTCCGTCACTATCACCTAATTTTAACCTGAGTTCGACGAGTTTTTATTTTACAGTGGCAAGAGCTTTTTCAAGGTCTGCCCCCCTCATTTCAGGCTTATCAGGATAATAAGTGTAAGTGATGAGCCCCGTAAGCACATTGTTCATAAACCCTGCTAAAGAACGATGTCGTGAGTGCTCAATTTGAAAGTGATTTTTCAGCTGATCATCAGCCGTTTCAACAACAGCTCTTTTTCTCAGGAGAAAACGATTGAAATGTGAAAACACCCGCTTCATATTTTTTCTGACAGTGGTGATGAGTTCTGGTCCCTGTTTCAGAAGCACTTCCGTAAGGGCTTTTTTGATATAACCTTTGTCTCCCGGTAATCAGCCTGCTGAATTTTTGACTGTTCCGAGCACAGGTCACCGGTCATCGAAATTACCGGCGCTGATATGAACTGACATCAACCGGCTGACATGATTGATAACCATATGGAGCCGGAATCCGTAAAACCGGCCTGTTGTGCTTTCACCTCTTTGAGTGATATCTTTAAAAACTTTGTGACGGGGAATACGCTGATTCATGCTGACTCGCAGAGGGGTTGAATCGATTACATAAACCTCGGTCTTATCACTCATTTCCATGCGAAACTTTAAGAATAAGGTTGACGGAATGAGAGTTGTCGGGGCCGCCTCTGCGAATCTTTGACAAGTCACTGAAGAAGGTGATTCATCTCGATGAAACCACCTGATAACATCTTTGTAAAAACTTTTGAAATTCAGTCCCCCGATTATCTGATATGCGATTGGAATTGTCATAATTTCAGATACTGAGAGACGACTGAAAGGACGCTGTCGTCTTTCTCCGATTAAATGTTTTTTAAAAATCGGATGAAAAACTTTTACGAATTCATTGATTTCACAATATAATTCGGTCAGAATTGTCACATTATCCTGATTGGGAGAAATTGTTGTCATCATCACCACCACCTCCTTAAATAAATTTTTTGTCACCAAACAATAATAGCGAGTTTATAACAAAAACTGATTTTAACTCAATAAAAATATAAAAAAACTCATCGAACTCAGGTTATTCATACGCTGAAAACCGAAATCCTCGGAAGGACTTCTTTCACGAACGCGACTTTCGATATGAATAATTCAGGTTAAAGGCAACGGTGATTTTAACGAACCGATCCACACTTGATCAAAGCGGTTGCTGTTATGTTTCGATAGAAGCGCTACGATTTTACGTCCGGCGTTATAAGCGCGCTGATCATCGGCTTGATTCAGAAAAAGATGACATGGGATATTGGCCGGGCAACCTTGCAAAATACCTTCAGGGTGTAAAAGAACCGTTACCACTGATTGCGATGTTACGAGAGCGCCCGGGCAATCTGAAGAGGCCGGCAATCCGCTCAGTTTAGAATATATTTCAGACCTGAACACCCAATCTTCACTGAGCGATTTTCCTACCGCACTCAGACCGACTACGACAATCAACTCTTTGGTGTGCGGTGGAATCACCGGTTCATGTGATGCATGCGCTTTAAGCGGCCTTCGCGCCGCACCATCGGCTTCCACCAGTATGTGACGGAACAGACCGGTTTCCCATAAACGCTGAATCATCGCGGGTTGAAAACCGACCAGTTTTTGAGAATCCGTCAAATAGCGTGCCGCCGCCGTAATATGATGAGAACGGTGCAACAACGCTTTGGCCTGTTTTATTATTGCAGTCATATTCTCGGAAATAATAACATGGCGCGATTGCCGAGGCAGAGGATAAAAAATTTTAGTTGTCGTGGTGGTGAGAACGGTTTCGCCGCCGCTGGCGAGTTCATGCGCAAGGTGAAACATAAGCGTTGTTTTGCCGCCAGCACCTGCTATCGCAACCACACCGGGGGCAACGTCTGACATCGAACGTCTGAAATCTGAAATAGAATGAAAAATATTCAACGTTGGATGTTCAATCTTTCGATCTCTTTCAGAGCTTCATCCAGTTTCTTTTGCAGATCTGCCGATTGTTCCAAACTTCTTTTTAATTCCAGATGCGTTTTGACTTTGGCTAACAGTTCAACACGATTAAAAGGTTTGTTTATAAAATCTGCCGCGCCGGCTTCAAACCCTTTATTGATTTTTTTCGCGCTGACGCTGGCACTCAGAAAGAGTATGGGAATCGCATTTGTAGCCGAATTATTTTTGATGCGTTCACAAACCTCATATCCGTCCATTGTCGGCATCATCAAATCCAGAAGAATCAGATCAAAGGGTTCCGAATTTACCCATTCCAAGGCTTCTTCACCACTGGTTGCAAATTGGACATCGTAATCACTTTCTTTAAGGACATTGCCTAACAACTGAATATTAATGGGTTCATCATCAACAATTAAAATATTGAATGCAGGGTTTGTGTTTACACTCATTTTAACTTATCCTTTCATTTGTGTTTATTCGTGGTTATTTGTGGTTTCAATTGCTCAATCAGTTCGGGAAAACCGGAAAGCAAAAACCGCATTTTGCGAACATCGAAATTATTGATATATACAATCAAATCGGCACCGAATTTGGTAACTGTATCAATATTGTATTCTTGGCCTAATTTTTCCAAATCTTGTCCGAATTTAAGGACCGCTTTTACAGGCTGTTTTTTTTGAAGTTCATTCCATTGAGGGGCCAATTCTTGCTCCAATATAGCAACCAGTTCAGGAAGTCGAGCTGCGGTTTCAGGAGATGTCGCATCTGGCAAAGTTTTTTTAACCGATTTTTCGTGGTCATTCATATCTATTCGTGGTTTAAATTTCAAAAAACGGGCTAATTCTTTATATAGCTCCGTTCGGGACACCGGTTTTCGCAAACAACCGTCAAATCCGTGCTGTTCAATTTTTCGCGCGTCGCCAGCCATAGCTGAAGCAGTTATCGCCACAATCGGAATAGCGGTGAATGCACTATCAGCTTTTATCCGCCGAGTGGCCTCATAACCGTCCATAACAGGCATGAGGATATCCATGAGTATCATGGCCGGCTTGTATTGACGAGCCATACGAACCGCTTGTTCACCGTTTTCGGCGTATAAAAATTTAATTTGTGTTCCCATGAACTGCGATTTGATTAAATCCCGATTTGAGGCCACATCATCAACGATCAATAATTCGGCCGGTTCAAAAATGATGTCAGGGATCTCAGGTTTATCATCCGGTCTGATTGTGGGGTCTTCGGCGATAGCAACGTCGCGCAGTCTGATTTCAAAAACAGAGCCTTGTCCGGACGTACTTGTAACGCTGATTGAACCGTCCATCATTTCTGCAAGACGTGTGCAAATTGTCAATCCCAAGCCTGTGCCGCCAAATTTGCGCGTACTTTGCCCCTCTTGCTGTTTAAATGATTCAAATATGCTTCGCTGATCTTTTTCAGGAATGCCGATTCCGGTGTCCTCAACCGTTATGGCCAAGTCAATTGAATGTTCATGTCCGATGCCGCCCTTTCCGCTCCGTTCCTCAGCTTGAGGGGATTTCTGTTTGGTAAGCATCGGGCTGACGGCCACTTTGATATATCCTTTGCTGGTGAATTTAAAGGCATTCCCAACCAGATTGAAAAGAATTTGGCGCACCCTGACTTCATCCAAAATAAGATTTTCAGGAAGCAGGGGATCAATTTCAATTTTAAATTCGAGATTTTTACGAGATGCTTTTAAGGAAAAAATATTTTCAATTTCCATAAAAATGGTGTGCGGATTCACCGGTTCATATTGAATTTCCAGTTTACCGGCTTCGATTTTAGAGAGATCCAAAATATCGTTAATAATTGTTAAAAGTCCTTTGCCGCCTGACTTAATGGCGCTTAGATATTCTTTTTGGGTCTGATCCGTTATCATAGAATCAAGCAGCTCGGTGAATCCCAGCACCGCATTCATGGGCGTGCGAATTTCATGACTCATATTGGCCAAAAATTCGCTTTTAGCACGGTTGGCGGCTTCAGCCAATTTACGTTCGCGATCGGCGTTTTCTTTTTCAATACGTTGGCTGATATCAACAATAGAACCCTCAATATGCCGAATATTGCCTTGGGTATCTTTGATCGCCCGGGCCGATACTGAAACATGAATCGGTGTTCCATCTTTTTTGCGCATCTCAGTTTCAAATCCGATGACTTGATCTTGTGCGCTCAGATTGCGGATCAATTTATCTCTATCTTCCGGGTTTACAAAGGTTTGTTTGACAATATCAGTAGTCAGTAACCGCTTATCTTTTGACTGGTGATATCCCATAATCTTGAATAACGACGGATTGGCGCTGATAAGATGACCGTCTGGTGATGATTGAAAAATCCCCTCCACGGCTCTTTCCCATAAAGAACGATATCTTTTCTCTGATTTTTTTAAGCTTTTATAAAAACTGGCATTTTCAACTGAAATCGCAACTTGGGATGTCAGCATTTGCATGATTTTGACGCGTTCCGGCGTAAAAGTGCCGGCTGCAAAATTATTTTCAAGGTATAAGACACCCCTCAATTGTCCTCGGCTGATCAGAGGGGTACAGAGGATCGATTTAAGGTTGTGTTCAATTACATACTCATCTTTGGTAAACTGTCCTTTGCCGGAAGCATCATCAATAACAACATCTTTAAATGTTCTGGCAACATAATTGATAATACTGACCGGAATTTTTTTAGCGGCTTCAGGGGATTTAAGGGAAATCGTTTCTAAAATATTTATTGCGTCCGTTTTTTCGGCCATCGCTTCGGCCTCAATAAAAAGCGCGCCCTTGTTTTCTATAATAAAGAAAGCTTTTTCAGCACCGCTGTTTTCAATCACAATACGCATTATTTTATTGATCAGAGCGGATAAAATAATTTCACCGGAAATTGTCTGGGACGCCAGCATGACAGATTCAATATCAAGTGCTGATGTCATGGAACCGCTGTTTTTAACGGTTGAGGACAGTGTGGTAAGGGTCGCGCTATCAGCGGCATTTTCATCCCCCTCTTTGCGGGCTAAAAAAAAATTCGGGTATTTTTTTTCCAACCACGCGACTTTGGTGTCGGCTCCCCATTTTTGATAGATATAATGCGCATCACGAAGATAGGCTTTCGCAATGAGCAGATGGTTGTGGGCAAGATAAAATTTACCAGCCAACTCCAGTGATAGGGCCTGGTCGTTCAGATATTCGTGTGTTTCAGCCAGTTCAATCGCTTTGTCGTAACATTGGGCGGCTTTTTCATAATCATCATCAATTCGGGCGCGTTCAGCTTCCACCAACTTCCATTTGTGTAAACAATTCTCATGAGCGTGATGTGCCCATTTTTTCAATTTTTTCTGATTAGAATGCACTTTACGTTTAAAGGTTTTTTGTTCGGCCTTTGAAGCTCTGTTATATAAAGCCAGCATCGTCAAAGAGTCATAACAATTTAAAAAACTGAGATACGCCATGGCGACACCGCCATCAGAGTATTTTTCCGCTTCAGCAGAATACGCTGACGCATGGGTATAATCTTCAAAAAGATAACATAGCATTAATTTTTCAAAATAAAAAACAAAGCTGCCGGTTCTGTTTTTAGCCTTACGGAATAAAGCCAGCCCTTCTTTTTCATCAAAATAGTCGCCGCACAGAATGCAGGGTTCATCAGGACAATCCGTCAGGTTTACAATGACCTGAATCAACAATTTATTCATCATTGTAACACTTTGTTCCTGTCTGAGTCGGATGATCGGCGTCAGTAAAGAGATGATTTCTTTTTTAAAGACGGCCAGGTTCTGACTTGTTGCAAACGCATGATGGCAGTATATTAAAATACAAAAAACGGCATATTCCAAATCACCGGTTTCAAGACCGATTTGATATCCGGATTTTAGAGGCTTTAACGTGGTTTTCAGATGTGCCTTCCAATGTCTGATAAACGCATTATACGCCAAATCCAAGCGGGCTTTATATTCATCCGCTTTGAAATGATCGGATATGCGCAAAGCCAGTTCGCCGAACCGGCTGCCGGAATCAATGTCTCCCACGACCCCGCACAAAATGATTCCGATACAAACATAGACATCCGCGGATAGCGGCATGTTGCCGTAACGCAGCGTTATCAAAACCCGTTTGATATGAATCAGAGGCAGCAACAACGGATCGCTGATATACGCTGCCGGACCGATTTTCATCAAAATACGCATGGCGGCGATCATAGCAGGATCAGTCATTTCCGGCAGATTGAACAAATCTTCAATTCGCCGCCCCGCTATACCCCCCTTCATCAAAGCGATTTTCAAACGTCCCAAGCCTGATAATATGTGGGCTTTGTTCGCTTTTGACGGTAATTTGACGCCCAGCAAATTCAAAACAGATATTCCGGTGCTGATCGCCTTTTGAAAATTATTCTGGGCGATATAAGCCATAATGCTTGCTTCGTACACTTTGATACAATCAGTTACTGTTTCAGCTTTTTCCAGCACAAGTGCGATATAATGCTCTATTTTACCAAATTCGTTGCAAAGATAGGCTGCTTCAGCCGCTTCAGACCAAAGATTAAGGCTCTGATTGTAATCGGTTTCCCAACAGTCGGCCGGGGTCAAATCAATACCTGTTTTATAATAAGCGTATGCCGGTGTATAAGCGGCGGCTTGCTTGGCTTTGCATCCGGCGATATAATTCAAACGCGCCAGTTCACGCCGTTCCGTATCATTCGTATTTCCATTTTCAGTGTTGTTCACGTTAGCCAGATTCAGTTGATCGACAATGTCAAAAATTTTTTCATCGCGCTCTTCAGGCGGCAAATTCCGTAACATCATCAAACCGACCCGGCGATGGGCGGCTTGTCTTCGATCTGCCGGAATCATGGAATAAGCCGCCTGTTGAATCTGGTCATGTGCGAATTTATATTCTATTTGGATATTGTCATCCTGATCAATCAGCTTAAACGTGTCGTTCAAGGAGAAAATAAGGCCTGCGGTAATGGCTTCCTGTAATTGTGATCTGATTGTCAAGCGTGTCTGTTCCGATATATAGGCTAAAATCGCAATCGTAAAACGGTTTCCGATACACGCGGCCAAGGTTAAAATTTCCTGAACAGCCTGGGATAATTTTTTAATCCGCCTGGCCGTCAATTCAACCACATTATCGGAAATTTCAACAAAGCGGATTTTTTCTAAAGACCAGTTCCAACGACCTTTATGCGGATCAAAGTCAATCAGTTTGTCATCATACAAAGATTTCAACAGCACATTGATAAAAAAAGGATTACCATTGGTCTTGGCGTATATGATTTCTGCAAGCGGTCTGGCTTCGACATGAGCGTGGTGAAGTGTCTCGGCAACAAGTTGGCAGATTTGATCCGGCTGTAACGGTTTTAATTTGATATGGCGGATATTGACGCCCGATTTACTGAGTTCATCCATCGTCTGTATCAAAGGATGAGCCGCATCTGTTTCGTTATTTCGATACGCTCCGATTAGCAGCAGATTGTTTTTTTGTACAAAAATCATGCTTTGGATCAATTCCAAACTGGCCGTATCAGCCCACTGTAAATCATCTAAAAAAATGACCAGCGGATGTTCAGGGCTGATAAATACGGCCATGAAATTTTGAAACGCCAGGTTAAAACGATTTAACGCCTGTTCAGGCGCTTTTTCACGTTCGGTCGTTTTTTTGCTTTCAGGTAATTTTCCTACAATCAGTTCCAATTCAGGAATCACATCAATGATAATTTGAGCATTCGGCCCCAAAGCGTCTAAAAGTTTCTCGCGCCAGTCGGCGAGGTACTCTTCAGACTCGGCCAATATTTGTTGCATCAGTTCTGAAAAAGCGTCTATAATCGCGTAATAAGGCGTATTGCGTTTAAATTGATCAAATTTGGATGTAATGAAATACCCGTTTTCCAGTGTAAGCGGTTTGTGAATTTCCCTGACCAAAGTAGATTTCCCGACCCCCGCGTGGCCGGACACCAAAATGATTTCGGATTCTCTTTTGATTTGGTTCAGGTCCTCTTTGGCGGCCTGGGGTGTTCGTAGCTCTGGCGCGGATTTATCTGAGGACGTATGAGGATCGGCAGAATCGGTTATATCGCAAATCCGATCAAACGCATTCAAAAGCATTTCAATTTCACGTTCCCGGCCATATAATTTCTGAGGTATTTGAAACCGGTCGGAAATATCCTGGCTACCGATGTGAAACGTGCTGATGCTCCCGTTTTTAAGAAGTCGGTCTGAACACTCCCCCAGGTCCGCGTTGATTCCGAAAGTGCTTTGGTAACGTTTTTCCGGGTCTTTGGCCATCAATTTCATTATAATATCTGAAAGTGATTGAGGCACTGATGGCATAATCAAGCATGGTGGCGGCGGTTCTTTGGCAAGATGACAATGTACCATCTCCATCGGTGTTTTTACACGTTCGGCTTTAAAAGGAAGCCTCCCGCACAGCATTTCATAAAAAGTAATGCCTAAAGAATAAAAATCGGTGCGAAAATCAAGACTGCGGTTCATCCTTCCGGTCTGTTCTGGCGAAATATAAGCCAATGTGCCTTCAAGAGGTGTTCGTAGCCCTGGCACGGGGTTGTCGTAGCCTTGGTCTTTAGCTTTCAAATTTTTAGGTTGTTCGCGGCCTTGGGCCAAATTTTCACGAGATAAAACGGTTGAAATACCGAAATCAATAATTTTGATCTGGCCGGTTGCAGTATTCATGACGATATTTGAAGGATTAATATCTTTGTGAATAACATTGGCGGCATGAATTTCACCGAGAATCGTAGTGATGCGGATGGCGTTTTTAAGAAATTCTTTTAAGGTGAATTTATTGTTTTCCAGTAAAATGCGCAAAGATTTTGCGCTGAAATCTTCGAAAATGATTATCAGCTTATTTTCATATTTTTCAATACCGTAAAGCTTAATGATGCCTGGTGTATTAAATCCGGAAACGATTTCATATTCTTGCCGGTAACGCGCCAGTTCATAGGGAGAGGGATATTCTTCCTTTAAAATTTTCAGAATAACCGGCAGGTTATCGCTATCTCGAGTAGCCCGCCAAACCAATGAGCTGGCACTTTCATATATTTTTATTTGTATGGTATAGCCTTTAACGGGAATCATGGTTGCGCCCCTTTGCCAAAATATTTTCAATATATTGAAAAGCTGATTATCTGATTTACACTAAATATATGATGTAATCAAGATTGATTTATTGGACGATTGAGTGTAAAATAAATTTTATTTTACAGCAATCAGAAAAAAGATTATAGTTATCAGAATTAGATTTGTTCTGGCACAGAAATTTCCCTTCTACCAAATTAGACCATTTTAGGAGTAATATGGCGCAATTTATTAGTCAGAACTGCACAATATAGCCATATAAGAGCCATATAGGAATAAATGCAAAAATCATGCCAGCACAAACCAGAATTCGATGACTATACAATCTTCTTGACAATAACAATACACACAGTTAAATAGTTGACTATTTTTAAAAAAGATACTAACTTGATTTTTAAAGGATAGTGATACTCAAAAGCTTCAGCCGCATTACAGGCAACACAAGCTGAAACTTCTGAACATCGGAGCTATTTTACCCTAATCATCAACTTTTAAAGGAGGAATGTTAATTGGCTGAAAAAATAAATGATGCCGTATCGACATGCCCTAATGGGGAGGCTTTTGATTTGCCCCAAGAGCAAGATTACGACGCCGAGTTTCAACGCTTGGAAAAATTAGTCGATGCCCAACGCGCTATGAACCGCGAAATTGTGGTGGTTATGGGAGTCGGCTTTGTAGGAGCGGTGATGGCCGGCGTGGTTGCGGATGCGACCGATCCGGATTCGAGCGAACCTTATTATTATGTTATTGGTATGCAGCGTCCGTCGGTGCGCTCGTTTTGGAAGATTCCCTATATGAACCGAGGCATTGCGCCTGTGGAAGCCGAAGACCCGGAAGTGGCGCCGCTGATCAAGCGTTGCGTATTGGAGAAAGAAAGTCTGACAGCAACCTATACGTATGAAGCCCTTACATTGGCGGATGTTGTTGTTGTAGATGTTCAATGTGACTATCACAAAGAAACATTGGGGAATGTCAGAAAAGGCCATGCTGATATTGCGGCATTGGAAGATAGTTTAAAAGTCATCGGTGACAAAATCAAGCCCGATTGTTTGGTGTTGATCGAAACCACAGTTCCTCCGGGAACGACTGAATATGTGGCCTATCCCACGATGAAAAAGGCGTTTAAACGCAGAGGCTTGGAGAACGCTGAACCGTTGCTGGCACATTCTTACGAACGGGTTATGCCGGGCCGTAATTATGTAGCGTCCGTGCGCGATTTTTGGCGCGTATGCAGTGGAATTAATGATATAGCCCGTGAACGTGTTACTGATTTTCTTTCAAGGGTTATCAATGTTGATAAATTTCCACTCACTGTGCTGGATCAACCCATTGAGAGTGAAACCTGCAAAATTGTGGAAAATTCATACCGAGCGACGATTCTGGCTTTTCTGGATGAATGGAGCCGGTTTGCCGAACGCAACCGTGTTGATCTGCTGAAGGTTATCAAAGCTATTAAAGTGCGTCCGACCCATTCCAATATTATTTTCCCCGGCCCCGGCATTGGCGGGTATTGTCTGCCTAAAGATGGCGGATTGGGCGTATGGGCCTATAACACGCTGATGGGCTTTGATGATGATATTTTTAAAATCACCCCTGAGTCCATTAATATTAATGATACGCGCTCTTTACATGTGGCCGAACTTGTACGCGATGCGCTGCGGAATATGGGGAAAATTGTGGCTGCGTCCAAAACAGCGCTTCTCGGCGTATCCTACCGTGAAGATGTTGGCGATACCCGTTATAGCGGTTCCGAGTTGATTGTTCGGAAACTGACTGAAATGGGAGGCGAGGTGGTTATGCATGACCCGTATGTCAAACATTGGTGGGAGCTTGAAAAGCAAGATGTCTATCCGTCTCCGGGACGTTCCTGGGCGCGTTTTTTCCGTAATCAGGAGGGCCTCGCCAGAACCCGTATGCAAGCTGAGTTGGCAGATGCGCTTGAAGGGGTTGATGCGGTTGTTATGGCCGTTCGGCATGAAGATTACATGAATCTTGTGCCAGATGATGTTGTGCGTATGGTCGGAAATCCATGTGCGATTATTGATTGTTTCGGTATTTTGGATGATGATGCGATACAGCGGTATTTCGAGCTCAAATGCGAAGTCAAGGGATTAGGACGAGGACATATTCAACGAATCAAAGAAATAGTAAGAACTAAAAATTAGAAAGGAGTTGTAATTATGATGTATGCAAAACATTTTATTGTTACATTGATGCTTGGCTTGATGTTATGCTTTGGCGCAGTTGTCGAAGCATCCGAAAAGCCTGCCGATGCAAAAACGGAAACTGCTGACCAGGCACAGCCTGCGGCTTCAGCGACGCCTGCCGAAAAGAAAAAGGTCGCCGCCCCAAAGGCTGCCGCTCCAACTGTACCGGCGGCGAAGACTGAAAACGCCGATGACGCCACTCCGGAGGCGTTTGTCCCCCAAAAGCGCTTTACCTTTACATCTGAAATGGATGGAGCGAAGGTGATGCATGATTTTATCATTCAGAATAAGGGTGACGCACCTTTGAAGATCACCAAAGTCAAAACCGGCTGAGGGTGTACGGCTGTTTCGTACACGAAACAAATCCCTCCCGGTGGCGAGGGAAAAATCAAGATTAGCGTAAACACAAGAGGCTATGGCGGAAGAACACTCAAAAAACCTATCACTGTATATACCAATGACAAAAAGAACTCCAAGATCAAACTTGAAGTATCCGGGGCGGTTGAAAAGTTTGCTACGATCAAACCCAAATATGTTCGTTTACGCGGATTGATCGGCATGGTACCCGTAAGCACTGTCACCATTATCCCTGAAGCCAAGTACCCTTTTAAAATTGAAGAGGTGCGTGCCCAAAAAGGCAAAGATATTCGTTTTGAACTGAAACCGTTAAAGGATCAGAAACAGTCCGGTTATCAACTGATTGTAGAAAATTTGAAAAAAACCAAAGGCCGTTATTCAGATGCAATATTTCTTAAAACGGACAGTAAAGTAAAACCGGAGCTTAAAATTCATGTATATGGTGATATTCTTGATAAGCCCAGCCAAAAGAAAAAAGCCGAGCTTAAAAAGGCGCCGCGGTCGCCTTTGACGCAGCCGGGCGTTGTAATAACACCTAAAGAAAAAACCAAGCAGGCGACGCCGACAACGGTAACACCTCCCCCTGTCAAAGGAGCTTCTGACACGGATGCACCGGTAAAAGCGGCGACACCTGAAAAAGATGCCAAGCCGACAACGGTTCAGCCTGAAAAAGTTTCGGACAAGGACACGTCCGCGCCCGCAAAAGCAGATGCACCATTACCTAAGGCTAAGGACACAGAGTAGGTAAAAATGTTAGGAGCAGGGACAAAATAACCACCCCAATTGTGATTTCTGAAATGTGATGCGTGAATTCACGTTTCAAAAATCACGTTTCACAGATGGTCAATTTTATCCTCATTCCTTATTTGACAGGGTGTGTTGAGTAATAGCCATAACACACTCTGTCATAGTGTCGGATATATTATTTTTTGTGAATTCCCTAATAAACATGAAAAACATTAAAGTAGTTGCGTTTGATTGTGATGGTGTGATGTTTGACACCATTGAACTCAACAAATCGTACTACAATCATCTTTTAAGCCAGTTTAACCAGCCATTGATGACCGAGGCGCAGCTTAACTTCGTTCACATGCATACGGTTGATGAATCCATGGCCCATTTATTTGATGAGCAACAGCTTCAAGAGGTGCAAGCCTTTCGTAAATCTATGGATTATATGCCATTTTTGAAATATATGCAAATAGAGCCGTATTTGAAACCGCTGCTTAAACGGCTCCGTCCGCATTATAAAACCGCCATTGCCACCAATCGTACGGATACAATGGATTTTGTGCTGGCCAATTACGATTTGACAGCGCTTTTTGATCTTGTTGTTACCGCTAAAGATGTCAGCAATCCCAAACCCCATCCGGAACCGCTGAATAAAATTTTACAGCATTTTAATTGTATCCCGGACGAGGCGATTTATATCGGCGATTCCGAACTCGACCAAATCGCAGCTCTGGCATCCGGCGTCCGTTTTATTGCATACAATAACCGTTCCCTTCAGGCGGATTATCATATTACGGCGTTGAATGAAATCAAAACGATTCTGGCACTCTGAAAGTTCTATTAAGTACCCGAACAAAAGTTCTTATACCGAAGCATTCCAAGTTGCAGAAAAACTTAAAACTTAACTATAAGGAGGGGTAAAATGATTTGGGTTATTTTAGCTGTTTTTTCAGTTGCGTTTGGTTGTATCACACCAATTCTTTTAAAAGGCGAACAATTCAAATTGGTCAGAGGTGCCATCCGGGTGGTCTCGGTAATAGTGGCTCTCGCACTGATTGTGGCGACTTCTTTTGTGATTATTGATGCGGATAAGGTCGGGCACATGAAACGTATTTTTGGAGGCAAATCAATGAAACCGGGCCAAATTATCGCTTTGACCGGTGAAATGGGGCCGCAAGCTGAGATTTTACCGCCAGGGTTTCAATTTCGATTGCTTTTAAACGTCTTATATGATGTGGAAGATGTTGCAGTGGTTGATGTACCGGTTGGCATGTATGGCTTTATTACTGCCAGAGACGGCGCATCTCTGCGAAAATGGCAATATTTGGCGGAGGCCTGGCCAAAAGATAAATTCAAAAATATGTTGGATGCAACTTATTTCCTGACCCATGGGGGACAAAAAGGGCCTCAATTGACGGTGCTACCGCCTGGTAAATACCGACTGAACAAATACCTGTTTCAGGTAAAAAATCAAAAATCAACGGATATTCGTGCCGGCTTTGTGGGAGTCGTCAAATCCAATATTCAGGAAACACCCAAATTGGAATTGGCCGAGGTTTCCCATGAACTTGCCGGTTCTTTGGCAGTCCCCTTGGTGAAAAAGGGGTCGATGGGAATCTGGAATGAGGCGTATCCACCGGGACGTTATCGTTTAAATCGAACGGCTTACAATGTCACCGAAGTGGATACGCGTGTTCAAACATGGACTTATATGGGAGGCTATGATCGTCGCTATATTGATTTAAAAGTGACTCAGGAAGGTAAAATTGTCCAAAAAGAGCGTTCTGAAAAAATAATTGTACCTGAAAAGGCGGCTGATTCCGCAATTTTCACCCGTATGGAAGGTTGGTTGGTGCCGCAGGAACTGCGTATCCAGGTTCAGGTTGAACCCAAAGATGCGCCTTTTTTGGTGGCTTCAGTCGGTTCGCTTTCAGCGGCTGAAGATAAAGTGGTGACCCCTTCGATACGATCTGTTGTGCGCAATATTTGTGCGGCTGAAAAAGTACTCAGTTTAATTGATGAAAACCGGCCGATGGTAGAGCAAAGGATTGAAACAGCCGTTGTCCCTGAAGGTCGTAAAGCGGGCATCACCATTAAAGATGTGCGTCTCGTGGATTCGGTTGTTCCGCCCGAACTTTTGGTAGCACGTTTGCGTGAACAGTTGGCGGGTCAGTTGGAAGAAACTTTTAAAAAAGAAAAAGACGCCCAGGACCAGCGGATTCGTACCGAAAAAGCACGCGCTACGGCCAATCAACAGCCTGAACTGGTGGAATCCGAAATCCGCGTCGAAATTGCCAAAAAAAATAAACAGGCGTCGCAATTACAAGGTGAGGGTGAAAAACTTAAACTCATGGAAATTGCCACTGGCCAGAAAGCCCAGGTGGATGTACTCGGAGAAGATCGAGTGATGCAGTTGGCCGCTTTAGAAAAAATTCTGCGTGCGGCGGTTGAAAATCCGGATATTGTTAAAGTTCCCCGAGTGCTGGTATCCGGAAGCGGCAATGGCTTGGAAGGTGCGGCGGCCATTTTAGGTGACAGCAATCTTGTCAAAGGTTTGCTTACCGAGAAAACGCCCGCACCACAGACTCCGAAGACGAAAGAATAAATCAGTAGCAAGAATATTTTGTTCACCGCTATTTAAGAAATCAGGTTTTTGCAAAAACCTGATTTCTTAAACAAACGGAATAGGATCTGCCTCAAAACCTGAGACCGGAGGCATAGCCTTCTGACTTTTCATAATGGTAAACTGGACAGCAATAGTTGTGTTAATGTTCGGATTCGGCCTTGCGGCCGCGATGTATCGGCGTTATCGCATCATCTTTGGCATTTTGTTAATCATCTTAGGCATCATTGCCGTGGTGGGAAAAAGCTATCAACTTAGCCTTGAAAAACTGGTCAATGAAGTGATGCACACGCTGGCGTCCATAGAACCGCCGCCGCAACCTGCCAAGTTCAAAGAACTTGCCCGCAAAAAAGATATTACATTCACAAAACTGACCAATTATCTCCGCCAAGGCTCCGAATTTGATCAGGGTCTTCTGGCATTTATGGAAAAACGGTATGAAGACGCTATCCATCTATTAAAAAAACAGGGAGAAAAGAGCGGTGCTGATAAATCCCAAAATTGGTTTTATATCGGCAATATATACTATCTTACGCAAAAATATGAACAATCTGGTGAAGCTTATAAACGATCAACCGAAGCGAATCCCGAATTTTATTATGCCTGGTGCAATTGGGGAATCCTTTTAGGTAAAACCGGAAAATATAACAACGCCATTCAAAAATTTGAGACTGCTATAAAAAAAAATCCTGATCATGCCGATTCCTGGAACGCCTGGGGCGTTGTCTTAAACAAAGCCGGGCATTATGATCAGGCCATAGCCAAATATGAAAAGGCGCTGCATATAGAACCGCAACGGGCGGACATTTTGAATAATCAGGGAGCGGCCTTAAATAAATTAAACCGTTTAAACGAAGCGGCAGATAAATTTCAGGCAGCAATTAAATATAATCCTGATGATGCCAATGCCTGGAGTAATTGGGGCGTGGTTTTAAATATGCAGGGCCGCTATGAAGATGCCATTGATAAATACAAAAAGGCCGTACAAGCCAATGCCGGCCATGCCGATATCTGGTTCAATTGGGGCGTAACGTTAAATGCGTTGGGTCACTATAAAGACGCCATCGCCAAATATAAAGAGTCTGTCAGACTTCAGCCGGATCATGCCAGTGCCTTGAATAACTGGGGAGTGGCATTAAAAAAACTCGGCCAGTATCAGGCGGCAATCGACAACTACCGCAAAGCTGTTAAATTCAAACCGCATGACGCTGATATTTTGTACAACTGGGGAATGGCATTAAACGCATTGGAACGCCATCAGGACGCTATTATCAAATATGAAGATGCATTACAATATCATCCAAATCATAAAGAAGCGTTGAATAGCTGGGGAGTGGCATTGAAACAATTGGGCATTTTTTATCAGAAATCTCTTAAAAAATATCGTCAGTCTTTAATGGATGAAATGGTTTCAGATTAATTTATAAGACATCACCACAGGTGCGGACTGATTCCAATTTGACATTCAAGCTGATTTACCTTCAAAAAGTTCTAAAGAGGTGTTTATCATGGAATCTGCAAAATGGCGTATTCATAATTCTTCAGGACACCAGCGCGTCATTGTTACCAAAGAGTTGCCTGGCGAACGATGGCTGGAAATTCTGACTGCCGCGGATTGCCGTGTTGAAATTTGCACATCTGCGGAAGTATTAAGTACGCTGGAAATTAAAACAGCTATGGGTGCGCAATGTGATGCTGCCATCGGCCAGTTGACGGAAACTTGGGGAAATGAACTGTTCGCAGCGCTAAAAGCGGCCGGCGGCCGCGCCTACAGCAATTACGCCGTAGGTTATAACAATGTGGACATTGACGCCGCTACCGCTCATGGGATCCCGGTGGGCAACACACCCGGAGTACTCACCGAAACCACGGCTGAAATGGCGGTGGCTTTGACCTTTGCGGCGGCGCGGCGCGTGGGGGAATCTGAAAGATTTCTGCGCGGCGGACATTACAAGGGATGGCTGCCCACACTTTTTTTAGGTTCGCTTTTATGGCGCCAAACCGTCGGAGTTATCGGTGCCGGCCGCATTGGCGCGGCATACGCGCGTATGATGGTCGAAGGCCATAAAATGAATCTGATTTACTATGATCCGTGTGCTGCCAGCGATCTGGAAAAATATGTCAGCGCTTACAGTGAATTTCTCAAATCACAGGGCCTGGCGCCTGTAACCTGCAAACGAGCAGCCACACTCGAAGAATTGTTGCAAGAAGCCGACTGCGTCAGCGTCCATACCGTGTTAGATGATACAACCCACCATTTGATCAACGCTGAACGCCTGGCAATGATGAAACCTGATGCGCTTTTGATAAATACAAGCCGCGGACCGGTGATTGACGAAGCCGCCTTGGTGGCCCATTGTCTGAAAAATCCTGATTTTCGCGCCGCTTTGGACGTATTTGAAGAGGAACCGGCTATGCAGCCGGGATTGACCCATCTAAATAACGTCGTTATTGTTCCCCATATTGCATCTGCAACGAGCTGGACACGCCAAGGTATGGCCACCCTGGCGGCCGCTAACGTATCAGCCCTTTTAATGGGCTGTCCCGCTTGGCAAAAACCGGATATTACTCCATTTCTTGAGGGAACCGCGCCTGCGGCGGCACCTAGTGTTCTAAATGCTCAAGCGTTGGGAATACCCGAATATTAATATGGAAATGACAATAACTCCGGGTATCCACGACGATAAGCATGAAAACTTATGGATTGACGGCTCCGATAATATTAAGGACGATTGGACAGCAACTTTTTTGAAGCATCATCAATGAGACGTTGAAACTGGTTATTTCATTTTCCAATTATGAAATTGAACCCATATCACTGCACCCAGTTCCACGTCTTTATCCTGGCCGTTATGTTTCAATTTAAAATCGGCGGAATTTAAAGCCGCAAATCCCCACCATCCATCTTTGGGAGCAGCATAAGTGAAAACACCATTGCCGTCAGCCTTGACAGACTGAGTAACCATATAATCTGTCGGTGCTTCGGACAGGCCGTCAGCATTATAATATTCGATCTCTACCTGAACGTAAGGAACTGGCCGGCCATTCAGCTTTACAATTCCCTGAAACACGTTGCCTGTGTAAAGCCCGAAAGGTTTGGTCAAAGGAACGATTTCGGTTTTCAGGCCGCTTTCGGTATCCCATCCCTCATCATCACCAAAGGCCGCTACAACCGTTTTGGTATAATGAATGATAAAACGGTTTTCAGCCGGTTCCCAATACGGCTCAGGCTCCATAATAAAAATGTAAACACCGGGACGTTGCATTTTATAATTTGTTTGCCAACCCTTACCGCCCATTATTTTGACCGCTTTCAATCCGTCTAGCAAATTTTTCATGTTGCCGCCGGTAGCTACGTTAAAAATTTTGGGTTTAACCAGTTCCATACCGTGCCTTTCAAACGGATGCGAAAATGAAAGCAGCAAGGTTACGGTCTTGTCTTCTCCCTGCATCACCATAGAATCGGATGGAATAACCATACCATAATGCGCCCACGCTGAATAAGAAATCGAAAAAAATAAAATAATAAACCCACAACCGCCGCTAATATACTTTTGCATTTCACCCCCCTTTTATCTTTCCATGTTTTATATGGAAAATAACCGATTTACACAATCAAATGCAACCTTTAATTTGTAAGTGATGAATCATATTTATTGCAGATGCGAAAATGAAAGCAGCAAGGTTACGGTTTTGCCTTCTCCCTGCATCACCATAGAATCGGATGGAATAACCATACCATAATGCGCCCACGCTGAATAAGAAATCAAAAAAAATAAAATAATAAACCCACAACCGCAGTTAATACATTTTTGCATTTTACCCCATTTTGTCTTTCCATGTTTTATATGGAAAATAACCGATTTACACAATCAAATGCAACCTTTAATTCGTAAGTGATGAATCATATTTATTGCAATTTCCGAATAATCATGGTATTTTTTAATGAAATTTTTCGCCCCAATGGACGGGAATCATAATTGTAAAAAGCATTTTATTACAAATTTGGATGGTAAGTCGAACTTACGTTAATATAAGAATTCTCAATGGTAGGGATTTATTCTTCACCCTATTAAAACAAAATTACACTCACACCTTCTACTACGCTTTCTTTGCGTTGTTTTGGTGCAGACATCCCTTTATAAATAAGGCGATGATAAAAAGTCAATGAAAACAATAATGAAGAAAGAAAACAGCGTCGTTGACAACCTGTTAGGCCAGATGCGCTCCGAAGCGGCGGCCATTTTTAACAGTGCTGTGGCAGCGGTGAATCCGCAAAAAGCGGTCAAGCGATTTGTGCGCACAGATGGTGCCAAACTTATTTTAGGACGCTCACAAGCCGATACAGTTACGCTTGATTTAAATC
This sequence comes from Desulfococcaceae bacterium HSG9, assembly GCA_030378005.1. Lineage (GTDB taxonomy): Bacteria > Desulfobacterota > Desulfobacteria > Desulfobacterales > JAUCGF01 > JAUCGF01. The sequence continues at coordinate 11,869 of JAUCGF010000132.1, read as the reverse complement.
AATATGAACGGATTTTCCTGATGGGTGGCGGCAAGGCCACAGCCGCGATGGCCAGGGCAATAGAGGAATTGTTGGGAAATCGCATTCATAGCGGTTTGATCAATGTCAAGTACGGCTTTACGCAACCGCTCAAATTCACCCGAATTGTTGAAGCGGGACACCCGTTGCCGGATAAAAACGGTGTACAGGGAACCGCTCAGATTCTTCAACTCTTAGAATCCGCGAATGCTGACGATCTATTGTTTTCGCTCATTTCAGGAGGCGGTTCGGCCTTGCTTGTGAAGCCATGCTCAAATATCATACTCGCCGAGAAACAGGAACTGACGCGCCGCCTGCTTGCTTGCGGAGCCGGTATTGATGAAATTAACACGTTAAGAAAGCATATATCCGCAGCTAAAGGCGGTCTGATGGCACGGACGGCGCATCCGGCCACGGTGGTCAATCTGATGTTATCGGATGTTGTGGGCGATAAAACGGATGTTATCGCTTCCGGACCGTTTACACCCAATTGTTCCACTTATCAGCAGGCACTTGATATTTTAGATAAATACCACTTACACAACATTCCTGAAACAATTAAAACCCACTTAACTGACGGCTTTAATGGCAAAATCGCGGAAACACCCAAACCGGGCGCGGCCGAATTTGAGAAGGTTTATCATTATATTATCGGAAGCAATATTTTAGCGCTGGAAGCAGCCCGGGAACAGGCCATCCGTCTCGGTTATAACACTCTGATTTTGTCATCTATGATAGAAGGTGAAACTAAAGAGGTTGCGCGTGCGCATAGCGCCATTGCCAAAGAGATTATCAAGACCGGCCATCCGATTACACCGCCAGCGTGTATCATCTCAGGCGGTGAAACCACAGTTACACTTCAAGGCCAAGGGCGCGGTGGACGCAATCAGGAATTTTGCCTGGCTGCGGCTTTAGACATTACGGAACTGCCCGCGCGGGTGGCGATTCTCAGTGGCGGCACGGATGGCGATGATGGCCCCACCGATGCGGCCGGCGCTATCGTTGATCCTTTGACGGTGAAACGCGGCGAAGCGGTTAATGCGCCTGCATTACGCTATTTATCAAATAATGATGCCTATTCTTTTTTCAAAAAGACGGGTGATTTGCTGATGACAGGTCCAACCGGTACAAATGTTATGGATGTGCGCTTGATGCTGGTGCGCTGAGTACATGAATTGATATTTTTTTTACTCTCACTGTCATTCAAAATAAAAAAGCATGGCCGAAAAGCGGTTAGCATTTTCAGATATGGTTTGGATGAATTCAATCGCATACGGCATTCGATATTAAAAGAGGGATTGCCTGAACAAGGGCATCTGATCGTCGTTCCTCAAAAAAGCGGTATTCAAAAAGAATACCTGATGATCAATTTTTGCAACTGTCATTGCACTAATGCTGATGGTTTTAAAAACTCCTTCGCATCGGTAAATCTTCGCTTTTATTTAAGTTGATGGCCGAAGCCAAAAAATGCGTAATTTTTATAACAGTCTGTCGGAAAGGATCGTCGCCGCTACGCTGCTGTTGAAGTGACAAAATCAGAGCATGGAGAGATAACGTATATAGAGCCTACACAAAATTTAATATAAATTGTTGGCATATTTGAATGATTCAGGTTATTCTCCAAGCTATGAAAATAAAAGCTTACCCTCGGAAATTGAAAAGTAAATGCGTAATTTTTATAACAGTCTGTCGGAAAAGGATCGTCGCTGCTACGCTGCTGTTGAATCGACAAAATCAGGGCATGGAGGGATACTGAGTTATATTTTAGAAGTTAAGCCGAACTCAAGAAGATTATAAAACGGACATAATTTTTCGTATTTAAACATAATTTAACTTTAGAAGGAGGTAAGAAATGAAAGGTAAAAATTTATTAGTGTTATATGTTTTGATCGCAGGTTTCATGTCTTATGCAACACCCGGACAATCGGCCGACGAAAAAATTGTCCTTGTCCCGGTTGCTGAAAAGATATACATGATTCCGGGAAAAGGCGGCAATATCGGCGTGTTTATCGGTGAGGATGGGACATTTTTAATTGACGATCAGTTCGCTCCTCTGACAGAAAAAATTGTGGAGGGCATCAAATCGGTCGGCGGCAGTCACCCTAAATTTATGATCAATACGCACTACCACGGCGACCACACAGGCGGAAACGAGAAGCTGGGCAAAGGAGGAACCTTGATTTTCTCTCACGATAACGTGCGAGATCGCCTGATCAACGGCTCCTTTATCAAGGCATTCAATATGAAGCAGGCCGGTCTTTCCCGGGAAGGCTTGCCTGTTGTGACATTTTCTGAGGATATCAGTTTTCATCTTAATGGAGACAGCGTCCGGGCTACCCATGTGCCTCACGCCCACACCGATGGTGACAGTTTTATCTATTTTAAAATGGCCAATGTGATCCACGCCGGTGATTTCTTTTTCAATGGTTTCTATCCATTTATTGATGTGAACCATGGCGGTTCCCTTAAAGGGATGATTAAAGCCGTGGGTATGGTTTTATCCCTGGCTGATGACAAAACGAAAATTATTCCGGGACACGGCCCTTTAAGTGATAAAAAACAGTTAGCTGATTACCACCAGATGCTCAAGACCGCTTATGAACGATTACGAAAGCTTAAAGCGGAAGGAAAAACCGCCCAAGAGGCCGCCGCCGCCAAACCTCTGGCCGATCTTGAAGCGGCTTGGGATGATGGAATTTTCAAGAGTGACCGCTGGATTGAGCTGATTTATTCCGGGGTTTAACCAAAAGGAGTGAAAACAATTGAGTACAGGAAAAAACACTGAATTTTATCAAGTGCTTCGGTGCAAAAAAGATGCCTGCCGGACAAGTTCTATCGAATTGATCGGAGAGGAACCTCTTTTGATTCGTATTGATGATAAACCTTATACTGTGGTTATGAGAACCCCCGGCGAAGAGTTGTTTCATGCGGCAGGATTCTGTCTTGGGGAGGGCATTGCGGACTCTCCGGACGATTTCCTGACCATAGGATATTGTAAAGACCTTGATCCCAATGTTATTGATATCCGGCTCAAACCTGAAAGGCGTGAAAAAATTCATAATCTTCTTGACAGAAGGGGGTTTGTCAGTCAAACAAGTTGCGGTATATGCGGTAAGGAGATGATTAAGGACCTTTATCAGATACTGACTCCGGCGGAAAATGGCTTTGAGGTTGAAATTGACCGTATTTCAGATTGCATTAACGGGCTTTCCGAAAACCAGAAATACTACCAAAGAACCAGAGGTTCACACGCTGCAATCATATTTGACGAACGGCTGGAAATGATCTCTTTTGCCGAAGATGTAGGCCGACACAACGCGCTTGATAAGGCAATCGGGAAAGCCTTTATGGCCAGAAAGCTGTTTAACGCCAGCGTTCTGGTTCTATCTTCAAGGATAAGTTATGAATTGATTCAAAAAGCTGCCAGAGCGCGTCTGCCAGTGATGATCGGCAACTCAAGACCGACATCCCTTGCCGCTGAAATGGGGCGGTCACTTAATATGACGCTGGCCTTTCCGGCAGGGAAATCTGAATTAATAATAGTATGTGGCGAAAACCGTATCGTAAGAGAATAGAACCCGGTAAAATTTACCGAAAACAACCGAACTGAGAAACAATAAATTAGGAGGATGATTTGAAAATTCTCACAACAGTAAAAAAAGTGGTTGATGTGGAATTGAACATGCATGTGAAGGATGGTGCCATTGTTGAAGACGGGCTGCAATATGTTATTAATGCCTGGGATGAAAACGCGGTGGAAACCTCTGTCCGACTCAAGGAAAATAACGGTGCGGAAACGACGTTGGTGAGCATCGGCGGCGGAGACTGCACCGATATGATTCGCAGATGCTATGCCATGGGAATTGAAAATGGAATTCATATTGATGACCCGGCACTTACCAAGGCGGATTCATCGATCTACGCCAAAGTGTTGCAAAAGGTTTATGAAAAAGGCGACTATGATCTCATTATCACCGGTAAGCAATCCCAGGATACCGATAGCGGCCAAACCGGAATTATTTTGGCGGAATATTTGGGATTGCCGTGCGTCAGTAATGTGATTGACTTGGAAGTGACAGACGACCAACACATCAAAGTCTCCCGATCTGGTGATGCCGGAACCGAAATCATAGAACTTGCGTTGCCTGCTGTGATTGCGGTTGATGTCAGCATTAATGAACCGCGGCTGCCCCAAATGCGCGGCATTATGATGGCCAAGAGAAAGAAAATCAAGACAATGGATCTGGCAGCCCTGGGAACTTCATCTGATGAAATCGGAGCCGCTGCGCCTAAATCGGAAATTGCTGAATTTATGGCATCGGAATCGCGTAAGAGCGGGCAGAAATTTGAAGGCGATGCTGCCGAAATCACCGCTCAGGTCGTCGCTCTTTTGGCGAATGAAGCTAAAGTAATATAACAAGTTCAAACTATCATCAGACATTAACCGGAAACATACAAGGAAATCAATATCATGGCTAAAGTACTCGTAATTGCAGACATCAAACAAGGTATGCTCAAAGGTGGCACAGCCGAACTTTTATCAAAAGCCAAAGCTATCGGCGCAGAAACAGCAGTGGCAGCGATTGGCAGTAATATCGAATCTCTAACCCCCGATTTGGTAAATGCGGGGTCAGATACACAATACATCGCGGACGATCCCGGTCTTGAACTGTTTTCGGCCGGCCCTTACGCTTCCTGTGTCGTGGATGCGGCCAAACAATTTGGCGCCAATCTGATTTGGTTCGCTTTTTCCGAAAACGGCAAAGCCGTCGCCCCAAGGGTTGCCGCTCAATTGGATGCCGCATGTGCCACCGAAATTACCGACGTGATACTGGAAGGTGATCAAATCGAAGTCATCAGACCGGCCATCACAAACAAAGTGATGCAGCGCGTTAAAATCAACACCGAACAATTAGTGGCAGTTGTCAGAGCGGGCGCGTTTGAAGCTGCGGAAGGAATCACAGGAACCGAAAACGTTGTCAAGCTGTCAATTCCGGCAGCCGATTTGAAAGCTGTTATCAAAGAAATCCTGACAGACGCAAGCGGTGAAATCGATCTTGCCGATGCCGATGTCGTCATCTCAGTAGGACGAGGCGCGAAGGATCAGGCCGGCGTCGATCTTGTGAAAGAACTGGCTGACGATTTGAGCGCCGGTTTTGGCTCTTCCCGCGCCATGGTGGATGGCGGTTTCATGGCCCATAATAAGCAAGTCGGGCAAACCGGAAAAATCGTGGCACCCACTCTTTATATGGCAATCGGTATCTCCGGAGCCATTCAGCACCTTGCCGGAATGACCGGCTCAAAAGTGATTTTGGCGGTGAATAAAGACCCGGAATCTCCTATCTTCAATGTGGCTGACTATGGAATCGTCGGAGACCTGTTCGAGGTGGTTCCGATTCTACGCGAAGAGATCAAGAAAATCAGAAGTTAGTATTTTGAAGGAGAAACCATATTTTACCAAAACGTGACGATTATGACAGCCCGTGGAAAGATATACTGGGTGAATATTTTGAACAGTTTATGCAGTTCTTTTTCCCGAAGATTTCAAAGGAAATTGACTGGACAGCGGGCTATCAAGCCGCGGACAAGGAACTTCGGCAGATAATTCGGGAAGCTGAGACGGGACAACGCTTTGCAGATAGGCTGTTCCGGGTGCGGAAGAAAAACGGGGATGAAACTTGGGTGATGACGCATGTGGAAATTCAGGCTCAGAAGGAAACAGGTTTTCCAGAGAGAACTTTTATTTACAATTACCGCATCCGTGATCTTTACAAGCGTACTGCCGTAAGTCTTGCCGTGCTTGCGGATGACAATCCGGATTGGTATGCCTCGGTTTACCTTGACAAGCTGTGGGGATGTCTGACCGTATTTCGTTTTCCGATTGTCAAAATTCTGGAATACAGGGCAAAATGGGAAAAACTGGAAAAGTCGGACAACCCCTTTGCCGTCGTTGTCATGGCACATCTGAAAACCATGGAGACAAAGGACGATGACAGCACCCGGAAATGGTGGAAAACGGAACTGACAAAAAATCTTTACAGGCGTGGTTTTGAAAAGCAGGATATTATAAATCTGTACCGTTTTATTGACTGGATAATGCTGCTGCCGATAGAACTGGAAGACGCATATCATCAGGAAATCATGGAATTTGAGGAGGAAGAAAAGATGCGATATGTCACAACTGCCGAGAGAATCGGTATGGAAAAAGGCATAAAAAAGGGCAGAATGGAAGGCAGAACGGAAGGCAAAATAGAAGGCAAAATAGAAGGTGAAATAGAAGGCAGTCTGAAAAAAGCAACAAAAACAGCTAAGAACCTTCTTTCGTTTAATGTGCTGACCTTGGAGCAAATCGCACAAGCAACGGGGCTGACACCGGAGGAAGTCCGTGAGTTACATAAATCGTTAAAATGTGGTAATGCCTGAATCTCCGAAAATCATGGAATTTGAAGAGGAAGAGAAGATGCGATATGTCACAACTGCCGAGAGAATCGGTATGGAAAAAGGTATAAAAAAAGGCAGAATAGAAGGTAAAATAGAAGGTAAAATAGAAGGTAAAATAGAAGGCAGTCTGAAAAAAGCAACAAAAACAGCTAAAAACCTTCTTTCGTTTAATGTGCTGACCTTGGAGCAAATCGCACAAGCAACAGGACTGACGTCGGAAGAAGTCCGGGAGCTGCATCAATCGTTAAAATGTGGTAATACTTGAAGGAACCATTTTATTGATTTTGTATTTTGTTTGTAATTTATTTATGATTTTTAATTTACTATTTAAATAGATGAGGTACTAATGAATCCCCTTTTAATGTCTTTACTGATAGTTGTCGGCCTGACACTTTTCGGCCGCACCATGTATCATAAAATTTTATTGCTGATGGCGCTTGAACCTACAGATCGAGCCAATCATATCAAAGAACGAATTAAAAATCTGGTGATTATAGCATTTGGCCAGAAACGCCTGGTAGGAAGGCAAAAAGAGCGCGCCTCAGGGTTAATGCACGCATTAATTTTCTGGGGCTTCTGTGTTCTGTTAATCCGCAGCCTGAATATATATGGAGAAGGATTTGTAAAAGGTTGCCATCTGCCTTTTTTGGGCGATAATTTTATCTTAGGGTATTTTTATATCGCCCTGAAAGACATCATGGAAGCAATCGTTTTAGCGGCGGTCTGTTACGCCGGCTATCGCCGACTGCTTCTTAAACCGGAACGGCTGCACAATACGTGGGAAGCGTATCTTGTTTTGGGCATGATTGGAATTTTAATGATTTCCGATCTCTTGTACGATGGCGCCCGGTATAACTTGATTATGCTGCATAATAACCCGGAGCAACTTCATTTTTTTAATAATCCGCAGTATGGCTGTGAGTTTCTCTGGACACCTTTTTCGGTTGTGGCAGGCACTCTCATATCCTGGATGAGCGCTGATACCATCAACATAATCATGGTCGGTATGTTCTGGCTACATGTAATCACCCAATTGACTTTTCTTAATCTCCTGCCTTTGGGAAAACACTTTCATGTCATCACTGCACTTCCCAATGTGTTTCTAAAGAGCTTGGGATATCCCCATGAAAAAACTGAACTTCTGGATTTGGAAGATGAATCGGTCTGGGAAGATGAATCACTGGGAATCAATCACATTCATCAACTTAACTGGAAACAGGGATTGGATCTTTACACCTGCACCGAGTGCGGCCGGTGCAAAGAAGTCTGCCCTGCTTACACCACTGACAAACCGTTAAATTTACATGACTTCAATGATAAGCTGAAATCAGAATTATCAGATAATGCGGATAATATTATCAAAAGAGCGGAGTTATCTGCTGGCATCAAATTAGACGGTGACCCGGAGCAGATTGATAAAATCAAAGCGGAAATGATGGAGCTTAATAGCGAAAAACAACTTATCGGTGATGTGATCGCCGAAGACACGCTTTGGGCCTGCACCACCTGCCGCGCCTGTGAAGAAGTTTGCCCGGTGACTATCGAACATATTCCTCGCATCATGGCCATGCGGCAGGGCCAGACCTTGATGGCCGGAGTTTATCCCCAAGAGCTGAACACGGCTCTTAAAGGGCTTGAGCGCAACGGCAATCCCTGGGGAATTGGGTATGATCAACGCGCCGATTGGGCTGACGGGCTGGATGTTAAAAAAATGGCGGATGACGCTGATGTCGATTATTTACTCTGGGTCGGATGCGCCGGTTCGTTTGATGATCGAGCCAAAAAAGTATCTGTCAGCCTTATCAAAATCCTGCAAAAAGCCGGTGTGAACTTCGCAATCCTCGGTAAGGAAGAAAAATGTACCGGAGATTTTGCCAGACGTGCAGGCAATGAGATGTTGTACCAAATGACAGCTCAGGAAAATATCGAAACCCTGAACAATTACAAGGTTAAAAAAATTATCGCAGCATGCCCCCATTGTCTCAACACACTGAAGCATGAATATCCGCAAATGGGTGGAAATTACGAAGTCATCCATCATACCGAGTTCATTGAACAGCTTATAAAAACAGGCAAAATAACCTTAAACAAATCTTTTCAAGGTTCTCTGACATACCACGATCCCTGCTATTTGGGGCGCTACAATTCGGTTTATGACCAACCCAGATCAATTTTGCAGTCTATGTCAAAAGACGGACTCAAAGAACTCGACCGACATGGCCGGGAAAGTTTTTGTTGCGGTGCCGGCGGGGGAAGAATGTGGATGGAAGAGACCATTGGCAAAAGAATCAACCTGGAACGGGCCGAAGAAATCGTCGAACAGAAGGCATCGAATGTGGCCGTAGGTTGCCCGTTCTGCTTAACCATGCTCGAAGATGGTATGAAAGACCTCGGTAAAGAAGAGGAAATCAAGACATTGGATATCGCTGAACTTGTTGCTGATAATATGGCGTAAACATGGTTTATAATTAAGGAATTTAGATATGAAGATAAATCCCGATTTTGTTTCACCATGCGGCCTTTACTGCGGAGTATGCGCCATTCACATTGCGCACCGCGACAATAACGACAAATTCAAGCAAGGGTTGGCGAATCTTTACAAGGGAAAAGTCCCGGGCAAAGGAGCCCTTCCTGGCTGTGAAAATCTTACGGCGGAAGATATTCGGTGTCAGGGATGCCTGTCTGATGACCGTTTTTTCCATTGCCAACAGTGTTCAATCCGAGAATGCGCTACTGAAAAAGGCTATTCCGGATGCCATCGGTGCGAGGAATTTCCCTGCGAGCATATTGATAATTTCCCCATGGCTGTCGGGAAAAAAGTTATTTTACGCGCAGTTCCGTACAGGCGCGAGGTTGGTACAGAAAAATGGATTCAGGACGAAGAAGCTCGCTATATTTGCCCCGAATGCGGCAACAAAGTATTTCGAGGCGCTGTTCAATGCAACAAATGTCATGGCAAACTGGATTTGGATTAGATAAATTCAAAAAAGGAGGGCAATATGAGTAAAAGTTCTTCCGGCACACCTGTTATTCGAACAATGGCTCCCGCGGATATTGACCGGGTAGTTGAAATAGACATCAAGGTTCTGGGTAAACCAAGACCCGAATATTGGGAAATGAAGTTTGAGTTGGTGGGAAAACGCTCGCAGATTTCCTCTCTGGTCGCTGAATCAGATGGCAAGGTGATCGGTTTTATTATCGGCGGCGTAAGCAGGTGGGAATATGGCGTTCCGGAAAATATCGGATGGATTGACACCATTGGCGTTGACCCGACCTTTCAAAGAAAGGGCATCGCCAAAACCCTGTTCACGGAAATGACGAGTAACCTGAAGAAAGCAGGTGTTGACACCATCATCACCTTTGTAAAGCGGCGTGACCCGAATCTCTTGAACTTTTTTAACAGTTTGGGTTTCCAGAAGGGCGATATGATCAATCTTGAGTTAGATATTTAAGTTTTGGTAGTGCTGACAATGAATCACTGAATCATTAAATAAAGGCGCAAGTCCGCTAATATGTGAAATTTCATATTAGCCGAAAAAAACCGGATGATAACTGGTTAGCATCTTGCAGAAAATAACATGAAAGCAAATGAAATAAATTTAAATCGATTTTTATCTCAAAGCGACACTCAATTTGTCATTCCGGTTTATCAAAGGAATTATGATTGGTCTCATTTGCAATGCAAACAGCTACTTGATGACATTTTAGAGATTGGGACAATTTCTAAAATGAATGCACATTTCATAGGCAGTATTGTTTATGTGCATGATGATGTTTATTCGGCATCAGGAATACGTGAATTAACAATCATTGACGGTCAACAACGATTAACAACCTTAACTTTAATTTATCTCGCAGTTTATGAGTTGGCCAGAAATTTTGGCAATGAATCTCTTGTGAATAGAATCAATGAAACATATTTAACGTGAGTTCGACATAAATCAAACTGCAATCAGCTGCAATTGTTAGAAATCGGACTGAGATTAAGAGACGGCTTTTTCGGTCGCCTGGTATAAGCTGTCAGGCCTGCGACAATATTAACCATGAAGTTCGTAACGCTTCGATGTCTGGTATGTTCAATCTGGGAGATATTTTTAAGCTGATCATCAACTGTTTCGATCAAAGCCCTTTTTCTAAGTAAAATTCAGTCTGTGACAGGCATCTGTCAGTTTTTCATGTTTTTCCTGATTTTCGTTATCAACCGGACATCGTTACAGAACAGCACATCGAAAAGTTTTCAGGAAATATATCCCCGGTCTCCGAAAAGTCTGCCTGATATGTCGGTGGTCATATCGGGAACCGGTCAGCGATCATCGACATTGCCGGGGGTTAATCAGAAAGCTGAGAGTTCTCCCTGATCATTAATAATAAGATGGAGCTGGAAACCGTAAAACCATCCTGTTGAATTTTCACCTCGCTTTGCTGATTTTTTAAATACTTTCAGTAGATCGAAAAGGAGCATGTAGGCTGGGTTGAGGAACAAAACCCAGCTTATTCCCAGTTTTAATGCTGGGTTTCGTTCCTCAACCCAGCCTACATTTTCATATTAAATATCCCATTTGCCAGTATTTTATGAAACTTTTCGATCTACTGACTTTATGTGAAGGGATTCTCCGGTTATCACCGACTCAGATTGAAGTGGAATCGGCAAAAGTGATACCTGTCACCCTGCCTTTTCTCTGATTTAAGTAACAGCAAAGAGGAATCAGCGCCGCCGCTTTCAATTCAATAAAGCGGTTATAACTGACCGAATCAGGAAATGCTTTACCATGAAATCCCATGATAAAGCCCGTATAAATTTTTTGAAAGTACGATAGTCAGAAGAATGAAATAGGATAATTATCGTCATTATCACGCTTAACGACATGGTATAGTTTTTCAGAAAAGAACGGAATGATTATTGCAAATGCAATTATCATGCCTGATTATATCTGACAATTTCATAAAAAATTGAAAAGTTCTTGACACTCCCCTCATGATCTGTATATCCTAATCCGTAAAGGAGGATTACAGAGCATGATAAATGATATAAATGAAAACGATACGGTTTTTGAAAAAATTTTAGAACCTGCTATGCCTTCAGTCGAAGAGGAGAGCCTGAAGCTTACACCGCATCATAATGAAAAACTCAGTTTCAAAGCTTTCTTTCGTCAGTTAATATTTTATTTTTTAAGGAAAAGCATTCCTGGTGCGAAAGTGTTTATCTGCTCTTTGTTAAACAAAGGAGCACTCTCCCCGGAATTAAATTTACAGCAGATATCATACACCGCTTTTATTGAAGCCTTCGACAGATTTTCTCCGGTGCTTTTCAAAGCTGTTTTTCAAGGACAGATTTTAACTGTCAGCTTGCAATCCGTTCCCGAACTTGCGGTTTTCGGCCCTTTGATCTGTGTCGACGGTTCGCTGTTTC
>JAUCGF010000009.1 GCA_030378005.1 Desulfococcaceae bacterium HSG9 | reverse complement strand
ATCATTGACATATTGAACGCTTTGCGCTTCTCATTTATGAAATTATTTAACTTTTTACTATTTAGGAGGAAAACTTCATGAAACAGGTCGCAAAGTTAGCTGAAATTTTCAATTCGAAACAGCTTTGCGATTTGGCACATGAAGTTTACCTCCTTTATGGTTAAAAACTGCACAACTTCATAAGAAAAAAACATAAAGCTATGTTTATGTCAAATAATTTCCATAAATTCATACCGTTATTAACAGTATTATTAAAAATTGTCCTGTACAGTGAAAAATTTTATAGAAAACGCTTGAAAATCAGATTTCCAAGTGGGGGACGGATTTACAAGTTGTAGTAGTAAAGCGATTTTGGTGTCAAATGAGGGGGCCGAAAATTTGCGGTATCCATGATATTTGTATTTTATTTATCGTTTAATAATGATATGGTTTGATATTAACTTGGTTTTGTTTTCACCAAAATAACTGAATGCAAAGCTCGCAGTTTCAGATATGATGCCGGGCAAAGCAAAATTGAATCAGGATACTATTATATATCACAATGAGCAATCCGCTAAAAAAACCAGCCTTTATTTTTTCAGATATCTCCGGAACGATTCTTGTTTTACTGGTGGTCATCATTCTTTTGTTTCAGGGCATATCCGCATGGAAAATTATGCATTTGGACCAAGAACGTATGGCGTTTGAATCGGATAAAGAAAAAATGACGCGCGATCTGGTTCAATATCAATCTTTACAAAAACAGCTTCCTGAACTGATTCGTAAAAAGGAAGCCATAATCGAAGAACTCCCCAGACTTGAAGGTGAACTGGCGGCATTGAAAACAAAACGTCTGACATGGTTAAAAGATCAGGCCAAGGCTATGGAACTCATCGAACATGGAAAAGCGGCCACCGAAATCAGAACTGAATTAAAGGATGCTGTTGACAGCCTTCGAAAAGAAATTCAGCTAAAAACCGAAGAAGTCAGAAAGCTCGCCGGGCCGACGTCTGTTTTAAACCAAAGCGCTCGTGATTTGGGAGCGCTGGTCACATCCCAAAAAAATCTGCCGGAATCATTTAAAAGCGAATTTAAACATGCCACCGAAGAATTGCAATCAGCCTCTGCTACGATTGGTAAAGCGGCGATTAATCTGAGGGCCAATGCTTTAAATTTTGCCCAGTCTGCAAAATCGGCCAATACAATTTTGGATAAAGCCGCACGAGCAACCCAAGGCACTGTTAAACAAATCAGCACTGTGGAAAATAAATTAAGCAAATATAGCAATATGTTAAGTCTGCAATCGGAACGTTTTACAGACAAACTCAATACGCTTGATAGTGAAATTACCAATATACAAAACATGCGTAAAAATTTACAGAACTTTTCAATCATCGTTACCCGTATGGATGCAGATTCTGTGATGACATTCAGTAAACTCCGAGGATTAATTGATAATTCCCAAACCGCTTTAAAACAGTGGCAAGCAAACGCACAATCATTAAACGAGTTTATCCGTACAATGGCTCTTCAGAAAGACACCATTGCCAACACAACTGAGATGCTACGATCTCAAATTAACGCACTTGCCAAAACAAGCAAACAGATTATTACAGAAACGCAAGATTTCAGAATAAAATTGAAAAAATATGCGCCTTCTGATGCGAAAAAAGCAATTCAATCGTATGAAAAAAAGCTATCTGCCAGCTCGAAAAAGATCGAATCAGATGCTGATAAAATTTATAATTTGAATTTCAATCTTGAGAAGGAGCTTCGCAAACTGATCGTTGAAAGTGAAAATTTGAATAAAATGTTAAGAAGTCATCAAAATAAGCTAAAGAAAAAGAAGAAACAATAACCGATAGTCAGTAGATCGAAAAGTTCCTTAAAAGTTCCGTAGGGATCATCCCATATTGAAGACCTGAATAAGGCTGCATCAAAGATACCGGGTGTTGCTCGACGGTCATTTCAGGCTGAAATGACTCTCAAATATTGTAAAGGAAGCCCTCGCCAAACGGAAAAGATATTTGGTCCGCCAACGTTATCATTCACGCGGTTGACAGCGGAGGAAGCGCTGACGCAATTACGAAATCATGGCTTACCAGAAGAAGTATCGCCGTCACCTGGAACAATGACGGACGCACTTAACCGAAATGGATACCGGCAGCGTCCGGCAGTCAAAGCCGAACCCCAAAAAAATATGGAAAGGGAATTGACGGAGGAGATGTCAAGCGTATAAGCATGGACTGCAAGGCTGCTGTAAAAACAGGCGAATATAGCCGCGGAGGTGAAACTCGGAGTGATAACCGGGCAGTCGATCACGACATGGGATGTACGGAAAAGTATACTCCGTTTGGTATTGTGGATGAAGACAGCGGTCAGAGATTACGCAACGGTTTCCGGAAAAGAGCTGTTCCGATAAAATAGCGTAATGCACCGCAAAATTCCGGAATTACGATCAATGAGCAGTGCCAGGCGTATAGGCGCGCCTGTTTCAGATTCATGGATTTGTCCTGCATAAAGTAGGCAACCCTGAACAGTCTCGGAAAAAACAGCAGCAGCGCGCTCGCCAAAGGAAGCAGAAAAAACCAAAGTGAAATAACACTCAATCCGATGGATAGAGGAATTGCAAAGATAAAACAACCGCCGCGAATCGTTATTCTGAAAAGTTCGTGAATCCAAAAGCCCCGGTCATTTTTCCAATGCCGGGCTGTGACGGCGGCGTAAGCGTATCCTGTTCGGAAAGTTCTTTTCCAGTACTGGGACAAGCGGGTCATCGCAATATCATGGTAAGCCATGAGATCAGTGACGTGTAAAATTTTCCAGCCTGACAATCTGGCTCTGACAGCCAGTTCAGGGTCCTCGCCGCCCACCAAAATTTCATCATAACCGCCGGTTTGTTCCAGCAGTTCACGCCGCAGCATGGCAATGCCACCAAATGCCTGGGCTTCACCGGCCGGATAATTCCATTCCTGTTCGGCAATCCAGTTATAAGCCGATACATCCGGGAAGCGCTCTTGCAACCTTCCGGAAACCGCGCCGATTCCCGTTTTGATCTCCTTTACGGCGCTTTTAAGCCAGGTTTCAGCTACTATCACATCAGAATCGAAAAAATGAACCAGAGGCGCATCACCCGCACGCCAGCCGGCGTTTCTTCCAATCCCGGGCGTGGGATATTCCGGGTTCAGCGCAATGGTTTGAACATCCGCGAAACTTTTAGCGACAGCGATGCTATTATCGGTTGAGCCGCCGTCAACATAAATGATATTGATCTTAGCTTGGGGATAATCGGCCGCTTTCAGACTGTTGATGCAATCCGCCAGGGTATGCTCGGAATTAATGCCGATAATAACGCAGTCGATGGCGGGCAGTTCATTTGAATTTGCCATTAATTTACTTTAATTCGTCAGGGGTTGTAAAAAAATTGAACATGTAAAGAACGTTCATTTTATCGTCAGTATAATAAGTGACTTCATCAAAAAAAAGACAAATCCAATTGAGGCCTCTTCCGCTTACCATTAACGGGTCAACCTCAATAGGCCGTGTTGCGCTTATATTAAACTCAATACCCTTTGAAGTGACTTCAAAGGCCACAGGCACATCTTTTTCAATCAGCACTTGAGGGTTTATTGAAACGCCCCAATCACAGACTTTGAATGCCATACCTTTGTCGAGTTTTTCAACAATAATTTCCACTTCATGTCCGTCTTGGTTTTTATAAGCATGCTTAATTGCATTGGTCACCGCTTCAGCAATAATCGTATCAATAGGTAAACATGGTTCTTTTTGTTCAAAAGGATATTCGGAGTATATGCCTTTTACGGCATGACACACCCATTCAATATTTTCCAAAACGCTTTCAATAGTAAACTTAATTTTGAGCAAACTCATTTTTTTCCCCTCCCCGCTATAATATTTAAGAGAGTGCCTTCACGGCTTCATCTTCACTCGTATATATTTTGATTTTACGATCCATGCGAGTTAAATTGAAAAGGTCTTTAACATTATTCTTCAATTCGCAGATAGTGAGATCGCCATCTCCTTCCGCTCTGATCTTTTTCCGAATGGAAACAACAGAGCCAAGACCGCTGGAATCCATAAAACCCACTTTGGAAAGATTCAGCACAATGAAGTGATTGCCTTCATCTATGAGGTTGTTAATTTGTTCTTTAAAGGCCGGAATGACAGACGTGTCCAGCCTTGTATCCATGTATTTCACAACCGCCACTTTGCCTTTTTTTTTGATTTCAAGATTCATCTTTCCTCCTAAATAAGCTATAATAACGCCAGTGGTTGCTTGAAAATCAGCAAACGTCTTACCAAAGAATCCGTTTACCATTCTTTTAATAAAGCAACCATACATTGAAAAAGATTGCAAGAACTTTTACACTTCGCTTTGAGTTGACAAATGCAAACCGCTTTTAAGCTTCATACGAAATTTTAATAAGAAAACTTGCAATTATTTTTTAATGATACTAAACTGAAGATTAAGTGAGGCATCTTGAAAAAATGCTAATAGCTCAATCTGTGTATAAAGGATAATAAAATGGAAATTTCAGTAAAAGAAATGGGCAATGTCGGTGTAATCAAATTAGAGGGCCGCTTGGATGCACACAGCGCCAAAAAAGTGAAAGATACGATCACCGGCCAAGTCAAAGCGAAACTGATTAACTTGGTGGTTGATATGGGCGCGATTAAATTTATGGACAGTTCCGGCTTAGGGACGCTCGTGGCTTCTCTAAATTCAGTGCGCAGAGCAAATGGCCAGTTGAAAATCGCTTCGATTCACAATCAGGTGCGGGCTATTTTTGAGCTTACTCGTTTGCATCTTGTTTTTGAAATTTTTGATGATGTGCAAACAGCGGTAAACAGCTTTTAGCTAATGAATATTTCAGTTATCATCGTCAGCTTTAATACACGCGCTATTTTAAAGAAATGCCTGGAAGCGCTGTATCAGAATCCCGGTTCGTCTGATTTGGAAGTTTTTGTTGTGGACAACAATTCATCCGATGAATCCGCGGACATGGTCAAACAGTATTTCCAACAGGTCATTCTTATCGAAAATCCGATTAATTCCGGATTTGCGGCAGCGAATAATATGGCTTACGCACAAGCGACCGGTGATTACATCATTTTGCTGAATCCGGATGCTTATGTCAAACCGGGAACCGTCAGCAATTCGGTGCGATTCATGGAAAATCATCCAGAATGCGGTATTTGCGGCGCGCGTTTGATCAAACCGGATGGCAGCCTTGATCCTTCGGCCCGAAGGTTCCCTAACAGCCTTTACAAATTATTCACCATTTCCGGGCTTAGCGATAAACACCCTTCCTCAAAAATTTTCGGAAGAGGCGATTTTAAATATTTTGATCATAACAGCGTCATGGAAGTGGACTGGGTTCCCGGAACGTTTACCATTTATCGACGTGAAATGGTGTCGCAAATCGGCTTTTTGGATAATCGCTTTTATCTTTATTATGAAGAAACCGATCTGTGCCTCAGAGCTGATCGCGCGGGGTGGAAAACTTTTTTCAATCCTGCTGCCGAAGTGATCCATATCGGCGGAGCCAGCAGTAAAACCCGCAAAGACCTGAAATTTGATGAAGGCGGCGCCCAGGTTTTGAAATTCCGAATGCGTAGCGAATGCCTCTATTTCAAAAAAAATTACGGCTTATTTTCGATGCTGGCCAATTCAGGCGTGGAGATAGGATGGCACTGTTTGCGCTTTCTTGTCAATCTGCGCCCAGGAGAGCATCGTCTTTACAAACGCCAGGAATCCACCGAGTTGATCAAACACGGGTTCCGCGCTATCAGGGATACCCATTGGGGTAAAACAGCCCCGGAAATTCCCTGGTAAAATTTAATCAATTCATTTAAACAGTAAAAGATTAAGAATGACTGAAACACCGCAAACACGTTGGCATCGCTTGCTTGGCAAATTGCTTGAGGAACTTTTAACTCCTGTGGGAATTGATGTTTCCACTGAATTGCCTGTGATGGCTGATCCGCCTGAAGCGGATATTCTGTTGCTTAGAAGGGAAAAGACCAAATGGTCTGCGGAACAGTCAGAACGTTTACCTGACGGTGTGAGAGACAGCCGGGCCGGCCATATCCTTATTGAATTTAAATATACCGAATCGGTTAATCTGTCGGCATTTCGACAAACAGTGGGATACGATTTCTTTTACAAACGTTCCAAAAACTTGTCAGACCGTCAGGTGCAAACCTTTCTGATCAGCTCTAAAAACACTCGTAAAGCGACTTTGAAACGATTTGATTATTTTCCGACTGACAAAGATGGTGTGTATCGAAGCGGCAATCCGTTATTACAATCTATCCCCCTGCTGATGCTTAACGATTTGTCAGACCAACCGCATAATGCCTATTTTAAATGTTTTGCGAGTCGTAAAAGTCAGAAACGGGCAGCTTTCAAACTCTTAAACCGTCAGCATATCGATAGATTTTCAATGAAGCTATATTGGCTTACACAGGGATTATGGAATAAATGGTTTTCAAAAGGAGGTGATTCTATGCAACAGGAAGAACTGACACCTGAGCGAGTTATGGAAATGGGTAAGATGTTGGGAGATGCTTATCTCGCGCTTTTATCTCCTGAAGAGCGTCTGGCCGGTTTGAAACTCGAAGATCGTCTGGCCGGTTTGAAACTTGAGGAGTGTCTGGCTGGTTTGAAACTTGAGGATCGTCTGGCTGGACTTTCTATCGAGGAAATTAGAGATTATCTGCATAAACTTGAAAATAAAAAAAATTCAGACTAAAAATTTTTAGGTTTTTAGGTATTTCCCGCACCGCTCAAGGCAGGGTTGCAAACCCGGCGTGAGCGATGCTGGGAAACTCATGGCCTGGCACTTAAAAATTCAATTTATGCGGGAGACAAGCATACCTGCGAGAAAGCAATATATGAACGCTAACAACTCAAACAAAAAAAGTATCGCATATCTGGCCAGCGAATATCCCGGCATATCGCATACATTTATTTTCCGTGAAATTCTTACACTCAGAGAACTTGGTTTTGAAGTTAAAACCGCTTCCATTCGCAAACCCGAAAATCTGGATATTATGACCTTCGCAGAAAAAGCGGACGCGGATGCGACTCTTTATATAAAATCGACATCCTTGTTTAAAGCGGTTGGTTATCACCTGCGCCTGTTATTGCGCTCTCCGACTGATTATTTTGCGATGGTCCGAGCGATGGTCAAATATACCCTAAATGGCGCGCGTATAATGGTGAAAGGCATCGGTTATCTGGCCGAAGCCGGTGTTCTGTTGGATTGGATGCATAAAAAAAATGTCGATCATATCCACGTTCATTTTGCCAATCCGGCAGCCACGGTAGCCATGATCGCCGCCGCTTATGGAACAATTTCATACAGCCTTTCCGTTCATGGGCCGGATGTCTTTTATAATGTTACGCCTAACCTTCTGGCGGAAAAAATAAAAAAGGCGCTTTTTGTTCGCTGTATCAGTTATTTCTGCCAAAGCCAGTTGAAACGCTTGGTCTCTTTTCAACGGTGGTCGAAATTTCAGATTGTGCGTTGCGGGATCAACCCCGATATTTTCAGACCTCGCCCTGAACCGCACAACACAATCCCCGAAATCGTATGTGTAGGCCGTTTGGTTCCCGCCAAAGGCCAGCATATCCTGTTAGAAGCGTTTGGACAGTTGCAAAAACGGGGTGTTAAAGCGCATCTGACGTATGTGGGCGATGGCGAAGATCGCGATTCACTTGAACTGGCGGCGCAAAATATGGGCGTATCCGCAAGTGTGACCTTTACCGGCGCTGTGGGTCAAAATGATGTGCATCAGTATTATGATCGGGCGGATATGTTCGTTCTGGCCAGTTTCGCTGAAGGCGTTCCCGTGGTGCTGATGGAGGCCATGGCCAAAGAAATTGTTGCCGTCTCAACCCGCATCACCGGTATCCCTGAACTGATCGACAATGAACGGGATGGCATATTAGTGCCGGCTTCAGATGCAGACGGCCTTGCCGACCGAATGGAACAATTAATAAAAGACCCCGCTTTACGAATGGAATTGGGATTCCAAGGACGCCAAAAAGTAAAGAAAAAATATGACTTGGACAGAAACTGCAAGGAAATGGCGGCTCTGTTTGAAAAATATCTATCGTGAAACTTTATGCGCAAATTCATGTTTCATGTTTCACGTTTCACACTTCATATTGATACCAACTAATGATAATTATCAATGCTATTATTTTAGCCGGCGCGTTATACATTACACTATCAACTGTTTATCTCTTGATTTTGACGCTTGCCGCCTACGGATTCAAAAAAACGACCCCCAAAGCTTCATCACCTGTCAAAATGGCTGTGGTGGTGCCGGCTCATAATGAATCTTTGGGAATCACGACAACTGTTCGCAGCGTGCAAAACAGCCAACATCCTTCCGAACTTATCACCACGTTTGTAATCGCTGATAATTGCGATGATGGCACCGATAGCCTGGCCGAGTCCGCCGGCGCGTGTGTGTTTGAAAGAACCGACACGGAAAATCGGGGCAAGGGCCAGGCGCTGGACTGGCTGTTCAGCGTTCATCGCGATGAATTCAAAGCATTTGACGCGGTTGTTATTATCGATGCCGACACGTTGCTTCATCCCGCTTTTCTATCTGAAATCGCTTCAAGCCTTTCCTGCGATAACGTCAAAGCGGTTCAAGGATATTATGGGTTTGCCAACCCCGAAGACAACTGGCGCACCGCCCTTGCATCAGCAGCGCTTAACGTATTTCACCATTTGCGCCCGGCGGGCCGCAATCGGATTGGGGGAACCGCCGGACTCAGAGGCAATGGTATGGCGTTCAAAACGGAAATTATCGCCCGTTACGGATGGCCGTGTCATTCGATTGTGGAAGATATTGAATTTTCCATGCGCCTGCTTTTAGATGATATTTCAGTACACTACAACCCGGATGCGATTGTTTACGGAGAAATGGCCACGGAACGCAAGCAGGCCGAAACCCAGCGTAAACGATGGGAAGGCGGACGTTCTCAAATGCTTAAAATGTTTGCATGGCCTTTGCTCAAAGCCTTTTTTACCAAAGGCGGCGTCCGGTGGATAGACAGCCTGATGGAGCTGGTCACACCGCCTTTGTCATTATTGATTTTTGGACAAATTATTTTTTTCGTAGCCACCGGAATGATGCATCCCCAACTGTGGCCGGTTCTGCTCATTTTGTTTCTAATCATACCGTTTTATGTCATTTCCGGGTTGGTGCTAAAAAAAGCGCCGTTTTATATCTGGAAATGCCTGCTGGCAGCCCCGTTTTTCATGCTCTGGAAAATTCCTATCTATTTAAGGATAATAAGTTCCAAAGATGATAAGAAGTGGGAGCGGACGTTGCGCAAAGGAGAGGTGGACGTGAAAGGTGATGAGTAAAACATGATGTCTAATTCAGGCTTGATTCTAAGAGCCTGTTTGAAAAATCCCTCGCAAAGAGCGTGACAGCACGGGTTTCAATAAAACGGTGTTTTCTATTTATCATGCTAATTCAGATAGATAGATATTTGTTGATGGGAAAAGGAAATTCTCTAATTATTAGGGTAAATATGGAGGACGCCGAAAGACACCTGAACTTTAAAAATTCGATAATGATACACATGTAATATTGGTTATATTATTTAAAATTACAACATATTAGCGACTTTCACTCAAAAGCCGAGTACCTGAGTATATTGCTTTTTTCAGGTGATAAAAAGCCGGAGAGCGCTGGAATATGGAACTTTCCACCGTTAGTGATTTTCGTCAATCCTGTGCATCAGAGTGGCATCGGTTTTTTTCAGCATGTCTTTTGTCACGGTCAGTGTTTCGGGTATCCGCGAAATAAACATCAGGTTTTCGGAAAGTCCCTTCAATGTCTCTTCAGTGTGCAAGGCGCTGTCTGCGACAACGTAGGTGAATTCATGCACATTCCGCAAACCGTCAATATGGTCATTCAAACCTGAATGACCTGAATCCTGTGTTGTATATTCGGAAACATGATTCATAACCTGCCTCAAGCCTTGTGCAACCATAACATGGAAAAGAAGGTATGGAAAATTTCCCATATATGGAAAATTTCCAGCCTTCCGGATTGATAGAGATAGCTATTATTATATTGTAACTTATTGTAATATAAGGTTATTCTGAAATCATAAAGACCTGGCATGAAAATTGCTTTGTATATGAGTGTCTATGATTAAAAATCAAAAAGGAGGTCTTATGAAAGAACAAATCCAAATAACAGGTCTTTGTGTCAATTGTCTAAATGCGGATCAATGCGGTTATCGTGTGAATCATACCAAACCCATCATTTTTTGTGAAGAGTTTACATGTGCTGATCCGTCAGAATCAAGAAACAGAATAGCCGGGGCCGTTAAAAAGGCTGAACATCCGACAAACAATACACCGAAAGGAATTTGCAGCAATTGTGAAGATGTTCAAATATGTCATTTGCAAAAAAAAAATGCTGATGTATTGTATTGTGAAGAATATAGATAATATAAATATAAATAATATATAGGAGAAAATTTATGAACACATATTCGAATAGCGTTTTGGAAATGCTCAATGAAAAATATCCTTGGGAAAGGGAATACATTCAATCCGTGGCGGAAGTGTTTAAATCCATCACTCCGGTTTTGGATGCCGATCCCGAATATCGGTACAATCGGATACTTGAACAATTGGTCGAACCGGACAGAACAATCAGTTTCAGGGTGCCATGGAAAGACGATCAGGGCCGGGTTCAGGTCAATACAGGACATCGTGTTGAGTTTAACAATGTGTTAGGCCCCTATAAAGGAGGGCTTCGATTCCATGCTTCGGTCACATTAAGCATTATCAAGTGTCTCGGATTTGAGCAGATTTTTAAAAACGCATTGACCGGCCTTCTTATAGGCGGCGGCAAAGGCGGATCCGATTTCAGCCCGCGAGGCAAGTCTGATAATGAAATAATGAATTTTTGTCAAAGTTTCATGTTGGAACTTTCAAGGCATATCGGAGCATCCGCTGACGTTCCGGCAGGTGATATCGGGGTGGGAACACGGGAAATCGGGTATCTTTTCGGAATGTACCGCCGAATGACCAAATCGTTTGAAGGCGTTTTGACTGGCAAAGGCATTTCATGGGGCGGAAGTTATTTAAGACCCGAAGCCACAGGATATGGTGTGGTTTATTTTGCGGAGGAAATGCTGAAAAATGTAGACGATAATATTGATGGCAAGGTTGTGACGGTTTCAGGTTTTGGAAATGTCGCCTGGGGGGTTGTGAAAAAAGTCAATGAGCTTGGCGGCAAGGTTATCACCCTTTCGGGGCCGGACGGATTTATCCATGATCCTGACGGTGTCACTGGCGAAAAAGTCGATTATATGTTGAAATTGAGGTTAAGCGGAAATGATGTTGTCAAAGATTATGCTGATCGTTTTAAGGTGAAGTTTTATCCTGACAAACGACCCTGGATAATCCCGTGCGACATCGCATTTCCTTGTGCGACACAAAATGAACTTGACCTTGATGATGCCAAAGCATTGGTAAACAACAATGTCAAATGCCTTGTGGAGGGAGCCAACCTTCCCGTGACCCTGGATGGTATGGCATTTCTGGAAAACGCGGATATTTTTTATGCCCCGGCAAAGGCATGCAATGCGGGAGGGGTGGCCTGTTCCTGTTTTGAAATGGCGCAGAATGCCAATTTTATGAACTGGACCAAAGACGAGGTTGATAAGCGGCTCCACCAGGTGATGAAGCATATCCATGATCAATGCTATGAAACATCCTGTGAGTTTGGCAAAAAAGGCAATTATGTGTTCGGGGCGAATGTTGCCGGATTTCGGCGTGTGGCGGATGCTATGCTGGATCAGGGCTTGACCTGATAGATTGACTTTTGTTGAATATAGATTATTTTTCCATTTTAAGTTCCATACCGGAATCTCCGGTATGGAACTGACTGAAACGACATTACAACGGATAAAAAGCGTTAAATGGAAAGCATAGATAACCGAGTTGAAGAACAGCGGCAACTCATTGAAAAACTGCAAAAACGAAATGTGAAACTGCAACGTTTTTATGATGAGTATAAAAGGGTCTGCCGCAATGAAGAAGAAAGAATAAAGGAACTCAACTGTCTGTATCAGGTCGCCCAGTGCGTGGTTATAGAAAATGACACAGATGCGGCGCTGGATAAAATTGTCCGTATTGTCCCCCATGGATGGCAATATACAAAAGATTCCTGCGCCCGTATCACTTTTAAAGATAATCAATATCTTTCATCCGGTTTTTTTGAATCTGAAGCGGTCCAAAGTGAAAATATTTTTATAGAAACTGTGATTGCAGGGACTATAGAAGTTTTTTACAAACCCGGACTGGCTTCGGAAGCTGACAATCCTTTTTTGATTGAAGAGAGAAACCTGCTGAAAGGTATCGCTCATATCATCAGTTTTTATCTGGAAAAGCAGCGCGATAATGAGAACAGAAAACTTATTAAGCAACAGCTTTTGCATGCCGACCGACTGGCGACCATTGGCCAGCTCGCCGCTGGGGTCGCCCACGAATTGAACGAACCGTTGGGAAATATACTCGGTCTGGCTCAACTGGCACTGAAATTGCCTGAAATGCCGAATCAGGCGCAAAAAGACCTTGGGAAAATTGAAGATTGTGTCATATATTCCCGTGAAATCATAAAAAAATTAATGGAATTTTCCCGCCAATCCCCACTCTCCAAAGAAAAAATAAACCTTAATGAAGTGATTGACAACAGCATCACATTTTTAGAAGCAAGATGTATCAAAGAAGGAATCGAAATTGTAAGGCGATATGCTGAAAATATAACCGTCTCAGCCGATCCCAATCAAATCAAACAGGTCATCACGAATTTGACTGTCAATGCGATTCAGGCAATGCGAAATGGCGGAAAATTGATAATCTCCACAAGAAAGAACAGCAAAAACGCGGTCTTGGCCGTTGAAGACACCGGAATCGGGATATCGGGTGAAAATATCAGTAAAACATTTATCCCCTTTTTTACAACAAAGGATGTGGGCGAAGGCACGGGGTTAGGCCTTTCGGTTGTTTATGGAATTATCCGGAACCATAGCGGAGACATCAAAGTCAGCAGTGAGCCGGGTAAAGGAACGATTTTTGAAGTATGCTTGCCCCTGGAGGGAACTTGATGCCGGATCAGAACGACAAAGAAGTGATTCTCATTGTTGATGATAATATTATCACTTGCGAAGTGATTCAAAGAAATCTTGAAATGGCCGGGTTTCATATCTTTACGGCACACAGCGTGAATGATGCCATCGAAATCCTTTCAAGGCAGGCTGTTGACCTTTTGATCACTGACTATAAAATGCCGCGACACACCGGTCTTGAACTGATAAAATATGTTCGCGATCATTTTCAAAATATCTGTATTATCATGCTCACAGGATACGGCTCGATTGACAGCGCTGTGGCGGCCATGAAAGAAGGGGCTGATGAATACATCACCAAGCCGTTCACAGGTAAGGAACTTCTTGATGCGGTGGAAAAGAGTATTCAAAAGCTTAAAGAAAAAAAAACAGACCCGGATGTGATATATGATGACACCTGGACGCGGTTCGGCATTATCGGTCAATCTCAAAATATGCTTGAGATGTATTCAAAGATTGAAAAAGCCTGTCTGAACGATGCGACTGTTTTGATAACCGGAGAAAACGGCACAGGTAAAGAGCTGGTGGCTCGCGCGATTCACTATAATCATAAGGCCAGGTCTGTTTATCCTTTTATTCCTGTCAATTGCCCGGGCATACCTGTCAGCCTTTTTGAAAGCGAATTGTTCGGCCATGTAAAGGGAGCTTTCACCGGCGCTGTGCAACACAGAAAAGGATTTTTCCAGGCTGCTGAAAAAGGGTGCCTTTTTTTAGATGAAATCAGTGAATTGCCGTCAGAACTTCAGGCCAAACTGCTCAGAGTTTTACAGGAGAAAGAAATTTGCCGGGTCGGGGAAACTCTGACAAAAAAAATTGATGTCAGAATTATCGCGGCAACCAATAAAAATCTGGAAGACCTGGTTGAAAAAGGTCAGTTCCGCCAGGATCTGTTTTTCCGTTTGAATGTTATCAATATCAATGTCCCTCCACTCAGGGATCGCGGGGATGATATTATTTTTCTTGCCAAACATTTTGCCTTGAAATACGCTGAAGAACTTGAAAAAACAGAACCGGAATTTACCGAAAAGGCCATCAGCGCTCTGAAAAAATATTCCTGGCCCGGCAATGTCAGGGAGCTTGAAAATCTGATTCATCGAAGTCTGATCATGAATGATAAGAATCATATCGACAGTGTGAGTTTTCCTGACATGATGAAATTCAATGTTTACAGTAATCAGCGCCTTAATCTCAGCCTGGAAGATATGTCAAAAAAATATGTCAGAGACGTTGTCGAACAAACCGGCGGGAATAAGGCCAAAGCCCTTAGAATTTTAAAAATTGACAGGAAAACCCTGTTAAAAAAATTAAATCCCCCGAATTAAAACAGCACAATAATGATTCGCAATAATTTTCCTAAACTTCCAGAATTTGGTAAAGTTGACTGATTCATTCGACCGCATTTATGTTTTGCCGTCTTGTTAAAGAATAAATATCAATCAAATCAAGGTGTTATTTGCCAGGCACAGTTAGAATCCTTTCTAAAAAAAATCCTTGTAGATACCGGTTTTAACCACGGCCATTGTTTTCAAGCAATTTAAGAAATCGGATTTTTCCAAAAAATCCGATTTCTGATGCACCTGACAGCATTTGTGTTTTGCCGTCTTGTTTAATAATATTATCAATTGAATCAAGATGTATCTGCCTTGCACAGTTAGAATCCTTTCTAAAAAAAATCCTTGTAGATACCGTGTAACGATAGGATATGGCTCTTAAATGGTGGGCAAGTCTGATTTTTTTAACAAAATCCGCATTTTATCCTTATTGATAAGTAATAAAGAACGTGAATGCAAAAACGTTGCCCACCCTGTCGCTTTAATCAAGACAACTCGGTTTACCGAGATACTTGTTGAAAATACACAACGCATCGGCTGGCGTGGTATCACCGTCTCCGTTCACATCTCCGCATACGTCAGCACATTTAATTCCGCAGGATGTCGGACAAATCGTCATGTATTTTTCAAAAGCGCACAACGCATCGGCCGGCGTGATGTCGCCATCACCATTAACATCTCCGTCGCATACGGTTACGGAACCCGGTGTAAAACGGCCGGAGGTCGCAGTCCATGAACCGATGTCATCAGTCAATGCCGCAATTTCCAAAACGGATGAATCACATACAGCCGCTATGTCGAATTTCAGATATACCAGCACACCGCCGGCACCCGATGCGATACCGTCTAAAGAGCGGTAACCGCCGATGCGTATAGCGCCGGAAGAGTACGGGTTGACATCGAAATCGCCGACCGGATCATCGAAATTATCCACCAGCGTGCCTTTGACAAAGCCCGTATAAGTCAGTATGGCCGGGTCATAAGTGACTTCGAAACCCAGTGCGTTGACCATGTTCGGCGCGTCTTGAATTCTGACCGGTACTGACACGCTTCCGCCGCAAGGAGCCGAACTGTCAACGATATCCAGGTCACCGGTACCGCCTGCCGTTGGTATTACAAAAACATAAGCCGATCCGGCGGGGGTGCCGAAGCCTCCTCCTCCTGACCACTCCCCGTCCGCCCCGACGACAGCGGTGTCGCCGCTGACAGCCACGGAGCAGCCGAACCGGTCATAGAAAGCCAGTTCGCCGGCGGTCAGTTTGGCCTCTTGGGACCATACAGCGCCTGAACGACGAAAGATGTACGCCGAGCCGGAATCAGGGCCGTCGTCGTCGTTTAAATGCGCCCCGACGACCGCGGTGTCGCCGCTGACAGCCACAGATCAGCCGAACTCGTCACTTGCGGCCGCGTCGTCGCCGGCGGTCAGTTTGGCGGTCTGGTTACCGTTGCCGTCCGTCCATCCGGCTCCCTTTTCGAACACATAAGCCGAGCCGGAGTTGTTGCCGCCGTCGTTGTCATCCCAGAACGCCCCGACGACAGCGGTGTCGCCGCTGACAGCCACGGAAAAGCCGAACTCGTCACTTGCGGCCGCGTCGCCGGCGGTCAGTTTGGCGGTTTGCGTCATGTCACTCCATCCGCCTACCAGTTTGACGAACACATAAGCCGAGCCGGAATCAGAGCCTCCGCCGTCGTTTAAATGCGCCCCGACGACCGCGGTGTCGCCGCTGACAGCCACGGACCAGCCGAACCGGTCACCTGCGGCCGCGTCGCCGGCGGTCAGTTTGACGGTTTGAATCCAGGGATCCACTGTGACAGGGTAGCGTGCATGGGAATCATCAAAGAGAATGATGAGTTTGTCATTTCGCATTTCCAGTCGCGCCGGCAGGGTTTTTCCAGCGGCGTCGAAGACATAAAGGCCCGCATAACGGGTGACGGTCTGTCCCGCGCTGTTTTTGAATGCAAGGGTGCGGTCGTCCAGCAGCACCGCGTCAAGGGAGCTTTGCAAGGTTAATTCTAACCGCGCATGGGAATCGCCCGCGGAATTGCCGGGCGGGCTGTCAAGGGTGAAACCCTGTTCCAGTCCCAAAGGCGTGTTGAGATACCACTCGGTGAGGTTATCGCCACGGCGGAATTCGATACGGTTTCCCAGAGCCTTTATTTCAGCCGGCGGCGGTGTTTCCAGCGTGTCATAACCGATGCCGGTGAGGGTGAGAGCATACGAATCGTCCGTATTCGTCTTGCAGAATCGAATCTCCTCGTGCGAAAATGACATTTTCATTTTATGGGAACGGTTTTCCACAGCATATCCGTCTCCGATTTTTTCAATGTTATAAGTGGCCGGCAGGTCTTTGCTGATCGACTTGGCGATAGCCGCCATTGCTTCAGACGGCAAAACGTCATTTTGCCTCGCTATGCACGGGGCGGTTATCAGCGCGGTCATCAAGACAGCGGCTGACAAAAATAAAAGCGCCTTCCCAAATAGGGAAAAAGGCGTTTTTGCAATTTTAAACGTCAAGCTGTTTTTTTTCATTTTTTGTGTACTCATTTTTTACCTCCGTTTTACGTTGCAAGTCAGTTTAAATCATCGGTCCATATTGCTGATCGCTTGCTTCCGATTGCCCTCCTTTCTTTTGTTTTACGGATGTGTTTTGTACTGCTTTGTCAGATTACGACATCTGACCTTATTTTAGAATTTTAAAACCTTAGTAGCTGAAATACTGTCCTGTCCTTTAGCTTATTACCTTATTTTTGCGTGAAATTTCCTGTTTCATAACAAAATGACGGTATCTGATAAGGCAATAAGGTTTCATTTTATCAAATTTTCATATTCTACTAAGGTTTAAAAACTGAAATAAGGTTTTTATTATTTTTTTTGTAAATGGTGGGCAAATCTGATTTTTTAAACAAAATCCGCATTTTATCCTTATTGATAAGCAATAAAGAACGTGAATGCAAAAACGTTGCCCACCCTACCGCTTTAATCAAGACAACTTGGTTTACCGAGATAATAATTGAAAATACACCTCGCATCGTCCGGTGTGGTATCACCGTCTCCGTTCACATCTCCGCATAAGTCATCACATTCAATTCCGCAGGATGTCGGACAAATTGTCATGTATTTTTCAAAAACGCACAACGCATCGGCCGGCGTGATTTCGCCATCAATATTGACATCTCCGTTGCATACGGTTGCGGAACCCGGTGTGAAACTGCCGGGGGTCGCAGTCCATGAACCGATGTCATCGGTCAATGCCGCAATTTCCAAAACGGATGAATCACATACAGCCGCTATGTCGAATTTCAGATATACCAGCACACCGCCGGCACCCGGTGCGATACCGTCGAAAGAGCGGTAACCGCCGATGCGTATAGCGCCGGGAGAGTACGGGTTGACATCGAAATCGCCGACCGGATCATCGAAATTATCCACCAGCGGGCCTTTGACAAAGCCCGTATAAGTCAGCATGGCCGGGTCATAAGTGACCTCGAAACCCAGCGCGTTGACCATGTTCGGCGCGTCTTGAATTCTGACCGGCACTGACACGCTTCCGCCGCAAGGAGCCGAACTGTCAACTATATCCAGAGCGCCGTCTTTGATAATATCTCCATAGTGAAGGATTTTTCCTTTCCAACCCACGGCAAAAACATCAGAGCCGGAACTGCCCCATACGCCCCAGAGACGCGCTGTAGTCCCGGAAGTCATTTCCGACCATGCGCTTCCATTATAATGAACAATTGTGCCGTCATATCCCACGGCAAAGACATCCGAGCCGGAACCACCCCACACGCTTAAGAGATTATCTATCGTCCCGGAAGTCATTTCCGACCATACGCTTCCATCATAATGAAGGATTGTACCTTCATCTCCCACAGCAAAAACATCCGAGCCAGAACGGCCCCACACGTTTTTGAGAAAATTTGTTGTTCCGGAAGTCATTTCCGACCATGCACTTCCATTATAATGAAGGATTGTACCTCCATCTCCCACAGCAAAGACATCCGAGCCAGAACTGCCCCACACCTCCACGAGAGAATTTGTCGTCCCGGAAGCCATTTTTGACCATAAAATCCCGTCATAGTGAAGAATTCTTCCGGGTTTACCCACGGCAAAGACATCAGAGCCGGAACTGCCCCAAACACCAGCGAGAGGTTCTGTCGTTCCGGAAGTCATTTCCGACCATGCGCTTCCATTATAATGAAGGATTGCGCCGTTTAGACCTACGGCAAAGACATCGGTGCCGGAACCACCCCACACGCTACGGAGATTCGCTGTCGTCCCGGAAGTCATCATCGACCATGCACTCCCATCATGATGAAGGATTGTACCGCCATCTCCCATAGTAAAGACATCCGTGCCGGAACTGCCCCACAGGCCAACGAGATGTTCTGTCGTCCCAGAATCCATTTCCGTCCAATCTTCGATAATATCTCCATAGTGAAGAATTGTGCCGAAGTTACCGACGGCAAAGACATCAGAGCCGGAACTGCCCCACACGCCCCAGAGAAGGTCTGTCGTCTCGGAAGTCATTTCTGACCATACGCTCCCGTCATAGTGAATAATTATGCCGTCATGCCCCACGGCAAAGACATTAGAGCCGGAACTGCCCCACACGCCATAGAAGCGCTGCTCTATCGTTCCAAAAGTCATTTTCGACCATTCAATCCCATCATAATGAAGGATTGTGCCTCTATTTCCCACGACAAAGACATCCGATTCAGAATTGCCCCACACGCCCCAAAGATACTCTGCCGTCCCGGAAGTCATTTTTGACCATTCAATCCCGTCATAGTGAAGGATTGTGCCGAAACTACCCACGGCAAAGACATCAGAGCTGGTACCGCCCCACACGTCAAAAAGATACTCTGTCGTCCCGGAAGTCATTTCCGACCATGCGCTTCCGTTATAATGAAGAATGGTGCCGTTCCATCCCACAGCAAAGACATTCGAGCCGGAACTGCCCCACACGTCATTGAGTATATCTGTCGTCCCGGAAGTCATTTCCGACCATGCGCTCCCGTCATAGTGAAGGATTGTGCCGTTATCACCCACGGCAAAGACATCAGAGCTGGAACTGCTCCACACACTATTGAGACGCTCTGTCGTCTCGGAAGTCATTACCGACCATGCGCTTCCGTCATAGTGAAGAATGGTGCCGTCATACCCCACGGCAAAGACATCAGAGCCGGAATTGCCCCACACGCCATAGGAATACACATCTGCTCCCGTCCCGGAATCCATTACCGTCCAATCCTCCGCATCTCCGGTTGCCGGAAATACGAATGCCATTGCCATCATACAGAACCCTACACACATAATTTTGAGATATTTCATTTTTTCTCCCTTTCTCATTTTTTTAAAAACATACGTGAAACGTGATGTGTGAAACGTGAATTCACTCATCATGTTTCAAAAATCATAAATGGGGTGGTTATTTTGACCTTGAGCCTAAATTAAAATACAATAGAAAATTCCATGAAATCACCTCCTTATTGTGCCAAAAAAATAAAAGTTTTCAAAAATTTCAGCCGGTATGTTTATCATTTTCTTTCAATCCGCACTCTGACGGATTTTTTTGATGAAAAGAACCCGAAATGCAGCAATAGCAACAGCAGCGCGATGAAAATAAAAATCAGAACCAGCAGAATCAGGATGCCGACAACAATCAGGATGACATTGTCAGATGCCGGTTTCGTTTTTTCCATATATTCCAGCATGTAGCTGTTTTTCAGTATTAACGCATTATTCTGTCTGATTAATTTTAAGTTTTCCTTGATGAGTTTATGCGATTGCTTGATTAATTCAGCATTTTTATCAATCAGCGTTTGGATTTGTTTAGCTGATTGCCGGGTTTGCGGTTTTATTACGGGTTTTTTCTTAAAGGTCGGTTTGGGTTTCTTGTTTGTGCCCGGTTTGGCACCTTTTTGTATTTTCGTTTTTTTCTTAATCTCCCTGTTATCGCCCCCGGTATCAGGAATATTTTGAGGCTCAATTGGTGGAAGTAAGTACTCAGTACCATCTTTAATAAGATCGGGCGGATAGAGGGAATCATCCGGTGGGTTTGCGCTTTCAGAAACTTCATCGGCCTTGCCAGACGCATCCTTCACCGTGCCGGTATTCTCTTCGACCGTGCCATTATTTTCAGATTTGCCATCCGCATCGGGCTGGGGCGGATTCGTCGTTGCGACAGGTTGAGTCGTGTTACCCGAAGTTCCCGAAGTCGGGCCGGGAGCGGTGTTGTTATCATCCGGTTCAGCAGTGGCGTCGGCCTCACCGTCATCCGATTCAGTATCGTCGTCATCGTTCTGAGGCCCATAAGTGAACCGCCCGCCTTGGGCCGCATAAGATTTCAGGTCATCTTTCAGATTCGTTACTTTGATATTGCAATCGCCCTGGCCGACGACTTCAAAAGTGAGGCGCACAATATCACCGCCAGCGCCGCCGGCAATGACATTTTCACCCGTATCAAAACCGCCGATGCGCACTTTGCCGAGATCGATATTGAGGGCGCCTAACTGCCGGAAATTTTCTGTCAGGGAGCCGCGTTGGTAGGAATCATATTTTAAAATGGCGAAATCGTATTGAACATCAAAGCCCAAGCTGTCCATTTCTTCGGTTAAATCACTTACATTGATATTGAAAGTCACTGTATCGCCTTTTTCCCCTTTTTGAGAACCGACATCCAGAGT
Source organism: Desulfococcaceae bacterium HSG9 (assembly GCA_030378005.1). Taxonomy (GTDB): domain Bacteria; phylum Desulfobacterota; class Desulfobacteria; order Desulfobacterales; family JAUCGF01; genus JAUCGF01. The sequence continues at coordinate 13,908 of JAUCGF010000009.1, read as the reverse complement.
GGCGGCGACGGCGGTTTGACATAAGAAAAGAATAGCGGCGATTGCAAGTTTCAATGTTTTGTTTTTCATTGATATTTTCATATTATCCTCAGTGTTGGATGGTGAAAGGATCGGGGACGAAATAACTTTTCAATTTCGTAATCCTAATCTCGACAGTCAGAAGGGTGGATGAAATGCCGTTCCTGATATTTGTATTCACACTAACCTTCATCGGCATTTTGCCCACCGGATTAACTGCAAGCCATTATTTTCAATCAATTTTTCCATTGTAACAAAAGTTTGTTCTCAGCGTTGGATGGTGAAATGCGGATTATCCGCTTTTGTTTTTTTCCAACGCCTTTCAGGCATCTTTCATTTTTAGATTTACAATTATGTTGACGCCCTTATATGTATAACCAAATCAAAATGGGAAAAGGTAACAAATAAAATAAATTATTTTTAGATGACACGTTTCAGGCATCTTTCATTTTTAGATTTACAATTATGTTGATGCCCTTATATGTATAACCAAATCAAAATGGGAAAAGGTAACAAATAAAATAAATTATTTTTAAATGATACGATTCAATCTGCCGGAAAAAAAGTAGTAGGGTGGATAAATTGCCGCCCTGATATTTGTATTCACACTAACTTTCATCGGCATTTTGCCTGCCGGTTTAAATGTCAAATTATCTTCTTCTTACCAACCTTGAAGTCCGGGTAAAGTGTTTGGGCGCATTGCGGGCATATACCGTGGGTAAAACGTGCGCCGGTGTGTTTTTCAAAAAAGCTTCTAAACTGACCAATCTTAAACCTTACAGCACATACAGGCAAAGATAGAATAGACTGACTCTTGATTCTTGACAGGGGAAATCGGGTGTGTTACGGAAGGGTTCTTGACCGGGTGGGCAGTTCGTGCGTAAGGTTTTGATATTGGCCGTATCTTCCTGTTGCACTGAGCCGCCTGCCCAATTTCGCTTGCCATTTTTAAATTCCTTTTCACACAATCATATTCATTACCTCCTCAGTTTTTCAGTTCGTGTTTTTGTCATTTATAATCTATATACAAAAGATATTGAACTTTCTCACAAAAAAATATTTTTTTTGGGGGGGAAACAAGGCCACGACTTGTTTCAAGTTCTTTAAGGCGGGCGCAAAATGCCAAACTGTAAGTTCGGCACTCCTTTTTCGAGCTGCTGAGTATCAGAAGATCGAAAAATTTGATGGCAAATAACTAAAGGAGTGCTGAGTATCGGTAACTTCCAGTTATTCATGCGAAACGTGATTCGTGAATTTACGTTTGACACTATCAAATTAAGGAGATTGCAACCCGCTTTTTTATCGTCAAGTCGCTACCCACTAAATAAATCAATCACATTTCATTTCACCTTTTTTTAACTTTTCCAAAATAGAATTGTTTATCAGGGGCTTGCCTTGTTCATACTTTATAAAATCAGAACCGATAAGGATTCTCTCATCAGTATTTTCACATCTTATAGCAATCTCTTGCTCAAAATAAAAAAGGCTGGTGATAGAATCAATGGGGGTGTTCTGAGAATAATCAACCACACCAACGGTAAGCAGATATTTGGGCAGCATTATTTCGACAGGCTCTCTTTGATCTACAGGAGTCTGTTTATATTTCATTATATTCAAATCAAGCGTTTGGCGAAAGGTATCCAGATCAACTACGTAAAAAGAGCCGAGTTCGTCTTGTAGCTGGTTTTCAATAGCGATTCTAAATTTTTCTTTATTTTCTAACAGATATTCAGTCTTTTTATCGAAAACAACGGCGATTGTGCATGGGTTAAAATGCTTTTTTTCAAAAGAAAATTCATAACGCATCATGTGCCATTCGGATATAGCCTTGTGAAAGATCATTTTATTTGCGTCGGGATTAGGGGGAGGAGCGATTGATATGCGAGGGGATTCAGACGGTAGCATCTCATAAATCCCGGGGGGGTTAGGGGAAGGAGTTGATATGCGAGGGGATTCAGACAGTAGCATCTCATCATACATCATCTCATAAATCCCGGAGGGGTTGGGGGAAGGAGTTGATATGCGAGGGGATTCAGACAGTAGCATCTCATCATACATCATCTCATAAATCCCGGAGGGGTTGGGGGAAGGAGCGATTGGTATGTGAGGCCCTATGTTTCCCATAACGACAGGATCACCATTAACAAAAGAAATTTGAGGCTGGGCGGAAATGTTTTGCTTACCTTCGATGCGATGAAACCAGTTTTCCATAAAAGAAAACTCAGCATGCGGCACTTGAATCAGTTCGTCCATATTCGTGGTACCACTATTCATGGTATCATTGAGAGTAGCCAATTTCAGGAGTTCATCGAATGTGTTGCCGGTCTCATTCTGCTCTTTAATTGAAAGTTCTTCTAAGTTAAAGGACACCATTGTTTGTTTTTCTTTTATGTGCAGATTTATCACAATGTTTATATTTATTGCCACCTTTGCTATTATCAAGCAAGCTATTAACAGAAACGAAACCAACGTAAATATCTTTATTTTAGACCAAATTTTGGTATTTTTGGATTCGGATTTTCCAGATACGCGCTTTTCAGGTGGGGGCTTTTCAGATTCGGTATCTCCTCTGATACCTAAATTTAAAATATCAGGATTATCGGATTTATAAATTGGCTGAACGAGATCGTGATCTCGCTTTTTTTCAAAATATCTGAATGTCGGATACCCGCTATATAATTGATAGCTGGCCCAGCAGATATTCGGTCCATGTTTTTCGGTTAAATTGATTCTTGCATTTTTAACGGCCTCTCCCACTGATTCGCCGGAACAAAGCAGTTCCCAAAATTCAACAGCAAACAGTTTGCTTTTTTGATCCGCTATTTTCCAAATTGTTCCGATATAATGCTGCACACCGGCTCGCAAAAAAGAGTTTGCCAGATCAAGGGAGCCTTTTTTATCGGTTTGGTGCCATCCTTGAGTGCGTGCGGATTGGCAAGCATTGGAAAAGACAAGGGAGGGCATGGGGTTCCCTCCGGCCATATTATCAATGTCTTTGACGGAGAAAACGCCTTGAGACAACCTCCAGCCACATTTTTCCAGATTGTCGGGATCGTAATCAGCATGGCCGGTGAAATGGAAAAGATCGAAATCTCGTATCTTTTTTTTAACATCATCTGGCGTGGGATTCAGTGTATTAATATTCAGATGAGGATCAATAATAGGATCGTTTTCCCGGTTTACCCGTTGCACAAGCTTGAAAATCGCTTCACCCTCAGAAGCCGCAAAAGCAAGGTTGGCTTCAGGATTGGCTACGATTCCGAGAGACAGAGGCGGCTTCAACTCGCGTTCAGTGATGTACGGGGCTTCCTGCCATGTTTTTACCTTGCGACTCATACTGAAACGCATACAAAGAAATTCATTATTCAGGCAAAGCAGTTCATAAGGTATATGAACAAGGCTGTCGTCAATTACCAGTATCAGATTACCGGCATTGGCGGATAAAAGCTTGTCCGTGATTTTTACCGGTAAAAGTTTGTCGCACAGATTACGGCCTTCTTGTCGAAGTTTTTCAAAATCACCTTTTCTCCTGTTTCTGCTGACGACATTCATGGTTTCCGTCAGGTTGCCACAGATTTCATCAATTTCCGTCATGGAAGCGGAAAAGTGTTTGTATGACGCGAGAGCGGCCTTGTCATTTGAAAAAGCTATTTTCAGCCGGTCTTCTTGTTTTGAGACATCCAGAATAATGGTATTACCGTTCATGAAGACCCCGATCATCTATTTTAAAAGCGTAGATTCCTTTGGCTGCTTCCTTTTGTTCCAATTTTAAAGAATAGCGTCCGTAAGGGATATTGTCGAAACACTCGTAGTCATGGTTTAGTAACCTGGCGACAGTTGCGCCGCTCGCTTGTTTCAAAGACAGATAAACATTGGGTGCGGGCCTTTTATTGCAAGATACATGAATCCATAAAGCGACCCGGCTTTCTTTCAGTTTTTCGATATAAATTTCAACTTGAAGGTCTTGCATCTCTTTTTTTACAAGAACAGCGCCCGGTGATACTGTTTTGGCGGAATCTTTGCCGCTTCTTACGGTGGCAACGCTGCCGAGCCAGGGCGGCTGCGCTAAGTCCGTAAGCCATTCGCGAAAAGTTTTCAAATAATCGAATATTTTTCCAAGAGCGGGCTGAATAAGATTCGAGGGTGCCGGATCGAATTGAGCCAAATCAATTTCTTCTAAAAGTTCCCTGTTTATAATCAGTTTTTCCAGGCACTCATCACATTGTGCAAAATGATATTCCGCTTGCTCCCTTTCGTCAGGGGCCAGACAGTTAAAAATATATTTCGCATGAGTTTCAATCGTAATACATTGGGTTTGCATGATTACACCTCCTTATTTGTTTATTCGCATCTCTGTAATATATATACAGCGGAAAAAGCGTTTTCTCACAATTTAATTTTTTAACAGGTGGGTTTGCATAATTTCGTAGGGTGGGGATCGCTATAAGCTCCAGGAACGCGAATTAAATAACTTACCCATCAGGAGTGCTGACTTCAGTTTGCTTTGCCCGTAACGCAAACTGAAGTCAGCACTCCTTTTGGATAATATGTGTAAGTTATTTAATTTTTGATCCTTAGCTTTTTTTTGATTCTGTACAACTTGGTGTTGACCGCGCCTTCGGTGCTACCGATGATTTTAGCAATCTCTTTTGAGGAATAGCCCTTGCCTTGCAGGTTCAAAATCAAACGTTCGTTCCCAGACAGGTTTTTTATTCGATTTTTTAAGTCTATTTTTTCCTCAATGTTTCTATCAGGTTCAGGAATATTATCAATCATGTCCCCTGATTTGTCCCAAATCCGTCTGACGGTGTCTTTTCTTTTTTTATTCAGATAATTCAATGTGGTGTGATTTGCGATCATCATAATCCAATTGGCAAGGCTTCGTTTGTCCGGTTTATAATCACGCAAGAGTTTTTTATCATTTTGAAAAAGCCGTACAAACACTTCCTGGCGGGCATCCTCAAGGTCTTCTTCGATATGGGACGCTCTTTTTCGGATAAAAACCCTTTTGACGATGATTTCAACCATATACCAGTAATAGATGAACAGAGCATCACACATATCAAATTTGATACAATCATTCAGCAATTGCCTCTCTTGCTTGGGAGTCATTTTTTTCATCTGTTTATCACCTTATCGGCAGACCGGATTAAAGGTCGGGACATCTTTTTTATATGGGCGAAAAAGTAATCATCGGCAGTCTTGATAATTTCCGCGTGATTGCTAAGGATTTCAGTATCCGAACGCGGATTTTCAATAGCATCCCCGATTCCGTGCCGGATGTCGGTATGGCTGACAGTTCTGAATTGACTTCAAGCTGTGTCACATTGCCCGCTTTGTCTTTGGCTGAAAGGGTGACAATCTTTTGCTCAGGTTTAAGCCGCACGGAAAATTTCACATCTTTTTGAGGTGGAATAAGGTTATATCGGCCATCAATATAAAGAGATACAGCGCCGGAAGCATCATAAAGACGTCCTTCTATCTCCGCTCCGGGCTTGAACTTTTTCAAAATGATAACCGGTCCATCGCGGTCTGCATGAACGGTCATCCGCCGGATGGCAACGCCTCCGCGCAGGTTGCGCACCTTCAATTCGATTGTATGGCGGCCTTGTGCCAATGCCAATTTTTCCGTAAATGACACGCTTTTGCTCGTGGCTTCCATAAAAACCGGCTTATCGGCCAAAAAAATTTCCGCAACAAACTGCTTTTCATCCCGGGCGATTCCTGAAAAAATAACAGGGTCGGCATCGGTCCAGATTTCGGTTTTACCATCAGGAAAATTCGGAGATGTTATCTTGATCAGAGGTTCGGCTGCCGGTTCGGCTTGCATTTTTATTTTCCGAATCACATCCAAAAAGTAACGAGCTTTTGCGGTTTGAAATTGTTCAAGGGAAAGCATCAATTCTTTTTCTGCCTCGGAAAGTATCAATTCTTTTTCCGCCTCTTCCGCCTCATTATATAGTAAAAATAAGGCGATACCCTTTTCACGGTGCGGAAAATAATCAATGTCATTGATATGGCCATGAGTGCGTGCCTTTCGCTGATCATCAAATCTCCTTGTGATTGCTTTATCCAAATCATTAACAGCGCTTTCGTAGCATCCTTTTTCCATGAGGATCATAGCGCGATTATAATAGTTCCACCACTTGCCTATAAAAATTTCGGTGCTTTTTGGATATTCTGGGCAACGCGGGACGGGTGGAGGTATTGTGGCGCATCCGGATATTACTACAACTATTAAGATAAGGATAATTTTTACAGATAAGTTTTTGCGTTGATTTTCGTTCATAACTTGTTCCTTTTATTGTATTTTATTGCTTGGTAAATATAATGAAAGGTTAAGATGCCTGTTGAAACTCACATTTTGCTATTTTGTTTCCAATGTTTTGAACACGCTGCCGTTGGATTTGTGATATATCAAAATGTAAGATATTAACAGGAAGCCGCAAATGATGTCAACGCTTGAAATATCACCTTTTCAGCCGTAGTTCCGTATCGATTCGTTTATGCTTCATTAAAGTTTTCAGTATTGACAAAATAAATTGCCTGTTCGGTGATCGTGAGTTCATCAGCGGCAATGGTTTGAATTTTTATTGAAAAAAAAGATACACCACATCATGCGTATCAAAGAAAATTTTAACATTGCCAATGCCAGAGGCATTCCGGTTTCCGCCCGGTTTCCGCTAAAATTTTTTTCAGAGAATTGAAGGTTGCTGAATATAAGATATGCGAATTAAGTGTTGAAAAATTTTACACCTGACAAAAATAGATGAATGAAACATTGCACATTGTCCACGTATCTGTCACCTTTACATCGTAGGAACAACGCAATCAAAGACTCTAGCCGCAACATTATTGTTGACTCGCGGTCGCCTTTTATATTATAAAATATTTGAAAGATGACGAACGGCATGTCTGTTTTCAGCTCCGTAGGAGCGGCATATTTGCAGAATCCGAACCCCCGTGTCCGCTGATTCCCGTAGGGACGGCATATTCCGATGAAGACATGCCGTCCCTACGGGAATCAAAGGGGTACGGGCTGGCATCTGCTACTGAGATGCCGTTCCTACGGAACTTTTAAGGAACTTTTCGATCTACTGACATGATTTATAAACTCGGATTGAAAACACATCCGCAAAATACAAGAAAGGAGGGCAATCGGAAGAAAAAGATTATCAGATTTGATGGCAACCATGATTAACGATTAAAATTATTTTACTTAAAGTGAGGAGGAACAACATGTTTTCTGGAAAAATTAAAATGGCAAAAAATATGCGTGCGCTGAAATTTCTATGTGCCGCAATCTTACTGACGGGGCTAATCGCATCTCCGGCTTCTTCGGCAGAGTGGAACAACATAGGTGTCCTGGGAGGGACAGCGCAGGTCAAGGCGATTGCCTATGACAGCGACGGCAACCTGTATGTGGGCGGTAATTTCGACTCTGTCAACGGAGTCACCGCGAAGAATATTGCCAAAAGGGATACCAGTGGCACTTGGACCAGCATAGGCGGCGCAGACAAGTCAGTCGTGGCGCTTGCATTCGACAAAGCCGACAACCTGTATGTGGGCGGTGAGTTCGACAATGTTGACGTTGACGGAGGAGGAACAACTCCCGCACTCTGTATTGCCAAAAGGGATGCCCTCGGCAACTGGAACGCCCTAGGCGGCGTAGCTGGTGGGACGCCGGTTAACGTGGTTTATGCGCTTGCAGTGGATAGTTCCGACAACCTGTATGTGGGCGGTATTTTCACCTCTGCCGGTACCGGTACCGGACAAATTACCGTGAACAGCCTTGCCAGAATGACCCCCGGCGGCACTTGGCAGGACATAGGCCAGGTAACGGGGGGGGGAGGGAAGGTTTTTGCGCTTGCATTGGATAGTGCCGACAACCTGTTTGTGGGCGGTGATTTCGCCGCTGCCGGACCTGGCCCAGGAACTACCATGGACAGTATTGCCAAAATGGATTCCACCGGGGGTTGGCACGACATAAAGGACGTAACGGCGGGGAAATCGGTCCGAGCGCTTGCATTCGACAAAGCCGACAACCTGTATATTGGCGGTTCTTTCACCGGAGTCAACGCAGAAGCACTTCCCGCGACCGGTATTGCCAAAATGACCGCCGCCGGCGTTTGGAGCAACATAGGCAACATGGGAGCGACTGTCGTGGCGCTTGCATTCGACAAAGCCGGCAACCTGTATGCGGGCGGTACTTTCACCTCTGTAACTGTCGACACAACAGTCGTCACCACGGAGCATATTGCCAAAATGAACCCAGCCGGCGCTTGGAGCAACGAAATGGGCGGCACAGACAACATAGTCAACGCACTTGCGTATGGCAACGGCGGCGACCTGTGTGTAGGCGGTGCATTCAACACTGTCAACAGTGACAGCCTGAACGCGGAAGGTCTTGCCCAATGGAATGAAACAGACTTCGGCGATGCGCCGGACGGGGTGGGTGGTTTTACCTATCCAACGCTGCTCGCTAACAACGGAGCCAGACATCTTATTTCCGGGAATGTCTATCTGGGCTCAAGCGTGGACGCCGAAAATGACGGCTTTCCCAATGCGACAGCCACAGGTGACGACGATAACAAAACTGTCGGCAATGATGACGAAGACGGCGTGACCTTTGGCCAATTGATCAGGGGCAAGACCGACAGTGTTAAAGTGAAAGCCAGCGCCGCTTGCAAGTTGAGCGCGTGGATTGATTTTGGCGGTGATACTGACTGGGGCGACGCGGGCGAGCAAATCTTTACCGACAAAGCTCTTACGGTCGGTGACAACGCTCTGAATTTTACAATCCCAGGTACCGCTGAATTAGGTACGACCTACGCCCGTTTCCGTTGTACCACTGATACCGGGGTGTCCTTCGATGGCTTGGCCACGGACGGTGAGGTCGAGGACTATCAAGTGACGATCGTAGATGCATCATCGAGCGTGGTGACTTTGATACCGCCATCCGGTCCAGTCGGTATCGGTACTGTCATTGGTATCTCTGTTCAATTCGTCGAGCCGGTCACGGTTACAGGCGGTGTACCGTCGTTGGCTCTGAATTTCGGCGGGCCTACCCCTGTATATGCCTATTACACCATTGGAACCGGAACGAACACTCTGACTTTTGAATATACGCTTGTCGCCGGCGATGACATCGCCAAACTGGATTACTGGAACTCATCGGCGCTGGAATTGAACGGCGCTCAGATTGTAAACAGCGGTCGCGTAGGCATGAACTTGACCCTGCCGACTCCCGGTCAATCGGGTTCTTTGGGACATAACATTGGCATCCTTTTCGGGTTCGGGCCGCCTCCGGTTCCGACAGTGGGAAGTATAACCTGGACATCCGGTCCCCACTCTGTCGGTTCGGTCATCACAATCTCCGTGCCTTTCAGCTATCTGGTATGGGTTAAAGGAATACCGTCGTTGGCGCTGAATACCGGCGGGCCTGTCCCCGGATATGCCTGGTACAAGGGCGGCAGCGGAACGAAAATTATCACTTTTGAATATACGGTCGCCGCCGGCGATGACATCACCGTCCTGGATTACTGGAGCCAATGGGCTTTGGAATTGAACGGCGGTCAGATTTACAGCAACCAGGGTGTGGACGTCGATTTGGACCTGCCGGTTCCAGGTGAATCAGGTTCTCTGGGATATAACAATCTGACAGGCGTTCTCAGCGCCGTTTATCCGGTGTACCGGTTTTACAGCCCGGGCTTGTTAAAGCATCTCTTCACGGCAGATGAAAATGAAAAAGAGTATATTCTCGCGAACATGGCCGATGTCTGGGAGCTTGAGAACTTTCCTTACAGTGTCTTTCTCCCGTGGCAATATGATGCGGCGACTCAGGAGCAGAAAGACACCCTTATGGCGGTTCATCGTTTTTACAATGCGGCGTTACTGACGCATCTTTACACTGTCGATGCAAATGAAACAGCGCATCTGAACGCCGGGGCCGCGGAAACCGGGTGGGGGGCTGAAGGCCCTGTGTTCTATGTTCCGATCGGCAATCCGGAGGGCGCCATACCCGTGTATCGCTTGTACAGCGAAACTTTGAGTGTGCATCATTACACCGTAGATGAAAATGAAAAGAAGTCTCTCGAGGCTACCGATCTATGGCGTTATGAGGGCGTGGCTTATTACGCTTATCCTTAATTGTACAAAAATCGGGTTTCTGAAGCTGGGAAAATCGACAGGAATTGCGATTTTCGAGAAACCCGATTTTTTCAGGATAATAATATGTAGGGTGCGTTACGGCTATCGCCTGACGCACCCTACGTGCTCCTGTCATTCAAGTAAGATTATGATTAAGATTAAGAGTAAGAGAAAGAGTAAGAGAAAGTATCAGTAGATGGCAAATGCCTGAAAATACGGCATGGAGCGCAAAAATCAAGCGAAGCGGTTTTTTGCCGGCCCCTGAATCTACAAGCTTCCGGGGGTGCCGGATGCTGAAAATCGTTGCACTTAATTTTTGCACTACTGATGATAGGTAAGTTATTTAATTCGTATTCCTATGGATTGCTTTCATGTTTAACAAAAAAAAATCGTTTGAAGAAAACATTCTGATATTAGGGCTTGGCGGTGTCGGCACTTATCTCGCCAAACGTTTGGTACACGAGGGGTATGCCGTTACCGCAATCGAACAGGACAGCCGGTTGATCAGCTATATAGACAGTCACCTCGACGCGAGGGTGATTCAAGGGTCGGCCATGAGCATCGGCTGTTGGCAGGAAGCTGATGCAAAAAACATTGATGTGCTGATCGCCGTTACCGACAATGATGCGGTTAACATGCTGTCCGCGATGATTGCCGACCGATTTGGTATTCAACTGAAAATCGCCCGAGTCCGTTCTCTGGATTTTGACACCAAGGATTCCGTACTCTCCGCCGATGACATGAAAATTGATTTGATCATTCATCCGGAAGAGCTGGTCGCACAGGAAATTATCCGACTGGTTGAACGAACGGCCGGAAATGAAATCATTGACATCGCTGATGGCCAGACACAGATCATGGCCACTCGTATCCACGAAAGCTCACCCCTGGCCCATCAGAAACTCAAAACCCTTTCCATGACTCATAACAGCTTTCCATTCAGGGTTGTGGCTATTGCCAGGGGGATTACCACTTTCCTTCCCGGCGGTGATGATGAAATTCTTCCGCAGGATCAGGTGTTGATCATGGCATCAAAGAAGAATTTTCCTGAGTTGATGGTCTTGACCGGGGTCAAACAGCAGCGACGGCATCGGGTGATGATTCTCGGCGGCGGTCTGGTGGGCTTCCGCGTGGCCGAGTTGATGGGCAAAAATGTTAAGGTGAAAATCGTTGAAAAGGACGAAACACGGGCGGCTGAATTGTGCCATCACCTGAACCATGCCGAGGTGCTTCACGGAGACGGTTCTGATGCCGAAGCCCTTGAATTGGCCGGGCTGACAGACATGGACACATTCATTACAGCTACCGGCGAAAACGAAACCAACATCATGAGCTGTATGCTGGCCAAACATTTGATGACCGCCAGTAACGAGAGCGCCCGCAACAAGGAATGCAAAACCATTTCACTGGTGAATAAAGAAGAATATGTGGTGTTGGCATCCACCAGTGGTTCGGATATCGCTTTGAACAAGAAAGTGCTGGCCGCCAACGAGATTTTGAAGTTCATACGACGAGGGGAACTGCTGGCGGTGGCGCACCTTCACGGATTCGATGCGGAAGTGGTTGAAATTAAAGCTGCGTCGAATTCCCCTATCACACGAATCCCGCTTTTCAAAATAGACCCGTCTTTTCACGGAAAAATTCTTATCGGCAGTGTTTACCGGGACGGACAATGGAATATCGCCGTGGGCAGCACCCGTATTCTTCCTGATGAACGCGTGATCGTGGTCTGCAAATCTATGCACCTTAAAGATGTGCGCAAGCTCTTTTTAGGATAGACATCAGGGTGCGTTAACAAAGCGTAACGCACCATTTTATCGTTTCCAGAAAGACGGATAGAAAATCACCAGTGCGGAAAACATCTCTAGTCGCCCGACAAGCATGTTGTAGGAAAGAAACCACTTACCCGCATCGGAAATAAAGGCATAGTTTTGGGAGGGGCCGACCCCGCCAAAACCCGGCCCGACATTCATAAGGGTGGCGATGATCGAACTCATGGCCGTCACATAATCCATATCGTCGGTAAGCACCATCACGCACCCGCCTGCCAACACCATGAAAATATTTACAATGAAATAGCATATTGACAGATGGATAATGGAATCATCCACCGGACGCTGATTCAGACGAACTGATATGACGGACATGGGCTGGAAAAAAATTTTTTTAATAGCCGCCGACATGAATTTAAACAGAATCACATAGTGAACAATTTTGATTCCGCTGGTGGTGGAACCGGCGCATGCGCCGACAAAACAGACGGCATACAAAAACATCTGGGAAGCCTGGGGCCATAGCTCGTAATCAGCGGTGGTAAAGCCGGTGGTGGTCAGCAGGCTGACTACTTGAAACGTTCCGTAGCGGATGGCATCAATCAATCCGTAGGTATTGTCTTTCCATAATATCCATGAGACCATCCCGCAGAAAAAGAGCGTAAATCCCAGGTACCAGCGAAACTCCGTGTTGATTCGCAATGCCCGCCAATCTCCACGAATCATCTGATAGAACAGCACGAATGTCATGCCGCCAAGAAACATAAACAAAATGATAATCCAGTCAAAATAAGCGTTGTTGTAATGCCCTATACTGGCATTGTATGGAGAGTAGCCGGATGTGGATACGGTGCCGAATGCGTGGCACAATGAATCAAACAAGGACATGCCTCCGAGATAGAGCAGAAGGGTTTGAGCCAGGTTCAATACCAAATAGATGAGCCACAGGCGGACCATAGTATCCCGGTTGCGGGCATGGAATTTTTCTTTGGTAATAACCTGACCCGGCGAGGATTCCGCCCTGAAAAGACGCAGTCCGCCCATACCGTGGGGCAGGAAAATAATTGTCAAGGTTAAAAACCCCATACCGCCCAGCAAATGGGTCTCGCTACGCCAGAACAACAGTCCATGGGGAACCACTTCAATGTTCGTCAAAATCGTGGCACCGGTGGTGGTATATCCAGACATCATCTCGAAAAAAGCATCGGTGAACGACGGAATGGAACCATGAATCATAAAGGGCAGACCGCTAAGTGCGGAAACAATGACCCAGCCGAAAGCGGCGACGAATATGCCGTCTTTAATCCCCAAATCGTGGTGTTTTCTGAAAAACCACCACAGAGGCACTCCCAATAAAAGGGTCAATCCCGCAGAAATAAAAAGCGCCATGAAATCCCCTTCACGGTATATCAACGAACAGATCAGCGGCAAAATCATGGATATGCCGGTTACCATAAGCAGAGTGCCTAAAACGTGTAAAATGGAAAACAGGTGCATAGATTTTCTCAATATATATAAAAGGTCAATAATAATCAGCGCTTTACAGCACTATTTCAGTTTAAAAACGCCTGATGCCTTAAATTCCATCGTTTAGGTAAAATACGATGCCAAATGAACGAAACGAAAATCAAGGCTGATTTACGGTTTTTTACAGGCACATTTCTTGCATAATATCATTAATCAGATTAAAAGCAATATATATCAGTCGGGGAAATTGCATGAAAATTTGGCATACATTTTGATTTATAATTATTTCAATAGGTTTAAGCAGACGATAATTTTATTCAGATAATTTACATAATTTTATAAATATTTGATTTTATGCAATATCAATGATATATCAGTTAAGCAACAGTTTGGCAGACAATGGTGTGAAGCAAAGGCTATTGAGGCATGTTTTAAATTATTCGGGAACAATATTAAAATTCGCGTTTAACCGTTATATGTCTAAAATTAATTAACACAATAT
>JAUCGF010000131.1 GCA_030378005.1 Desulfococcaceae bacterium HSG9 | reverse complement strand
GCGCAGAGGCAATGTTATTACTCCGCTCATTCTATAAAGCAGGCCGTTGGGATATGCTTAAAAAATTAGCATGTTCAACGCCACTGGATATGGCTGCATGATACCAAGAAAAATGGAATGCTCCCGTGCGCTTCTTATTGAAGTCGGTAAACATGACGAGGTATACTGATTTTCTATATGATACGATACCAAACCGAAGAGATGCGAAGTTTAAAGGGGCGTAAGATGGTTTTTAAAAAAGAACGAAAAAAATTCGTAATCGGTCTTGGAAGTAGAGCGGTTGGTTTTTGGCTGGCATCAACCCGGCCATTGAGATGGGCGCTTGCGCAAGACAATAAACCATTTATTGACAAGGCGTTCCCAAAACAATACGATGCCTTTCACAAGGAATAAATATGAAATCAATTTTTTTTTGCCTCAAAATATTAAGGAGTCCACCATGAAGCCAAACATTTATATTATGATTGATACTTCATCAAGCATGAATAAAAAGATCAAACAATTTTCAAAAAGACGAAGGATTGATCAAGTAAATGAGGAACTAAAAAAAGCCTTAGAGAAAGCTGTTTTTAATAAGGTTTTCGTATATACTTTCAGTGAAACTCTTAAAAATATTGGCGAATATGATAATGTTGAATATGGATTTGATTATCTTGAATTACAGCCAAAGGGCGGAACTCGACTATGGGATTGTATTGATAATGTGTTAAACAAAATCCAAATGAATTCAAATGCTATATTATTATGTATTACAGATGGAGAAGATGTGAATAGTTCCATTTCCTATGACGATATTATCGAAAAATCTATTGCTATAAATGTGCCACTTAAAATTATTGATATTACAGGGAGATTAATAAAAAACTCAAGTCCTGGATGTGATGATATTATAATTAGCGTAGAGGATAATGAAGAAATTCAAGACAAAATTAAAAATATTTTAAGTGAAAAAAATAAAAATGATGATATAATATCTTATCGGATTTCAGCACCTGTATTTCCCTTGGTACCAGTAAAGGAGAGTGTTAAGTCAATTATCGCGGCGCAACTAAGAACTGCTGTTCCATATCTCGAAAAACTTTTAAATTTTCGATATTATCCAGTACCGACATTCATAATTAACAGGTTAGAAATAAAGGAATTAATTCCGGCACCAACTATAGATGAACCGGAAGTTTGTCATATAAATGATATTATAGAATTTTATCGATTTATTGCTCCGGTATGTCTGAATCTTAGTTCAGGCCATTTTGATGGATATACAAATAATAATTATTTGTGGGAAGGGAACTTGGCCGGATATGAAAGCAACCTATTTCCAGGATTTAGGCAAACTGCTGAAAATGCCGGAGGCTTATGGATTTATCTCTCTCATATTCTAGATAATACAAGATTCGACCCAAAAATTGACCATGGTAATAGGATCTTTATTCCTGAAATATCAAAAATATGTAATCCTATTATTAATTGTCGGGATAATCTTGAGGCACTGATTGATATATATAAACAAATTCAAAAACGTTATCCAAAGTCAATGATTAAGGATTCTTATTTTCATGACAATTACAATTTATATAATATTTGTCAAACCCCTATGACTGATAAACCAGACCTATTTATTTGGAAACGTCACCTTCCGGTAAGAGATTTGAATCGCGTAAACAATTCTCTTGACGAAAATGGATGCTGGAAGAAAAATTTTAAAAAGATAATCCCAATTTTTGAAATTGCAGTGCGTGTCATTACAGATATTCTAATTAAAATTAATACTCATCAAAACCGATATCGAAATATTTGTAAAAATATTCACCTATTTGGTGCATATATTCATCCATCGGCCGAGAAAATGTTATCTATAATGAAAATTCTCAAAAAATCAAAATTTCCTTCTTGGTTCACACCATCATCAGGCAATGGTATGGTTCTTATCTGTATTGATGAGATAAAAAAACATGTTACAGAAATAATCGCAAATGAAAACAAAATAAAAGCATGGGAACTTTATAAAAAAATTCTTTTTTCTATTATGATTCATGAACATACTCATGCTATTATATCCGAAGGAATTGATTCATCAATGGATAATCAATCCATTAAAAATATTGAGATTAATAAAGAATACACTGCTGTAAGTGAAAGTATAGCGGAATGGGCGACTTTAAATTTTTTCAGAGACGATTTTGAACTTTCTACAATTTTAATCAATCATGCCCAAGCCGGTAATTTTCCTTCATGGCCTTACGCTGGTAGCCTTTTAATTGAAAAGTTCCCAATCCCAAATGATATAATCCGATTTCGAGCACTTAGCAATTTGCTACGAACTGATCCGAACGATGCATATAAATTACTTAAGGGTTAAAATCAGCCCTTTCAGGGCTGATACCTTAACATCTCCTGACTCCAGGGCGATGCCCTCATCGTTATACATAAGTCCATAACTATTTGATTTGACATAATAATAAAATATAGTAAAAAGCCAGTAGGTCGGGTTAGCACAGCGTAACCCGACAACAACCGGCTTTAACGTCGGGTTACGCTACGCTAACCCGACCTACATCAATTTTCAGGTGCTGGTCAGCAACATCCGCAACGCCGCCAGCACGCGCCGCGGATATCTCCGATGCACGGTCATCCCCAACCAATAGCCCGCTTCCTCGCGGCTCATTGTGTCAACGCCTTGCGCCACAAGACGAATGCGATCCATATTGCGCATGGGAGCCAGCGTCCGAAACAATAAGGATAGATTCAAGGCCAGGTCTTCATCCACGGGGAAATGGCGGGTTTTTCCTTGGGTGACTTTGTTAAGACGAATTCCGGCCGCTTTTAACTTTCTTAAAACGCGCGTTTCCACAATTTTCAGCGCCCGGCCTTTGAGCCTGGCATTGCATTCCGGTTTTTTCAGGCGCGGCGTGGATAAACACGGCAGTTGCCATATTGTCATCAACATCTGACCTCCGGCCATGCCTTTGACGCGCAATTCATACAGCGGTCCCTGGCCGGTGGCGTCAGTCGATTTTACGCGATTGACCATGTTCAGACGCTCTCCTTTTGCGGTGCGGCTTGGGCTTCAATATAGGCTTCGGCTCCGCCATAACGGGTCATGGTTTCGATAAACGCATCAGCCTTATCTTTAGAAGTGGCAAACGTATTTTTGAAGACCAGTTGAAAGTTTGCGTCAAAAGTGTGACCCTCAGCCATGCGCAGTTGAGGTTCCATAAAAGAGCGCACGGTGCCGGCTTTGGACAACGCCCCTGCAAAATGGACTTTAAACGATTCCACCCCTTTTGATTCAATCTCAATGTCAAACTTGCAGGATATATCCGCATCCCGATAGGTTGATAAAGTTTGTTGAAGCATCCAGGCGCCTTTGTATTCAAAAAAACGAATTGTCAAAGAAACCAACTCATTTACATTGCAAGCGCGGGCCTTTTCAAACAACTGAACCAGCGCCTGGCGTAACGGCCCTTCGGCCTCCAGGATGGGCGGAATAGGTGGAATAGGTGGGATGGGTAATATAGGTGTTTTTTCATCTTCTTTTAGTTCTAGTTGGTCCCCATTATTTTTATCTTGGCTGAATTCAGTGGACGATTTAGATTTCTTTTCCTGTTTTGGTTCGGACCTTGGCCACAACTTCTGTTCTTTAGCGTTTGTCAAAGTATGCACAAACGCATTATCGGATATTTGGATCGATGGAGACGGATCTCCCGGCCCCCACAACTGTTCATTTTCACGATAGATAAAAATATCCTGTTCAATTCCCATGCGGATGCACTGAATCAGCGGGCCGGAATCCATAATAATAGAAAGTTTGGTGGCTTTGCGGTATTCATTGAACAAGTCCGCTGTGGTGATCCACCCCTTGGTTTTCAATGGCGTCTGGTCGCGGACAAACGCAGGCGAATCGGGATCGTTACCGGGGATAAGCAATTTTTTCTGGTCGCGCAACGCGCGTTTGATATGTTTCTGGCCATTGCCGGGCGTGTCGGACGTATTTTGAAGCTCAATCGAAGTGTGTCCCAGTTGGGCTTCGCCGGAACCGACTGCGATGCTGCTGGGATAAAACAGATGCCGGTAGCATTGAAGGACAGCCAGGGTGACTGACGCCCCGGATTGGGTGAATTCGCCTTGGATGCGGCGTTGCTGGTGATCAGCCAAATTGCCATAATGAGGGCCGTTTTTAATGGCCTCCAGAGCCAATTGCCGGCACACCTGATGTTTCATCTCAGTTGTCAATTTTTTATCGGCCATGACAAAAATCACGTTATTTTGATAGAGGCGGAGGTCTTGGTTTTGGCCTTTGCTCACCGCCATACGAACCAAATCGCGCGGCAATTCAGTCGGCGCGCCGTCAATCATAAAAGCGTCATAATGCAAAACCGCCATAAAGGGCCGTCGCGGGTCATCTGGAATCTCATAAGGACCGGCCGGAAAGGCGATCAGATCAAAATCGCCATGTTTGCCGCCAAACAGGTCTCTGATTCGCGTTTCCAGCACGTTTCTCAAATCTTCAGCATCGACTTCTTTCATGGCGCGGTTGATAATCTGGGTCAGATTCGGTTCAACCCGGAAACGCATGGACGCGCCGGGCGTGTCATCAAGGTACAAAGATTCGGTTATAAAAGCCTTGCGAGCGGACTCCGCCAAGGCCGGTTCGATTGCCGGCGAACACACCGAGTAGCGCAGATGTTCTGCGGAAACGCCTTGCGCCGCATCACCAAACGCCATAGTGTTGATAAAAATCGTGCGCGCTACAAAACTGGTCACTGGCGGCTGACCGGGATAATGTTGCGCATCGAGCCATTGAGCGATGGACGGGTCTTTGCCCGGAACAGCGGCTACGTCCGCAGCCAGGGCCGGCGCGTAAGTGTCTTGACCCAGTTTGGTAGTGAATTCACCTCGAATGGAGGTATGTCCCGGATCAATATGATGCGGATGGATAGCGTAAACACGCTCCGGCCGGGTTTCCCACAGGTAATGAACCGTTCGGGATAAAAACCGGAGCATCCCGCGCGTGCGCTGAAAAGTGGACAGGCTGCTCATTTTTTCCATCATCACATTCAGGGTTTCCGGGTGGATAGGATAGCCTTTGCGGAATTGGTCTCGAATTTCAGGCGCATACGCATCGGGCGATAGAAAATCTTTGTTGCGGTCCCAAATGTCAAAATAGGCTGCTGTAACGTTTTGGGCCGCGTTCAAATCGACAGTTTCAAACAAACGGCGATGCAGAATATTAACCGTTTCATCCTCTTCCGTAGGATCGATTTGGAGCAATTTGCGGGCTGCGATTTTCAGAGCTTCATCAAACACCTGAACCGCTCTGAGATTTTCAGCCTTATACGCATCCGAAGCCTGCTGATCCTTGGCTCCGATTGCCAATGTGCATACCAGCGCGACCTTTGGAGCGGATGTGACCGCTTTGATAAGCGCTTGAATAAAGGCGGTGAATTGGTTTGCAGAATCCGGAAAGGCTTGGGACACTTTGCGAAGATACACGGAAATTTCATCAATCAGAATCAGCGTCGGGCGGTTTCCGAAAAGTTCGATAATCGTATCCGTTCCCGGTGCGATATGTCGTGCGTCACTTTCGCGAACTCTTTCAAATCCGGAGCGGCCGGCCAACCGAAAAGCCATTTCCCCCCAAAGACTGCGTGCAAATGCGCCCTCTTCAAGCCGCAACCCATTGGCCGGATCGGAATTTTCACCGCTTAACGCGGCCACGCGAACATTTTCTTGGGGAAGCAAAGCCGGATCGATAAATTCCGACAGGTTGTCAACTCCTGACATGCCTTGCGCCAGATGCGTCAAAGCGATCAGACTGTGGGTTTTGCCGCCGCCGTACTGGGTATCCAACCGCAGCACCGAATTGAGTTCGCCGCCCATGCCGGATAAGCGCCGGCACACGGTTTCCATCAAGGTTTTAAGGCCGCGCGTGGGATAGGTGTAACGAAAAAACAGAGCTGGTTCGGCATACTCCGGCGCGGCTGTTTTATTGATCACTTGGGATAATTCGGCGGTGAACTCTTCATCACGAATGCGCCCTTGAATCACATCGGCGCGTGGCTGGCAAAGATCGAAAATTGTTTTCATGGGTTATCCCTTTTCAGTTGTTTGATATTTCAGAGTAGTGTTGTGTCAACATCTAGCTGACTGGCAGGAGTGCTGACTTCAGTTTGCCAAAACGCTACAAAAGCGGCAAGCAGTATCGGATTTGACAGACAGGATATTTTTTCATTCCCTTGATGTTACTTTCCAGTTGCTCTGATTATGCTTATACGTTATAGGCTAAATATGCAACCGATTTGGAAAATAAAACAACCGGAAATAGATGCTGTACGATCATTAAGTCGGCAGCTTGATTGCCATCCTGTGGTAGCCGCTATTTTGATGATTCGTGATATTACCACACCAGAGAAAGTGCGCACTTTCCTTAATCCCTCACTTGCCAACCTGAGATCGCCTTTTCTATTAAAAGATATTGAGGCTGCAACTGAGCGTATTGCAGCGGCTATCAATCAGCGTGAAAAAATTTTGCTTTTTGGGGATTACGATGTGGACGGCGTTACCGGAACTTCTATTCTGCTTGATTTTTTACAGCGGGCGGATGCGGATGTATCCTATTACCTGCCCCATCGTCTGAAAGAAGGCTACAGTCTGCAACATACTCATATCATTGATTATGTTATCCCCCAGGGATTTAATCTTATTATTACGACAGATTGCGGTGCCGGAAGTCATCAAGCGGTTGCCGCTGCTCAGGATGCTGGTGTTGATGTAATCATCACCGATCACCATATAACCGGAGATACGCTGCCGCCGGCCTTTGCGGTGATCAATCCCCAGCGACAGGATTGTGACGCCGGTTTCGGTCATTTAGCCGGTGTCGGCGTCTCTTTTTACCTGCTTATCGCATTAAGAAAGTATCTGCGCGATAATGGTTTTTGGGCAGATAAACCGGAGCCTAATCTTAAAGATTATTGCGATTTGGTCGCTCTCGGAACCGTCGCCGATATTGTGCCGCTCGTGGCTGAAAACCGTATTTTAACCGATGCCGGCATTGATATTATTAATCTGAAAAAGAGAATCGGCATCAAAGCGTTGATTGAAGCAAGCGGTTTGAAAAATCAACCGGCAAACGCGGAAGATATCGCTTTCAAACTGGCTCCCCGTATTAATGCCGCCGGCCGTATGGACCATGCCGGTATGGCGGTCGAGCTTTTTACCACCCAAAAATTGTCAACAGCCCGTAAAATCGCAACAAAATTGAGCGATTTGAATATCAGACGACGTGAAGCCGAAAAAGCGATTTTCACCGAAATAGAGGAATATTTAGAAGCCGCGCCTGATGTGCTTAAAAAAAAATCAATAGTGCTGTCGGATTTGCATTCACCGCGCCAGTGGAATGCAGGTATTTTAGGGATCGTGGCATCCAGGCTGGTGAAAAAATATTTCCGCCCGGTGGTGTTGATCGCTTTCCAAGACGGAACGGGCAAAGGCTCGGCGCGAAGCATTCCCGGATTTAATCTTTATAATGGACTTGCGGCGTGCGAAGATGTATTGAAAGGTTTTGGTGGCCATTCAATGGCCGCAGGATTAAAAATCAGCCCAACGCAGTTGGCTCATTTTCGGGAAGCATTTGATATGGCTGTCCGGCAAAAAACCGAACCTGATGATTTCATACCTGTCCTGAGACTTGATTACGAACTCAAATTTGATGACATTGATGTACCTTTACTTGACAGCCTTGAAACTTTGAAGCCGTTTGGCCAGGGTAATCCCGAACCGCTGTTTATGGCGCGCGATATTATGGTCGTTTCGTCCAAAATTGTCGGGCGGAATCACAGAAAAATGGTTCTCAGCCAATCCGGACAATATACTCAAAACCGTTTTGCCGCCATTCAGTTCAATCTTGATGACTGTGATAATCTTCCAGATGTTTTTGATCAGATTGCTTTTCGCCTGCGATGGAACTACTGGAATAACGCTAAAACAATGCAAATGCAGATTGAAGCGGTTCTGGAATGACCGGCAAATTATAGCAGCCGAATGAATTCTGAACATTTTCCTTGCAATCGGCTGATTATTGTCATAATCAGTTTTTTATTGAAATATTCCGATTAGGCTTATGCGTTCCATAGCCTTTATCGTTTGAGAACACACTATTCAAACAGGATGGATACCATGGGAAAAATCTTCAGACCCAGTAATCGTGAAGCCAGCATTATATCAAAAATTGAATCATCTAAGGAGTATGCGCGAAGACAAGCGCTTAATAAAATCAGAGATTGCATTGAACCGCTTTCCAATGCGATTGCGTCAAAGCTTATTGAGATCAACCTCATTGAGACCGCTAATAAAAATGCCATTGAAGAACAGATAATGAAATGCCTGGAAACTCTGATGCGCGCCGAAAGCTTTGATATTGACTATATGGTTGCGCCTTTTAAGCACATTGTCCATCAAACTCATATTGTCAGTCTTTTTGTTACTGCGTTTGTCATTGAACAGTTGATTAACCATAAAGATGTCATTGATATTTTTGGTTCCGATGTTGATATTTACAACTGTATTAACACTCAGGTAAGAAAATATCTGCCCTGACAACAGTGCGTAATCTGAAAGATGACGTTACAATGCGGCCTTCATTTTATTCCAGGCTTGTTAACGGTCCTTTTGGCGATCCCGCCCTATATGTTTCTTTTCTGTTTGAAAAGCAAGCCATGCTTTTTGACCTTGGCGATATCAGCGTGCTTTCATCCCGGGACATTCTTAAAACAGACCATGTTTTTATCACACACACCCATATCGATCACTTTATCGGATTTGACAGATTATTGCGTTTATTTTTAGGGCGTAACAAAACCCTTTATATTTACGGGCCTGCGGGAATTTTGAAAAATCTGGAGGGTAAACTTGCCGCTTATGCCTGGAACCTGGTGAATCATTACGACGATGCGCTTGTGTTGATTGCCACGGAAGTGCATCCGACGCATCTCATTGAGCAGCGGTATGCCTGCTCTGATCGCTTTTTACCAACTCATCTTCCGGTGCGGCGCGCATATAATGAAATTCTTTTACAAACCCCCACACTGACAGTTAAGACCGCTATTCTCGACCACGGCATTCCGTGTTTGGGATTTGCTCTGAAAGAACGCTTTCATGTCAATATTAACAAAGAACGCCTGCAAACGCACGGACTGGTTGTCGGCCCGTGGCTTAAAACGTTTAAGCAGGCTTTGTTTGATAATCTGAACATAGAAAACCCCGAAATGATTTTTGATGTTCCGACAGCGGGTGCGGCATCAGGTTCTGAACCACCGACAATCAGACAATGGAAATTAAGCGATCTAACCAGGGAAATCGCTATGATCACACCCGGACAGAAGATCGTATATATTGCAGATATTATTTACCATCCGTTAAATGCCGCCAAAGCAGTCGCCCTTGCCCAAGATGCGGATGTGATGTTTATTGAATCCGCTTTTTTAGAAAAAGACCGGGAAGTCCGCGGTGCGCGCTATCATTTGACCGCCAAGCAGGCGGGTACGATGGCCGCGTCAGCCAGGGTTAAAAATTTTACGCTTTTTCATTTTTCACCGCGCTATCGCGGTATGGAGCAACTGCTGACTGACGAAGCCAATGAAGCGATGTTGAAACATTTAGCGGTTGAAAGCTGAAACTTAAAAAATGCTCTATTTTTTTATCACTATAAATTGCCTCTTTTTGTTATCCGGTCTGGCATTCTTGCGCATTAGAAATGGGCATCGTCGATTTTCGTTGGCACTGGTGCGTGTTCTGGCAGGAATTCCGCTTTTGGCGGCGCAGTATTTCTATATTGCCTATTATTTTCATAGTTATATCACGCCTGACCTTCAGACGCCGATATGGATGTTTTTCAAGCCTAACGTACTTCCGCTGCTGCCGCAACTGCATCTTGTTTTTTTTCAGGAACAATTAACGCCCTTCATCCTTTTTTTCGAAACGGTGTTCACGTTTTTATGGTTCAGTATTGCACATCAACTGCATAACACTTTAATACCTCAATTTTCTAAGTCCAGGCACCCCATCTTAACCAAATCAGGCCATCAGATCGAAATATGGGGAGGATTGCCGCTGCTCGTAATTTTGTTTTGCTATCAAATTATTCAATTTGGCAAAATAGAAACGTTGATTCGTACAGATACGGTCACTTTTCATCCCTACAGCCTGTTTTTCTTTACCGACATGTTACTTTTGGCAGTCATGCTGTTTATGGCCTGGCGATTGGAAAATTTTTGGCGATGTTTATCATCTAAACAACGTTGGGCATATAAATATTTGGTAATTGGCGGTTATGTGGTGTGCGGTGCATTGGCATGGGCCGCTTCCTATCGTTTTATGTACCATCAAGTTGTATTACATCATTTTTGGTTGCTCACGGCATTGTTGATGTTTGGATGGGGATTAATGGTTTACGCCACCGCACGCCATCAACTGCTCAACCGCAAAATTTATATCTCACGCAAAGTTGTCTATTCATTTATCGCACCGATTACATTCGCTTTGTATTTGATTTTTTTAGGGCTAATTGTTTTTGCAATGCGCCTTTGGGGATGGGAATTTCCTTTTGTCTTAAAATGGCTGCTATTTATTGTTGGTTTAGTGGCATTGATTACAGTCGCCTTTTCGGAAAAATTTCGTCATCAGGTCAAATTTTTTATAAGCACCAATTTTTATGTGAATAAATATGAATATCGGGATGAATGGTTGGCCTTTTCACAGCGTCTTCAAGGTGTTTTGACAGAAACGGAAGTGGTCAAAGCACTGTATAAAGTCCTGTCTGACAGCCTTTATACGTTGAATGTGTGTATCTGGTTAGGTGATAATAATCAGGGCTATCGTCTTGCCATATCAGACCAAAATGCCGACATTCGCTTTGATGATACGTATGATCTGGCTTCGGATGATCCTCTGATAATCTATCTTCAAAAGCATAAATATTATTATCGACTGGAAGATAAAAAAGCGGATTTTGCAGGAGTTGCCGGTTTTGAACAACGGTTACTTGTCACCGACCTGAATCTGGTTTTTTTTATGCCTTTGACAATCGGTGAGCAGATGCTGGGGTTGATTGCTTTGGGGCCGGAATTTACAGGCGGAAAGTATGGAACCGATGATTTTGATTTATTGACAGCTCTCGGCACACAAACGGCTTCGGCACTTTTAGCCGTGCGCATGGCCGAAAAGCTGGCTTTGGCGAGAGAACAAAAAGCCGTTGATATTATGTCGGCCTTTATTCTTCATGATGTCAAAAATGCGGCCGGTATGTTGTCTTTGATTCGCCAAAATGCGGCCGACTATATGGATGATCCTGAATTTCAGCAAGATATGTTGGAAACAATTGATGATGCGCTGAAAAGAATGGGGAAAGTGCAAACAGGGTTGAAAACGTTAAAAGGTGAAATCACCCCGACTTTAAAAGATAAAGACCTTGAAGCGGCATTATCGCAAAATCTCGACCAATTGAAAAAAAGACTCCCGGGTCTTGAAATCGCGTTTCATTGCGAGGCACGAATCACAATTGAAACCGACTCCGATCTTTTACGCACTATTTTGGAAAATCTTTTACTAAATGCGTTCGAAGCAGGCGGCGACGGAACAAACGTAAACATTCGGTGCTACCTGAAGAGCCACGGAAAAGTGATAATCGAAGTTTCCGATAACGGCCCCGGTTTACCATCTGAATTGTTACCCGATGCCGTTTTTGAGCCTTTTAAAACAACTAAAACAAAAGGCAGCGGCATCGGTCTTTGGCAGGTCAAGCGGATAGTCGTCAGCCTGAACGGAACGATTACAGCATCAAATTGTAAATCAGGCGGAGCGCGATTTTGTGTCGGCTTGCCAATCAAGGAACCGCATCCCGAATTCGGCAGTCCCTGAATCGTTTATAAAAAAAGGTCAGTACTCAGATACCGTTCCCCGGTACTTGGTAAAATAACGACAATTCGTTTTTTTTGCAATTCCTGACGTTGAGCGACCTGAAGTGCCGCCCAAACCGCGGCGCCGGATGAAATACCGCAAAGGATTCCTTCCATATCAGCCAGCAGACGAGCGGTTTTAAACGCGTCTTCGTTGGCAACGGTGATCACTTCATCAATCAAGGTGCGATCCAAGATTTCCGGAACAAAACCGGCACCGATTCCCTGAATTTTGTGAGGTCCGGGGTTGCCGCCGGATAACACCGGTGAAGCTTCGGGTTCCACCGCGATACTTTTAAAAGCGGAATTACGTTTTTTCAGCACCTGTGACACTCCGGTAATCGTGCCGCCAGTACCGACACCGGACACCAGCATATCGATCTGGCCGTCAGTGTCCCGCCAGATTTCTTCGGCTGTGGTGTCCCGATGAATTTTCGGATTGGCCGGATTGGCAAACTGATTGGGCATAAAAGCATCGGCATGTTCCTCGCAAATTTGACCGGCTTTTTCAATTGCGCCTTTCATTCCGTCAGCACCGGGCGTCAAAACCAATTCTGCGCCGAGATGGCGTAATAATTTACGCCGTTCAACACTCATTGTGTCCGGCATGGTCAGACAAAGGCGCAACCCCTTGGCGGCGCATATAAACGCCAGACCGATGCCGGTATTTCCACTTGTCGGTTCTACGATAAGTGTTTCCGAGCCAATCCGGCCATCCACCACACCGGCCTGAATCATTGCTGAAGCGATGCGGTCTTTGACGCTGCCGAGCGGATTAAAAAACTCCAGTTTAGCCCAAATTTCAGCCTGAGTGTTTTCAGCAATACGATTGAGTCGTACCATCGGTGTGGTGCCGACGGTTTCTTCCATGTTTTTATATAGTGCCATCATCTGACCTCCTTAGGGATGTCTCGTTTCCTTGCTCATGCAAATTTAATTTACATTCCCAGTCATTTTACTTTATCACATTCAAACGCTGATATCTCGAACATCAAGCGGCACAGGTGATATTCCCTTGTTTTCAGCGCTTATTTCCGAAGGTGGAATCGAGGTTCATCTTAATGATTTTTTACACTTTTTAGATCGAATACTCTGTTTTTTAAAAAGTATTTAACCTGGCCTATAACTTCGTTATTGTTCATCATGAAAGAATGCGTCACCGGAAGCGATATATGATCCGTCATACCTTCAAGTTTTGTGTTCTCTACCGAGACCTTACCATCATCCGGATTAGGCAGCATAGTAGATAGCATGAGATTGATACTTCGTGTGCCAGCGATAATACCAACATCAAAATCAACAGGACCTATCTTATTTGGCATACTCAGTTTTCCTGTACCAAGTTGCATGCCTGCCGGGCCATTCATAAGTTTGAAGCCCGGAATATTTTTAAGTTTATCTACTACTTGGCTCCCCTTATTTGGAGGCCCCAACATCACAACACAACCCAAATCAGCTATTGTTTTTGTACGTAAATATTGGCGAACCAAAATACCACCCATTGAATGGGTGACAAAATGGACTTTTTTACCGGTTGGGCAGTAAGATAAAGCCTCTGTAATTGCATCTTCCGCCAGTTTTTCAATCTTATGCTTCGTCGAAGGGTAACCTTTATTGACTGTATGGTAGCCGGCATCATTTAAGGCCGATTGAATCTTGGATAATGACCCCTTAGTTCTAGCTAAACCGTGAAGAAGAATTACACAATCTTTTGCTTCAGCATGTGCCGAAAATAATGATGTTAAAATCGCTATATATTTTAGTATATTCATAGGGTCTTGTTTAGGCGTCATAACCAGCGATTATGCGGCTTTTTCCGGCTAATATGTAATTCAGCTATATCCTGTCCTGCTATTTTTTCAGCCAAACTTCTGTGCAATCATGGACAATTGTCGGATAGTTATCCCACCAGTTCATTACCTTTTCTTTGACTGCCGGAATGCTGGGAGCTGAAAACAGGTAACCATTGACAGCGTCATCTGCAATAATTTCCTGACAGACACCGAACCATTTCTTTTTCTCAGCTTCGTCAGGTGCCTTGATCGCTTTTTGATACGCGTCTTGAAATGATTTTGAATCATACTGAAAATAGTAATTCGGGTTAGCGTAAATACCGATGTCCCACGCTTCTGAATGCCCGATAACCGTAAGTTGATATTCCTTTTTTTTGAAAATACGGGCAATCCATTGGCCCCATTCAACAATTTCGATATTCAGTTTGATACCTGCTTTACCGAGCATATCAGCGACCACTTCACCGGCGCGCCTTGAATATTCATATTTGTCAGGAAGTTTGATTGTAGCTTCAAAACCATTGGGATAGCCGGCCTGCGTCAATAGCGCTTTCGCCTTTTTAAGATCGTAAGAATATTTGGCAGCTAAATCGACAAAGTAAGGTGTTCCGGGGGACCAATGTGATCCGATGGGCGTTCCGAAACCGGACATAGCCAATTCAACGAGCGCCTGGCGATCAATAGCATACGCCATGGCTTGACGCACCAACTTGTTATCAAACGGTTCAGCCTTATTGTTGGTGGACATAATCACTTCAGCAGTTGAGGTTCCGTTACCGACTTTAAAACGCTTATCAGCGGCTAACATCTTAGCGGTTTCAGGGGCGGCAATGTTGCTGAGAACATCAATATCACCGGCTTTAAGAGCGGCAATCTGCGCCATTGCGTCAGGAATGATTTTGACCGTCACTTTATCCAAATAAGGCAACTGGGGGTTCCAGTATTCGTTATAACGTTCCATTTCAACCCGGTCACCACGCACCCATTTGACAAATTTAAAAGGCCCGGTACCAATTGGGTTGGATTTGGCCTTTTCATACTCTTTCATCGGGAGCATCACGGCATCCCCTTCGGCCAGGTGAGGAATGAAAAGAGCGTCGGAATCTTTAAGCGTAATGATCAGGGTATTGTCATCCGGGGTTTCTATTTGGTCAATGCCGCGAAAAAATTCGGGATGGGGATTGGTCGTTTCTTTACCCATCGCTCTTTCAAGATTCCATTTGGCAACTTGGGCGTTAAAGCCTTCGCCGTTGTGGAACTTCACTTTTTGGCGCAGATGAAATGTATATTTTTTGCCATCTGAAGAAATATCCCAGGTTGAGGCCAGTTTGGGAATAAATTTACCATCGCGGTTTACACCGATAAGGCCCTCGTAAATATTGGCGTAAACAACCCGGTCAATCGCGGCCGCCGTATTTCCGGTGGGATCAAGCCCGGGCGGTTCCGCAGGTTGGCTTACGATCAGATGCCCTCCTCGCATCGGCGTATCAGCCCATAAATTGCCAGAACAAAATAATGCTGCCAGAAACAAAATAATCCAAAGTGTTTTTTTCATAATTTTCCCTTTCATTAAAATTAAAATATGAAATGAACCTAAACAGCTTTTTCCTTAATTTCATCGGCGCGTCTCAAGCCTTCCATTAAAAGCCACATGAAGTTGCCGATCTCAGGTGTATTTTTTTCCTTTTCCGGAAGTTCCGCATGAAATTGAAAACGTCCCCTTTTTTTGGTCATAATTTCATACAATGCCTCTTTATCATCTTTGCCCTGAAAATTAACTTTGATAAGAGAACCTTCCCTAAAATAAACTTGAGCGGCTCCTCCGGAAACAGTTAAATTGAGCACACCTGTTTTTTGATTGATATTAAAAGTTTGAAATAATTCTGAGGGCGGCATATCGGCAAGCTTGCCAATCATACCTGATTTGATTTCCTGAGCGCGAACGATATTCGTTTGTGTAAGCCGACGGGCGAGCAGACGCGCAAAATACATTTGTAAAGATGGAAACATTCCCAAAACTTTTCTGAAATTTTTACCGCTCAAAAAAAGTACGATACCGGATTTAACCACTTTAATGGTAGCACCCACCGGTTCACCTGAAAGCAGACTCATCTCACCGAAAACTTCTTCAGGGCCGAGAAACGCCAAACTCACGCCCTCTTCATCTAAAACTTCAACCTGAGCGGAAACAATAATATACAGATTCGTTCCAGCTTCACCTTTTTTAATGATTATTTCTTCTGCGAGATATTTTCTTAATTGTAAAAAGGTAACAAATGTTCTAAGATCATCTCCACTTAAACTTTGAAAAATTGAAAAATTACGTAATAAGCTGGCAATTTTTTCTGTGTCCATCTCTTGTTGAACGCCGTTGGGGATAATCATCTTTTTACGCTTTTCAAATGCAAACTGGATAGAACCCGTACAACCGCTGCAACTACGTTCGCATTCTTCAATATTGGACATAGTCTCATAGAGAATCAGAATCGTAAGCAGATTGCCGACAAGTGTCCGGCAAATCATTTTTTCTTTTGGAAATGTAACCGTGGAATTAATATCGAATTCATTTTCATCATCAATCTTCGATGAAAATGAATGGCCTGACAAAACAAAACTATCCCCAAGAGTATAAAAAGGGCAGTCATTATTTTCAACAATCTTAAAAATCGCTTCCGGATAACTCATTGTTCCTCCTATGCGGGAACCTCTCTGAAATTCTTTAATTTGATTTATCAGGTTAATTTTAACCTTTAATTCATACGAGTAATATATGACTATACTTATAAATGTTTTGTTTTTCAAGATGAAAATATATAGACTTTCACATATTAATTATTTCGTTTATTCATGCTGACAATGAATTAAGAATGAAATAACTTGCCCTTTAAGGATTACAATGATGGCCTCAGACAATGAAAGGAAAAAAATGTTTAACTGGCAGATGAAAGCAGATACACCTCCAAAACCCGATGATGAAGAGATTAAATCAGCTCTCAGGCATGTGACTCAACCTGTATTTCTATTAGATGTAGATGGCAAATTGGCAGTGGGAAAAGGCGAATTGATAACGTCCAACCAGGTTCGACCACCAAACACGGCTAAGTGCTATCCCGTAGCCGCTTATGCACCTGCGTTAGCACCTCAATCTCTGGGTGATAATCAGTTTAAAAAAAGACATGGTTTACGTTATGCTTATATCGTCGGCGCGATGGCCAACGGTATCACTTCGGTTGAAATGGTTGAAGCGGCAGGACATAACGGTATGCTGGGCTTTTTCGGTGCTGCCGGTCTTGAACTTGATACAGTCGAGGATGCCGTAGTCCGTTTGCAAAACAGTCTGAAAGACCTTCCTTACGGCTTCAACCTGATTCACAATCCGAATGAGCCTGATTTTGAATTCGCCTTGGTTGAGCTTTATTTAAAACATAAAGTAAGGCTGATCAGCGCATCCGCATATATGAGACTGACATCAGCATTGGTCTATTATCGCGTCAAAGGAATTCATCAAGAGCAAAATGGTAACATTGTATGTCCGAATAAGATTATCGCCAAAGTTTCCAGAGTTGAGGTAGCCCAACATTTTTTCTCACCTCCTCCAGAAAAAATATTACAACAGTTACTGGCAAAAAACAAAATCACACAGGAGGAAGCTGTCCTTGCGTGTCTGATTCCAATGGCGGATGATCTTACCGCGGAAGCGGACTCCGGCGGCCATACAGATAATCGTCCGGCAATCACTTTACTTCCCACAATGTTAAATTTACGGAACAGGATAACACAAAAATACAACTATGCGCATACGCCGTGTGTGGGACTCGCCGGTGGGATTGCCACACCGCAGTCAGCCGCAGCGGCTTTTGCTATGGGAGCAGCCTATATTCTGACCGGTTCGGTCAATCAGGCATGTGTTGAAGCCGGTGTATCTGAAGCCGCGCGATTACTGCTTGCCGAGGTTCAACAGGCGGATGTCACAATGGCACCGTCGGCCGATATGTTTGAAATGGGCGTTAAAGTGCAAGTGTTGAAACGCGGCACAATGTTTGCCGTACGTGCGGCCAAACTATATGAATTATATCGTAATTATGATTGTTTTGATGACATTCCTGAAAAACAGCGCCATCATGTGGAACAAAGAATCTTACAAGCCCGTTTTGAACTGGCATGGCAGGAAACCCGCCGTTTTTTTGAAACGCGCGATGCAGGGCAAATTAAGCGGGCGCTTAATAATCCAAAACACCAAATGGCTTTGGTGTTTCGTTCCTATTTGGGGCGTAGTTCGAACTGGGCCATTACCGGGGAACCCTCACGTAAGATGGATTTTCAAATTTGGTGCGGGCCTGCAATGGGGGCTTTTAACGAATGGGTTAAAGGTTCGTTTTTAGAAAAATCGGAAAATCGTAAAACCGTAACGGTAGGGTTGAATTTACTTTTGGGAGCGGCTATTCAAACGCGTGTAAACTGGCTCCGATTACAGGGCATCCGGTTACCCGCCGGATCGGACATATTTACGCCGCTGCGATTCTCGAAAATAGCTTCGTTACTTGAAGATTAAGCGTTATGCTATCAGGGGGTGGGTTTTATAGGATTATTAACTCTTTAAAAAATTAAAACCTAAGGGTTTCTCTAAAAACCCTTAGGTTTAAGCTTATTTGCGGGTACGGTATAAATTTAAAAATGAAGTTGGAGTCCGCCGCCAAAACGACCGTCTTCAGATAAACGGTCAAATTCATCAAAAGCGGATCTTCCTTCAAGGTAAAGAACAACGTTGGGGGCACCAACATTTTCGGTTAAATGAAAGCCTGTTTTAACAACAGCATCCCCTCTGGTTTTTTCACTGGTGTGCCAAAAACCCGCACCACCGCCGATAAAGAAGCGTGACACAGGGTAATAAGCCAGGATAACATCACCTAACGTAGCCGGTCGGTCTCCGCATCCGCTTAACAAAGGCGCACCGCCGACAAGCCCCACAACAGCAAGTTGTTCAGCCACTTTACACATATAACCGGCTCTGAGAGGCAGGTGGAATGTCTCTGGTGGCGGATCCATTCTTAATCCACCGATGTCTCCTACAAAAAAACAATTTTTAGGCGGTGGCGGTGCCGCTACTCTAGCCGCAGTGGTTGGGGCGACAGGTGTAGGCGCTGGCTCAGGCTCAGGCTCTGGAGTGGGGGCAACCACAGCGGCAACAGGCATTTCAGGCTGCTGTGGCACAACAGTGATACCTTTTAAAGCAACATTAATACATATTTTGGGAATAATAAATTCGTATGCGTTATCGTTATGTTGAACGACATAACGGAAAGCCGTGAACGGTTTTTTACCATCCCACTCAACATCGTTTAACACTTTAATTCGTTTTCCCTTTTTATATATCATCCACATCAGGGTTTCGCCAGGATAAACGTTGACTTCTTCCAGCGCACCGGGTTTAAGCTGTGCCATAAACGGAGAGTAAAGCGAAATAGCACCGGATTTACTAAACCCGGTTTTCAAATCTTCGGCATATTCAAATATAATTGAAGAAACATCATCAGCCGTAACTGTCAGGCCGCCTTTATAAAAAGGATTGCGGCCTAAGCGTTTTAATTTTTTGGCGGCATAAACAGAATTAATCCCAAAGATAAAACACAATACCATCACAAATAAAATGAGTCGTTTTTTCATTTAAATCTCCTTTCTTAGTTAGATAAAAGCTCTTCGTTAGATAACATAAATATTATATATCGAATAAAATTAAAATAAGCAATAGTTTTTTATCGAAATCATACACTAATTTAATTTAGCCTTTTTGTCTGAATCAGTTCGTACGATTCAATCATCAATTTGAAGATGAACCGAGACGATAAACCGTGTATTCAGTAGGCTGCTCCTGAAATATTTTTAGCATCGCATCGTTTTCTATACGAGTCTTGCTTGCTTTCCAGTTGTTCCAGTCCTCAATACTTTGCCATGTGCTGATAACCATCAATTTTTCAGGTTCACCATCAGCTATCAGCGTTTCACCACATACATAACCGGGCTGATCCAAAGCATCCGATCTGAACTTCTTGAGCAACGCGATCACTTCATCTAATTTTTCCATTTTAAAGTGTCTTTTAACTAAAACTTTAACCAACATAATAACCTCCTTTCTAATCAGTATTGGGTTGGTTCGTTTCTATAGACGTTCAGATAAATAATTTTACTGCGTTATCGGCCGGAGATATACTATCTTATCTGTATTACCTCCTCTATCTATCCTTGTGACATTAATATCTGAAAGTCTATATGTGATAAGCCCTAAGATAGTTACAAGATAAAATTGACATATTATTTCATTGCATAAGTGTTAATGTCAAGGATATAATCATCAATGATATAAATTTCTGATTTTATTAAAGTCATACTTATCTTAATTGGAAACACAGATTGTCAGTAGATGGAAACTTCACACACATTCTCGTTCCCACGCAAAGCGTGGAAACGAGGCCGCCAATAACTTTTTCCATCTACTGATTGTACTTAATAAAATCGAAGGACTAGAATATGACTGTTAAAAATAAAGAAATTACACGTATATTGATCGTAGATGATGTGCCGGACAGTATTCGGTTGTTGGGAAATATCCTGCAACAAGAAGGCTATCAGATAAATGGTGCCAAAGATGGGCTGCAAGCATTGGAGATTGCCGCTAAAATAATTCCGGATTTGATTTTGCTGGATGTTATGATGCCTGAACCGGATGGTTTTGAAACCTGCCAACGGCTCAAAGACAATCCCGTTACAAAAGATATTCCAATTATTTTTCTAACATCCATGGGTCAGGTAAAAGATATGGTTAAAGGCTTTCAGGTCGGTGCGGCCGATTATATTACCAAGCCATTTAACACTTTGGAATTATTGGTAAGAATTCAAACGCATCTGGAATTAAAAAAAGCGGAAAAAGAGCGGCTGCAAAAAGAAAAATTGAAAAGTATTTTAGAACTGGCCGGAGCGGTGTGCCACGAACTCGTTCAACCGATGCAAACCATTTCCGGTTTGTCGGAAATTTTATTATTTAGGATTGATAAGGATGATCCTAATAATGAGAAAATCAGTGAAATCAGACGGCAGGTGAAACGAATGGTCAAAATAATCAAAAAATTGCGGAGCATCACCAAATACGAAACTA
This sequence comes from Desulfococcaceae bacterium HSG9, assembly GCA_030378005.1. GTDB lineage: Bacteria > Desulfobacterota > Desulfobacteria > Desulfobacterales > JAUCGF01 > JAUCGF01. The sequence continues at coordinate 14,528 of JAUCGF010000131.1, read as the reverse complement.
AATATTACGCTGGTAAGAGTAAGATAATAGATATTGCCAAATCCGGTTCATAGTTTGATTTCCCGAAATCCATGGGAATTTTTGTTAAATTCCAAGCCATAAGTCATCCCACCGTCTTTTTTGCGCTTGCACCAAACCAATTCGGCCACATGTTCCAAAACCAAGCCATCGGTTTCCATACGAATATGCATGGAAATGGGGCGTTCGGTTTCAAAGCAGACACCTGAATCAGATATATCCACGGCTTTGGCCTTGGTAATATCGGCATCAATAAAAAAATCAACCGAAGCATTAATTTTATCCCGTTTTTCAGTCCGTTTTTCGGTGGCGGTGGGACATGTTTGTTCACTTTGCTTTTTATTTAACATGGCACTCCGCACACATGATCGGCCCTGCATTTCTTTGCAGGTGGCAATTTTTACATTGGTTATGATAATATTTGATCAGCTCAGTTTTATCCTTGCTTTTTGCAGGAAGATGGCATTCCGAGCACTGGCTTTCTTCCGAAGTTTCGTCTTCCGATAGCAGGCCATTATCATCATACACATGGTGGCAAACGCCGCATTCCGCAATTTCCGCAATCTCATTGTGTTCATCATGCAAAAAAGGTACAATCGGTCTCATCTGTTCGGTGAAAGCGTCATCTTCAACCGTTTTCACATCCTCCTCTTGCGAATGAGCCGAATAAGCGGCCATAAGCATCATTATCAAGGTAATAATCAGGCTTATTTTCAGTGAATGTTGTTTCATAATAATCACTCCTTTACTATTCTTCGGGCTTTTCCATACATTCATAAATAATATCACCCAAAAATTTTAAATCCATATCAAGTTTGTAAGTGTGGATAATATCTTCCAGTCCGCCATGGCAGTTATGGCAAGGTGCGATAACCGTTTCAGCCCCTTGTTCCTTTACATTTCTCAACTGGTCAGCTTTAATACTGTTATTTTCGACACGTTTATTTTTGAAAGGAGGGCCGCAATTAATAACACCGCCGCCGGCGTTGCAACAATAATTATGTTCCCGGTTAGGGTGCATTTCAATCACTTTCTCACAGGTTTCATGAGCAATCATCCGGATCATTTCATGCAAGCCGGCTCCGCGAACTGTATTGCAAGGGTCATGCAGTGTAACCGTTTTAGCATATTTTTTAGCAATCTTAATACGCCCCTCTTTTAACAATTCATAAAAAAACTGGATAGAATGTATAATAGGTATGGGCGGTTCACGAAAGCCCAGCCAGCGATTGCCCACATCATAGACCGACCGGAAGGCATGGCCGCATTCACCCATCACGATTTTTTTAACTTTTAAGCGCATCGCCGTTTCAAAGTGAGCTTTTTTCAAACGCCCCATCATCTCGTTATCACCCGAAAACATGCACATATCACTGTTATCCCATCCGGGCGTTGCCGGCATTGTCCAACTCACACCGGCGGAATGGAAAATCACAGCCGCCTGATAAATGAGCTGCGCCCTGAATTTAGGCTCCGGTGCGATAACCGAATAAAAAAAATCCGCGCCTTCTTGATCTATGGGAATGCGTAAATCACCAATTTCATCTTGCGCTTCTTCTTCTTGCCATTGAAGCGTATCAACCCATTCATCATCTTTAACCCACATCTGGTTTAAAGTGGCTGAATGGCTTTGTGCCGTGTCTTGCAAATAGTGCGGCGTAACACCAAGTTTGTGGCAAATTCGACGAACTATCAAAATCATATAGGAGATGTCGATTCCAAATGGACAATACATCGCGCAACGCCGGCAAAGATTACATTCCGTATAAGCGATTTCGGAGGCTCGGCGGATAAACTGCGCATCGACTTTGCCCTTTTTTTTCACGATTTCCCATATCGTCTGTTTTATTTTACCGACAGGCGAACAGGCTGGATCACGATTGGAAAGATATACATGGCAGGCATCGGAACACAGGCCGCAATGTACACAGGTACTCACATACGTTTTTAAACGAGCGCCTGTTTCATTGGTTAATATGGTTTTAATCGTCTTTTCAATTTTTTCCGAAGTAAGCCGCGCAAGCCCTTTGTCAAGACCTTCATCAGCGATCAGACTTGATTCCTTGGATACGGATTCGGTCATCTAAGTTCCTCCTTAACCCTACTCTGACATATTTCAAAAACAAATTTTACAAAAAAAGCGCTAATTCATCTCAAACCGGCTACCAATCCCGGGCGTGCCTGACAGCACCGAATTCAGACCCCATATAGCCTCTTGTAAACGGAAAAAAGAACATGTGGCTAAGTCGGGTGAACGGTATCGCGGCTAACATGATTTCTCCGGAAAGGATATGGGCGATACCCATAATTCTGAACCCCGGCAATTGATGAAAAGTCCAAAATCCGGTTATAAATGGTGCTGCAACAATTGCGAGAATGACATAATCTGAACAGGAAGTGACATATTTGACTTCCGGCAGTTTCAGCCGTCTTACCAGAAAAAAGATGCACGCGCCGATGACAATCATTGTCATAATATCCGCAACAGTATCCGGTAAATACATCCAACTGATATTCCAGGATGCCTTAAAAAGAATAATATGGGCAAAAAGAAACAGCGGTGCGATGAAAAGGCAAATATGGAAGGCAAAAGTTACAATTGTCATGGCAGGCTGTTTGCGCATATTTTCACTGGCAAATGGGATGATCCAGTGAAAAATTGAACGCAGGGCATATTTCAAACTCCAAAAATGATACACGACCGGGTCTGTTTTTTTAGCCATTCGCACCATGGAAACAATTCGGTAAACACTGCCTCCAAAAAACAGGATAAAAGACACCCATAGTAACGGTCCGCTTACAAAATTATAAACTGCATGCATGATTTTGAACCCCTCTCTATAAGTTACAAGTTTTAAATTTTAAGTTTCAAGCTATCCTTCCAAATTATTCAGAAAAGTTCCGCTAAAGGAACAACCTGTCGATAATATTTAGTTTCACCGGACTTGATACCTCTGATTAATAATTTGTCTCCGTCTGGACTAAAGATCGGATTCCATATCATATCAAATTGTTTTTGCAACAGTTTTCCGTTGATAACCAACGAATATTGACCATTTTTTTCGACTTTGGCCGCGACATTGTTTCCATCATGGCTGAACACCGGTTTCCAAGCCATATCAAAAGCGCCAGGCCAGCGAACGCCATCTATCGCTATACTCCATTGGCCTTTCTCTTTACCGACACAGGCCACTTTCGCACCATCCGGGCTGAACACCATATCGGTCACCAAATCACCAAACGTTATCGACCAAGGTTTACCATTGACAGCAACTGTCCATCGACCAAATTCCGGAGCGACAATTGCAGCGATTGTCGCTCCGTCCGGACTGTATTGATGATGCCATAACTGGACAAACTGGCGGTCCCACAAAACTTCACCATTTTTAGCCAGCATCCATTTGCCGCCTGTACGCACCGGTGCTGTCACGGAACTGTCACGAGAGCTGAACTGAGGCTCCCACACCCCATTAAAGGTTTGTCGCCATGGGACACCATCAACCGCAATCGTATAATCATACAAGTTGACCCGAATAGCGGCGGCAACATGCTGATTATCAGGTGAAAAGGCGATTTCCCATACATTGACAAAATTATTCGGCCAAGCACGTCCGTTTACCGCGACTGAATAGGTGCCTTCCTGAAATTTGAAAATATCGCCGGATTGAAATGACACAATTTGAACCGCGGCCGCCGTTTGTTCACCATCCCGGCTGACGCTAAAATTATTCATTGTTTCAAAGTCGGTTTCCCAAGGCGTGTCATCAGTCACTCCCATGTAACGGCCATCTTTCTGGGCGGCGATCACAATGCGCCTGCCATCTTCACTGAAATGAGTGTCCCATACATAGTCAAAACGATGCGCCCAAGCCGCCTGATCGACTGCCAAAGTCCATTCAGCAGTATCCGACACCAGTGCTGTCAGACGATTATCCGGTCCAAATCGCAGATACCAGACCTTGTCATACACCTCTTCCCAAACTGTACCGTTTTCACAAACGCTGAATTCCATTTCATCCGGTTTGACAATCGCCGCGATTTTTTCACCATCGGGGCTAGGGTATGGCTCTTCAACTCCGAGAAATTTATCTTTCCAGGTACCGATGTCCGCTATTTCTTTTTCCCCGTTTTCCCAATCCCAATTTTGTTTATTAATCATTTACATCTCCCATATAACTTCTTTATAAACAAGCAGCTACTTAAATTAATATAATCATTATATTGAATTTTAGTGAAAGTAAAGTTTTTTTACATGTTTTTGATTTGTGATTTTTTATTCAAAAAATCTTGTTTCCTAAATTAATCCATGCTAAAGTTTGACGAAACTAGGTAAGGATTAGGGACGAAATAACCACTCCATTTGTGATTTTCAAACGTGAATTCACATTTCACAGATGGCTAAGGTCGTTTTGTTTATTGGAAATCAGTTAAATTAAAAGTTTAAGGAGAGGTAAGTATGAGCAATAATCGTTATGTATTGATCGGTTTGGTTGTTTGTCTCGGAATTTTAGTTCAGTTATCGCTATATTTTTTAGACCAACGTGACACCCCGACAAAAGTGGCCGTTCGATTTACGGAAGCGTATTTAAAATTAGACGATTCCATGTCCCAATGGCTGTACCAAAAAGATAATACTAAGGGAGCTGATAGCGATGTAACGTCCCGGTATCTTGAATATGCTGCCCGCGAAGCGCATGAACGCGGTTTAAGTGTCAGTATAATGCGCAGCAAACTTCATAATTTAAAAACAGAAATCGTCAGTCTTGAAGCGGATAAAGCTGAAATCAGGATTACGGGTGATAAAAAAGTGTATGTCAATCCGGTCTATGCGACTGTTGCACACATTTTTGATCTCGGCCAAACCGATCAATTTAATGAAGTCGTCAATGTCGTTAAAGAAAACAATCAGTGGAAAGTTAGTAAAGATATACTTGGTTCATTTTTATAATGTTCTCGTCAGTTACAAGTTTGAAGTTATCACGTAACTCATTGCATTAATTGCAACTGATAAAATCAGTATTATGTTTTCGGTGCAAATAATTTCAACCTGTGTACATGAATTCACGCATCACGTTTCACGAAAGCTTATGATTGACGAATTATAAAATAACTTGTAACTTTCGAAATTTTTTGCCATCGAAAGCGATGCTATGGAGCCTGTTTACGTTCGTATTCGTGAAAAAGCCCGTAAGATTGCGTCCCATTTTCCGCAACAGGCATTTTATAACGATTTTTCACTGGAAAATAAATCTGCACTCAACATATTTGAAACAGATACGGTTATTGACCAGCTACATAAGTTTGTGTCTGATCATCTGGAAGATGATTTTGGCCATGGAATCAAACATTCGGTCAAAGTAGCCCTGGATGCCGGTGCTTTGGCATTTATCGAAAGCCAAAATTATGACTATTCCGCCAAAAAAACTGAACGTTTGGTTGTCATCGCCCAGAGTGCGGGACTGTTGCATGATATTAAACGAAAAGAAAAAAATCATGCTGCCAAAGGTGCTATTTATTCAAAAGAGATAATAAAGTCCCATCCGTTTACAGATTCCGAAAAAAATACAATTGCCGTTGCTATCCATAATCATCAGGCGTTTAAAAAAACAATCGCTGCCAATAGTATTCACAGGCAGCTTATTTCAGACTGTCTTTATGATGCGGATAAATTCAGATGGGGACCGGATAATTTCACAGACACCGTATGGGATATGGTCGCTTTTTTTAATACACCGCTTGTCGAATTTGCATCGCTTTATCCCAAAGCGATGCAGAGCCTTATCCGCATAAAAAAGACATTTCGTACCCATACCGGTAAAATCTATGGCCCCCGCTTCATAGATACGGGGCTGGCTATCGGGCGCGAACTTTTTCAAGAGGTACAAAAAGAGCTGCCTGACCAATAGCGTTCGGCACGATTATTGCACATAAAACCGGCAACACTTAATTACATACAAATCACAAAATACAAATTTCAGACGGAAATAAGCATTTCATGATTAAAAATATAAAAATCACAGTAAAGGTGATTCTTAAATGCTGAATACTTAATCAGATGATATCTTTTTTAATTTTTTAAGGAAACATGAACTTATGCAAAAATCATACCAGACATTGCTGAATAATAATATACCGTTTCGTTCCCATATATAGACTGTCACATATTAAATCACACTGCGTTATCGGTCGTCGGCGTATTACAATACAGCCTTCTCCCTCCAGCCTTGTGAAATTTAATATGTGACTGCCTATAGGAACTAACAAATTCAACAAGGAGGAAAGAATGAAGAAAATAATCTCAGTTGCCTGTTGGGTTGTTTGTTATTTTTATTTTATCTTTGCGGGTCTTATCTTTGCAGTTAATTCAGAAGCATCACCCGAATTAGCCGGATGTTCTGTCTTGCCTGACAACAATATATGGAACACACCGGTTGACACCCTTCCAAAGGATGCTAATTCGGATGCCTACATCGCCAGTATCGGTGCTGCAACCGGCCTTTTCCCCGATTTCGGATCGGGAACATGGGAAGGCGCGCCCATCGGCATTCCTTATGTTGCAGTGGCCGGAACGCAGCCCAAAGTATCCGTTTCCTTTGATTATGCTGATGAAAGTGATCCCGGTCCTTATCCTATCCCGCCGGATGCGCCTATCGAAGGAGGTCCGAACGGCGATGGCGACCGCCACGTTTTGATAATTGATAGCGATAATTGCACCCTGTATGAATTATTTGACGCATTCCCACAATCTGATGGAACTTGGACAGCGGGTTCCGGCGCTATTTATGATTTGAATTCCAATGCTCTGCGGCCCGATACATGGACATCCGCCGATGCCGCCGGTTTGCCTATTGTGCCGGGACTGGCACGCTATGATGAAGTCGCTGCCGGTGAAATCAAACATGCGCTGCGTTTTACGGTGGAACAGACCCGTCGCGCTTATGTATGGCCTGCACGCCACTTTGCATCAAGTCTCACAGATTCAAAATATCCGCCTATGGGGCAACGTTTCCGACTTAAAGCCGATTATGATATTTCCGGATTTTCCAGCCAAGCTCAAATTATTCTCGCCGCACTTAAAAAATACGGAATGATTCTGGCTGATAACGGTTCTGACTGGTTCATCAGCGGTGCGCCTGATGATCGATGGAACAATGATGTTCTCCGTGAGATAAAACAAGTTCGCGGCGCTGATATGGAAGCGGTTGACGTATCTTCATTAATTGTATCTGCTGATTCAGGGCAGGCTGGCGGAGTGATTGACGATGACGACGATGACGGCAATATCACCAATCCTGGCACGGTTCCGGTGTATCGCTTTTATAGCGAAATTTTAAAGAAACATTTTTTCACACGCGATGCCAATGAAAAAGATACGATTATCGCCACCTTTCCTGTTGATGTCTGGCGTTATGAAGGTATTGCCTGGTATGTTTATCCTGATGCGCAAGAGGGATTGCTGCCGGTTTATCGTTTTTACAGTGAATTGTTAAAGAGCCATTTTTTTACGACCGATGCAAATGAGAAAGATACGCTCATTGCAACATTTACTGATGATGTGTGGCGTTATGAAGGCATTGCCTGGTATGTTCACACGAACTTTCAAGAAGGAACTTTGCCGGTTTATCGTTTTTATAGCGATACGTTAAAGAGTCATTTTTACACAAGGGATGAAAATGAAAAAAATGTCATCATCGCCACCTTTCCGGTTGATATCTGGCGCTATGAAGGCATCGCTTATTATGCTTATCCCTAATATACGGTAATGAGGAGTGCAGAAACTTCAGTTCGCTTTACAGCAACGCAAAGTGAAGTTTGCACTCCTTTGCACCACCATTGAATACCTTAAAAAACAATATTTATTTATGTATCGTGTCACACTAATTGTAATCATCATCTGTTATTGTTTTGCGGCTAACATGCCGCTATACGCGCAACAAACTGACCAACCGCCCGTTGCGCCGTCAACTCCGCCAAATAACACTCAGCCCCCAGGTAAAAGCACCCCTGAACCTGGCCAATCTACCGTCCCCCCGCCAATGAAAGATATCTACGATATCAAACCGTTGGAAAAGGCAGGTTTGAACCCGATGTTGTTTGTATGGGTTGCGGTCGGTATTGTCATTGTCGCGCTTCTGATTGCGCTTGCTGTCTTTTTGTGGAAACGCAGAAAGAAAAAACAGGCGCCGTCCGCTCCGCCGGTGCCGCCGGAAAAAATTGCTTTAATGGCATTAAAGAAAATCGATCTGCTTATTGAAAAAGACGCCAAGCTGTTTTATTTTAAAATCACCGAAATTTTAAGGGCCTATCTTCAGGCGCGCTTCGGTCTTGATGCGCTTGAAATGACAACCGAAGAGCTATTGCCCAAGATTGCCGCACTGGAACTGGATAAAAAATTGCAAAATGATCTGAAAGCATTATTTTATCACAGTGATCCGGTTAAATTTGCCGAACAACCGGCAGACAGACAACTTATGCAAAATGATTTTCAGTTTGTCGAAATATTTGTTAACCAAACAACTCCCGCAGTTGAGCAATAAATTCTGATACCTTAATATATGTTTCGTTTCGCATCACCTTTTTATTTCCTTCTTTTAATCGCAGTTCCGGCAGCGCTTTGGTTTCATAAAAAAAGAATGCGGCGTCCGGTCATGAAAATCGGCAGTGTATCGTCGGTGCGAGGTCTTAAAGGCTCACTCGCCCTTAAATCGGCATGGATTCTGTCATTTTTAAAATACACCGCCTTTATCCTTTTGGTGACAGCAATGGCCCGGCCCCAATGGGGAACCCGGCATACCAGCGTATTAACCGAAGGTGTTAATATTATTTTGGCTGTGGATTTATCTGAAAGCATGGCCGCGCTTGATTTCAAACGCAAAGGTAACATTGTCAACCGGTTGGAAGCCGTAAAAGGCGTTGTTCAGAACTTTATCGCCAAACGTGATGGCGACCGCATCGGACTGGTGGTGTTCGGTTCACAAGCCTATACCCAACTGCCTTTGAACAGAGATTATAATACCATTGCCACTATCTTAGCAGAACTTAAAATCGGATCAGCCGGTCCGGCAACCGCTATCGGCGATGCCATCGGCATCTCTTTGAAACGGCTTAAAGATATTAAAAGCAAGTCCAATATCATTATTTTGCTGACCGATGGCCGTAGCAATGCGGGTGAACTGTCTCCGGATGCCGCCGCCGCAATTGCCGAACAAACCGATGTCAAAATTTATACGATTGGTGTGGGCAGTAAAGGCAAAGCGCCTTTTTTGGTCAACCATCCGATTTTGGGCCAGCGCTATGTCTATCAACAGGTGGATATTGATGAAGTCACCTTGAAAGAGATTGCTGAAAAAACCGGTGGCCTCTATTTCAGAGCGGAAAACACCGGAAGCCTGCAAAAAATTTATAACATTATTGACCGCATGGAAAAAACCGAAGTCAAAGTCAAATCTTATGCCGAATATCGAGAATTTTACAGTTATTTGCTGATCATCGCCCTGATTTTAATGGCTGTCCGAGTGCTTTTGGTCAACACCAAATATTTGAGGATGCCATGAAATTCGCTCACCCGGAGATGCTTTTACTGATATGGCTGGCACCTCTTTTTTTGGCTGTATTCGCTTTCGGAATGCGCAAACGGCGACGTATTTTGAAACGCTATGCCTCTGAAAAAAAACTCAAAGTGATCACTCCGAATGTCAGCCCGGGACGCCGCCGCATTAAAGCCGCTCTGATACTAAGCGCGGTCGTCTGCATTGTGCTGGCACTGGCAGGCCCGCAATATGGGTATCATTGGCAGGAAACAGAACGGCGCGGCATTGATATTGTGATTGCATTAGATTGTTCCCGAAGTATGCTGGCTGAAGACATCGCCCCTGCACGCCTGGACCGAGCCAAACGTGAAGTGATTGACCTGCTTGGCATGTTGCAAGGCGACCGGGTCGGGTTGACCGCTTTTGCCGGAGCCGCTTTTTTGCAATGCCCGCTGACAATAGATTACACTGTTTTTAACCTTTTCTTAAACTCCCTGACCCCTGAATCCATACCTGTTGGCGGAACAAATCTGGATGAAGCTGTCAATGTGTCCCGCGAGGCGTTTAAAACAGAAGATAACTCCGCCAAAGCGATTATTTTGATCACTGATGGCGAAAGCACTGACGGTGATGTTTTAAAAGCCGCTAAGTTAGCCGCCAAAAATGACATCAAAATTTTTTGTATCGGAGTGGGCAAAGAAGGCGGTGCGCCGGTTCCGGATAAAGAGGGCGGGCTTAAAAAAGATGCAGCCGGCAAAATCATTATGACCAAACTGGATGAAACCACGCTACAAAAAATAGCCGCTATCACCAAAGGCGCGTATGTGCGCTCGGTTACCGGAGATATGGATTTGGATACGATTTATCGTGATGAAATACGAGGCAAGATGGATGCACGCACCCTTACCACCGGGCGCCAAAAAATCGGTGAAGACCGCTTCCAATGGTTTCTGATTGTGGCGATTATACTGTTTTTAATCGAATTGTTTCTTCCCACAGCCAGGAAAACGGTTGCCGCTTTTGTTGTACTCGGCATTCTGTTGGGAGCTACACCCCAGACCCAGGCCGCCAGCGTTCATGCTGACTTAAAAGCCGGCCAGGAAGCCTTCGATAAGGGTGATTATGAAACCGCTTTGAAACATTTTATTGACGCCCAGTTAGATAATCCGGATAACCCCAAAATCGCCTACAATATCGGCAATACCTATTATAAATTAGGCGATTATGAAGCCGCTTTTAAATCTTATGAGTCGGCACTCAAGAGCGAAGACGCGCAAATCCGGTTAAAAGCGCTTTATAATACTGGCAATACGCATTTTCGTCAGGAAAAATATAAAGAGGCCCTGGAAAGTTATGGAAAAGCATTGGAGCTTGATAAAGATGATCTGCAAGCCCGTAAAAATATTGAGTTTGTTAAAAAGGTGATGGCGCAAAAAAAACAGCAGCAACAGGATCAAAAAAAATCAGATAAAGATAAAAAAGACAAGTCGGATAAAGATAAAAAAGACGAATCGGATAAAAAGGATTCAAAATCCAAAGATGAGCCATCAAAAAAGCCTGATGACAAGAAAAAATCGCCTTCAGAAAAAGATGACTCGCAAAAACAAGATGCCGCGCCCCCTGATAAACCGCCTGAATCTGAAGATAAGGATAAAAAGGATGCTGAAAATCCTGAAAAAGACAAAGCACAGCAGGCGGCACAACCCAAGCCGGCTAAACCCGATAAAGATGCTGAAAAGGATGCCAAACAAGCGCAACAGGCCCTTAACCGTCTGAAAGATCAGCCCGGTAAAGCGATGATGCCCGTATCCCCATCTCGCGTGGAGAAAGATTGGTAATTAGACGGAGTGCCAAACTTATAGTTTGGCCAATTTGTTCGCCAAACTGTAAGTTTGGCACTCCTTGAAAGAATAGTAATTATGCGGCATTTTATCCTTATCATACTTTTAATCATCATGTTACCGCAGCGCGCCCTGGCTTTGGAAGTCAACGCTACGGTGGATCGTAACCAAATCACAGCAGGTGAAACTGTTCAGTTGACTGTAACGGTGAAAAACGGTCAAGGGGATGTCGATGTTGCCAATGTCCGTGATTTTAAAGTCATATCCCGTGGAACGCAAACCAGCGTGCGTATTGTCAATAATAGCGTTTCCCGTGAAGCCAATCACACCTATACGTTGATTCCGCTCAAAACCGGACGTCTCACCATACCGCCGCTGTCCGTGACATCGGATGGCAAACGCAGTCAAACCCGGCCGATAACCGTCAGAGTGTCAAAAACCACGCAAAAGCAAGAAAAAGGTGACAAGCGTGATATTTTTGTCACCGCTGATGTGTCAGATTCCACCCCTTATCAAGGCGAACAGTTTATTTATAGGTTTAAGTTTTTCAGCGCTGTGCGGGTTAAAAATGCCGGATTTCATCAACAGCCGGAATTTCCCGGATTCACCGCTAAAAAAATCGAAAAAGACCGCTCCTATCGAACCACGGCCGGCGGCCGCAAATATCATGTGGTTGAATTAACCTATATTCTGATTCCGGCAAAAACAGGTGAGCTGACCATTAAGCCAGCCATTTTAGAATGCGCTGTTCCCAGCCGCGAGCGTCAACGCCAACGCAGAAATTTTCCGTTTGACAACCTTTTTGACGATTCTTTTTTTGGCAATTATCAGCGCAAACAATTCAGCACCGCTCCGATTACGGTCAAGGTCAAGCCATTGCCCGATTACACCGGCAATCAGCCTTTTTCCGGTCTTGTGGGGGATTATAATATCCATGCCGCCTTAGGCGATCAGAAAACGGCACTATCAGAAATTAAAACCGGAGATTCCGTAACCCTGGCAATTACTGTCAGCGGAACCGGCAATATCATGGATGCCGGAGAACCTCTGATTCCCATTCCGGAGGAATTTAAAGCTTACAAGGATAATCCGGAAGAAAAAATTGAATTGACACGCCAGGGATTTAACGGGCAGAAAGTATTTCGACAGGCCTTGGTGCCCACCAAAGCGGGAAACTATACGATTCAACCAGTGCAACTCACCTATTTTGATGTTAAAACCGGCTCGTATCGCACGATTTCATCCGAAACCCTGACGCTTGATGTTCGTCCGCTGGCCCCGGGCGAAGACGATGAAACCATCAATAAATTCACCGCGTCCGACCGAACCCAAGCGCCTGCGGCCAATCAGCAAGAAGTCGAACGCACAGGCCATGATATTCTGACTGTCAAAGATGATCTTGACAGTTTGAAACCGCAATCACCCCTTGCATTGAATATGCTTCTTATCTATTTGGCGGCTCCTCCGTTTTTTTACTTGATTTTGCTGGTAACACTTAAAATGACTCGCAAGCAAGACAATGCCACCCGGCGTATGGCCCGTCGCGCCGCACTGGCATTAAAAACAGCCCAAAAGCAAAGCCCTGCGGATGAATCTTTTTTCACCTTGTTATACACCGCCCTTGTCTCCGCGATTTTATCCACGGCCGGCAAACAAGGCGAGTTGCTCACATACACAGAAGCGCGTGATATTTTACTTTCCGGCGGCTGTTCAGATGAAATCGCCGACAACGCCGCCGCCCTGCTGAAACAGGTTGAATCCGCCCGTTACAGCGGTGTCATCAAAGATGAAACCGCCGGACAAAGCTTGTTTAATGACGTTAAATCCATGGTCAGGAGGTTGCAACGCTGATGAAAGCCAAGTTGATTGTATTCATCATCGGCATATCACTGTTTTTAGCGAGCGGTTCAACTGCGATTGCCAACACAGACGTGCAGACAACGGAATTGACAGCCGCCTTTTTAAACGGCCTGAACGCTTATAAAAAAGCGGACTACGAACTGGCTGTCATCCAATTTAAGCAGATTGCGGCCGCAGGTGTTAAAAACGGCAAACTTTTTTACAACTTAGGCAATGCTTACATGAAAAACGGTGCTTTGGGTGATGCGATTTTATGGTATGAACGCGCCTTAAAGCTGATTCCGGCTGATCCGGACCTGAAATTTAATCTCAATTATGCGCGCGGTCTGGTCAAAGATAAAAAGGAAAGCGAATCTGCCCCTATATATAAGGTGCTTTTTTTCTGGAACCATCTTTTAAATGCCCTGAATATCCAACAAATCGCAATTGTTCTTAATATTGTTTTCGGGTTGCTGCTGACAGCGCGGTTATTTATCAAAAAAAACGTCCTGAAAGCGCCGACCGGTATTATTTTACTGCTCTGCGTCATATTTACAGCCACCGCTTTTTATAACAGCTATGCCTCCCAATATCGCCGCAATGCAGTAGTCCTGCCTGAAGAAGTCGCGGTACGCTCCGGATTGTCAGAAGACTCCACCTCCCTTTTTGTGCTGCACGCCGGCACCAAAGTTAAAATTGAAAAAGAAAACCAAGACCATTTTCGCGTTTTTTTTGCGCATGGTAAAATCGGATGGGTGAATAAAGCTCAGTTGGGCGTTATTGAATAACTTTTCCATTGCCGACTTGTAGGGTGCGTCAGGCGTGAGCCGTAACGCACCGGAATCTGATTTGTTAATATTAACATGGTGCGTTACGCTACGCTAACGCACCCTACCGACTGCTACTTTGTCAGATTAAATATAAGCAATTGAAGCAATCTGATGACTTGATTCGACGTATTTCATAAAAATTGAATATAAATAGATAGTTATATATAATTTGACATTGGATTTTATCCTTGAGTATGTAGGCTGGGTTGAGGAACGAAACCTGGCATTAAAACTAACGGCATCCCGATTCTTTCGTGTCTCAGTATACTTCGTCATGTTTACCGACTTCAATAAGAAGCGCACTGCCATCTTCAATAAACTCAAAAATGACCCTGCAATCATCATCAACACTAAAAGACCATAGTCCAAACAGTTTTCCGCCCAATTTATGTGTCTTGAGCTGTGCTGAAAACGGATCGGATAGGAATAATTCCATTTTTATCCAGAATTTTTTTTTCAATAACGGATTA
>JAUCGF010000008.1 GCA_030378005.1 Desulfococcaceae bacterium HSG9 | reverse complement strand
AAAGAAAAAGTGGAAGAGGCCCTGATAAATTTTCAAAATTTAAAAAAAGAGATACTTTCTCTTTTCTGCTTCTATAATAAATTATCATCTCTGATTTCTGTTGAAATTTGAGATAAATGAACCCAAAGTCTTTTTCTTAAAAGCTATATTTCCAGGGGCGACCTTTGCCCGGTCTCCGCGGACCGGTATAAAGATAACGCGGATCGGCATCCCACCTCAGCCGGGATATCATATGAATATCTGTCTGTTCGGCAATCCCGTCGACATATTTTCTCTTCGCATAATACCCGTCATTCACGATATAGTCTGCCGGCCGTTTCAATTCATCTTTTTTTTCGATTACCTGATGAAGATAAAAATCCATGCGATCACCATCCTTCAGGACACCGGGAGTCTGTCTGCATTCAAGATGCATGGCGGTATTATTCTCTACATCGGCGACAGCGAGAGAGCTTATTTCGAGGCCCTTCAGAGCTTTTGAGACGCATCCGTTCCAAAATTTGGCAAGATGCGGAGTCTTGTTTCCGCTTTTGGAAATATAACCGCAATCTCCGGCTATTATTCTGTGACCGTAACAGCACTGTTCAGCTGATGACCGGTTAAAGGCTGAAAAATCAAAGGGTCGCTCAAAATGAAGACGACAGCTCTTTTCAGAATATTTTCCCATGCGGGACATATTCATAAAATTCAATCGTCCTCTGATAGAATAGTTTCATGCAGATGGTCTCGTTCTTCCCGAGTCAGTCGGACAATGTATTTTTTTTGCATAATGATCCTTCATAAATATTTGGGCGGCATCGGGAAAGTCGATAATGGGCGGGGGGCTGTGTTTGGCGGTCTGATCTGTGACACGGAACGGAATCTGATCAATACCCGCTTGTTTTTACCGGAGTGCCGGACTGAGGATGCGACCCGGTGTGACGAGGCCGGGATGATTCCCCTCAACGTCCGGCAGGGGAAGACAAAGCCCATGCTCGCGTCAGACATGGTTCGCGAAGATCGCCAGCGGGGGCGTCAATTTGAATGGGTTGGGGGGATGGCTTGTATGGGCATGATTCGAAATTCCGCTATGGGCTCGCCGACGACAGGGAACGGTATCTGTTGGATATTCATAAGCGCGTTCGGCATCGAACGGATCCGCCGCTCCTGTCCTGTAGCGATGTCCGGTGGATTTTGGCTCACACGCTCCCGAAATGCGAAACAGCATTGGGGATTAGAAGATTTTATGAATGTGAATGAGCGGCCAGTGTATAAATGGAGCTGATCTTTCCATGTTTATGGTAAATTTCTCTAAAATTTCACTCCTGAAACAGTGTACTGATATATCAAGCACTGATGATTTGAAAACATGGTTCAGAGGCTGTGAATACGTCCAAAAAGTATTAAAAATGCTTCCGGAAAAAGCTGATCAGGTTTTTATCGATGAGCTGAATAATCAACTTTTCAGCTTTGGTTTTATACATACTGTTGCATAATGGTGGTCAGCCTTTGAACTTGATACATTTTTAATGCTTTTTGGCGATTAAATTGTCAATCATGATATTATGTATCAAGGTGCATAATCGGCGAAGGTATTGGAACTAACCAACTTATATTATGATAATATATTTTTTATCATGAATTTCAGAACATACCAGTGGCCGAAGTTAGAACCAAGCCCCAAATTTATTATCAGAGGCTGATTATGATAGTTTCAGGCCTTATGTCAATCAATATTTCAAATACGCAATTATTGTACCAGAACAAACCAAAATCTGATGACTATATCTGATAAGGTAACAAGGTTTCAGTTTATTAAATTTTCATATTCTACTGAGGTTTTAAAAACTGAAATAAGGTTTTTATTATTTGTCTGACTGCATCTGACATTATGTATTCATAAGATTTTGATAAATTGCGTCGAATATCGTCTGATTATTTTAATCAGTAATATTTAATCTGACAAAGTAGCATTACTCAGTCTGTCTTTTGCTTTCCGCCAACACTTCGGCGATGTGTCTCACTTTCAAGTTATCCCCCCGTTTTTTCACGCCGCCTCTGAGCTGCATAATACATCCGGGACATTCCGTAACCAAAATTTCCGCTTCTGTTTTTTTGAAATCATCCAATTTTTTGGACAGAATCTGAGACGATATGTTAGGAAATTTGCTCGAATAGGAACCGCCGAAGCCGCAACAGGTTTCTTCTTCTTGGGCCGGTCTGAAGTCGAGGCCGGCCAGTTCGATCAGGGCGTGGGGCGCTTCGCTGATCTTGAGACCACGGCAGAGATGGCAAGGGGCGTGATAAGTGGTTTTGACGGGGACAGGCTTAAATTCGTCGGCCTTTACCTTTAATATATCGTGCAAAAAGGCGCTGAAAGGATGCACTTTTGAAGTGAAACGGCGCACCCGGTCGGTCATGGTCTCGTCATGTTCGAACAGTTTGGCATATCCGTTTTTAAGATGGGATGCGCACGAAGCGCACAAGGTTATAATATAATCGCAATCAGCGCTTGACATGGCATTGATATTCTGCCGGGCGACTTCGCGCGTGGTTTTTTTCTCTCCCATCATTTCCAGAGGCAAACCGCAGCAAGACTGGTCTGTGGGAAATTCCAAAGCGATGTTGCGGTCGGATAGCAATTTGACAGCCGCTTCCAATTGTTCGGGATAAACAAAATCCTGGACACAGCCTGAAAACAAAGCAACCCGCATTTCAGGGTCGCTCACAGCGGTTTTCAGCAACGGCCAGCGATCTCGAAAAGGCTTTTCTGCAATTGCCGGCAATCTTCTGAAGTTATGTTCCTGGGCAAACACGAACGGAAGATGCCGCAGGTAGTGGGATTCATCGGTTACTGGCTTTTGAGCGAGATAGGCCGAACGCAGCAGAGTGTGGAAAAGTTTGCGGCTGCGAAGCACTTTGGCCATTAAAAGACTTGTCAGCGGATGCCCGCTTTCATCCTGGATTCGCGCGTGAACCTCTTTGATTAAACGGGGCAGGTCAATACCGGCCGCGCAGACCGCTTTGCATGCGCCGCAATTGATACAGTTTTGCACCAGGTTTTCAGCTTTATCGCGGCCATGAAAGAAATAGGTGATAATCAGACCGATGGCGCCGATATAGATATGGCCGTACCGATGGCCGCCTACCATTCGATAGACCGGGCAAACATTTGCGCATGCGCCGCAACGGACGCAACGGAGCACTTGCGCAAAAACAGGGTCGCGGGCCAAATCGCGGCGGCCGTTATCAAGAAAAACGATGTGCATCTCTTTTTTATTATCCGGCGCACTACCGCATACATTGGGGCCGGTAATCCAAGTGACATACGATGTGATGCCCTGTCCGGTGGCGTTGCGAGGCAAGGCGCGATTCACCAAAAGCGCGTCATGCAGCGTGGGAACCAGTTTTTCCAGGCCCACGAGCGCGACATGCACGCGCGGCAAGGTCGTGACCAGACGGGCGTTGCCTTCGTTGGTGGTCAGTCCGATAGTGGCTGTATCGGCCAGAGCGAAATTCGCGCCGGACACCCCCATATCGGCCTCAACATAAGCCTTACGCAGTTCGCGTCGAGCCACTTTGACAAGGCGTTCAATTTCGCTGTCCTGTTTTTCTCCCGTAACATCCGTGAACAAATCAGCCACCTGAAAACGGGAAAGATGAATGGCCGGCATCACCATGTGAGACGGCCCTTCACCGCGCAATTGAATAATCCACTCGCCCAGATCGGTTTCCGTGACTTCATATCCATCCGCTTCCAGATGGTGATTCAAAAGCGTCTCTTCGGCGGTCATGGACTTGGATTTGATGATTTTGTTAACACCATTTTCTTTGGCGATGCGTGCGATGATGGCATTGGCTTGAGATGCCGTTTCAGCACGATGCACTTTCAGACCGATTTTTTCGGCGTTTGTTTTAAACTCCTCGAAAAGTTCGTCCATGCGTGCGATAGCCGCGTCTTTGGCAGCAGCGATATCAGCCACCAGCGCCTCAACATCCATGCCGGCAAAAGCATTGGCGCGTCCGGTGCGGTAAGCGACAGCGAAATTGTCCATTGCCGTGCGTAAAAATTCGTTTTGCAAGGCGTCATCGACTTCTTTTTTATATCCTTTCAGATTTTTAGCTTCCTGCATTTTTTACGTTCGCTCCTTTTCCGGTTCCGGTATGATTAAAATATGAAGTTCCAACGGGCCATGCACGCCCAAAGCCAGTACGCGTTCAATATCGGCGGTACGGCTGGCGCCGGTGATAAACGCGGTGTAGTTCGGGTAAGAGCGCATGTTTTTTCCGAGCTCGTCTTCCAAGTGATAAGCGTCAGGCCGAATTTTGGATTGAGGCAAAATAGCGATATGAATTTCACTGATCATAGTTGTTAGACGCACTTCTTCGCTGCTCGAATCCAGCACCAGCGTGCCGGTTTCAGCAATGCCATAATCCGCAAAAGTCAAACCGATATCAATACCGGCCAGGTGTTCACGCAATCCCGAAGTCAGAAATCGGATGTTGTTTTTTTCACAAAGCGCGCGCATTGCATCTGTGAGTGTCGCATCCAGCGCCGGCGCGGCAATGATTTTGGCCGGATTCGCATCTGGCGGCTCATTCAGCGCAGGCATAAGACTCAGGCAATTCTCTTTGCGCTCGCATACATCAATCGCATACTGCAAAGCCTCGTGGGGTGTTTTGACTTCTTTAACGACAGCCGACACAAGTTCGGCTTTTTGTTTAAAAAGGGCGCTCAGACTATCTGGCGTCTGCATAAAAATTCTCCTTAGTAAAATTAGTAAAGTGGGTTATACTCAGCAAGGTTATATTTTGTGATTTATGATTTGTCTACAATGTTGGTAATAGGCAAGTTCAGTAGCTGATTGGTGATAGTTCCAAAATCCATCGTTTAACCAACGGAACTTCCACTTTATATGTTCCATTATCATTTTTAGTCAAAACTTTTAGCTTAACCATGCGCACCAGAGCTTTCTGGATATTAGAATCTGTTTCATGAAGATCAAGCGATTCTTCCGACATAGCGATCCGCCTTAAAACCGCCTGCCCATTCTGTCCGGCCATTTCATCCCATATATTTCGGAAATATGGCTCTCCCTGCTGGAGCGCGCGGATAACGGCTTTCTCCAAAAGAGGCAAATCCACATGATTTATTTTTGCTGCATTGGCTTCTTCTACAATGGCAGAGCATACTACTTGCACAAGAAACGGGTGGCAGCAGGTCATTTCGACGATCTGGTTCACGACTTCTTCATCGTATTTTAAGGTGAAATTTGCTTCAGGGTCAGGATCGGTAATAAGAGAACGCCCTTCTTCAGGCAGAAGATAGCTGATTTGGATGGGTTTGATATTGATAAAATATGAAGACCAGTCCGGCCCAAAATCTTCCATTGTCCGGACTCCGGCAAAAAGAAAGGCCATTTGGGACTGGTGCTGTATAAGATGGCGCAGTTCATCCAGGATTTCGTGATCTATTTTTCCTTTTTGAATGGCTTCGCCTAATTTTTCAAATTCGTCAAATGTAAGCAGGATATTAAAGTTTTTCAAGAAAGGCAGGCAGATAGCCTCTAACCAAGTTTCAAAGGCTTTAAAAGGATAGTCCGTAAATTCTTCCTTTCTAGGTGGCGGAATGATAATCCGATAAGGCCGTGAATCCCGGCTGATTGTCCTCGCGATATAAAAAAGAAAAGAGTTGGTATCCTGCATATATGCCGGTCGCTGCAAATCAATAAAAACAGGAATGGTATGACCGGGAAGCAAAGCAGGAAGTTGAAGCAAAAATGAGGTTTTGCCCATTCGCCTGGGGCCGTGCAAAATAAAGGTTGGTCGATTGTGTTCCAACAGGGAATTGACAACTGCATCCCGAAGATATTGACGACCTTTGAAGAGAACTTTACGTGTGAGTTGAAGAGGATTGCCTGTCTGATATGGGTTTTCAGTTTTATTGGTCACATCTGATAGCTTAATCAATTCATTTGATATTACTTTTTGCCACTGTTCAACAACTGGCTCCCATCGTTCGATAGCTAATTTCCCAAAAAGTTTAACCCTGCTATTTAGGATATCTAACTGATTCAAAGTATCTCTTAAACTAAGTCGACGGCTATAAATATCTGTATTCGGAGAAGAAGCCAGCCCTCTGCTAATTGCTTGAAAATTTGGGAACATATCTGAAGTATCTTCTTCAAAATCTTCTAAAATTTCAGGCAAACCTTCCAATTGTTTTACTCTTCCTATTAATGATACAGTGTCAGTTACTTTTTTTAGGGAATCGGATATAACCCATGCAAGAGCAGAGAAAGCAGTTTGTCTTTGCCGAAATGATTGTGCAACTTGTATAATTCGTTCAAAACCTTCTTCTTCGTTTTCCTTAAATCCTTGCCTGAGCAAATAGTCTAAAAAAGGAAGACGAAACCAGATTTTTTCATCCCAAAAAACAGGTGAATATCTTAAAATACTCAAAATACGAAAAGGGCGGATGCGGCTGTAATATACTAGAAAAAGATGAAAAGGTAATTCAAACCAATAATAAATAACCCGAAAATAGCCCAATAAAAAACTTACGATGAATACTAAGCTATAAAGTATACTTAATTCTATATATATCTTCATAAACATAAGCTGTATTAATACGACTATGCCTATCACAAAAGCCATAATCAGGTCTCCCGCTATACCTCTCGTAATATTGAATATTAAAACTGCTGCCAAGATATTCACTACATCTCCTGCGGCAAGATAAAAGACTGTTTCTGCATCAAAATCATAGCTCAAGTTTCCTGGAATACTTATGATTCCCATTACCAGCAAGTATGATACGATTCCCGTCACGCTTACTCGAACATCGAACACCAAACCGAGTAAGATACCAGAAAAGATGCTCATGGTAAACAAATTATCCATTTCATTAGGGATATCTATTGAATTTAAATCTCCTCCTGAGGCTATCATCCCAACACCCAAGCCCCATCCTACCCAAACACTCGCTACCACACTGTAAATCATTGTTGTAGTTACACCGAATGCTATATCTCCAGCTGCACCTATTACCATAAAGAAAATTATGTTATACATAATACTGAGTATCAAACCACCTATAGCGCTCATCACTGCGAGCATCAAGATGTACAATAAAGAAAATTCTTGCATTACGAGTCCATAAGAAAATAAAACTATTGAGAAAATGCTTAAACTGGTCGCGATAAAAGTTGTAGCCAATAGCACATTGATAAAACGGTTTACGTTTGGAGTATTTTGTTTTATTGCTTTCCATATTGTAATCTTTTCTCCTGAATAAGGAGTTAACATTCTTATATAACGCCTTAACGTAATTGGTTTAAAAAAAACCAAGAAGAATAATTGTCGGCATTCTTGGAAAAAATTCGCATTGAGTTCAGGAGTCTTCATTTTACACCCTCGTTGATTAATTCAGTAAAAAGCTGACAAAAAAGCTGATTTTTTCCTAAAATTCCACGCCGACTAAGTTGATTTAATATGATCCTCGGAGGTACCCCTACTGATTTTCCTGTATAATAGCGCAAAGCCATCTTTTCACAAGAGGATAGTTTCTGCCATAAGTATTTCAGATGTGGAGTAATCTCCTGCTTTAACAACGATTTGAGGTGATCATAATCAACAGCCCCCTTTGCTTTAATTTCCCACAGGTGAAAAGCTGCAATCTGTGTAAATAATGGATGGCCCCCGACCATTTCTGCAATAAAAAGCAAATCATCCTGGTTTACAGGCATATTGTTTTTAACCAAGGATTTCCATTCATCCGCTTTCAACAATCCCAACCAGTTTTGACTAAAAATATTGAAGAAAGGAGAACTCAACTTATGCTCATTACATAGATCAGCCAGTGGTTGAGCCGACGCAGTTATCATTCCAATCTGCCCCATTTGCCCGTTAGCCCGCAAGTCTTCCAAAAGATCGTCAAACTCACCAGGGCGTTTGGTCAGATTTTCCACTTCATCTAAGCAGAGAATCAGGCGGATATTTTCATCCTGCAAATCTTCAACTGCAAAATCAAAAACTTCCAAATCACCATCTCCATCCTTTGACCAGGGTTCCCGCCATGCTTTGGTCAACTCCCTGCGCAAGGCGTGCATGAGGCCCTTTCGAGTATGGCAAAAGCCTTTCATTAAATCTATGTAAATGATCAGGTAGTTGTGATTTTGAGGTAGGCGTTTGACCAGTTCATTTTTGACATAAACCAGCAATGATGATTTACCCATGCGCCGTTCACCTACAATGGAAACAGACTGGAGAGCTGGTCCGCCGATTCGTGCAGTAATAGCTTGCAAGACCTCTTTGCGTCCACAAAACAATTGTGTGGGCACCGCACCACCATAATAAAAAGGATTTGGTCCTGAAGGCATTATGATTTCAGAATCAGAATCAATGGCTTGACCTGACTGATGTTTCATGGCCCTGGCTAGCCGTTCAAAACCATCCGAAGCAAACAAATCAACATACTGAAACACGGAAATACGATCAGGCAAATCGCATTCCTCCAGTTTCACCGGAATCAGAAAAATATCGCCCTCAAGCATTTCATCCTGTCGATCCAGGGCCCATTTTATCTCTTTGTTAAGATAGCCTCGTTTACGTACAGAAGCCTGAGAAAGGCAAATCAAAGCAAAATCCGTTGATTTCATTGTTTGCCTGATAACAAAATTCTGATTCTGTCCCCCCAAAATATCAATTTGATCTAGCCATGGATTGAATCCTGCCTGCTTCAATTTTTTATGGAGTTCCTTGACAGCCTCTATGTCTTCTTTTGCATAACAAATGAAAATCAGGTGTAACTTTTGGGACGTTGTCATATCATATTTTCCTTGCACTCATTCGAAAAGTGTCAAATGCCTGAAAGAGTAATGAACTCAGCAAAAGTGTCAGAATACAATGGGAACAGTACCGGGAGCAATGTTCTTTACTTTCAGGCCGCGCTCTTTCTAATGCACTATGTAGGCTGGGTTGAGGCACGAAACCCAGCTTATTCAAAAAATGAGGGACTGTTTTTATTATTAAAAAATGCTGGGTTTCGTTCCTCAACCCAGCCTACGAACTAATATGGCGGCTCTGCCGGTCCGTCATAACCGCATATACCAACTCTGGGAGAATTCATTAATGGAACCGGCTCTCCATAGTTTTCGTGTGGGTGATTTTCAGCATGTTTGTCGCATAAAAAGCCGGGTTCTTCGTATTCATACATACACTCCATACATAACCATGAAGCTTTTTGTTTACATTCGATGCAAGCGACTTCGGGGAGTTTGTTTCGAGCCATTAGAAAAATCGGATACTTGGTAAGGGGTTTGCCCTCGCGTTCACCAATTACCTTGACCAGGGTTTCGGAAGAAGAACCGAAATCGTAAATATGGGTTAATTTCAGCCCTTTTTGAAAAAGGTTCTTGATCGGTGTATTCATCGGAATTTCATCTCCCCACCCTCCTGTGGAAAATTGGCTCAAATGACCGCAACACTCCAACCAGATACTTCGTAGATAAGCATCCAAATCTTCCAAGTCTGCCGAATCTTCCATTTCCAAATGCAACCAGAAATCCTTCTGCCAGGCATCCTGAATCTGTACATGATAGATTTTTTGTTTTTTACCCCTTTTTTTATCAGCTTCCTCAATAGCTTCCAGATATTTCGCACATTTTGAAAAATGACGTGTCAAACCGCCTTTGGTCATTTCCCGGCTGCAAAATTTGCATTCTCCTCGCGATTGCTTCTTTCTAGCCATTTTTATTCTCCCTTGTTAATATCTGGTCAGTTTCTTAACAATAGCCGACACAAGTTCGGTTTTTTGTTTAAAAAGGGCGCTCAGACAGTCTAACGTCAGCATAAAAATTTTCCTTTGTAAAGTGGATTAGAAAATGAAAAAAACAAGTACGTTATAGTGATTTTGCTTTGGACGATGGGAAAATCCTACCGGCCTCTCAATGAAGATTCCAGCTCCATATACCATTTGTCCTCTTTTTTATGATAATACAAAATCATTTCAGGTGATTCGATCTTATCGGAATTGAGCAGATGGACTTTTGCCTTTAGTTTCACACGTCCTCTTTTTTGGGTGGAATCAAGCGAAGTATCAAGGATTTCATATTCCATGATGTCTAAAAGTTCCGGTTTGATCTTGAACAGTCTTTGAATCAAATGGGGAATATCCGCTTTTTTCTGGTCATCGGGGTGGTGGTAGGAGGCGGCGTTTTTAAAATCTTTGAACTTGATGTCTTCCATAAATGCGAGGCTGTTCTCTCTCATAATTTTCAGGTCTTCAGAAAACAGACCGCTAAAAAAAGAGCGTCCCCACTCGGCGTCATAGGCGAAATAGCCCGCCAGAACCAACACGACCAATATGAATGCCACTGTCGATTTTTTCATGTGTCCTCCCCGGCAAACCAAAGATGAAAAAGTGTCAAAAACAGAAATATGATACTCAAGCCGATCAATATTGTAATGGAAAAAAGATAATCACCCCATACAATTTGACCTTTTTTACAATGCTGCAACGCTTCGAAGCCCCATTTTGCCACCATCAGCTTTTCGATTTTCAAAGCTGCGCCTTTTAACGTATTCTGTGGAAGCACGAATTTTGAAAATACGATCTGGGGGATGATGACCAATGGCACGGAAATAAGAGCTTTAAGGGTCGTACCACACCATCTTGAAAACATCAGGCCGATGCTCATGCCTGCAAAATATGACCAGAACAGAGTGTTAAAGGTGAGAACCGGTACCAGATCGGTATTGAGATACCGCTCGATGATAAAATAAAAAATGCCGATTTGCACTAACCCCAAAAGGCTCAGTATTTTGATTTTTGATGCCAGATATGCCCCGCTGTTCAGGCCGAACAACCGCTCCCTTTTATAAATGGCGGCCTCTTTGGATATTTCCCCGCAAGCGTTGATACAGCCAAAAAAGACGGTACTCAACGCAAAAACGAAATACAGTGTATCGGTGGGTTGAAAGGACTGCCATCGCAAGACAATGGGTGCGGACACTAAGGGCGCAAGGCCGATCATCCAGCTCAATGCTGTGAAATCGCCCAGAAGACATTCGAAATAGCGTTCGGATAAAATTGAATATTGATGTTTGTTAAACAAGATGCCTCGCTATATTCAAGCGTGGAGCAAGAAAACGCTGGTAGAGGGGCGAATACATAAAATCAATGCTGAGTTTTTGAGGGTCTTGGGGTGTTATCTTTTCAAACAGATCGATCATGTCTTTAACTTTAAAATAATTTACACATTCGCTGCTGGGTCCGAAATAGACCATCATGCCTTTGTGAATAAAAACCAAAATGTCGAACATATCCACGTTTTGCATCAGATGCGTCGTGAGTACGATCAGGCGGTTTTCATTGGCCAGGGATGCAAGCAACCGCATCAATTGCCGTTCCAGCCCGGGGTCTAAGCCGGAAGTCGGTTCGTCCAAAAAGAACAGTTGAGGTGAATGGAGCAGTTCCACGCCGATGTTGACTCTTTTGCGCTGTCCACCGGAAAGTGATGCGATTTTCTTTTTTTTATGCGCTTCCATTTTGAGTTGGCGCAGAATTTTAGCCACCTGGTATTTGATTTTCTTTTCAGATGTGGCCGGGTCCATGCGCAAACGGCAGGAATAGTACAGCGCTCTTTCCACGGTGAGCGTTTTATGGACGATATCATCCTGGGGGACATATCCGATCAAACGCCGCAAACGGTCTCTTTGGTCTCCGGGAATGCCGTTTAACAGGACGCTCCCTTTGTCCGGTTGGCGAAATCCGTTCAGACAGGTCAGTAATGTGGTTTTGCCGGAACCGCTTCCGCCAATCACGCCCACAAATTCATTTTTTTTGAAAGCCAGGGAAATATTGTCAATAATTTTCTTAAACCCGGCTTTGTAGGTCAAATTCTTTGCTATCACCGGATAGTTACGCAGCATTGTCTTTCCTAATTCATTAAATTTTAAATAGCCGCCATCTATCAAGGCAGATTTTTATCCGTCAATTGTTATCTTAATCGCAATCTTTGGCCGACTTGAATATGAGATCCTCTGAGTTTGTTGAGACGTTTGAGCTGTTTTACCGAAACGCCCTTTTTGGTGGCAATTGCACCTAAGCTGTCCCCCGATTTCACGCGATAATAGGTTGCTTTGCTCTTTTTTGTTCGAGGGGCGGCTTTAGGGGCGAGTCGTCTTAAAATCGGTGCGACACGCACACCGTCACCTTGCGGAACATTCAATTGATAGCTCCCAGCGGGAAGACGGTTTCCAAAAAGATGCGGGTTTAATTCTTTAATAACTTTGTAATCGGTGTCAAGGGCTGAGGCAAAGGCAATCATGGAAACTGATCGTTTCAGATTCACGTTAAGTTTGTCAATATCAAGCGGTGGGTAAACATGCTTGGGGTTGATATTGTAACCATAACGTTGCGGGTTTTCAAGGATAAGTTTTATCGCGGTGATGCGGAAGATAAAGCGTTCGGTTTCCAAAGGCAGATTCAGCCGGAAATAGTCATTGACATGTTGCTCTTTGATCGCATTGCCCACACACCGTTCACCGCAATTATAACCTGCCAGCGCCAGTGTCCACTTGTCGAACATGCTATGCAATTTTTGCAGGTATTGCAGAGCGGCGCCTGTGGCTTTTTCAAAGCAAAGGCGTTCATCCATATCGGATCGTTTTTTTAAACCGAAGCGTTTACCTGTAAAAGGCATAAATTGCCAATAACCCAGAGCGCCTACCGGAGAACGCGCTTTGGTTTGCAAATCGCTTTCGGCAACAGCGAGATATTTCAGATCATCCGGCATTCCGGCTTCAGCTAATTGTTTCTCGATATAGGGAAAATAGCGCGCCGCGCGTTTGAGCCATAAAAAAACCTGCCTCTGGTTCCAAACCGCGATTGTAAATTCACGGTCAAGCATCTCCCAGACACGCTGGTTTTCAAGTGGAACTCTTTCGCCGCAAAGTGTGACGGTTTTAGGAAATGTGAGATCATTATATTGTCTTTGATGGATTGCAGGCGGAGGAACCGCTTCTATTTTCCTGGTTGTCGTTGGTGGTGCATACGCCGGCTGCTTGTCAATGCTCTCGCTGCGGCAAGTGATAAACATCGTGATCAACAGAATCGTAATAGCAAAAACATGTTTTCTTTTGGTCATTTTGGCACCTCCGTTTCATAATCTTAATCCAAATTTTTTTAATCCACCTTCGTTCTCACATTTTTCGTTTCGATCATGGCTTTCCCAAACAAGTTCTAAATGCCAACATCGGCATCCATCCACACGGGAAACTGCTTGCGAACCATTTCAAGGGTTGCGGCTGATAACGTTGTGGTGTACATACAGGATGTAAACGCACTTTGAAAACTGATGTTTCCCAACGGATCAATAATTGATGAATCGCCGCTATAGCTGATATTGTTGCCATCTGTTCCCACGCGATTGACGCCGACAGTGTAACATTGGTTTTCAATTGCGCGCGCGCGCAAAAGACTTTTCCAGTGATGGGCGCGCACTTCGGGCCAATTGGCAATAAAAATTGACACGTCGAACACATTATTGAGATTGCGCGTCCAGATCGGAAACCGCAGATCGTAACAGATAAACGGACTGATTTTCCATCCATGCAGTTCTGCAATCAGCTTTTTATTGCCGGCTGTGTAAACTTTTTCTTCGCCGTATATGCGAAACAGATGGCGTTTATCATAGCTCATCACACGGCCATCCGGTTTAACCCAGAGCAATCGGTTAAAAAAACATCCCTCTTCTTTGATAATTACGCTGCTGACGATGTCCGCCTGGAGGTCGCCCGCTTTTCCAAGCAGCCATGTAACCGCCGGGCCGGACATTGTTTGGGCAAGTTTAGCGGCATTCATGCTGAATCCGGTGGTGAACATCTCAGGTAAAACAATCAGATCGGTTTTCACCTTTAATGTGTCAAGTTTTTTATCGAAAAACGCAATGTTGGCCTCTATATCTTCCCAAACAAGCTCTTCCTGAATCACAGTGACTTTTAAATCGCGCATAGCTTTTCTCCTGCCTGCTTTAAAGTTGTATCTTGTTTCGCAAAACAAAACCGCAGCACCTTATGATCATCATTTCGATGATAAAAAACAGATGGCGGAATCGATGCCACGCCGTGTTCAATTGTAAGTCGCCGGGCAAAATCATAATCCGGTTCGTCTGAGATGGCTGTGTAATCCAGCATTTGAAAATATGAACCGTTACAGGGCAAAGCTTTGAAACGTGATTTGTCAATTACGGATAGGAATTTGTCCCGTTTTTGCTGGTAAAAAGCGCCAAGATTTTGATAAGCATCTTTATTATCTAAAAAATCAGCCAGCGCATATTGAATTGGTGTGTTGGTGGCAAAAATCAGAAATTGGTGAATCTTTTGAAATTCACGGGTCAACGCGGCTGGTGCCAGACAATATCCCATTTTCCAACCTGTGGTGTGGTAGGTTTTGCCAAACGAACTGATAACCATGCTACGCACCGCCAATTCCGGATGGCGGCACATACTTTCATGGATATGACCATCAAAAATGATATGTTCATACACCTCATCACTCAGAATCAAAATATCCGAATTGTGGACAATCGTTTTTAAAGCCGTGATATCCGCCCCACTCAATACGGCACCGGTGGGATTATGCGGCGAATTTAAAATAATCAGTTTCGTTTGCGGAGTGATAGCGTCTTTGACTTTATCCCAGTCAATGTGGTAATCTGGCAGCTTTAACTGTATAAAAACAGGAATACCGCCATTTAACCGGATTACAGGCGCGTAGGCGTCGTAAGCCGGTTCAAAAATTATCACTTCATCACCGGAATGGATAACCGCACTGATAGCGGCAAACAAACCTTCGGTCGCGCCTCCGGTTATTGTTATTTCAGATTCCGAATTATATGTGGCATTATAAAATTCACGCACTTTCGCAGCTATTTTTTCACGCAACACAGGCACGCCTTGCATGGGCGCGTATTGATTATAGCCATGACGCATATAATGCGCCGCCAAATCAATCAGTTTGGGATCAGCATCAAAATCGGGAAAGCCCTGGGAAAGATTGATGGCTCCATGTTTATTGGATAGATGGGTCATTTGCGTAAAAATCGTAATACCGATGTCGGGTAATTTGGATTTGATTTGCATTGGGCAGAATCCTCTAAAAGTTGCAGCGTCATTTTAATATTGCCAGCAGATCGAAAAGTTTTATGAAATGCCGCCAAAGGAGTGTCGAACTTACAGTTTAGCACATGGCCGAAACATGAAATTCTATGAAAAACAATGCTAAACTGTAAGTTCAGCACTCCTTTTCGATCTACTGATTGTAGATAAATGACACTTAAAATCAAATAATTTTAAATTAAATAAACTAACTTAGCGTTAATTGAAAATTTTTTCAAGTATAATCCTAAATGATAAAGTTCAAGATGCTTTTAATCGCTCTTGAAACAATAAAACTTAACATTGACTCTACCAAGCTAATGCAATAAGTAGTTTAAATTCAAATCAGGCGAAAGGTAACTGTTTTTTTATCATGCCCTTTACAAAAATAGCGAATGTTGATATTAAAAAATTAAAGTCAGGATAAGGAATGAAACAACTTAACCATTTTCAGAAATCAGGAATGCAAACTTCAGTTTGCGAGTTCCGCCAATAAAAACAAAAATACTATGAAAACAACTTATCGAATCATATCTGGTATTGCCTTACTTTTCTTATTAAGCTGTAGCTCTAAAACAGTCGTTATATCCACACCGCCACCGCCACTACCACCGGTTGAGCCGCCTGACATCTATCAAATGGAACCGGACGATGAAAATAAAACGCTATTCGCTGATGCGGAACAATCGTTTAACAAGCAAGCCTATTCGCATGCGCTGACTTTATACCGTCAATATCTTGCGGATTTTCCTGACGGCGACAAAGCGGATTTGGCATTAATGCGAATGGGTTCAATACACGAAAGTATGGGAGACAGTACCAAAGCGCTCCGCCGTTTTGAACAATTGATCACCACCTATCCTGACAGCCCTCTGACATCCAAGGCGATGATCCGGCGTTTGATGGTCCTCTATCAAAAAGCGCAATATCAGGAAATTATTGATCAAATTGAGATTGTTTTGGCGCGTGATATTTCAACGGATCAGCGCATTCATCTTTATGATCTTTTAGGAAACACTTATACGGCGGTCGGTTATCTTCAAGACGCGATTTATTACTATGCTCAGGCCATAGAACCGGCCCAAGGAGAGGTTAGAGAAAAAATTGTCGTCAAGTTAAAAGAAGCGCTATGGCAATTGAGTTCGGATGATATAGTTATATTATTGCCTCGTATTCAAGACAATATTGCCAGCGGCTATCTTTTATTTCAACTGGGAAAGAATCAGGTGAATGAAGGCAGTTATGAGCAAGCGATTGATATTATCGGTACCCTTATTCGTAAATTCCCCGAGCATGAGAACGTTGCCGAAGCCCAAAAATTGTTGGAAGAAATTAAAAACAAACCCACTTATGAACGTTACACGGTCGGATGTTTACTTCCGTTGAGCGGCAGGTATCAAATCTACGGCCAAAAAATGTTAAATGGCGTTCAACTTGCTCTGGATCAATTCACATCCCAAAGGCCTGAACTGAATATTCGACTGATTATCAAAGACACCGGTTCTGATTCCGATCAAACGGTGCGTGCAGTTCGAGAGCTTGCAGAACAGGGAACTGCGGCCATTATCGGCCCTATCGCTGCCGCCGACGCCGCTGCCGCCGAAGCCCAGGCTGCCGGTATTCCGATTATCACGCTGACTCAGAAAAAAGATATTCCGTTAATCGGTGACTGGGTTTTCCGAAATTTTATCACACCTCAAATGCAAGCTCAAAGCTTGGTATCTTTCGCACTGAATACACTTAAAGTGAAACATTTCGCCATTCTTTATCCCAATGAAAATTACGGCAATACCTTTATGAACCTTTTTTGGGATGAGTTAAATTCTCAAGGCGGCCGCGTTGTCGGTGTTGAAGCCTATCAGACTGACCAAACTGATTTTACCGGCCCCATCAAACGACTGAAGCAAGGCCGCCATAAAGTTCCGGAAGCGTTTAAAAAAAGCCAGTCCGACAATGTCACATCTGAAAATTTCACACCTATTGATGACACATGGGAAAGTGGCGTTGTCACCGTTGATTCCATTCCCAAATTCGGTTTTCAAGCTATTTTTATTCCTGACGCACCTAAAAAAGTAGGACTTATCCTGCCTCAATTGGCCTATCATGATCTTGAAAACATCTATCTGATAGGCACCAATTTATGGCATTCGGACGCCTTAATTCGTATGGCGCACCAATATGCTCAGGGCGCTATCTGTGCAGAGGGGTTTTTTGCCCAAAGCAAGTTAATCAACGTTCAAAATTTTACGCGACTATATGAAGCGACATTTCAGACTGCGCCTGATTTTATGGCCGCCATATCTTATGACACTGCTATGATTTTGTTTAATATCATAAGCCGTCCCACTGCTATCTATCGAAGTGCGATTAAATACGGTTTGATGAATCTCAACGCCTTTCAAGGTGTAACCGGATCAACCTCGTTTGATGACACCGGGGAAGCGTCTAAGCGATTGTTTATCCTTCAACTTCAACAAAATCGTTTTGTTGAGATCGCCTCGGATCCGTATTCCAGTCAGCCATGATAGCTTACTATGCTTATCGAATTCTGACGACCCTTCTTTTCCCCGTATTTGTGCCTCTGTTTTGGATTTACGCGCGCCTGACCGGCCGCTTTCGCCAAAGTTTCAGCCAAATGCTCGGTGTACGCTCAAATTGTATGCCTGTTATTCCTTGCGGTCGTCCGCGTATCTGGATTCATGCGGTTTCTGTGGGTGAAGTTGGCGTTGCTCTAGCAATCATCGAAGCACTGTGCAAGATTTTACCGCAAGCCGCGTTTATCCTGTCTGTTACAACGGAACACGGTTACGCTTATGCCGCTGACCGTATTAAAACGAATCATTTAAAACACAAAATCACTCATATTTTTGCGCCGCTTGATTTCCCCGGCTGTGTCCGTAGAACGCTATCTGTCATTCAACCGGATATCCTCGCATGTCTGGAAACTGAAATATGGCCGAATCTGCTAATTCAAGCACATCAACGCGGTGTACGCACCGCTTTGATTAACGGCCGCATTTCGGTGCGCTCAATTCATAGTTATCTTAAAATACGCCCTTTAATTCAAACCGTGTTAAAACGAATCGACCGCTTCAGCATGATTGGAGAAAAAGACCGGCAGCATATTCTATTGCTCGGTGCGCCGCCTGAACGCATAACGGTCTGCGGCAATGCCAAGTACGATTTGTTGCTCGGCCAAGCGGATAAATCTGTTGAGGCTCAGATGCGGCGGCTTTATAATATAGATATGAATCAGCCGGTTTTTGTTACCGGAAGTATTCGCAGTCCTGAAGAAACCGCGATACTTGACGCTTTTCGGGAAATCATACGCATAGTTCCGGAAACGATTTTAATCATCGCCCCGCGGCATCGGGAAAGAACATCATATATCGCTCGTAAAGTGACTGAACAAGGTTTTGAATATCAGCTTAGGACCGAACTTGATACGCTCAATCAGGTTCGCCATGCACCTGTTGTGATTATTGATACAATTGGTGAATTGTTGGCGACTTACAGCATCGCCAGGGCAGTTTTTTGCGGCGGCAGTCTGGCTCCGCTGGGAGGTCAGAATATTCTTGAGCCGGCTGTATGGGGAAAACCCGTTCTGTACGGGCCTTCGATGGAAGATTTCAGCGATGCCAAAGCCTTGTTGGAACATACCGGCGGCAGTATCCAAGTCAAAGATAGCCGTGAACTCGCTCAAAAGGTGAGTTTTTTGCTAACCCATCCTGACGAAGCCGCGGCTATCGGCCAAAAGGCACTGGAAGCGGTCCTGCTGAATCAAGGAGCCGCCGTTCAACATGCCCGCGCGATAATAAGCTTGGTGAAGGCAGGACGTTATCGAACAACTTAGGAAGTAGGATGAAATAAATTCCCCAGGTTTCAGCATTAAAGGTGTAACCATGATTAGAAGCATGGTTGCTTTTTGATGAAAAATCAACATCCCTCTTTTATTTTGACATTTTGTATCCCATAGGATACACATGGTGTATATGAGATACAAACTCCGAAGCACAAAACAGTACGATAAATGGTTTGCCCGACTGAAAGACTCTTCAGTGAAAATAAAGGTCTTGGCTCGGCTTGACCGGATCGAAAACGGCAATTTCGGAGATTGTAAGCAAATCAGCCCCAACCTGTCAGAGTTGCGCTTTTTCTTTGGTGGCGGCTTGCGAGTTTATTACACTATCAAGAAGGGCAGAGTGATCTTCCTGCTGGCCGGAGGGGACAAATCAACGCAGTCCAAAGACATTGAAAGAGCTTCTGCACTCTTGAAGAAATTGGAGGATTGAATTATGAGCCTTGAAACAAAACCTTTCAACATAGCCGAACACCTGAACACCCCTGAAAAAATTCGCAGCTTTCTTCAAGAGATAGCCGCTACTGGCGATGAATCCGATTTCATTCATGCCCTGAACACTGCCGCCAGAGCTAAAGGCATGACCGAAGTGGCTAAAAAAGCCGGT
The DNA here is from genome assembly GCA_030378005.1 of Desulfococcaceae bacterium HSG9. Taxonomy (GTDB): domain Bacteria; phylum Desulfobacterota; class Desulfobacteria; order Desulfobacterales; family JAUCGF01; genus JAUCGF01. The sequence continues at coordinate 16,088 of JAUCGF010000008.1, read as the reverse complement.
CTTAGCCGCGCAAGTCTGTATAAATCACTTGCTGAAGACGCCAACCCAAGGTTTTCCACGATCAGTAAGGTGACAAAGGCCCTTGGTTGCAAGCTGGCTGTTGTGTAATTGGTTCAACATCTGCCTTTGTCGGAGTTGCCTGCTGTCATAACCTTGGAAGATCGCCTTTAATGCCCTAACTTTAGTTTAAGCGATGTGATGCAACCTGAAAATGGCAGACAAGGTTCGGTTCTTTTAACAGCATCAATTTGTTTTTGGGCTTGTTTGGCAATAAAATACAATTGAGTTATGATTTTGCCCACCCTACCTGCTGATTATGCACGTTTTTTAATTGGAGCAAGGTGAATCGACAGAGAAATTATAACCTTATTTCAACTTTAAAACCTTAGTAGAATATGAAAACATAACAGACCTAAACCTTATTACTTTATCAGAGACCGTCGGACAGCTATAAAACAGGATATTTTGCTGAAAAATAAGGTAATAAGGTGAATATATAGATGAATGATTTTGTGCTACTAAGGTTAAAAACGATAAAATAAGGTATGATTATAACGGATTCAGGTAGGGTGGGTAACGCCGGAAAAACAATTCGTAACCGGCTCAATCTTTGTCGGCGTTGCCCACCATCATAACTAAATAAAGCCCAACCACGCCTTCTATCGGACGAAAAAAGCCGCGCCCTCAAGGCCACGTTGGGCGTAAAAGGAACTATTAACAATGGCACACGGAATCACACCTTCAGAAAAGTTTGTTACCGCACTTTGTGAGCGAGCCTTTATTCGATTGTGGACACATCCTAATCCGAAGGGAAAAAAGAATAAGGAATTATGCGATTGCTTAATTGTATGTGGCCCCCACATAGTCATTATTTCAGTCAAAAAGTGCGAGTATAAAAATACAGGGAATAAAACAGGCTGGAAGCGCTGGGAAAAGGCTGCGATAGAAAAGTCAGCTTCGCAAATCTGGGGAGCTGAACGCTGGCTTCAAACCGTAGATCAATTTGTGCGCCTTGATGGCCGCAGAATATCGTTGCCTGCCAAATCAGAACGCAAGTATCACCGAATTTCCGTTTCATTGGGCGGGAGGGGCCATGTTCCCATAAAATGGGGCAATCTTGGAAAAGGATTTATTCATGTATGTGACGAATATAGTATTGGCGTGGTCTTTAATGCTCTGGATACAATTACAGACTTCGTAGAATTCCTCGATTCCATTGAAGTATTGATTGCAAGTGGCGTCCAGATGCTATTCGCTGGCGGAGGTATTGAAGATATCGTCGCACTTTATCTGTTAAATGGACGATCATTTAATTTTTCTGTGGATTCAAACAAGCAAGCTGATATGGTCATAATACATAACGATCTATGGAAGAATTTTTATGAATCAAACGATTACAAAGCAATTCAGAAAGAGTTTCAAGATTCCTATATTTGGGACCGCTTAATTGAGCATTACGTTAGTGACCTCCTTACTGAGGGAATGTTTGATATGCATAGCAAGGAAGTAACTGATAACGATCTGGCATTAATAACAATGGCGCTGCAACCAAGAGGGATCCGCGCAGTTCTTGCCGAATTATTTATGGAGTTTCTTCAAAACCCAGAATTGAAAGTAGCTTCAAGGGCAGTGAAAGGCTATGCGGACACAGCATTCGTTTTTCTCATAGGAAAAAGTTCAGATAGAGAATACAGAGCACGCGAGTTGGCACTGAGGTGCTTAGTTATCCGCGGACGGCTCAAAGGAGTCAAAACTGTAGTGGGAATCGCTACCGACCGTCCAGGTACATCTGAAATCGGCTATTCGTCCGATATTGTGTATATTCACATGCCGGAATGGACAGCAGAAAACGAAACGCAAGTTTCCGGCATCCAAGCAGACTTGGGTTATTTCCAAAATACGCAGTGACTAGGTAACGCCGGAAAAACAACAGGTATCAAGATCAACCTTTATCGACATTTCCCACTGTCATAACCCAGAAAGATTGACTTTAAGGCCTTATCTTTCTTTAAACGATAAGATGCAACCTAAAAATGGCAGGCAAGGTTCGGTTCTTTTAACAGCATTAATTTGTTTTCGGGCTTGTTTGACAATAAAATACGATTGAGTTATGATTTTGCCCACCCTACCTGGCTTGTGAAAAAATAAAATAGCTGCACAGCGTCACCGGAGAAAACCTGAAATGAACATAACCCAAATAGAAAACAACCTGAAAAAATTGATCAAATCTTTTAACAAAGACACGTTCATTTACGATTTGCTTTTGGCTTATGGATTGCCCAAAGCATCGGTTACGCGCTTGAGAAAAGGAAACCTGAATTTATCTAAAGCGGAGGGCGTGATTTCGTGGAAGAAAAAGCTGTTTTTCAAAAAAGAGTATAAAGCGGATTTGCATTTGACGATTTCAAAGTTAAAAGATGAGTTGAAGCACGATCAGCGTTTTGCAGTCGTTACCGATGATAAAACCTTATTGGCAATCGACACTTTGACAGATGACAAGCTTGATATTCCTTTAAAAGACTTACCTGAGCATTACGATTTCTTTTTGCCGTGGGCCGGAATGGAAAAAGCGCAGCATCAAACTCTCACACGTCGGATTCCGGATATCGACACATTGCGCAATGAAACAAAAGCCTGGGAGTGGAGACCGAATGAACACCAAAAAAATGTTGCTTGGGAAAATCGTATCGTTACTCCTGAGCAAGTGTTCGCCAAAATTGAGCCAGGCATGAGTATCTATATCGGTGCCGGTGTGGGTGAGCCGCGCACCCTTATAAAGCATTTGATGGCGTCTGATTCCTATAATTTACAAGACCTTGAACTGATTCAACTGGTCAGCCTCGGAGATGCTATTTCTCTTGAAGCCCTTCAATCTAAAAGATATCGTCTGAAAACTTTTTTTTCCGGATGGGTTGCCAGTGAGGCCATTACCGCCGGACGGGTTGATTTGATTCCCAGCCGTCTTTTCATGATTCCCGAATTGATTAAATCCGGTCTGGTTCACATTGATGTCGCCTTTGTTCAGATTACGCCGCCTGATGAAGCGGGTTATTGCAGCCTTGGTGTCACTGTGGGAGCCACCCGTAACGCCATTGAGCAGGCACCGTTGGCAGTCGGTGAAATCAACGCTCAGATTCCTTTTACCTACGGCGATACATTGGTCCATATCTCCGATTTTGATATGTTGGTTCATGCAACGGAGCCGCCGCTTTATTTTGAGTGCGGGCCGGCAGCTCCCGTGTTTGATGAAATCGCCGCCAAAGTGGCATCCGTTATTGATGACGGAAGCTGTATCGCCTTTTCCATCGGCCCCTTGTTTGAAGCGTTAAGCCGTCATTTAGCGAGTAAGCGCCATTTGGGCATCCATTCACCTACTTTTACCGATGCGCTGATGAAGCTGGTGCAAAGCGGCGCTGTTACCAACCGGTATAAAAAAACGAGTCAGGGTAAAGCGTTGGTTTCTTATGCCTCCGGAACACCGGAATTAATGGCCTGGCTGGATCGCAACCCGTTGGTTGAATTTCAAAGCATTGATAAAGTTTTCAATCCTTTGCAGATCGGCCGCAACCCCAAATTTAACGCGATTTTTCCGATTCGTAAGGCTGATTTATCCGGTCGTTTGGCACTGACTTTCGGCAAAGGTGATGTGGGCGCCGGGCCGGTGCATGTGATGAATTTGGTGAACGGGGCCGAACTCTCGCCCGGCGGAAAAACTATCTTTGCGCTTCCCAGCCGTAATCGTAAAGGCCAATCCAATATATTAATATCGGTCAACCAATTTCCGGATGTGTTCAATATGCGCGAATCGGTCAATATGGTGGCCACTGAATTCGGTGTCGCCAATCTGACCGGACGCACCGTTCGCGAACGCGCTCAAGCACTGATTGAGATCGCCCATCCGCAAGACCGCAAACAGCTTGTGGAGCAGGCCAAATCTGCCAATATCCTGTACCGTGATCAGATTTTTTTAGCCGAAAGCGCCCATCTCTACCCGGATAAAATCACAACGCAAAAAACATTCAAAAAAAATTGCGTGGTTCGTTTCAGAGCGATAAAACCTTCGGACGAAGAAGCGATGCGCCGCCTTTTCTACCGTTTCTCGGATAAATCGGTTTATTATCGTTATTTCACACCGATTAAAACCATGCCTCACGCCAGGATGCAGGCTTATGTCAATGTGGATTACCGCAAAGTGATGTCAATTGTCGGACTTGTAGGCGAAACCGGTGAGGGCCGCATTATCACCGAAGCCCGTTTTGCCAAGCATAAAAGCCGTCCCTGGGCGGATGTGGCCTTTGTCGTTGACGAAGCCTGGCAGGGCCATGGTATTGCGACCTATTTATGCACCATGCTGATCAGGCTGGGCAAAGAGAAAGGTTTGCAAGGATTCACCGCTGATGTGCTGGCATCCAACAAAGCGATGATGAAGGTGTTTGAAAAAAGCGGCGTTATAGTCAAAGCCACACTGGAGTCCGGCGTTTACAGCCTCACCATACCTTTTGGTTAATGTAGGGTGCATTAGCGTGACGCATCCTATTCGTTATTTCAAAGCCGGCCTTGATTTTCATTTCGGCCTTATGACAAAGATATGACAACGAATTTCAGGGATTTAACGGATAAAAATCCGGTTAATCCTAATATCTGTTGTTATATTCGGTTAAAATGACGACCATAGCCTTCAAAGCCGTATTACGAATTAAGGGATAGGCGTAAATAATCCTAATTCAGACAATGGTAAAAAGAAAAACAAGGACTTCCAAAAAACGTAACCTTGACGCGGCCAACCTTATGCAATAAGTTAGCATTAATTTGGTAAAAAAAATCGTAATTATCGGAAGCGATAAATAACAAGGATTGCAAAGTATTCTTTATATAAGGATGCTGATTGCAGAAATTAAAAAAAAATGAATACAAAAATATTATTAATTGATGATGAAGAGGTGAATGTCAGAGTTTTGGGAATGTCTCTGAAGGCGGATGGCTATCAGGTGGTCAGTGCTTATAACGGCGAAGAGGGTTTGGAGGTTTTTAAAAAAGAGTCGCCGCCGATTGTTCTTACGGACATTAAAATGCCCGGTATGGACGGCCTTGAAGTGCTTAAACGAATCAAGGCGATTGATGCGGAAGTTGAGGTGATTATCGTCACCGGCCATGGCGACCGTGATGCCGCAATCACGGCCCTTCAATATGGCGCTTCCGATTTTATCAACAAACCGATTCGTGACGAAGCGCTGACTGTCGCCCTTAAACGCGCCCATGAAAAATTGGCGATTCGGCGGCAACTCAAAGAATATACCGATGACCTGGAAACAATGGTCAAAATTGCCACTGAGGAATTTGAAAGAAAATCAAATTTCCAGGCGCAACTTATCAGAAGCTCCAACGATGGCATTGTGGCCACGGATGATGAATGGAACATCGTTATTTTCAATCCCGGCGCGCAACGAATTTTCGGGTATCCTCGTTTTGAAGTTGTGCGTAAGATGGATGCCCGCAAGCTCTATCCGCCTGATATTGCCAAAATGTTTGATGACACGGAATCTCCGCCCGACCCGCGAGATGAGCTACCTTGGAAAGAAACAATGATTGTTTCTAAAACCGGCGAAAATATTCCGGTGCGTTTTGTAGGAACGGTTTTACACGAAAAACATCGTATCATGGGGAGTGTGGCGTTTTTTCAAGACCTCCGCGAAATCAAGCGTCTGGAAAGGGAACTGGTCAATTCCGAAAGGCTGGCGGCAATCGGACAGACCGTGGCCGGCATGGCTCATTGCATTAAAAATATTCTGCACGGTTTTAAGGGCGGCAGCTATCTGTTAGACCTCGGACTTGGCCGAAATGACACCAACAAGCTGAAAACCGGATGGAAGATGATTCAGCGCAATATTGGCCGAACTTCTGATTTGGTGCTGGATTTATTGTCCTATTCCAAAGAACGCGCGCCTGAATATGAAGCTTGTCAGCCAAATGAAGTGGTTGACGACGTGTGTGAACTCTTAAAAGAGAACGCCGCCGACAATCATATTCAATTGGTTAAAGAATTTGATGATGCTATCAGTGAAGTGGTCATGGATCCGCGCACAATTTACCGTTCAGTGCTAAATTTAGTGTCCAATGCCATTGATGCCTGTTTGTTTGACGAAGATGAGGATATTGATAAACAACACCGCGTACATGTCAAAACCGCGCTTGAATCTGGTAATATGATCAGATTTGATGTCAGGGACAATGGCTGCGGCATGAGTGACGAAGTTAAGGACAAATTGTTTTCCTCATTTTTCAGCACTAAGGGCGCTAAAGGAACCGGGCTTGGTTTGCTTGTAACAATGAAGCTGATTGAGGAACATAAGGGAACCATAGAGGCGGCATCCGAGTTGACCAAAGGGACGACGTTTACGATTCGGCTGCCATATCAAAAAGTAAAATAAACGTTCCATATATAATCGGTGGATGGAAAATGCCTGAAAATACGGTCAGGAATGCAAACCTCAGCCAGCTTTGCCAGTGACGCAAGCTGAAGACAACACTCCTCCTGAGCGTCACCGCTGAGATGTCAGAACTGTTAATTTCTGATTTATCTTGACAAAAAATGGTTTATTGATGTAAAAGAGCTATGTTATAGATTAATAGCAATGCCACATCGTATTAATATAGAAAACCGAACTACGGTAGGAGGAAATAATGGCGAACAGAGAGGCCGAATTTATACGAGTTAAAAATTTTATCGACGGGCAATGGGTGGAAGAGACCGGTGTGGAATCAGAGCCGCTTTATAATCCCTCCACCGGAGAGCAGATCGGCGAAGTGCCTATTTCCACTTCGGAAACATCTGCCGCGGCAGTTGAGTCATCATATAGTGCTTACGATTCCTGGCGGCGTCTTTCGGTTGGAAAGCGGGTGAGTTATATTTTTGATATGCGCAAGGCCATGCAGGAAAATGCCGAAGAGCTGGCCGTGTCCATTGCTATCGACCAGGCCAAGCATATCAGCGAAGCCCGGGGCGAAGTTCAGCGGGTCATCGAAATTTTAGAAACCGCTTGCAGCATACCGACTCTGATTCAAGGGGATTCTCTGGAAGGAATTGCCGGCAATATATGCGGGCGGGTGATTCGTCAGCCGTTGGGCGTGTTCGGAGGCGTCGCTCCGTTCAACTTTCCAGCCCTCGTTTTCGGTTGGTTTATCCCTTATGCCATTGGCGTGGGCAATACCTTTGTTTATAAACCCTCCACTCAGTCACCCTATTTCATGCAGAAAATGGGCGATATTTTCAATGCCATCGGACTTCCCAAAGGGGTTGTCAATATCGTCCACGGTCATCGCAACATCCCCCAGGTATGGTACGACCATCCGAAAGTTTCCGGTGTGTGCTTAGTTGGTTCCACACCCACGGCTAAAAAAATCGCCGAAAGTTGCGGCCGAGGTGGAAAAAGAACCATGTTGCTAGGCGGTGCCAAAAATTTCTTAGTAGTGATGGAAGACGCACAGACCGATATTTTTATTGAAAATTTCATTCACTCTTGTTATGGTTCAGCTGGTCAGCGTTGTTTGGCAGGTTCCATTGTGGCTTTGGTTCCGGAAGTATATGATCGAATGATCGAAAAAATGATCGAAGTTTCCCAAAAAGTGGTTGTCGGTGATGCCATGGAACCTGACGTTTTCATGGGGCCGGTCATTTCCGCAGCCGCAAAAAAGAAAATCGAAAATTATATCGACATCGGCATTCAGGGAGGCTCTGAGTTGGTTCTGGACGGACGTAATCCGAGTGTGCCCGAAAAAAATAAAAACGGCTATTTTGTGGGACCGACCATCTTTACAGGCGTCACTCCCTGCCGCACCATTGCCCAAGAAGAAATTTTCGGGCCGGTGGTGTCTGTGATGAAAATCAGCGGTATTGACGACGCTTTAAATCTGATTCGGGCCCAGGAATTTGGCAACGGAGCTTGCATTTTCACGCAGAATCTTTTTTACACCGAAAAGTTTATCTCCGAAGCCGACGTAGGCATGGTGGGCGTCAATGTAGGCATTCCGGCGCCGCATCCCTATCTTCCTTTTGGCGGCATCAAGGACTCGCATCTTGGTACTGATAAGGTTCAGGGTAAAGACGGTATTGACTTTTTCACGCAGAACAAAATTGCCACGATTCGATACGCCCCGCCCTCCGGCTACTTTACCGGAGAAAGCGGTCAAAAAGTTGTGGCTGCACCAACAAAGCCGCAGGATGTGCGAAGTTGTGTCGCGCGATAGATGACCTGTCCGATTGCTACGGTTTTGAAAGGGGGTGATTCAGGAATTAAACAATGTTCAACCTGTTGTTTTTCAAAAAATCGGGTTTTTAAACTGAGGAAAAACTGCGGGAATTGCAATAGCCAAAAAACCCGATTTTTATCTGTTCAACCCGTTTATCACAATTTAATTTTAAACTAAAAGAAATGAGGAGAAACAATGAAAAAAGTTTTATTGATTGTATGTTTGAGTTTGATAATGGCTATGGGTGTGAGCGCTCCGGGTTTTGCCGGAAAAAAAATCTGTAAACTGGGGCATGTGAACTCACCAGCATCCATTTTTCAGTTCGGCGCATTGGCATTTAAAGAAGCTGTGGAAAAAGAGCTTCCAGACTGGGAGATCGAAGTTTATCCGGCAGGCCAATTGGGAGGCAGCCTGGCTATGATTCAGGGCATGACATTAGGCACTGTGGACATTTACACAGAGTTTATCAATATACTGGCCGACATGGTGCCCGAGTATCAGGTGTTTGCCGTTCACTACAAATTTGATTCTGTGGATGAGTATGAAAAATTTATGAACTCCCCCACGTTTGCGAAGATGAACGAAAAGATGATCAAGAAAAACGGCATCACCAATATTGGCAACATGCGCGCCGGCAGTGTTTACAACCACTTCAGCAACAAACCGCTCAATAAAGTTGAAGATGCCAAAGGCCTGGTCAACCGTGTGGCTCAGATGGCACCTCTGGTTCAGTGCTGGAAATCTTACGGCGCAAAACCGACTTCCATGGATTGGGGCGAAATCTACACCAGCCTTCAAACCGGTGTGATCACCGCAATTGACAACCCCATACTTGATATGTACGACGAAAAATTTCATGAAGCTATCAAATATGTGAATATGACCAACAACATCTATAACATGATCTCCTACAACACCAGCGTGGCTTTTTGGGACAGACTGTCGGATAAGGAAAAAGTGGTTTTTACAAAGGCCGTCAAAGTCGCCAGTGAAAAAGGGGCTGTCGAGGTCAAAAAACGGTTGGACAAAGTTACCGCTGAATTAAAGAAAAAGGGGAAAGAGTTTATCCAAACTGACACCTCTGGTTTCAAAAAAGCGATTCAGGACAATATTGACACCATTCTTAAAGGTAACAAGGAAGCCATTGACGTTTACAAGAAAATTATGAAAAAAGAATTCTAACCCAAAGCCGGCCGTTTCAGGCAGCTTATGAAACAAGTGTTTCCTGCCAGACTTTATGGTTCTGGCAGGAAACTAAATTGAGCGATCTGAATTCGGAACTCTGAATTCGGAATTCCGAATTCCAAATTTTCAAAAAATTGGAGGCCCAGATGAACATCGTTCAAGTTTCAGATAAAATACTGGATGCCATTAACACCTTCATGGAATACTTGATGGGTATTTTGTTTCTGACATTGGTATGTATTACATTTCAGGAGGTGCTTAGGCGGTATCTGTTTAATGACCCGACCCATTGGGCATCGGAAGCGTGCCGATTCCTCCTGATATGGATGACTTTTACCGGGGCTTGCATCGTCACCCGGCTCGTCACCCACCTCACCATGGGGTTTACCATCCATCGGTTTGTCAATAAATCTACGAGTCAAATTATCAAGGTGTGCATCTCCGCAATTGCTGCGGTCAGCATGATCCTCTTGACCTATTACAGCGGGAAAGTGACGCTGCTGGCCGGGTACCGAGCCGCCCCTATGACGGGTATTCCCATGTACTACCCCTGGGCGGCGCTTCCCATTAACGGAGCTATCATGTCCATTTATATGATTGCAGAGACATTTAAACATATCTTTGAGAAGGAAACGGAGGTGACCTCATGATTTATATTTTTGCCGCCATGTTTATCTTCTTCTTTTTTGGTATGCCAATCGCTTTTGGCATATTATCCAGCACCATCTATTATCTTCTCTTCTCCGATCAATCCCGTGAATTACTTGCTTTTTCCTCACGAGTGATATCCGCGTCAGACTCTTACGTTCTTTTAGCGGTCCCTTTTTTCATGCTGGCGGCCGAACTGATGAACGAAGCTAAAATAACTGACCGGATTTTTTCCTTTGCCAAATCCCTTGTGGGGCATATCCCCGGAGGCTTGGGGCATGTCAATATTATGGCCAGTATCATTTTCGCAGGTATGTCCGGTTCCGGACTGGCCGACACATCCGGTTTGGGAAAAGTGGAAATCAAAGCTATGAAGGATGAAGGCTATGACCCGGCCTTCAGTGCTGCGGTGACCGCATCTTCGGCAATTATCGGCCCTATCATACCACCGAGTATCTGTATGGTGGTGGGTGCTGTGGTGACCAACACCTCGGTTGGCCGAATGCTGGTGGGCGGTATTATCCCCGGTTTTATGATGGGAATCGGCCTTATGTTTGTGGTTTATTTTCTTTCTAAAAAGAGAGGCTATCCAAAAGCGCAAAAGGCGACCATGAAGGATATCTGGAAACAGTTGACAGCCACCGGTCCGGCTCTTCTGACACCGCTTATTTTGGTAGGCGGTATTCTCTCCGGTGTTTTCACTCCCACTGAAGCCGCCGCAGTCGCTTGTATCTACGCCATGATTTTGGCAATGGTCTTTTATCGGGCCTTTGGCATCAAAAGATTATTCCGCATCTTTATCAATGTAGGCACAGCTACGGGCGCGTTGCTCTTTGTTATGTCCGCCGCTGCGGCCTTGGGAACTCTGGCCTCTCGGGCTCAAATTCCCCAGGGCTTGATGAAGCTGGTCATGTCCATAACCGACAGTCCGACAGCAACCATGTTTATCATTGTCGGTGTTCTCATTCTATTGGGCATGATTATGGAGGATCTGTCGCTGCTGGTGATTATGGGGCCTTTGTTGCTTCCGGTGGTTCTCAAGCTCGGAATCAACCCGGTTCACTTCGGGGTGGTGATGGTTCTGACTCTTCAATTAGCCATGATTACGCCTCCGGTTGGCATGGGATTTTATATTACCTGCCACCTGGCCGATGTGGATGCACTGACCTACAGCAAAGAGATTATATGGTTTGTGATGATCCTGATTGTCGTGGTAATATTGATGTGCCTGATTCCGTCTCTGGTGACATTTCTACCGAATCTGTTTTTCGGAACGTGACACTAGTACGCCGATTCGCACAAATTATCTTTTCCTCCGGTTATCAACCAACGATTTTAGGTTGATAGCCGGGGGAGCCTTCGCGGGACAACTTCCCGCGCTACATTTTTAAGCAAAGGAGATTCCGGTGTTTAAAACCATACTATACCCAACCGATTTTTCAGATAATGCCGGCAAAAGCATAGACTATCTTAAAGAACTGCGCAACGCCGGCGCCGCAAAAATTGTTCTTCTGAACGTCATCCACCAGCGAGTTCTGGATACTCTCGAAACCATCCACAAGGCCGCGTATTTTCAGGATGGACGATATCATGAGGACAGGGAGGAAGCGGAATTGAGACTTGTGCAAGAACGCAAAAATAAGATGGCGCCCATTGCAGCCGAACTGGAAGCCGTCGGTTATGAAGTCAAAATCAGAATCGAAAAGGGCTATCCGTTCAGGGAAATCCTGAAAGTTGAAAAAGAAGAAGCTGTTTCCGCTATTGTCATGGGTTCACACGGGCGCAACAACTTTGTTAAAGCCCGTATCGGAACGGTTTCAGAGAAAGTTATGCGCAGATCGGTAGCACCTGTGCTGCTTGTCAAACGCTGATGTCCGGCTTGGTAAAAAAGTGCGAACCACCAATTAACACTAATAAAAATAAATCATTCATGTCTATTCGTGTTCATTAGTGGTTCATCATTAAAAAGGGGGATTTGAAAGATGAAAAATTTTAAAAAATTGGCATTTACCCTGTTATCATCAGTGTTGATTTTTTCGATTTTACCGATATTTCCGTTGATCGCCGGAGAAACAGACGTCATTAAAATCGGATACACGGCGCCTTTTACCGGTGCGGCCGCCGAGTACGGCAATAATGGCTGGCGTGGTATTCTCATGGCTCTTGAAGATATCAATAAAGAGGGTATCTCTATCGAAGGGAAACAATATAAAATCGGAATTGCCAAATATGACAGTGTGTGTACACCGGATGAGGGGGCTGAGAATGTCGCAAAGATGATTTCAGAAGATAAAGTAGTGGCGATTCTCGGCGATCACTGTAGCACGGTTTGCAGCGCCATCGCGCCCTTGTGTGACAAATACCGGATACCGGGAATCACAATTGAATGCGCTCTGGACAGCGTTACCAACCCGGGGCACGAATTTTATTTCCGTATGCGGCCTACCGTTAAAATGATGATCCCCGCAGTCATGCCCAAGATTTTTAAGGCATTTGATGCACGAACTGCCGCATTTTTGGTCATCAATGACGGTTACGGAGATCTGTTTACTGAAACCGCTGTCAATGAATTGGAGTGGCGAGATGTGAGAACCGTGGCCGTGGAAAAATTCGAGCGAGGAAGCACAAGTTTCCGCGAGCAGTTGGAACGGATTGGGGACGCTAAACCCGACATCGTTTTTTATGTCGGCACGGCATCCGAGGGCGCATCGCTGCTAACCCAGGCTAAACTCATGGGACTCATGCACAGAACGGTTTTTATCGGTTCCGAAGAAATGGGCGAAATGGAGCTTCTCATGCGCACCGGTCAGGATGTGGTAGAGGGAACTTATGCGATATCCTTGTGGGGCAAAGTGCCTCCTGATTTTACGAATCGAATAAAGAAGAGTTTTAACAAACCCATGCATTACGCGAACATTTTTGGCTATGATGCCATGCATGTACTTGTCAGAGCTATCAAATCAGCGCAATCACTCGATCCGGTTAAAATTAAAGATGCGTTGAAAAAAACCGATTATAAGGCTCTCGAAGGACATATACGTTTTAAAAACTTTAACGGCTATAAAAACCAAAGTAAGTTTACGCCCTCCATGGTTCGTTGGGAAAACGGCAAAAGAGTGCATCTGGATATTTTTCTTGACTGGGAAGAATGACATTCAGGAAAGGAGCGTCATCCAATGATTCCCCAACACATGCGGAACTGACGCTCCGTATCTTTTAAGTACTTGGCCACAAGTTTCCCAGCATCGCTCACGGCGGGTTGCAAACCTGCCGCGAGCAGTGCGTGAAGTACCTCAGAATTTTTGTTCACGCACTTACATAGCCAAAAAATTCAATAAAATCCTGCCAAAACACACCCGTGCTGGTTTTCGCCCATTATGCCCTAATTGATGCTCTCGTGAAAAATCAGACTTTCATCATTGTTTTCATTACGCGCCTAATAATTTCAATCCCAAACTTAGCGATCAGATTTTAGCAGTTTACTATGAAAACCCAGTCAGTTATCCAAGAATACTATTTAACGTGAGTTCGATATAAATTCAGACAACGATTGGCTTCAATTCATTAGAAATAGGGCTCAGATTAAGAGACGGCTTTTTGGGCTGCCAGGTATAAGCCTATCTATAAACTTACAATAAATAATCCGAAATGATTCGAGTGTGACCAAAATGAAACACATCAATTACTATCTGAAATTACATACAGTTTAAATTAAACTGTTAAATTTTTCTTTTTTCATATATGGTTCTTCCCGCGTATAAATTAAAAACACAGGAGGACAACTGAATGAAAGTTATAAATCCGCCCCATAAAAACAATCATACCGAACAAGTGTCAAGTATTGAAAAATATATAAATGAAAGCAAAGCGAAATTCAATCTTATTTTGTCTGAAGTCGTTAATAGCAAGGATGCAGAAGCTCATAAAGTGGAATCCTCTATTTTCAAACAATTATTGGAACTCGGTCTTTTTCTGCTGAAATTGTATTTTGCAAACCATAACCGGGGCGATTATGGAAAAACTGTTGAAACAGCACAGGGGCGGGCCAGGCGTGGCAGAATAAGTGAAAAGACCTGTTTTTCAATTTTCGGAAAAATAAAAGTGACCCGTTATCTGTATTATACAGACAATAAAACTTTTGCCCCTTTGGATATTTTACCGAACCTGCCGATGCGATGTTATTCATATTATTTGTCAGAAATGCTTAACCAGCTGAATATAAAAGATGCTTATTCAGAAGGTGTTGATTTTGTTAAAAAATTTTTTGGTCAACAAATTTCCGTTTCCGCTTCTGAAACTGTTTCCGATGAAGGTTCAGTCAGTTATGAAGAATTTTACGAACTTGAAAAAACGCTTGAAGAACCTGAAGAAAAAAAAGACTTTACAGCAGTCAGCTTTGACGGCAAAGGAGTTCCGATGATCAAAAAAGAAGCCGTGAAAATTACAGGAAGGCGGGGTAAAGGCGAGAAAAGACAAAAAAAGAAGGAAGCGCTTGTGGGAGCTGAATATAATATAAATGCAAATATTCGAACTGCTGATGAGGTTGCTGACAATCCGGTTTATCCTGAGAAAAAAGCAAATGAGAAAAAACAGGAAAAAGCTCAAAATATCAGATATATTGCAAGCATAGCAAAACCGAAGAAAGAAGTGATGGAAGTGATTTATGAAGAAATAAAGAATGAGAGTTTTATTGAAAAACCGCTTCTCTGCCTCATGGACGGTTCACTGTGTCTGTGGAATCAGTTGAAAACAGTCTTCAAGGATATTCCAAATAAGGTTTATATCCTTGATATTATTCATGCTTTGGAATATGTATGGCTGATTGCCCACATAATGTACAAAGAAGGCGGCGAGGATGCTGAAAATTATGTATTTCAAAAACTGAAGCTTATACTGGAAGGTAAAATTTCTTCTTATGTTATGGAACTTGAGGCAGAGATGAAAAACGGCAAATGGAAGAATAAATCTCATCAGAAAAAATTCAAAAAAGTGATAACTTATTTCAAAAATCACAGACAGTATATGAAATATGATGAGTATCCGGCTGAAGGCTATCCAATTGGAACCGGAGTTGTTGAATCTGCTTGCAGCCATATTATCAAAGACAGAATGGAAATTTCAGGAGCGAGGTGGGGTATTAAGGGGGCGGAGTCTGTTTTAAGATTAAGGTCTGTTGTCAAAAGTAAAGATTGGGATGATTACTGGGATTTTTTTACAAGCCGGGGCAGAGATAAGGAATTTATAGCTGATGATTATAATTCATTCAATATACAAGAAAAAGCATGTGCTTAATTTTGGTTACACTCAAATGATTCTGTGTTTCGATTAACATCAATTTGTTGGAACATGCAGGCTATGGCATGTGGAATACTCGGCCTGTAGCGCTAGTGCAAAGAGTTATCATTATTATCAGTAGATGGAAAATTGATTTCGTTTAAAATTAAATATATCTAGGAGTTACGCAGTTGGCTAAAAAGCATAGGCAGGCTCTGCCAGATATGCCCTGACAGCATCCCGGATAATACGATTCTTTGCTTCGAACCGGCTATGTCCGGTTTTCAGACTGAATATTTCGAATCTCAGAAAGGTCCGTATAGACAGACCTATATGGTTTCTCTGAGCCTTTGACTGACGCTCTGTATCAGCAGCGTTCGACTCCGCAGAATTGTTTCAGTCCGCGATGGTATTCCTCAATTGTCTGTTAGAAATCGGAAATCCGGATGCTCCGGAATTCATCCATATAAAGGTCATCAGTGGCCTGGTATTCGGTACCGCCGTTTCTGTCGATAATTCCGAATACTTTGACAAGCCTGTAGCCTTTGAGATAAACCGCAGTTCCGGTTTCTGAAATATCAGCCGATGACAGGGGATGGCACCGGTGCTGTCAGGATTTATAAGACGGTTCGGTTTCAGGCGGGTCATCCTGGCCTGTCCGCAATCCCGGATAGTTTTGAGATTTTTCAGTCCTGCATACCGACTGTCTGAAAGAACGCACTCAGTTTTGAAAC
>JAUCGF010000076.1 GCA_030378005.1 Desulfococcaceae bacterium HSG9 | reverse complement strand
ATATTCCTGTGGGTCGAAGCTGCCAGATCATTGAGGATTTGAGCGGGCACCGTGTCAGCCAGGCCATGGTGATCGAATCATCCCGGCTGTGCGTCGAGAAAATCCTACCTTTTCAACAAGCCGTTAAAGAGCGGCTCAAGTCCGGCGATGTGGTTCATTTTGATGAGAGCGGTCTTCGGGTCTGCAACAAGCTGCATCAGCTTCATGTGGCCGGCACCCCCGAGATGACTTACTACACGGTTGATCAAAAACGAGGTGCCGAAGCAATGGAGGCAATGGATATACTGCCCGGTTTCACCGGTACCGCAGTCCATGATCATTGGAAGCCGTATTTCCAGTATGATCATTGCAAACATGAGTTGTGTAATGCGCATCATTTGCGGGAGCTTAATTTCATTCATGATCGCTATGGACAAGATTGGGCGCCCCAGATGAGCTGCTTGCTGGTTGAGATTCATCATCAGGTGCGACAAGCCAAACTGCAGAATCAACAACATTTAGATCCTGCGGTGTTATCGGTATATGAATCCCGGTATGATGCGATCATCAAAGCCGGTTTGGAAATAAATCCGCCGGCGCAAAGACGACCCGGGCAAAGGGGAAGAGTCAAACAACCGCCTGCCAGGAATCTGCTTGAGCGGCTTCGAATTTTTAAAGATCAAACGCTTGGTTTTATGTATGATTTCAAGGTTCCGTTTGATAACAATCAGGCCGAGCGGGATGTTCGGATGATTAAGGTCAAGCAAAAGGTGTCGGGGTGTTTTCGTACCTTTGAGGGAGCCGAGATTTTTTGCGCTATCCGAAGTTACATCTCTACATCCTGTAAAAATGGGATCAACGTCATTGACGCTATCCAGAATGCTTTTCAAGGCAAACCTTTTATTCCTTACTGTTTTTCTACACCTGAGTAGTTACTCTGATTCATTGTTTTGTCCTTTGATTGCATAACACCGCAAATCACCGGCGGCAAAAGCAGAGTGAGGAACAAGCGCTGCTTTTTGCTGTCCGAGTGCATTTGCCTTGTTAGCAATAATTTTTAATTCTGCTTTTTCATCCAAAGTGAATTTTTAAATAAATAGCATCACCGCAGTGGTAAGGAATAAAACTCCAACCAATGGTCCTGTCAGGTTGAAGGCATTTTGTAGCCACTCTGGACGATCCAATTTTTGTTGGTCAAAGTAAGTTATGCGAGCTTCAAGTAATAGATTAGCCAGCATACTAATCCCGGCTAACATCATTAGGTAAAAGACTGCGGGCATACCTTTTTCAATAACAGCATACTCAGGGTTGTCAGGGTTGACGTAGACTTGTAGGGAGGTTCCTTTTCGAAACCGCTCTACGCCAAGTGCTTGATTTGAATACCCATGAGTAACACGCTTGGATAAGTATTCCTTGCTCAGAAAGTTATACTGGTAACCAAAATGAAAATGTATCAATGGCAACCTATCTTCTGATGCTGTTAACCCATAGCTCTTGTTAGACTCGATCACTTTTGCGGGCGTTGGAACAAAACCAGTATCTTGAGATTGGATTTTTACAAAGATGCCAAAAAACAAAAGAGAAAGAGCTATCGACCATCTTATGATGATAAACAATTTCATATCCATTGAACTCTCAATAAATTAAAATGAGCTTTTACATGCAGGCCATTTTCCTGCTAACCATGATTATCAGGTATAGTTGCCCTGATAACATCTGTAAAAGGTGATTATCAGGCATATTCGCCCTGATAAAAATGATAATCCCTAATTGAAAGATTTATCATATTCAGTAGGTCGGGTTACGCTCCCGCTAACCCGCCGGAAGCCCGAAGCCCCGAAGTAAGGAATGAGCGTAGCGCAGAGCTTTATAGGCGGTCGAGTGTATTATATTGATTTCGAGAAGTCTATTGACTCAACGAAATCCTTTGCCTCTTTTAAGCCCATCCCTGGCCGAAGGCAGCGAAGTAATTTTATTGCCTCAATTTTTTTGTTGTAGCGGATAAGCTCACGCACTTTATCCAAATCATCCTTATCTTTATCATAAGGATTAGGTTGACCGCAGTGCGGACATGTAGGCGCCTCACTACTAACCTTACCTCTACAAGTCTTACATGACCCCAATTTTACCATAGCTATACCTTAATCCTTTATTATACCACATAGCATCATTGCCACGCACGCAGCCAACTTTCAAACTTTGCACTATTGAGTTATATAAAAAGCAAGTAGGGTGCGTTAGGCGGTAGCCGTAACACACCGAATTAAATCGCTTTTAATATTAACATGGTGCGTTATACTTCGCTAACGCACCCTACTTGCTTGAACATTTCTGTATGCAATATCGCCTTCCCACGCCTGAAGAGAAATTCCGCCACTTGGGAAATTATAGTCGTTAATATTAAAAATAAGGCTCCCATTTGCATAACATTGAATGAGATTTCCGTAGACCTTTGCTCTGAGTTCGTACCATTGATTATATTTCGCAGAATACCCTGTGACACTGATATTATCCCATCGACTCTGTTTGCTATCCCATTTGCCCAAAATGATCGAATTTCTCTCAGGCCATAT
This sequence comes from Desulfococcaceae bacterium HSG9, assembly GCA_030378005.1. Taxonomy (GTDB): domain Bacteria; phylum Desulfobacterota; class Desulfobacteria; order Desulfobacterales; family JAUCGF01; genus JAUCGF01. The sequence goes on along the minus strand of JAUCGF010000076.1, from coordinate 94,399 downwards.
ACCAAAACGATAATTTCCATGTTCATGAATTCTGAAATTAATACCACCGTTGATATTTTCTCCATGCGTTTTACGTAAAAACTTTACATCAAGTGTAACGCAATAGTTATCCCAAGTTTTATTACCAGTCTTAATCCACGTATCATGCCCAAGCTCTAAGGTGTTATTATAGAATTTTATCCGGCGTCTTTTATCACGAATTTCCCATCGAGTTTCCCACTTATTGTCAAAATTTTCAGTAAGCACCATACCAGAGGATAGAGAATGAACATACGGTTTATATTCTAAATTCAAGAAATCACACGCATACCCTATTTTCATTAGACCGACAAAAGGCTGATTCCAACGAGTGAAGGTAACAGGAATCAGCGTAGGATCACTCATATAATCATTAGAAAGATAGCTTTTTGTAATCGGCTGTATGTGCGAAAGAATATCTTCAGGATTTTTCTCGAAAATTCCGCGTAAACGTTGTGGTGAGGAAATAGGTTTTGAAATAATCAGTTCATTCCCTGTAACATGTTGAAGGGGTGACATGGTTTGTTGAATTACCGCAACATTATAGGCAATCTGTTTTTGAGAGTTTTTTAAATCCCAGATTTCTTGCTCAGGAAGGTAGTAAAGGTGTTTATCAAGCACTGTGAGTTGATTTGAAATGGCATCGACTTTTTTAGCAATTGTATTTCCTGTAATCCAATCATAAAGAGTTTTGGCAGTATTGATTATTGATATTCCAGTAGATAATGTCTCTATTAATGCCATAAAGCCCTCTCAAATGCAGTTAAATGGTAGAGTCCGTAAACGTTACAAACGTTCAACATATCCCAGCCTCATTTTAAACACTCTTTACAACTTTTGCATCAGTTTTGTTTAGTGTCAATACTTTTCTGATGCTTTTATCACAAATAGCCGATATGTTGGTTAACCATGATTATCAGGCATATTCACCCTGATAAAAATGATAATCCCTAATTGAAGGATTTATCATAGTATTCCTTGAATCGTCTGGTGAGCCTTTCATCAGAATTGTCAATGCACTGTCCGATAAAAAAAAGTGTGAAAATATCAAGTGTCTTTTGATTGTTTATATACTTCTCAATGGTATTCGCAGAGTAGATTGAAAAGATATCGTCGTTCAGAGATGTATCTTTAACGTGAAAAAGCTCATCTTGCTTACGGTTTAAAATACGGTTTAATTCATTTTTGGCAAGAATGACTTCCTGCTTGGCGGCCAGGAATTTTGTTGATGCCGTTACAAGCCGGCTATGCCATGATCTTAATATTATCCATATAACTGCAATGTTTCTTTTCCATTCTCAAATTCCATTTTCAATTATTTGGGTTACAAAGAAAATCATCATATCTGATTACCCGAACAGTTCTATCCGGTACTTGAAATGCCCCCCCATTGTCAAGACAAACATGTAATCGCACTCCGGCCACGCGTTCATCCCTCTTTAATTCCTGAATTAATCGGTTCACACTGACCGCAATGCCTGCCTGCACAGGTGAATTATGCCGCGTTTTCCACTATTTTTATCTCTTCCTCGGTGAGTCCGTAAAGCTCGTAAACCATCAGATCGATTTCCCGGTCTGTATTTTCAATGACGGATTTGATTTCAGCGGCTTTCAGCTTTTCTTCGGTAAAATATTCCTGCCACTCTTTGCGCTCTTTCAAACTTAACGATTTGATTTTGACTTTGCATTTGGTCAGTTCCTTTTTAAACTGTTCCCAATCCGAATCAGGCCAGTCAGCTAATTTTTTGGTGATTTTTTGCGGTTTTAATTCGCTTTTGAGGAAGTTTAGAAAATCGGTTTTCAACTTCCAGAGTTTTTTGTTTTGGGATAGCATGATGTCGGCTTTTTCATTGAAGGGCTTTTCGTCAGAAGGAAGTGTTACGGGAAGTTGTTCAAAGTATTGCGGTTTTACCTCAATATACCCTCCGCTTCTCATTACACAGACATCTTTAAAAAAGTGCCATGCCAATTTTGAATTGACAATGCAGAGCAAGGCTTTGCTGTCAGTCGGCAGAATGACAGAAGGGGCATTGATGTAAAATCCTTTGGAATCATAAAAAAATTTGTTTCCAGACTGCAAATTGGGCCAGACGATTTTCGTTGTCTCAAACAAATTATAATAATTTACAGTATCTTGAATTTCATACCATTCATATTTTCCGGCTTTTCTGCCTATTTTCAGAGATGAGTTGTTTCTGGGAGTCAATCTTGTTCTGAACGGCAGAAGTTCTTCTTTAATAAAAGGATAATTATTTATATCAATTCCCCTTCTTGTAAATATCAACCATTTGTCTGCATTCGGTGTGTACCATTTATTTATATCTTTTCCCTCAAGCAAAGGTTTGATAACATCACCTTCCACAGGATTTTTTGAAATTATTTCCTCTCGTTTATCACCCGAAATAATAAACGCATTATTAAAGCCCGTTACAATTCCTCTGTAACATTTACCAAAAATTTCCCTGACAGTCTGGTTTTGCAAGATTTTATTTTTCAGATTTCTTTCCGCTTCTGTTTCAAAACTCCAATATTCATCTTTTAACGAAGATTGATCAACAAGTATCGCGTTTTGTTCCATACCGGAATTAAGCGTCAGCAAGTCATCTTCTTTTACTTTCAAATAATTGAATTTGCCGTGTGATTTCTCTTTCTTTAAGATCGGAATTATCGGATAAGTGGTAATACCTTCAAAAATTTTCTGATCAGAAAAATCCGCAATAGAAATAAACCTGCTGTTATTTTTCAAAAAATGACGAAGTTCCGCACCCGCTCCGACAGTTTTTGCGAATGTATTGGAAATAAAACCGAAATATCCTGATTTTTTAAGCAAAATTAAAGATTTTTCATAAAAGTATGAAAACAGATCGGCAGTTCCTGAATAGCATTGGTAATTTTTTTCAAAGTAGGGTTTGTAAGGCGTCAACAATTCCTGCCGCACATACGGCGGATTCCCAATCACCACATCAAACCCGCCATCCCCCATAATCTCAGAAAACTCATTTGACCACTTAAACGCCCGCTCTCCGGCGACATCGGGATCGTCAATCAGCGAATCACCGCATTTGATATTGTCATCAAGCGCGGTCAGTTCTGAATTGCTGTCGGCTGTTTTCAGCCACAGACTCAGTTTTGTGATTTCAACTGATTCGGGGTTGAGATCCACGCCATAAAGATTGTTTTTCAAAATATGCTCATCAAGCCTGAAAACCTCGATCTGTCCTTTTTGCAAATCAGCGATCTGTTCGTTGACATGCTGTCCTTCTTTGTAAAGATAATCGAACGCCTGATTCAAAAATGCCCCGCTGCCGCAGGCCGGATCGAGAACTTTGACAGCGGACAATTTTTTCTTGTATGCCAGCCAAAATTCAAGATGCGCTTTTATGTTTTTGTTTGACGACTTGATCGCCCCTGTTTTTTTATAATATTTGATGGAATCGAAATCTTTTTCGGTCAGCTCGACAAGCGCTTCAAAACCGAGTTCCGTCTTGCGTTCTTCAAGCCATCCGCCCACAGCCTGTTCGACAATGTAACGGGTGATGTATTCGGGCGTGTAGTAAACACCGTCTTTCTTCCTTTTGCCCTTTTTTTTGTCAAAGGATTTCCCGGCGATTGATGATTTTATCTCTTCGATATCGGTGATGCTCTGCTCAAAGATATGGCCGAGAACATTCACATTCAGCTCCGAATCGAAATCATAATCGGTGATTTCCGCAAGCTCGTCAAATATTTCATCGCCGATATTCAACTGTCCGTCAAGAATCTCATCGAATTCAAAAAGTCCGCCGTTGAATTTATTGATATGATGCGGCGGGCTGCCCTTGTCTATGGCTCTGAAAAGATTTTTAAGCTGATCCCATTGCGACACATCAGCGAATATCAGCGGGTTTTTGACAGCTTCCATCATTTTCCTGAAAATCCGTTCCGGCAACAATCCGAAATCTTCGCAGTAACAAACGAAGATAAAGCGGTCCAGAATTTTTTGGGTTTTTTCCAGGATGATCGCTTCGTCAATATCGCTGTTTTTCGCTTTCAAATGTTCAAACAGATGAAGCCTCAAATTTTTATATTTGCCGTAAAACTCCTTTGAAATCATCTCCTGCTCGACTTCGGCGGAATCATACAAGCGGTCTGTCACGCTATCTTTATTTTTGTCGATCAGATTTTTTCTTGCCAGCAGATAAAGAAATTTTTTCAACACCGCCACGTCAGACAAATCCGCAATCTTAAACGATTCATAAGCGTTCATCGAAGCGAGGCGGTTATAAAGCCTGATCTCTTTGTAATTGCTGACGATGATCCATTTGCACTTTTTATCGAATTTGCTCGAATACAAAAAAGCCTGTTCCACCGGCGTATAATGAGCGCCTTTTCTTTTTTGTTTGGCGTCCAGGTTCGTTTTGGCGTCTTTCAATTCGACAATCACTCTGACATCATCTTTTTCAGATGTGAAGAACCCCAAAGCCGCGTCACTTCGGGTGGCATCGGTAACGGTTTTCTTTTCGCGGTACAGATGCCATTGATCAGGGGATTCATTTATGGATTTATAGCCAAGTATCTTGCCGAAAAAATCACTCAAAAAATCGCCTTGAAGTGAGATTTCATTTTTGCCTTCCAAGATTTTTCGGTCGATAAGGCTGCGCCAATTGTCGATTCTCAGCTTTATATCTGAAGGGGTGGTGTGGTCTGCGAGGGATTCGACAGATATGTTGTTCAGGATTGAAGTTAGCTTTTTGCGGTTAAAGATATGTCTTGTTATTTTTGGCATGTTGTCACTTTTTGTTTTTGGCAAGTAGGGTGCGTTAGGCGGCAGCCGTAACGCACCGAATTTTTTTCCCAATCGCTTTTAATATTACAATGGTGCGTTACGCTTCGCTAACGCACCCTACTTGCTATTTTTTCAGAGTCCGATTCAATACTTCTGTCAGCTTGTCCATGGTGTACGGTTTTGCGGCAACGCCTTTGAAGCCGTATTCAGCATAGTTTGCCATCACAGGATCATCGCAGTATCCGCTGGAAACAATGACCACGGCTGCCGGATCAATTTCCAGAATATCTTTGATGGCATCTTTTCCACCGATGCCGCCGGGGATTGTAAGGTCCATGATGACACCGTCAAAAGGCTGTCCCGCATCCATTGACTGTTGGTACATCTTTATTGCCTGTTTTCCGTCAGATGCGGTCTCAACTGAATATCCGCTTGATTCCAGTATTTCTGTGACAACATCACAAATAATTTCCTCATCATCCATAACAAGTATTGTGAAGTTTCGTTTTCTTGTCGATGGTTCTGACACTGGTTGATTTGTTTCAGGCAGTTGTCGCAATGCAGAAGCCGGCAGATAAATCGTGAAGGTTGTACCGTTGCCGAGTTCCGAGTCAACACTTATATGGCCTCCGTGTTTGCTTATAATTGAATAGGTTGTTGCCAGCCCCAGACCGCTGCCTGTCTGTTTAGTGCTGAAATAGGGATCGAATATTCGATCAAGGTGCTTCTGAGTTATACCTGTTCCCTCATCGCGCACTGTGACTTTGATAAATTTTTCCTGATTGAGATTTGGAACAGCGCCCTTTGAAATGTCTGCATTTTCCAGTGTGATATACAGATGTCCGCCATCGGGCATTGCCTGATTGGCATTTATAGTGAGGTTGGAAAGAGCTTGTTGCACTTGCCCCTTGTCCACTTCAGCGATCCACAGGTCTTCCGCCTGCTTAAAAACGGGCATCACATTGCTGCCTGAAAGATCAAAACGCACGACTTCCTCTACAAGTGTGTCAATTCTGATGTTATCCTTAACCGGTTCTCCGCCTTTTGCAAAGGTGAGCAACTGCCTGGCAAGATGAGTGGCCCTGCTCATAGAGTTTTCCGCTTTTTCAAGGAACTTGAACCCCGGATTATCTTTGGGAATTTTTACTTTGGCCATTGAAAGATTACCAAACAATCCCATCATAATATTGTTGAAATCATGCGCAATACCGCCGGCCATAGTTCCGATACTCTCAAGTTTCTGCATTTTCTGAAGTTCTTCCTGCATACGGTATTCCTCGGTCACATCCCGAAACACCAGCACAACACCGGTAATATTCCCGCGGGCATCTTTAATGGGCGCGCCGGAGTCAGCAATCTTATATTCTGTTCTGTCTTTGGAAATCAATACGGTGTGTTTGGCAAAACCCGTTATTTTCCCGGTAGCAAGCACTTTCTCAACCGGGTTTTCAGTGACTTTACGCGTTTGGGCATCAATGATATTAAATACTTTGGTAAGCTGCATCCCTTCTGATTCTGCAAACTTCCAGCCAGTGAGTTTTTCAGCTATCGGATTTATTTGAATAATTCTGCCATTTAAATCCGCGGCTATCACGGCATCGCCAATAGAGTTAAGAATCGTGCGGAGATTCTCTTCACTTTCCCGCAACGCGTCTTGTGTCCGCTTGCGTTCGGTCATGTCGCGTTCGATGGAGATAATAAGAGATGAACCGTCGCCGATGTCGAGAAGTTTAGCAGAAACTTCAATCGGGAATATCGTTCCATCTTTCTTTTGGTGGGCAGTCTCAAACATAACCGATTCACCGGACATTATCTTGTCCAGAAGGGCTCGCCCTTGCTCTTTGTCCAACCCCCTGTCGATGGACCAGATAGGTTTGCCGATGAACTCTTCACGAGTATATCCGTGAATATCACAAGCGGCTTGGTTTGCGTCAGCAATGACAAGGCCGTTGTCTTCTGTGACCTCTATCAAAAGAATATAGTCGCCCGCTTGCTCAAAGAGCGTTTTGAATTTTTCTTCACTTTTTTGCAGTGTGTTCCCCATTCGAATTTTTTCTTCTTCTTCATTAGGAAGCCACCGTTTAAGCAAAAGCGCAATCACAACTATAGCTGCAATCACGTTTATTAATTTTGGTATAATAACCATTTCAGGACGCATAAGAAAAACGGCGATATATTTAGGGAGCAAACCTGCCAGTGATGTGTACCAGATACCAAAATAGATGCTCTCGAACAAAGTGCGAAATGCGTCAATAGCAAGAATGATAATTAAAGTTAGGAACAGACGTTTTGTTTTGCTTCTCCACATCTTCCTCATATAAAAAAAGAGAATGAAAGACCATAAAGCAATCAATATCCAATATGTAACTGGAGTTAATAGTTTAAAGAAATCTGACATTGCGGTTTTCTCCTTATATTATAAAAGCGCACTGAAACTTGCTAAAATTTAATAAAATATATTTTCATAGTCAGAGTTAAAGCCCATTTCCAGAAGCGTTTATTTTTTCATTTCCATTATTTTCTGTTTTAATTCGACATACTCTTCATCATTAATAGCGCCTTGATCCCGCGCTTTTTTCAAATCGATCAATTCTTGTCCGACGCTGGGCAGTTCTATGGTATCTGAACCGATGCCCGCCACGCATCCGCACAAAAAAATCGCCAGAACTGATACTATCAAAATTTTCCGTTTCATAATATGGATTCCTCCTTGTTGTATGATGTTATTATAAGGGCCTTGATTATCGTTTCTGAAAGAATACGCTGCAATGGCCAAAATGCTGATAAACAAAAATTTAGAACAAAACGTATTGATAGTCAAGATAAGATTAAGATGCGGAAAGCTGTTGACAATCAGATCGGAACTGTAATGGCACAAATATTACAAGGAGTGCTTCTTCCAATCAACTCGTAGCATTTCTTCCCCTCTATCTCTTTGTGAGTTATGTTGAGGAATTTGTATCCGGCGGCATTATATCGAATCATTCTGTGGTGGCAATCCTGAATTCCGAATCACCGCTGTTTTGGCTTATGCCTCGCGGTTTGTCAGGATTGCGCGACATGGTGTTTCTGAGGAGAAATCGGAAGATAAATTAGAGGAGGACGCATCATGAGCCTTGAATTTGCCCTGTGTATGGCCACACTGCTGTTTCTTGCGGGAATCGGCACGCCGATTCTATCGTGCCGCCCGGGGCTGTAGGCGTGGAATTATAACCGGCAATTCTTGCAATCGCGATGTAGTATGGGAATTGGAGCAAGTAGGGTGCGTTAGGCGATAGCCGTAACGCACCGTAATAATTACAACAAATTACTATCCAAAAAAATCGGGTTTCTCGAAAATCGCAATTCCTGTCGATTTTCACAACTTCAGAAACCCGATTTTTGTACAATTAAGGATAAGCGTAATAAGCGACATCCTCAAAACGCCACACATCACCGGCCGTTTCGATAAGATGAGTTTTCTCATTTTCATCGACCGTGAAGAGATGCACTTTTAAATTTTTGTTGTAAAAGCGATACACGGGTATGGCGCCCTCCGGATTGCCGACCGGAACATAGAATACAGGACCTTCAGCCCCCCACCCGGTTTCCGCGGCCCCGGCGTTCAGATGCGCTGTTTCATTTGTATCGACAGTGTAAAGATGCGTCTGCAACGCCGCATTGTAAAAACGATGAACCGCCATGAGGGTGTCTTTCAGTTCCTGAGCGGCAGCATTATATTGCCACGGGAGAAAGACACTGTAAGGAGAGTCCTCAAGCTTCCAGACATCGGCCATGTTCGCAAGGATATACTCTTTTTCATTTTCATCCGCCGTAAACAAATGTTTTAACAAGCCCGGGCTGTAAAACCGGTACAGCGGATAAAGCGTGCCAAGTATGCCCAGTGTCGTGTTATTTCCCAGTGAACCCGATTCACCTGGAACCGGCAGGTCCAAAACGACGTCCACGCCCTCGTTGCTGTACATCTGACCGCCATTCAATTCCAGCGCCCATTGGCTCCAGTAATCCAGTTTGGTGATGTCATCGCCGACGGCAACCGTATATTGAAAAGTTATTATTTTCGTTCCGCTGCCACCGCTGTAATAGGCATGTCCGGGGACAGGCCCGCCGGTATTCAGCGCCAACGACGGTATTCCTTTAACCCAGACCAGATAGCTGAAACCAATGGTGATCTCAATGACCGAACCGACAGAGTAAGTGCCGGATGTCGCTGTCGAAGTCACATTGATCACTTCCGGAACAGGAGGCGGCGGAGAGTAAAAGTAATAAAGCAGGGCTACGCCAAACGGTTTATTGAGATGGCCGCCCATGTCGAAGGCTTTGGGCTCGCCTCCATCCAGAAGATTTGCCCGGGTGACAGTGTTGTTGCCGTTATTCGCGACATACATGTAGCCCGCGTCCGTGTCCAGGGTAATGTTATACGGTATTCTGAGCGTGAAGTTGTCTCTCAGCAAATCTATTTTACCCGTAGTAGCATCCATGTTCGACTGGGTGACCCAGCGAAGGTTGGTGTTGGTGGAGTCAAGCGCGTCATTGGGATGCGTGATATACATCTTGCCCCCGGCCAGGGCTATACCACCCGCTGCGTTATCCGAATCGAAGACGGTTACATTGGATCCATCCAGGCTTATCCGGAAGACGTTGCCGTTCTCAACAATGATATACATATTGCCCGCGGCTACATCCAGAGCTATTTGCATCGGATTAAAGGCCTCAGTAGGCGTGTATAGGGTGTTTAGGTTTTCCACGAGGGTTTGGCCTTGGGTTCCATCCAGATTTGCCCGGCTGACGCGGCCCTCTCCTCCTTTTTGACTCACGACATACATGTGGCCTTTGGTCAAGTCCAGGGCTATAGCCCACGGAGTGACAAGTGTGTTGCCCAGGCTCCCGAGGTTTTTGCCCCCGGTTCCATCAAGGTTTGCCTGGATAATGTTGTCGCTGTCCGAATTCGCGATATACATTTTGCCTCCGGCCGCGTCCAGGGCTATTCCTTTCGGATTGTTGAGCAGGCCGTCCAGGTTCAGGTTTACAACGAGTGTTGTATCATCCAAGTTCATCCGAGTGACAGTGTTGTTTCCGTCATTCGTGACATACAGATAGTCGGCCGAGGCGAATGCCTCTGAACCGGAGATGATAGCCAGCATCGCAAAGGCGACGATAAACAAATGGATACTTAACTTCTTGTAAATGTTCTTTCTCCTTATTATGTTGTCTGGCCAGTTGTCAATTAATGTGTCCGTTGCCAAGTAAGTCATACCAAAACATATTAAATTTAATGGCTTACGGTTGTTGCAAAAAATTGAAAAATGGCCTGATAAAAAATTTGTTACGAGGTGAAGCCTCGTAACAGCTAATAGGGTGTGTCAGGTGACAGCCGTAACGCACCAAAATAATTAATAAATTGTGTTTTAATATTGATATGGTGCGTTACGCTTTGCTAACGCACCCTACAACGGGGTTACCGTTCATTCTCCTCAGGCCGCAAAGGCGGAGAACGACCGGCGTATAATATTAAAGGGGCCTGCCTGAATTTCATAGATGCATACCTTTTGATTGATTGATAAAGATGGAAAAGATTGCAGACATTATGGAAAAAATAATCAGCAGATGGAAAGTTCAGGAACACAAAAATTAAGCGAAGCGATTTTTTGCATCGCCACCCGGAAAGGTTGCGGATTCAGGGGCCGGCAAAAAACCGCTTCGCTTAATTTTTGCGCTCCCTGACGTATTTTCAGGCATTTTCCATCTATTGATAATCGTCGAAATATGCTTTTTTGCAGATGCGCCGCCGTATTATACTGTTTGCGACAGATAAAAGATAATAAAGCATTTCATTTTAAAAGTAAAGAAAAATTTACTCTTTATTTTGATCTGAAAGCGGTTTGCACTTTTTCTATGGATTCAGCCTTGCTTTAATTGTCTGAATCAGAATTTACAGAATTTCAGAATGTTCAGAATTCTGTTCATTCTTTAATTCCGCCAATCAAGTTTTTATGAGATACTGGCAAAGGAGTGCTGAACTTACAGTTTAGCATTCTTTTGAAAAGGCATATACGGTATCAGGCGCAATCCGTATAAGCCGGCCTGGTTTTTTTATTGTGATTCACTTCAGATGATGTTATAACTTGCAGAAAATTAAGGCTTCCTTCATTTGGTACTGAAAAAGGATTTTGAGGAACATAAAAAACCATGCCCCGAACCTATCGTCTTGTCATTGCCGAAGATCATCGTATTTTAAGAGAGGGATTGCGCTCCCTGCTGTCTTCCCATGCCGAATACAAAATTGCAGGAGAAGCGGAAAACGGATTGGAAGCTATTAAAACAGCGGCCCGGCTTTTGCCTGATTTGATGTTGATAGACCTTTCCATGCCCAAAATGGACGGTCTGGATGCGATTGCCGAAATCAAGAGCATCTGTCCGGATACGAAAATATTGGTGCTGACCGTGCATAAAGCGGAAGAGTATGTATTTGAAGCGTTGAAATCCGGCGCTGACGGCTATTTGTTAAAAGACGCCACTCATGCGGAACTGCAAATCGCGCTTGAAAATGTTTTGGCCGGACGTCCTTACATCAGTCCCGGAATTTCGGAAACCCTGGTGAACGGCTATCTGAAAGGCAAAACTCCCGCTCCGGCGCAATCCGCTTTTGACAGGTTGACCAGACGCGAGCGCCAGATTTTGAAATTGGTCGCCGAAGGCCATAAAAACAAAGATATTGCGGATTATCTGTGTATCAGCATTAAAACGGCGGAAAAACATCGCGCCAATATGATGAAAAAACTGAATTTGCACAATGCGTCCGCCGTTACGGCGTTTGCTATGGAAAAAGGGTTGATTACGATGTAACCGATTTTCCCGCTGCACGATCTCGTTCCCACGCTTCGCGTGGGAACGCTCTGCGTCAGGCAGAACGGCAATCATCGCCTGAAAGGGTTCCCACGCAAAGCATGGGAACCAGCTGGTAGGGTGCGTTACGCTTCGCTAACGCACCCTACATTTCTAAAGCTTGCACTCCGCCGCCTAAGCTGACGGCAGTTCACACTTATAGGGCCAGGCCGCTCGAACAGCCACGCCGTTCCCTGACGCTGACTCGGTCTGAAATGTGCCATCGGAAAGTTCGGTGCGCTCTTTCATATTGGCCAACCCCGCGCCTTTTTCTGAAAAGGCGTGGGAGCGTGCTCGCGGAACATCAAAGCCCCTGCCATTGTCGCGAATCAGCAGTTCGATGGAATCCACTTTTTTACTTAGACGGATGATTACATAATCGGCATTGCTGTGTTTGGCCACATTGTTCATCGCTTCCTGCATCACTCGAAAAATGACCGTTTTAAGGTCATCCGGAACCTCATTTTCGCGGATACTGATTTGCTTTTCAATCCGGATACCGGAATAAATGCTTTCGAAATTGCGGCAAAACCATCCGATAGTCGCCAAAATGCCCAAATCATCTAAAATCGACGGTCGCAGATTCATAACAATCGTGCGCACTTCTTCGGTGGCTTTTTGAAGCATGGGAATCAGTGTTTCCAGCGAACAGAGTTCCGTTTCCGGAACTTTGCCGCGGAGTTGTTCCAATACGGTTTCCACCATGAATTTTACGGCTGACAAGGTTTGTCCGATGCCGTCATGCAGATCGCCGGCAATACGTTTGCGTTCCTCTTCTTGAGCGTTGATCAATTTGGAAGAGAGTTTTTCCAGCGTGCGGGTGCGTTCTTTGACGCGGTGTTCCAAATCGGCATGTGCTTTTTGAAGTTCATCGGCGGCGGCCTGGCGCTCCTTTGCCATCTCAATATGGTGCAGCGCAAACCCGATATCATTGGCAACACTTCTGAATAAGGCCTGTTCTTCGGCGTCCTTACTAAACGCCGCTGGCACTGAAACCGTTAACAATCCGTAAATTTTATCGCCATGTTCCAACCGGGCGGCCAACGCGCCTCTGTTTTCGTATAAATAGGACAAGGGGCAATCCATACAGGATTCAGCCGGATCCGTGATCATCATCAAATTGTTTTGATGAAGCACGTTTTTACAGCAATAAAACAGTTCACCTTGGTTAATTTTCGTTATAATTTCATTGAAATCACCTTCCAATCCGGCTTCAGCACTTGCAAAAACCCTATGGTCGGCATCAATAAGAACAATCCACACACTATGATAACCGCGATGTTTTATCAGACTGTCACAGATACCCCGAATCAGGCGATTACGATTATTTTCTTTAGTGATCAGACGGTTGACATCGCGGTTAGACGCCAGAACCGTGTTTAAATGGCGGATGCGCGTCTCGGTTTGTTTACACTCTGCCGCATCTTGTCGAAGTTCAACAACTTGCTGTTCCAGTTCCTTATAGCTTGGTTTATCGTTTTTATTCATATTAAGGTTTTGACATCCTCATTTATGGCTTGTCAGTTTGAAGTTTGGGACTTGGTTCTAATTTAGGCCATTTTTCTTGCTTTTTATCTTGCTCTTAATCCATACGTTAATTGATGTTTATTACAGCAATAGAGCAAGAGCAAGAGTAAGAGCAAGATTTAAGGTTTTGACATCCTTCATTTGCGTCAAACATAAGAAAGGGACGCTTTGCTAAACTGTAAGTTCAGCACTCCTTTGCTTTTGGTCTGTTTTTATTAATATCATATTTCGGGTAATTTATAGCGAAAACCGTATTTCGTCAAGGTTCGGAACTCAAAAGCAACGTCTTGAAACCTGAAACCTGAAACTGATGCCCTAAAGGTGTTGACTCTTTGGTGTAAACTGGTTAAAAGACTATTTTAAATTATAACCTGAACATTCATTAAAAAGGAGATTGTTTTATGTTTGGCATGGGGATGCCGGAAATATTGTTGATTTTGGGAATAGCGCTGATTGTTATCGGTCCCAAGAAGCTGCCTGGTTTGGCTAAATCTTTGGGGCGTGCATTGGGTGAATTTAAACAGGCCACAAGCGATCTGAAAGAATCAATGCAAATTGATAGTGAACTGACGGACGTCAAAAACGCCTTTGATGACATGAATTCTGATACGGATAAACCGTCTGCTGGCAAAAAAAAGGCCGTAGCCGATATAAAAACTGAAGGGGAGGCTGTGGCGGATGATAACCCAGACAAAGCAGATCGGGACAAAGCCGATCAGTATAAGGACGTCGATTCATCCAAGCCATCATCTTTTTCTGATGATCAAAGCGATGAAATGACAGATGCGCCGCTGACGCCGCCTGCTGAAAATGATAATAACGTCCCAATTTCCGAAAAAACAGCGGATCATCCGGATGTTACCAATTCAGACAAAAAAAATAAGGACATTTAGATCATGCAGGAAGATGATAAACTCCCTTTTACGGCGCACTTGGAAGAACTGCGAAGCCGTCTGATCACCTGTTTTATCGCTGTGGGTGTCGGGTTTGTGCTGTCCTACGGTTTCAAAGAAGAGCTTTTCAAAATTCTTCTGATGCCTTTGTTGTCGGTGATGAAATCGGGTGAAGAACTGATTTTTACCGGGCTTCCCGAAGCGTTTTTCACTTATCTGAAAGTGGCTTTTCTTAGCGGCTTGATTCTATCCTCACCCATTATTGTATATCAATTCTGGATGTTTGTCGCACCCGGATTGTACAATAAAGAACGGCGCACGCTTATACCGATTATTATTTTATCTTCCCTTTTTCTTATCGGCGGCTCTTTGTTTGGTTATTTTATCGTTTTCCCCCTGGGTTTTAAATTTTTCTTGGGGTTTTCAAATGAAACGATTCATGCCCGTTTATCTATCAAAGAATATTTGGGGCTTGCATCTAAATTGCTGTTAGCTTTTGGGATTGTATTCGAGCTGCCGATTGTTATCACATTTTTAGCCCGCTTGGGGATTGTTTCCGTTGATTTTTTGAAAAAAAACAGAAAATATGCGCTGCTTCTGTTTTTTATCGGAGCTGCGATGTTGACGCCGCCCGATGTCGTCACTCAGATAATGATGGCACTGCCGTTGATGGTTTTATATGAAATCAGCATTATCGGTGCCAGAATTTTCGGACGTAAAAAGCCGGAAGAAGAAGAGGATGAGAGTTAAATTTGACAATGTAGCGTTACTTTTGTAAAATTGGGTTGGGAATGGGGAAATTATTTTATCCCCGTTCCTTGTGCTTTTTGGGTTGAATATTCGTCAGGAGGTTAAAATGGTAAAAGTCAGTAGTAAGTATTCATTCAATGTTTGGGTAATTATTTTCGGTTTGATACTGCTTGTCTTAAACGGATGCAGTAACTCCGACCTTGATGCTTTTAACGACGATCCTATTATAAAAGTCTGTAACTGGGATGCCAATGACTATCGTGTGAAACTTCATCACAGCACAGACGACAGCGTTGCAGATGAATTCTCTCTCGATAAATGGTATAAAGTCGGAGGAGATACCTGCGATCAATTTGAAGATATGAGAGAGGGAGATTATTATATCACCATACACGAAGACAATCAGGAGGAGCCGACAGATACATCTGCAAGTTTTTATCTGGATGACGATGAGCATGAAGAATTTTGGATTGATGACACCGGTGATATTAATGATAAGGACTGAACAAAATAGACACCCTTCAGACAGATCAGCCCAAAAGCTGTTCACATTTGATTGCAAATTGCTCTATCTTTAATTCTGAAAATTCTGATTCAAACGTTTTTCAAATGAGACGCTGTATTTTGGCTACATCGCTCAATGTGTCAATATCCTCAAAACAGGCAGGGGCGCAGACCTGAACTTCCAATACATCTTTGGTATGCGCCTTAATCAGACGCCGCCCGCCCCGATCACCTTTAATCATCATCAACCTGTCATAATAATGTCGGCTGAAAATTGTCGGATTGCCGCGTTTTTCCTTATAAACCGGAACACATATCCCCTTATCAGATGCCTCGAAGTTTTCTAAAAGCAGATTGATCAACCCGGCGTCGGCCAATGGTTGATCCGCCAATAAAAACATCACGGCCTCGGATTTACGTTGAACGGCATTCAAACCGCAGTGTAAAGAACTGCTAAGTCCTTCCTTGAAAGAATGATTCACCACGATTTGCAGGCGTGGGTGATGCGCCTTTTTTCCAAGATGCTTTAATATGCTTTGATATTGACATCCCAACACCAAAACAATACGTTGCAAACGGGATTTCAGCGCATTGTCCAGAACTAATTCGACCATAGGCGTATTATTTAATTTTAAAAGCTGTTTGGGCTGTTTAGGTGTTCCGAATCGTGTTGAGCGCCCCGCCGCCAGAATGACGCCGGCTGTCGGTTGATACGATAAAGCGATATTCATAAAAATTTTAATTTCCTATCTTCGTAATTTTTGCTATATAACGTGAAACGTGAATCGTGAATCGTGAATCGTGAATCGTGAATCGTGAATCGTGAATCGTGAATCGTGAAATCGGAGTGCGAGCTTCAGCTTGCCGAGTATCATGTTTCAAGTTTCACTAAACAAACAAAGAAAGATAACAGATGTATCCTACTTTAATCAATCTTGGCATGTTTTCCATTCACACGTACGGCCTTTTTATTGCTATCGGATTTTTGGCGGCGATGTTTCTGGCCCGGCGTGAGGCGCTCAGAGTCAGCTTGGATCCTGAAAAAATAACGGATTTGGCCTTTTATATTCTGATTGCCGCTATTGTCGGTTCACGCTTATTTTATGTTTTTACAGCGCCTGAAGCCTTTTTAGAGAATCCGCTTGAAATTTTTAAAATTTGGAAAGGCGGCTTGGTTTTTTTTGGCGGATTTATTGCCGCGCTGGCAACGGCGTTGATTTGTATGAAAAAATATTCCCTGCCAATATGGCTGACGTGTGATTTATTAGTACCGTCTCTGGCGTTAGGGCATTTTTTCGGTCGGATGGGATGCTTTTTTGCCGGATGTTGCTATGGCAAACAATGCGATCTGCCCTGGGCGGTGACATTCAGCCATCCTGAGAGTCTGGCACCGACAGGTGTTCTCCTGCACCCCACCCAACTCTATTCATCTATGAGCAATCTTATAATTTTCAGTATTCTTTGGTTTTGGCGTCGTCGTAAGACTTTTGACGGCCAAGTTTTCTGGATTTATATCCTTCTCTATGGAATCATGCGTTCATTGATCGAACAATTACGCGACGATTTCAGAGGGGCAACTGTTTTCGATTTGTTATCCCTATCCCAAACCATCGGATTATTTTTGGCGATAATCGCATTAATCATGCTTATATTTTCAAAAAAGAGCACTGAATCGAATTAATCCGCATGTTATGAACTCGTCAGTTACAAGTTTGAAGTTTGAAGTGTCAAGTGATTTCGTAACTCCCTGAATTCATCGAAACTCACAAAATTTGTGCTATTTTTTCACTTTCAATGATTTCAATAACTTACAAGAACTTATGACTGACGAGTTAGGAATGAAGACGAAATAACTTCTCCAATCCTTATGAATTAACTTAAAACTTAAAACTTAAAACTCCAAATCATGCCTTCTATCACTTTTAAAACGCTATCACAATATATCAATGATCCGCAACGCAAACACTTTGAATCTGTGCATCTGCTTTTCGGAGAAGAATTTTTACGTCAAAAGGCTCTGGAAGTATTGTTGGATAAAATGCTGCCAGACACTCAAAACCGGATGAATTACGAAACTGTTGACGGTGATAATGAAAATATCCCTTTGGTGGTTGAACGGATTAACACTTATTCGCTGCTATCCGGCGACAAAATTCTTGTGATCAATGATTCCAAAATATTTTTTTCAACGCAGAATCAGGAAACTTTTTTAGTTAAAGCCAAAGAAGCCTTTGATAACGATAATTTAAAAAAAGCATCCCGATATTTTACATCCTTGCTGGGAAATTTCAAACTTTCTTTTGATGATGTTCAAAAACAAAACCGCAATAAAACGCTGAAGACTGATGTGGACGTTTTAAAAAATGATGCCTGGGTCGATGCAATTCTTGATTATTGTCGTGATAATGAAGTTGTGATTCCTAAAATTGAAAACCGGGCTGATAGTCTGCAACGTGCAATTGAAAAAGGGTTCCCTTCGCAAAACTACCTGATTATCACAGCGGATGTCGTGGATAAACGGCGCAGCCTTTTTAAAGCGATTAAAAAACGAGGCATGATCATCGATTGTTCAGCGCCCAAAGGTATTAGCTGGGCTGACCGCAAAGAACAGGAGGTCATTATCAGAGAAAGAATGCAGGCACGGCTGAGTCAATCCGGTAAAAATATTGACATGCCCGCATTCAAAGCCCTCTATGACATGACCGGCTTCGATCTGCGCACTTTTACAGGCCATTTAGATAAATTAATTCATTTTATTGGCAATCGCAAACGTATTACCGCCAAAGATGTACAGGCTGTTGCCAAGCGAACCAAAAGCGACCCGATTTTTGCCTTAACCGATGCTGTTGCCCGCCGCAATCTGGCCGAATCGCTTTTCTTGATCAAGTCGCTTGCAGAGGAAGGTTTACATCCGCTGCAAATGCTGACCGCCATCGTCAACCAAATCAGAAAATTGCTGTTGGTCAAAGGATTCACCGAAAGTTCATATAATCAAAGCTGGAAAGGCAACGCAACCTTTGATATGTTTAAGAATCAGGTGATGCCGTCAGTACAGGCGTATGATAAAGAAATCGCCGCACAGCTAAAGCAATGGGAAGTCAGCCTGACACCTGAACCGCAAAAAGCGCCTAAGGCCGCAGCCAAAACCAAGAAAAAGAAAAAAACCAAACGCAAAACAAAAAAGACAGGCTCTGATTTTCAAATTGCCCCAAACCCTAAAAGCCCCTATCCTGTGTATCAATCGTTTATCAAAGCGGAAAATTTCACTAAAGATGAACTGATTGATACGATGGATGCTTTAAGCAAGGCTGATTTGCAGTTGAAGTCGTCCGGCCATAGTGATAAACGCATTCTGGAGCAACTGCTCTTTTCTATATGCCGGACAAAATCAGATCAATCTTATTGATATGTAAAATAAGGAGTTTAACTATGAACAAAAATGAATTGACAGCGCTATTTGATAAGTGGAATAGCGCACTTCAAACAGGAAACCCTGACCAAGTGGCGGCCCTTTATGCAAGTAACGCCATCTTGCTTCCGACAGTATCCAATCGGGTTCGCCACAATCACGAGGAAATCAAGGACTACTTCGTAAATTTTATGCAAAAAGGGCCGATAGGAACGATTGATGAGTCAAACTTGCGCACGTTTGGTCAGATTGCAATCAACTCCGGCGTCTATACGTTTTCATTCAAGGATGGAACTTCCGTACAAGCCAGGTTTACTTTCGTATATCGCTGGAATGGCGAGCGTTGGCAGATTATTGAACATCATTCCTCACAAATGCCGGAATAACCTGAACTCTCAGACATCCTTCATTTGCCGGTTCGTACTATTTTCGTAGAACGATTTTTAAAATCGTTCTACGATTAAAAAGTGTAAACTGCTTTTCAGCAATTATGATCACGCAACTCTCCCAGGTTTTATAAAAATCTATAATCCCAAATCAGCATTAATCAATACAACTTTGATCCTTCCTTTGGGAAAAGATTTTTCCGTAATCGTCCAGGTGTTGCAGATGCGTTTGGGGCTTTTACACTCAATGCAGTGTGATGTTTTGGCACATGGCGTTGGCATATCAAGACGCATCGCATTGGCAGGGGCAACATAGTTTTTAATACGCTCCATGGCTTCTTCCAAGTCAGCGACAATCTTATTGCGACCTGCCAGGATAATCACATTTTTAGGCCCGAAAGCGATTGCGCCGGTGCGATTCCCAAGCATATCCAAATTGACAAGTTGTCCTTCAGCGGTAATCGCGTTGGTTCCGGCGAAAAAAAGGTCTGCAAGCAACGCTTGCCGGCGTCTTTCATAAGACTCTTCAAAAGTGATCTTTTGATCAAGCGTATCAATGACTTCCAAATCCGGGTCGGTTTTCATCGCATCGTAAAGCCCGGAGCCGATAAACGTCATCGATCCGCCCCATGAAACACTTTTGACCGTCAGTTGACTCAATATTTTGTCAAGCACAATTTCCTTTGCCTGAACAGCGCTATCCGCCACAAAAACATCAAAATTATTTGCTTCCAATGCCTTTTTCAGATCGTTTAAGCGCAACTCCCAATAGTTATCAATCGGTTTATCCATGGTATCCTCCTTCTTAATTATTATTATTTGATTTTACACTTTACCTGTTTTTTTTAATTCTTTTTTAACTGTAAGTCCGAGTTTTTCTATCACATACGGCTTCTTTATGTATTCTCCGGCCCCAAGTCTTTGAGCTTCTTTAACTCGCTCTGTTTCAGAAAAACCACTTGATATTATGGCTTTTTGGCCCGGATGTATTGCTATAATACGTTTATATGTCTCCAGCCCGTCAATGCCGGGTTCCATGATCATATCCAAAACCAATAAATCAGCAGAATTGTTCTTCATGTAATCAACCGCTTTTTCACCGCTTGAAACCGATGTTACCGAATAACCCAAATTTTCTAACATCAGAGATACGATTTCGCGCTGATCTTGCACATCATCGACCACTAATATCGAATTTCCCTCTCCCATATATTCTTTCACCGGCGCGATTTTTGCTTTTCCGTTCATTGCCTTTCTGGTTGCCGGGAAATAAAGCGTAAATGTTGTTCCTCGCCTTTCAGTGCTTTGAACATTGATATAGCCTTTGTGGTCCTTTACGGTTCCCCATACCACAGCCATACCCAATCCTGTTCCGCTTCTTCCCATTACTTTTTTCGTATAGAAAGGCTCAAATATTTTTTCTAAATCCTCCGGGGCGATACCTATACCGGTATCTCTGACTGTAAAAATAACATAATCGCCTTCTTTTATATTATCATAACCCTTGACAGGCAGATCAATATATTTATTTTGAGTTGATATCAAAACGGTTCCACCGGTTGGCATTGCTTCTGCTGCGTTAGAAACCAAATTCATCACAGTTTTTGACAGGTGAACTGAAGAACCGGCAATATTAAATAAGTGGGTCTCAAGATCACATTCAATTTTGATGTAAGGATGAAATGCTTTTAACCTGTCGAACTCTGGAGATTGTAAATAGCTATCTATAATCAGATTCATGTTTACAACATCTGCGACTGCAACACCTCTTCTCGCCAGTGTCAGCAAATCCTCAACAATAGCGGCCGCTTTTTGCCCGGATTTTTGAATCGTCAAAAGGGGGTTTCTTAACGAGCTGTCTTTAGGCAATTTCATCAATATCAAACCCGGATAACTCACCTGAGCGCTTAAAATATTGTTCAGGTCATGGGCCACACCACCTGCCAAAGTGCCGATGGCCTCCATTTTTTGAGCGCGTTGCAGTTGACGTTCCAATCTCTTATTTTCTGTCATATCTGTTAAATTGACCACCATTTTTTCGGGATTTCCCTTTAATGTTTTGATACTTGCCGCTTTTATGAGGACATCAATCAGCTTGCCATCTTTGGTTAATCGCTTGCTATCTAAACTGACCGGTTCGCCGGTTTCAATAAGTTTTTTTATACTTTTATCAGTGGCTTTCAATTGATCATTAGGAACAAATGGAACTTTTTGGTTTGCTATTTCGTCTAAAGTCCATCCAAATAGCTGTGTGAAAGCAGGATTTATATATTGAGCGTGTCCGTGTTGGTTGTAAACCACAACAGGATCGGGATTGGCTTCAAAAATGGCCCTCAGTCGTTCCTCATTTTTCTGGAGAGCCTTTTTCGCAGTTCTCAACTCCGCAAAACGCTGTTCAAGACCATTCATTGTAGTCTTGAGCTTTTTGGCCATAGAGTTGAAGGCTATTGCCAGTGTGCCAAACTCATCTTTCCAAGCCACTTTAACTGACACATTCAAGTCACCCGCTCCGATTCGTTTGGTTTCTTCTACCAGAACATGCAACGGTGCTGTCAAAATACGAGTTAGAAACATCAGCACCAAAGCGGTGACGAATACACTGAAAAAACCGATGACGGTGACATAATATTTTATTTGGTGGACTTCCCCATAGACTTCGGATCGGGGAGCGCTGGCCAGGATATACCATTGCCAGGGCAGAAATTTTTCATAAACAGCGATGCGGTTTTCCTCTTTCCAGGTATAACTGCATTGACCCTTTGAATCTGAAAGCATCTTTTTGAACAATTCATGATGGCTGATATCCATACCTGTTATAGATGAATCCGGATGGGCAACGATTATACCTTTGTCAGACACAACCCAGACATAACCGCCTTTTCCAATTTTGATTTTTTTTAAGCTTTCATAAGTATGGATTTTGGCTTTAGACACATTGGCAGTCACGTTTTCCAAGCCATACTTACGAAGCACAGCTTCATTCTCACAGACTGTTCGGATTGCATCGGCGAGTTTGGTGCTCAACCATTTTTCAGACAGGTTGTTGAGAGCATTATATGCCAGATAATAAATCGCTCCCACACTTACAAGAATACTCAGCACAATAAGAGGCAATATACTGATCAGAATTTTAGGGTAAATCTTCATGGTTTCAGTTTCCGATTTTATATTCAGGATAGGCGGTCATTTTTTTATACACCACATCAGCACTTTTCAACACTTCAAATGGTATTTCGATACCCAACTGATGCGCTCGCGCCAGGTTGATTGTTATCCGATTAGCCACCGGGTCTGTAATGGGAATATTGCCGGCTTTCTCTCCGTTCAGGATTCGGCCGCCCATTACCCCGGCGTGAAATCCTTGCTGAACCATGTCAACCACTACGCCGCAAAGGTAGCCTTCCTCTGCCAGCATGTCCAAGTAGGCGATGCCAGGACGCTTGTTATGCCGGAGCATCCAACTCACCACTTCCTTTTGCGGAACATGCTTACCATCCTTATATTCCAATGACCATGGTATAAACAGAATAATACTGTCAACCTTGTCCTGATATTCAAGGATTGTTTTTTTCAGCTTTTCAAAGCTGTTAGTGTAAATCTCATCAACAATATGAAACGGCGCGTTTTGCAGTTCAGTTCTCCATCCGGCTACTTGCAATAATTGGGTGCCAACTATACTGTTGTCCGATATGAATAGCGCATTTTTGGTACAAGGAAGGATTTGATGTAACAGTTTAAAACCGGCGGACAGAGCCGGTTTTTCCTGTACGCCTGTTATATTATGGCCCGGCTTCTCCAGAGAATCAGCCAATGGGACGCGGCGAGAAGCATTGACCCAGCCGTAGTCTGATTCAGTCACCAAAAAATTGACACCTCCGAAAACGATAGGCAAATCCGTGTCCAGAAGTTTGGCACCTGCATGTCGCAAGGCATCATCATCCATAATGAACAATACATCCGGGTCTGTTTTTTTTATTTCAGACACCAACTGAATAGCGGCCGTTTCCATCTGTTCAACGGTCTTGTTCACAGATTTTGTGTTCATATACAAACGGATGATCTCAATATTGCGATCTTCTGCATATCCCGTTGTTGCCAGTCCTTTTACAACACCTTTGTTTTCATCATGCACACCCCAGAAGCTCGCTTCATAACTGAATAGCAAAACAGCCTTTTTTGCTGAATCCGTTTCCTCTGCCATTGAGACTGCAACATCTGCCGCGATTGTCAAAACTGCTGCAATGATCCAAATTGAAAGTAAATCACGTCTGTCTATCATTTTTCATCTCCCTGTGCCAATATAAAAATCAGTCTTAAATCGGATAATTATCTGAAAGTCTATGGATAAACTGAACCGACTCAATAGCTTAAAAATGATTATCATTATATTCAGAGATTGTAAAGATTCAAATTTTTTGCTATGGTGCATTTTTGATGGCTTCAAACTTCTAATTCTATTGAAATGCCGAACTTTCAGGCATATCAGTATCCTTGTCAGGAAAATTCGGAAACCGGATGATAAAACGTTTGCATTTCCGGCAATCCAAATTCCGGATGCCAAACGCGAACAAGGCATGATCGCAGTTTTGGCAGCGAGTTCCCTGCGTGTCAAAGTCAAACGCAGCGCCCATACATCACGAATTGATTTTTCCGAGATATCCAAAGCAAAAGCGGGTAAAAATTATGCCGCGGCTTACCGCTATTTCCGCCATCCTTTCGATCTGGTGCTTGATGTTTCTATGATTGAACCGCGGGTTTTCGCCCAACAGAAAAAGCGAATCGCATTTACAGAAAACCTGATCGATTTTACTTCGGACATATTCTATGACATCAAGGATGCAGGCGTATTCCGTTTCCTTGCCAACATGAGCCATGAAATTCGCACGCCTATGAACGCGATCCTCGGATTTTCGGAAATCCTCAAAGAAAAAATCAGCGATAAACAGCACGGGCAATATTTATCGATGATCCGAGCAAGTGGAAAATTACTTCTGACTTTAATCAATGACATTCTGGATCTTTCAAAAATCGAAGCGGGGAAAATGCAACTTGCGTATAAAGCGGTCAACCCATATTCTATTTTCAAGGAAATCACGAATATATTATCACAAAAAATTGAAGAAAAAAGGCTGAAATTTATTCTGGAAACTGATTTGAACCCGTCGGCGTATCTGTTGCTTGATGAAGCTCGTCTCCGGCAGATCATCTTGAATTTGATGGGAAACGCGATCAAATTCACCGAATCCGGAACTATCAAACTTACGACTAAAACCAAAATTCATGACCTGACTTCCGATACGGTAGATTTCATTTTTTCGGTGGAGGATACTGGAATCGGAATTCCGGCGGAACAGAAAAAAACTATATTTGATGCTTTTGAACAGCAAAGTGGCCAAGATCAAGCAAAGTATGGCGGCACCGGATTGGGACTTGCGATTACCAAGCGGTTGACAGAAATGATGGGGGGCACGATTGCGGTATCAGGAGAAAAGGGCCAAGGGAGCGTCTTCACTGTTACCTTGCCAAATGTCCAGCAAGTAAAATCTCCTGATATTCTGAAAAAGAAAAATAAAACGCCCGTTGATTCCATAATTTTTGATAAAACGATCATTATGATAGTGGATGATATTACGAGTAACAGAGACCTTTTACGCGGCTATCTACAAGATTACAACTTCGAATTCATCGAGGCGAAAGACGGTCAAGAGGCTTGCGATCTGGCAAAGCAACATCACCCAAATTTAATTTTGATGGACTTGAAAATGCCTGTCATGGACGGATACAAGGCTACGCAGAATATCAAGGAGTGCTTAGAGACAAAGGATATTCCGATTATCGCAATAACAGCGTCAGTGATGAAAAATTCAGGAAAGGATATCAGATGCCTGTGCGATGGATACTTAAAAAAACCCTTAAAAAAAGATGCGTTGGTTGTCGTTCTGGCCCGCTTCCTGAAATATTCGATAATAAAATTGGTTCCCGATATGTCTGGCACGTCACCATTAGATGAAAAAAACAATTGCGCTTCATACGAACCAGACTACGAAACCAGGAAAAAAATTCCAGAATTGGTACAAATACTGGAAACCCAATTCATGAAGCAATGGGAAGAGTTCAACGAAATACTGATTATGGACGATGTAGGACAATTCGCCAATGATTTGATCCAATTCGGCCGGGATTACAACTTTCCTCCTATAACGGATTATAGCGAACTTTTAGCAGATTGTGTCGAAATATTTGATGTCGTAGAAATGAAAAAGAAAATGGCGGAATTTCCAGACTTTATTAAACGAGTGAAAAGTATGGGAGACCAATTAACATGTGATTGATTATAAAAGGCGATTGGATGTTTGTTTTCCTGTTTCATCTTTTGCCAACATCACAAATGATAAAAAACACATATACTGTTCAACCGGCTGTAAAATACCAAATCTGAAACTGATATTTTGAAATTCAGAATCAGTTTGTACTCAGATTTTAGGATTTGGAATTTAAGGGATTCAATATTTTTAACTTTTAAGCGGCACAGATGGAAAGAGTTTTTTGGGGACGACCGAATCCGTGAAATCGGTTGGTTGTTGTAAGGCGACAGTGGAGCATAAAATATGGAAGAATATGTTAAAGAATTTCTGATTGAAAGCTACGAAAATCTGGATCAGATAGAACGTGATCTGCTGGTGCTGGAAAAAAAGCCAACTGACCAAGATACGCTGGCCAGTATTTTCCGCATGTTTCACACAATAAAAGGTTCCTGTGGAATCGTCGGATTTGAGGAAATTGAGACGATTACCCATGCCGGTGAAACCCTGCTTGGCCGGGTACGAGATGATATAATAAACATAACTTCCGAAATTATCACCACTTTATTCAAAGTTCTGGATTCCATACGCTCCATATTTTCAAATATTGAAAAAAACAGACTCCGAGGGTTCACCGGATAACTCAGCACTTATTAAAATATTAATCCGCCTGCAAGAAGGCGGGCAGATAAATTTGGAACCGCCTGGAGATACGCCTGAGAAGCCGGTAATTCCAGATGAAATGCCCGCTACGGTTGACCAGAAAAAGGCAGCGCCTGAAGAAACGGCAACCCAACTGGCGGAACCTTTGCAAAGCACACCTGACACGCCCGCAATTCCAGATAAAACGCCTGCGGTTGACCAGAAAAAAGCAACCCCTGAAAAACCGGTGGTTGAACCGAAACCTGTTGAAAAAATTCCGGTTATTGAACCTGAAAACGTCGGAAGTCCTGAAAAATCAGAAGTTGAATCGAAAACATCGCCCATTCTGATTGAAGAACCGGCAATCGAACCCCAAACCGCATTTGTTCAGAAAGAATCATCTGAGGAAGAGATTCAAGAAGGCGATACCAACGTAAAAAGCACCCTTGCCGAAAGCACTATTCGCGTGAATGTCGGACTGCTCGACAGACTGATGAACATGGTGGGCGAATTGGTTCTGGCTCGCAATCAGATCGTACAGTTGATCTCAGTTGAGGAAAATTCTGCTTTTACAGCCCCTGCCCAGCATCTGAACCTCATAACAGCCGAACTGCAAGAAATGGTTATGAAAACCAGGATGCAGCCAATACGGACGATCTGGAACCAATTTCCCAGAATGGTTCGTGATCTTGCCGTGGAAAAAGGCAAACAAATTACGTTAAACATGGACGGTGAGGATACCGAACTGGACAGATCTGTGATGGAGGAAATTAAGGACCCGCTTGTTCATTTGCTGCGCAACTGTGTTGACCATGGCATTGAAACCCCTGAAAAGCGCAAAGCCAGCGGTAAATTTCCCACAGGACGGATTTTCCTGAAGGCCATTCACGAGGGTGGCCAGGTTGATATTGAAGTGTCAGATGACGGGGCCGGGATTAATCCTGAAGTTCTGAAGCAAAAGGCTGCTCCGGACGCGGCGTAGGAATGGATGTGGTGAAAACAAATACGGAGAAAATCGGTGGCACAATCGATATTCATTCTAAACTCAGTAGATCGAAAAGTTTTTGAAAGGTGACGAACGGCATGTCTGTTTTCAGCTCCGTAGGAGCGGCATATTTGTAGAATCCGAATTCCCCGTGTCCGCTGAGTCCCGTAGGGACGGTATATTCCGATGAAGACATGCCGTCCCTACGGGACTCAAGGGGTACGAGGCTGACATCTGCTACAAATATGCCGTTCCTACGGAACTTTTAAGGAACTTTTCGATCTACTGAAACTTGGACGTGGAACAAAATTTCAGATAAAATTGCCTCTGACCTTGGCAATTATTCCTGCTTTGATCGCTTCAAGTGAAGGTGACAGATACGCCATTCCCCAGGCAAATGTTCTTGAACTTGTCCAACTCCAAGGAGAGCAAATTAAAGACATTGAAATCATACACAGTGTGCCGGTTTTTCGACTGAGAGGTGAATTGCTTCCCCTGGTGAGCCTTGGAAAAATGCTTAAAATCTCCATCATGGACTATAATCAGATGAATTTCATCGGCATTGTCGTCCTAAAAGCAGGAGGGCATCAGTTCGGCCTGATTGTGGATGAGATCATTGATTCACAGGAAATCGTAATCAAGCCCCTTGGAAAGCAACTGCAGGAATTAAAAGTTTATTCCGGGGCGACTATTCTGGGCGACGGTACAATAGCTCTGATACTGGATGTGATGGGTATTATCGAACACGCCAATTTGAAAACGATGCTGGATGAACAACAAAAAGAAGAGAAAATACGCCGATTTAAGGGGGATGGTGACGACATAAAACAGAAAAAAGAGGGGGGGAACTTCAGACGCTTCTGCTCTTTGAAGACTCTGAGGGCGGATGGATGGCCATGCCCATCTCAGCGGCCGCCCGCCTTGAAGAGTTGTCTCTGAAAAATGTGGAAAATATCGGGGGGCAGGATGTGGTTCAGTATCGTGAAGACATATTACCACTGATTCATCTTGCTGATTTCATGGACGATAAATCTTTTCAAGTGTCGGCATCCCGAGCCGATACGGATAAAATTCAGGTCATCGTTTACTCAAAAAATGGTGTCAAGGCAGGGTTGGTTGTAGAAAATATAATTGACATTGTTGATGAAATCATAACAGTGAAGGGGTTTTCCAAAAGAGACAGCTTTCTTTTCTCCACCGTTGTCAAGGAACATGTGGTGGAAATAATCGATGTTGAGCGAATTATCGCCAATGCGTTGCCAGGGCTTTTAAAATTGCAAATTGAGAATTGACATTTCTCATCATTCCGGAGGAGTTATGGAAGAACGCTTCCAGTTTTGTACGTTTATGCTTGAAAAATTTCTTTTTGGCGTGGAAGCGCACAAAGTTCAGGAAATTTGCTTGTACCAGGAAATGACACGAGTGCCGCTGGCACCGCCTGATATCAGCGGATTGCTGAACTTGCGAGGCCAGATTATCACAGCCATTGACCTCAGGCGCAAACTAGGATTCGACCCCCGCCCTGACAAACAAAAGCCGATGAATATCGTTTTGAGAACATCATCTGGCGCGGTAAGTCTTCTGGTCGATGAAATCGGTGATGTGATTGAAGTTGAAGACAGATATTTCGAACCTCCGCCTGAAACACTTGACGCAGATATCAGAGAGATCGTTGTTGGGGTGTATAAACTGGAAAAGCATCAATTGATGCATGTGATTGATATTGAGAAGGTTGCTAATTGATTAGGTTCTCGGAATTTGAGATTTGAATATTGTATTTTGGAATTTATTTGGGATTTAGGGTTTAAACCAAAAGGGGGGACCGGAAATTGTCTGAAAGAGCGGAATGTATCATCTTTGCTAACCAGAAAGGAGGAACCGGAAAAACCAGTTCTTGCCTGGCAATTGCAGGCCATCTGGTGCAGAAGGGCTACAAAGTTCTTGCTGTGGATATAGACCCGCAGGCTAATTTAACCTTGGGGCTGGGGTTTTCCAAAGGCATGGTGGCAAAAACCATGTATGATGCCATCTTGAATCACTGTAAAGGTTACGAAGGCGTCTCCATCAAAGAAGTTGTTATTGAAACAAAACTGGAAAATTTCCACCTGGCACCTGCGGAATCTGACCTGTGTGTTGCAGAAATTCTTGTACAGGATGCGCAAGACAGAACCGGTGTGCTCAAACAGGTGCTCGAAGATGTGATATCCCTGTATGATTATATCCTGATTGACCCGCCGCCTCATCTGGGTTTGTTAATGCTGAACGGCCTGCGGGCGTCCGATCAGGTTGTCGTTCCTGTTGATGCCGGTATTTTTTCACTGGTATCCCTGGAAAATTTTCAAAATTATTGCGATGAAATGAAAGAGATGACCGGTCATGCCATTGAAAAAAAGACCGTGGTTATGACGCGCTATGCCAGACCCGGTTTTATATCAAAACTGATGCGCAAAACTTGCCCGCCACAGGAAATGAAGGAAATGCTTGGCAAGATGTATGAACATGTTTTTTTTGTTCCCGAATCCACGGAAATTTACGATGCCCATAAGGAAGGCCTGCCAATATCCCATTTTGCGCCTAACAGCAAAATTTCGAATACATACCGGCGAATTACAGAACACATTGTTTCTTTAGATAAAACAGTACAACTTTGAAGGTTTGATCCACCAAGTATGTTATCAAGCATTTTTAGCAGCGAGAGCTTATTATGAAAAAACAAAAAATCAAAGTTTTATATGTTGATGACAATCCGCGTGATCGGGAGCTCATGGATGCATTTATTAGGAACGGGGAGCTTTTATACGATTGCATATTTGCCGGTTCTGTGGCAGAAGGGAAGAAAATCCTGAATTTATATCGTTTTGATATCGTGATTCTTGATTATAATCTTGGAGACGGATGCGCTTTTGACCTTTTCAATGATGTGAGTAATGATGCCTCAATTATGATTGTCACAGGGACCGATCAGGAAAACATTGCTGTTCAGGCAATGAAGAAAGGGGCCGCGGATTACTTGGTAAAAGATGTTGCCGGCGACTATCTCAAGAATCTTCCAGGAGCGATAAACCAAGCAATTACTTCATTTTACGACCAAGGCGGCCAACGAAGGTAGTGGGTTAGGGCTTATCCATAGTCCATGGAATCGTTAAAGACCATCAAGGACATATCACGGTTTACAGTGAGTCCGACAAGGAATCTCATTTCATGTCCGATAGGGGCTTATAATTCAAGAAATCAGGTTTTTTCAAAAAACCTGATTTCTAAAAATAGAGTGAAAGATAAGAAAACGAAGTTCGAAGCGGCTTTGAATGCTTCTGAATTTAATCAGTATAAAGGAGACGATGTTATGGCAATAAAACCCGGTTCCTCAGTATTTTACAGGAATGAAACCGCAACTCAGAATGTTGCGACAAGCACTGACAAAGGAGAAGTGCAACTGATCCTGGACGCCCTCAAGCGGATCAGGGACGGTGATTTTTCAGCGCGCCTTCCAGATGAACTGGGTGAAATTGCCCGAATTTTCAATCAAATAGCGGATAATGATGCGGGCTTGGCAGACGATTTCATCAGACTCAGCAGGGCCGTCTCCGAAGAGGGATCATTAAACGCTCGAATTCCCGCGGGAGTTCTAAAAGGTTCATGGAAAGAGATCGTTGATTCGGCCAATTCCATAATGGACAATCTTACGCGGCCCATTAATGAAGTTGATCGTATCATCAATGCTGTTGCAGTTGGCGATTTGTCCAAAACAATGAATCTGGATATTCAGGGACGAACTCTGAAAGGGGACTTTTACCGGATCGGCACAGTTGTTAATGAAATGGTTGGCAAACTGAACGCTTTTGCCTCGGAAGTGACCCGTGTTTCGCATGAGGTCGGCACTGAGGGAGTTCTGGGTGGTCAGGCCAAAGTTGAAGGAGTGAAAGGCACATGGAAGTACCTGACCGATAACGTCAACGTTATGGCCCAGAATCTGACAGATCAAGTTCGCAATATCGCAGAAGTAACCACAGCAGTGGCTCAGGGCGATCTGAACGGCAAAATCACGGTGGAAGCCAAGGGTGAGATTCTTGAGTTGAAAAACACAATTAATCAGATGGTAAACCGACTGAACACCTTTGCCGACGAGGTGACCCGCGTCGCCCGCGAAGTTGGAACCGACGGCCAATTGGGCGGGCAGGCCCAAGTCGAAGGCGTGCAAGGCACATGGAAGGACCTCACGGACAATGTGAACATGCTGGCCGACAATCTGACCAATCAGGTGCGCAACATCGCGGATGTGACAACCGCCGTGGCTCAGGGAGACCTCACCAAAAAGATCACCGTGGATGTCAAGGGCGAAATTCTGGAGTTGAAAGACACCATCAACAATATGGTTGACGGTCTGAACACCTTTGCCGATGAAGTGACCCGCGTGGCTCGCGAAGTCGGCACCGAGGGCGTTTTGGGCGGCCAGGCCAAAGTCGAGGGCGTGGGCGGCACCTGGAAAGACCTGACCGACAATGTGAATGTCATGGCGGCCAACCTGACCGACCAGGTTCGCAATATCGCCGAAGTGACCAAGTCGGTCGCTGCCGGGGATTTGAGCGGCAAAATCACAGTTGAAGCCAAGGGCGAGCTGCTGGAAATGAAAAACACCCTCAACGTGATGGTGGACAAACTCAACGCCTTCGCATCCGAAGTCATCCGGGTGGCCCGCGAGGTGGGGATTGACGGCCAACTGGGCGGGCAGGCCAAAGTTGAAGGCGTGCAAGGCACATGGAAGGACCTCACGGACAATGTGAACATGCTGGCCGACAATCTGAGCCTTCGCATCCGAAGTCATCCGGGTGGCCCGCGAGGTGGGGATTGACGGCCAACTGGGCGGGCAGGCCCAAGTCGAAGGCGTGCAAGGCACATGGAAGGACCTGACTGACAATGTGAACATGCTGGCCGACAATCTGACCAATCAAGTGCGCAACATCGCGGATGTGACAACCGCCGTGGCTCAGGGAGACCTCACCAAAAAGATCACCGTGGATGTCAAAGGCGAAATTCTGGAGTTGAAAGACACCATCAACAATATGGTTGACGGTCTGAACACCTTTGCCGACGAAGTGACCCGCGTGGCTCGCGAAGTCGGCACAGAGGGCGTTTTGGGCGGTCAGGCCAAAGTCGAGGGTGTGGGCGGCACCTGGAAAGACCTGACCGACAATGTGAATGTCATGGCGGCCAACCTGACCGACCAGGTTCGCAATATCGCCGAAGTGACCAAGTCGGTCGCTGCCGGGTATTTGAGCGGCAAAATCACAGTTGAAGCCAAGGGCGAGCTGCTGGAAATGAAAAACACCCTCAACGTGATGGTGGACAAACTCAACGCCTTCGCATCCGAAGTCATCCGGGTGGCCCGCGAGGTGGGGATTGACGGCCAACTGGGCGGGCAGGCCCAAGTCGAAGGCGTGCAAGGCACATGGAAGGACCTGACTGACAATGTGAACATGCTGGCCGACAATCTGACCAATCAAGTGCGCAACATCGCGGATGTGACAACCGCCGTGGCTCAGGGAGACCTCACCAAAAAGATCACCGTGGATGTCAAAGGCGAAATTCTGGAGTTGAAAGACACCATCAACAATATGGTTGACAGCTTGAACACATTTGGTGACGAAGTGACCCGACTGGCCAGAGAAGTCGGTGTTGAGGGCAAACTTGGTGGAAAGGCAACGGTTAAGGGTGCGGCCGGTGTGTGGAAAGACCTGACCGAAAATGTCAATCTCATGGCATCCAATATTACGGATCAAGTGCGTAACATTGCAGAAATGACCCGCACGCTTACTGAATCATCCGGAAAGCTAAAGGAGGTCAGCACAGGAATGCTTTCCAATGCTGAGGAAACATCCGAACAGGCGGCTGTCATATCAACAACTTCGGATGAGGTCCACAAAAGTTTCCAGACTGTGGCGACCGCTTCCGAAGAGCTCAATGCCAGCATCAAGGAGATCGCCATGAACGCCAATGATGGTTCCCAAGTGGCAACTGATGCTGTTCAAATGGCCGAACAAACAAACGCAACCGTGGCAAAACTGGGCGAGAGCAGTTCTGAAATCGGCAACATCATCCAGGTCATTACCGGCATTGCCCAGCAGACCAGGCTTCTTGCTTTGAACGCAACTATTGAGGCGGCAAGAGCCGGTGAAGCTGGCAAAGGTTTTGCAGTGGTTGCAAATGAAGTAAAAGAGCTGGCCAAGCAGACTGCCGCAGCTACCAAAGATATCAGCGATAAAATTGAAACCATACAAAGTGATACAGACGGTGCGGTGGGTGCGATTGAAAAAATCGGTGATATTATCAATAAAATTTTTGATATTCAGAACACCATTGCAAGTGCTGTGGAACAGCAGACAAGCACAACCAATGAGATCGCCCAGACTGTTAATAGCGCCGCAGAAGGTTCTGCTGAAATGGTCAGTAATATCGAAATGGTGGCCAATGCTGCTGAAAGTGCCGCCAAGGGAGCTGGTGATTCGCAGAATTCTGCTAACGAATTGGTAAATCTGGCTTCGGAATTGCAAAAATTGATCGGGCATTTCACTTACTAACAGGATGCCGATGAAGTATGCTAAAAGTGAGCTAAATGAAAAAAATCCGTATACTCGCCGTTGATGATTCTGTCCTGGCCCGCCGGATGCTTATAGAGGTGTTGTCCGAAGAAGCGGTGTTTGAGATCATAGCAGCCGCTAATGGCCGGATCGGTCTGAGCAAAATTTCACAGGCCGAGCCTGATATTGTTATTCTGGATGTTGAAATGCCGGATATGGATGGTCTTGAAACATTAAAACAGATTCGCAAACAATTTCCGGAACTTCCTGTTATCATGTTTAGCAGGCTGACGGAGCGCGGAGCAAGCGAGACCATTGACGCCCTTTTTATGGGCGCAAACGATTATGTTGCAAAACCAACGAAAACCAGGGATTATAATGAATCCAAACAATGTATTCGTCACGAACTTACTCCAAAAATCAAGGCTCTCTGCGTTGACAAACTGGAATCACCCCTGCATCGGCCTTTGCGATCAATGCCAGGGCTTATCAAAACAGATGCCCGTCAGCGTGTAAGCATTGTCGCCATTGGCGTGTCAACGGGCGGTCCGAATGCGTTGGCGGAAGTGCTCTCCTGCATACCGTCAAATTTTCGAGTTCCCATTGTCATTGTGCAGCACATGCCCCCTGTATTTTCAAAATATCTGTCAGAGCGTCTCACTGCCAAATTGTCCATCTGTGTCAGTGAGGCCGGCCCCGGAGATGAAATCATACATGGACAGGCGTTTCTTGCGCCCGGAGGATTTCACATGACCCTTGGAAAAAACGGCGCAATGGTCGTAGTTCGGACAAACCGTGATCCGCCCGTTAATAATTGCCGGCCCGCCGTGGATCTCCTTTTTGAGTCAGTAGCCAGGATATACGGAAGTTATGCGCTGGGTGTCATACTGACCGGCATGGGATATGACGGACTTAAAGGCTGTGAATACATAAAAAAATACGGGGGCCAGGTTCTGGTTCAGGACAAGGCCAGCAGTTCAGTATGGGGGATGCCAAAGGCCGTAGCCGACGCAGGGCTTGCGGATAAAATACTCCCTCTGAAAAAGATCGGTAATGAAATACTAGAAATAGTGGGAGCCAAATGAATTTGCTCTTAGTGGAAGATAATCCCAAAGACATTGAGTTAATATTGTATACGATAAACACAGCCTTTGAAATCAATCATTTTACAGTGACAAATGATGGTGAAGACGCAATTGATTTCCTTTTTTGCAAAGGCAGGTATGCAGATAGGGAAGATGATCCCCCCACACTGATTTTGTTAGATTTAATCCTGCCAAAAATCAGAGGGGATAAGGTATTGGAACAAATAAGGTCAGACCCGAAGACTCTGAATATTCCCGTATTTCTATTCAGTGATATTTATGATAAGAAAATTATTGATAAATGCAAGAAGTTAGGCATTATTGGCCATTCTGTTAAATCAGAAGGATTTGATCAGTTGATCCAATCCCTTGATCATTCAGGCCTGTTGCCTAAAAAATATAACGGGCAATCCAGTGGGAACGCTGTTTCCGGCAAAGAAACGCTTTCAATATCATCCGAAGAACTGTATCTGTTAGAAAAAACTATAAAAACGGGCATAGAAAGCGCAGTGGAAACTCTGAACCTGATGACCGGATTGCCGATTCAACTGAATATTCTTTTAATAAATTTGTTGCCGGCTTATGATTTAACAACGGAGATGATCGAGCGATTAAATACGGATCAAAGCGGGATCAGGGTTGTGGGGATTGATTTTACGGGTAAATTCTCCGGCCTTGCGACATTTGCTATTGCAGTTGAAAACAGTTCTGACATAATCAATGCTTTTGCAGAAGAATTCATCACCAATGACGGGGATAAAATTGATATTTTTTCCGAAATGGGGAACATACTCATTAACAGTATTATCGGATCGATTGCAAATCTGCTGAAAATAAAGGAGCGTTTTGATTTTTCCACTCCCATATATTTTGAGACCGCTAAAACGAGTATCATGCCTGAAGGATCAAGCCCTATCGTTCTAGTTATTCAACTGGGTTTCAAAGTTAAAAACAAATTGGTTGACAGCGATATAGTCCTGTCATTCAAACAAGGATTTTTTGAAAAATTTTTTACTATAATAAAAATGAAAACATAGGTGCAGGCCCCTTTTTATGGCGATAACCACGAATGATTTTGAATATCTCAGGTTTCTGGTCCGGAATAAATCGGGTATTGCGCTTGAGTCCGATAAGCAGTACCTGACCGAAACCCGGCTCATGCCAATTGTGCGCCAGGAGGGCATTGGCACTGTTGAGCAACTTCTGGCGGCCATGCGCAGAGAGCAGCCGTCCGGCAGGCTCCACACAATGGTGACAGAGGCATTTGCCACCAAAGAAACCTATTTTTTCAGGGATACGTTTGTTTTCGAGGCTCTGGAAAAATTGGTGTTACCTGATATAATTAATAATAAGCGTAGTTTGGCCATCTGGTCCGCGGCCTGCTCAAGCGGCCAAGAGCCTTATACAATTGCGATGATCCTGGCTGAAACATTTCCATTTACTGAAAATCGGACTGTTAAAATCATTGCCAGCGATTTTTCAAAAGGGATCCTTGATCGGGCTCGCAAGGGAAACTACACCCGGGTGGAAATTAGCCGCGGACTTTCTTCTTGTTTGCAAAAAAAATATTTTCAAAAACAGGGCTTAACATGGCAAATAAAAAACAATATTCGTAAAAAAGTGGAATTTCGCAATATCAATCTTCTTGAGGTCTGGCCGCCTCTGCCTGATATGGATGTCATTTTTTTACGGAATGTGCTTATTTATTTTGATATAAACAACCGAAAGATGATTCTGGATAAAGTTCTGCGTGTGCTGAAACCCGGAGGGTGGCTTTTTGTCGGCACGGCAGAGACACCGAACAGACTTAACAGCCATTTTGAACAGATCAGGCATGGCGGTGCAGTGATTTACAGGAGAAAGATGTATGGTGCAAATTGTAGCGATGGATGATTCAAATTTCCAACGCAAGATGCTCACAAAGATCGTAAAAGAAGAAGGCCATGAAGTGATTGAAGCGGCAAACGGGCATGAGGGCCTTTTTAAAATCGCCACATACAGGCCCGGACCTTGTCTTGATGGACCTTGTCATGCCCAATGTCACCGGTATTGACGTTCTTGAAGTTTTACATCATAAGAATTTCGAAGTTCCCGTTATCGTCATCAGCGCCGATATACAGGCTATGACCAAGGAACGCTGCAAAAGACTCGGTGCAGTCGCATTTATCAACAAACCGATTAAAAAAGATAAAGTAACCAAGACGCTTAGAGAAGTCATTGCGTCTTTGAAGGAGAATACCAAGTGAACCTGACATTAGATGAACAGGACCTTTTAAAGGAGCTTATTAATATTGGGGTGGGCAAAGCAGCCGGTATTCTGAATGACATGACCGGATTTCACATTCACTTGGAAGTGCCGTCCGTAAAAGTCATGCCATACTTAGAACTGGAAAATGAGGTGGGTACGGATGCGGAGGCCAGGTTAGCCACCGTATCTATCGGTTTCTTCGGAAGGCTTGCCGGCAATGCCGCTATTGTGTTCCCGCCTGAAAGCGCCACCACACTCGTGGCTGTGCTTGTGGGCGAAGACCCGGACAGCGCTGAATTAGACGAACTCCGCGTCGGAACCTTAAACGAAGTTGGCAATATTGTGATTAACGGGGTTATGGGTTCCATCGGTAATGTGCTTCAAGAATATATTAATTACTCGCCTCCCACTTATATTGAAGACTCTCTGTTAAATCTGGTGCCCCAGGACAAGCTCGGAAGGGATGCAATGGTACTTATCGCGCAAACCCGTTTTATCATACAGGAAAGAAATATTGAAGGAAACGTCGTGCTTATGTTTGATGTGGGTTCTTTTGACAATCTTCTCGAAGCGCTTAAAAAAACAATAGCCGACGTAGGATAGTAACTGATGATTGATCATGAAATAATAAATACCTATTTTGGCTCGCTTGATTATATGCCTGTGGGCGCCTTTGTTTTAAGAAAGGATTATGTTGTTTTATTCTGGAATCGATGCTTGGAAAACTGGACGGGAATCGACAAAAAAAAGATTGTCGGGACAAACATAGCTGACTGCTTCCCGCATTTCAAGGAACCCAGGTACACCGCGCGGTTAGAGAGTATTTTCCAGGGAGGACCTCCAATGGTCTTTTCCTCCCAGCTACACAAACACCTTATTTTTTCGACTCTGCCAAGTGGACAGCTACGCACCAACCATACCATTGTCACTGCCAGGCGGGAGATCGGCGGGGATAAATTTTATGCCATTTTTTCAATCCAGGATGTCACGGACATGTCACGTCGGGTCCGTGATTACGCTGTGTTGTCAAAGAAACTTAAAGAGACGAATGCCGAACTTGAAGCTTTCACCTATTCTGTTTCACACGATCTGCGCGCACCCCTGCGCGCTATGATCGGTTTTTCCAGGATACTGATGGAGAAATTTGCTGATGATCTTCCTGACAAGGCCCGACTCTATCTGAAAACAATAAAAGACAGCTCCCTGGAACTGGGCAACCTGATTGACGATCTTCTCCGGTTGTCGCGTATTAACCGTGCGGATATTCAACGTGAAACGATCAATATAAAACAATTGGTAGAAGATGTATTCGAAAAAATAGCCTATAAATACAAGGACAGGGATATTGAATTGAACATCGGCGACCTTCCGGAATGCCATAGCGACCCGATCTTGTTAAAGCAGGTGGTAACAAACCTGCTGAGTAATGCCATCAAATATACGCGCTGCCGGGAAATCGCTCGAATAGAAATCGGCAGTGAACCCTCGGACAAAGAACCCATTTATTATGTAAAAGATAACGGTGTAGGCTTTGACATGCGATATGCTGACGAACTGTTTGATGTTTTCCAAAGATTGCACCAATCTGAAGAATACGAGGGAACTGGCGTAGGACTGGCAATTGTTAAGCGTATTGTCAATCGGCATGGGGGAAATGTGTGGGCACAGGGAAAAATTGACGAGGGCGCAACATTTTATTTTACCCTGGGAGAGGCCCCTGTTAATTGAAAAACAAGTTGAAATTCTGCTGAATCAGGCAGATTATCAATACGAATGTATGCGCCCCGCGCCATGTAACAATTAAAAAGTCATACTGATCAAGACGCATAAATAGAACACTTGCGCACTGCCATAGCCGCTTCTTGAAGCGCTTCTGAAAAAGTCGGATGGCCGTGGACGGTTCGGGCGATGTCTTCTGAACTCCCTCCGAATTCAATTGCCAAAACGCATTCAGCAATCATATCGGCGGCGCGAGGGCCGATGATATGCACACCGAGTATTCGGTCGGTTTTGGCATGGGCGATAATTTTCACGAATCCGTCACTTTCCCCCATGCAGCGGGCGCGTCCTGCACCGGCAAAAGGGTATGTTCCTGTGCAATACGGAGCGCCTCGTTCTTTCACCTGCTCCTCGGTGAGTCCCACGCTGGCGACTTCGGGCGAGGTGTAAACCACAGCGGGAATGGTATCGTAATTGACTTCGCCCGGCTGACCGGCCAGACATTCAACCGCCGCAATGCCTTCGGCCGATGCTTTGTGGGCCAGCATCGGGCCGGAAGTCAGATCGCCGATGGCTAAAATCGAAGGAATGTTGGTGCGGAGACATTCATCAGTCAGCACCAGGCCGGTCACAGGATTGATTTCAACGCCGATTTCTTCCAATCCCAAGCCTTGAGTCAAAGGCCGCCTTCCCACTGACACCAAGAGTTTATCAAATGACAACTTCTTTTCAACTCCTTTATCAGTCGTCAGCACGGTTTCTACGGTTTTTCCGTTCACGGCAGCTTGGGACACTTTGGTTTTCAAGTGAAATTCAAACCCCTGTTTTTTAAGAATTCGTTCAAGCGTTCGACCGATCTGGCCATCCAGTGTTGCGGCAATTTTCGGAAGCATCTCGATAACTGTGACTTTAGCGCCCAGACGCCGCCACACGGAACCCAGTTCGAGACCGATATAGCCGCCGCCTACGATGCCGAGATGTTTCGGGACAGAACTAAAACAGAGCGCTTCCGTGGAACTGACAATACGGTCGCCATCGAATTCCAATCCGGGGACTTGAACCGGTGTGCTGCCGGTGGCCAGCAAAATCGCTTTGGCAGCGACAAGCTCAGTTTTGCCGTCATCAGAAAGCACTTCAACCCGGTCCTTGCCGCTAAGACGCGCCGTTCCTTGAATAATTTTCACGCCGTTGCCTTGCAGAAGTTTGCGCACATTGGCAGTCAATTCATTCACCACCTGTTCTTTCCGGGACATCATCGCACTTAGATCAAGACGCAGGCCGTCGCACATCACACCGTGATTGGCGAAATGGTGCCGGGCCAAGTGATAATATTCACTGGAATCAAGTAAAGCTTTGCTCGGAATACAGCCGACATTAAGGCATACACCGCCCAAACGCGGCTCTTTTTCGATGCAGACTGTTTTTAAACCGAGTTGAGCGGCTCTGACAGCGGCGACATAACCGCCGGGTCCCGTGCCAATAATAATCAGATCATAGCTTGCATCAGACGCCATATCACACCTCCAATATGATTCGTTCAGGGTTTTCCACAAATTCTTTAACCCGTTTTAAAAAAGTGACAGCCCCTTTACCGTCCACAATCCGGTGGTCGTAACTCAGAGCCACATACATCATTGGCCGAATCACAATCTGATCATCCACGACCACCGGCCTTTTTTCAATTTTGTGCATTCCGAGGATACCGCTTTGGGGGGTGTTCAGAATCGGTGTGCTTAACAAGGAACCATAAACGCCGCCGTTACTGACGGTAAAAGTGCCGCCTTCCAGGTCAGCCAGTTCAAGACGATTGGCCTTGATTTTGGTTACATAATCAACAATAGCCCGTTCAATGCCTGCAAAACTCAACTGTTCGGCATTGCGAATCACCGGAACAACCAGGCCTCGCTTGGTGCCAATGGCCACGCCGATATGCTGACTGTTATTATAAATGATGTCATCTCCGTCGATAAATGCGTTAATCTCAGGAATCTCTTTCAACGCTTCAACACTGGCCTTTATGAAAAAAGACATAAACCCCAAATTGACATCGTGTCTTTTTTTAAACTGTTCTTTGAATTCGGAACGAATCGCCATAGCACGACTCATATTGATTTCATTAAAAGTCGTGAGCATCGCGGTGTTTTGCCGGGCTTCGAGCAATCGCGCTGCAATTCGTTTACGAATCGGCGTCATGGGTTTGCGCACCTGGGCTGACGGCGCTTTGTCCGGTGCGACGGATACGGATGGCGGTGAAACCAGGGCAGGTGCTTGGGCCGGGAATTGTTCCAAATAAAGAAGTGCGTCGCCTTTGGTGATCCGACCGCCGGGTCCGGTTCCGCTGATTTGGGTTACATCTAAGTTTTTTTCTGCAATCAAACGACGAACCGAAGGAGACAACGGAATATCGGCCGGGCCTTTCAAATCTGGCGACCGAGGCTTTTTCGGGACTGGTTCAGTGGCTTGCGGTACCTCTGCCGGAATTTTCTTCTCCGGTTCGGTTACCGGAGTTTCAGGTTTTTCCACTGATTCCGATGGTTCAATCAAACCCACCACCGCACCGATGGCGACCACCTCATCCACAGGCGTCAGAATTTTCAAAATTCCATCCGCCTCGGCCACTACTTCTAAAGTGACTTTATCCGTTTCGATAACAAAAAGCGGCTCATCTTTTTCAACAAAATCACCGTCTTCTTTAAACCACTCGGCCAGAATCGCTTCTTGGATCGATTCTCCCACACTGGGAATTTTTATTTCGATAGTCATAACGCTCCTCACTTATTACAAATAAATCTCAATATTCGATTGCAATGCGGATATTCAAAACTTGAGCCATGATATAAGCTTTAAGAAAAAACTTTCAGGCCTGGTTTTATTTTATTTATTTCAGTGCTTTTCAAGTACCTAAATTAATACCCGATGTGTATAAAGTTTTTCATAATACGGCAAACATATATCGTAAAGACGTTTCAAAACATCATTTTCATTGA
This sequence comes from Desulfococcaceae bacterium HSG9, assembly GCA_030378005.1. Lineage (GTDB taxonomy): Bacteria > Desulfobacterota > Desulfobacteria > Desulfobacterales > JAUCGF01 > JAUCGF01. Next base: position 52,719 of record JAUCGF010000076.1, on the reverse strand, counting down.
CATTTGAATAAAAAGATTTCGTTTGCTTCTGAAATCCCTTGGTGGTGCTTAAATAATCATGCCAATCACTTCCTCCATCCCACCAACTTACTTCTTTGCTGTCCTTAGGCGGCTCCCAAGTTAAAGCATTTTTTATGAATGGTACCCCGATTTTTTTGCAGTATGCCTTAACTATGGCCTCTGGGTGGTTTACTAAATCGTCTGAATCAATTAACGGAGGGATTTGCCCTGTATAATCAGCCACATTTTCAAAGAGTTGATAGAGATTTTCATATCCTGCATTCTCTATTGGCAGATCAGACCATGCATGGAAGTATGAAGGAAGCATTTTTGCTGGATGACGGATTAAAAAGGTATGCTGAAAATATGATAAAAATTGGTTATCAACAATATGTATAAAGTTCTTTGGCATATCTTTGATAAAAAGTTGCTTTTTTTCTGCGGTTAATAATAAATTTTGTAATACCATTTGATAATTATATTCAGATCGTGACGGCAAATAATCAGCAGCGTTAAAAATTCGTTCCTCGCTGTAGTAAGCCGACTTGCCAAATGGTTCATGCAAAGTTATAAAATCACCTCGCTGCTTCATCATCCATTGAAATGCGGTTGATCTAGAGCGGGGCACTGCCCATAAAGCTATAATTTTATTCATTTCATTAACTTGATTTTTTTATAATTTGTTTATCAATTATTGCCTGTAATGAAATCGCCTCTTGTTCTTGACGATAAATTGCCGGAAAGCCGGTGGCCGGGCTGGAAGCGGGTTTTCGGCCAACATAGTCAAAAGGTTGTCCGATAATTTTTTCAAGCCGTGGCCGTACAAACTGCCAAGCGCCCATATTTTCCGGCTCTTCCTGCACCCAAACCCATTCTTGCGCCTGTTTATATTGATTCAACAGCGCAGTTAAACGGGCTTTAGGAAACGGATAAAACTGTTCAAGGCGTATAATAGCAATATCTGAAGCGCCTACGGCCTGACGCCGCTGGAATAGTTGGTAGTAAATTTTTCCGCTACAGATAAGAACCGTGGTTGCCTGATGACGCCCGTTCTGATCATCTATCACCTCTTCAAAAGCGCCATTAACCATTGCATCTAAATCAGAAACCGCAAGCGGAAGCCGCAAAAGGCTTTTCGGGGTCATCACCACAAGAGGTTTGCGAAAGCGGGCCTTTATTTGGCGTCTCAACAGGTGAAAATACTGCGCCGGTGTGGTGGGATTGCACACTAACATATTGTTATCGGCGCACAGTTGCAGAAAACGTTCCAATCGGGCGCTGGAATGCTCCGGCCCCAGCCCTTCCCATCCGTGGGGCAGCAACATAACCAACCCGCTTAAACGCTGCCATTTGGATTGGCCGCTAGCAATAAACAGATCGATTATGGGTTGAGCACAGTTAACAAAATCGCCGAACTGGGCTTCCCACAATGTCAGGGTTTCAGGTCGGATCATAGAGTATCCGTATTCAAAACCGAGAACCCCGAATTCTGACAACGGACTGTTGCACACATCGAAAGAGGAATTTTCCAAGGCATTCAGCGGAACATAGCGCGCCTCTGTTTTTATATCTGTAAGAACACAATGCCGTTGACTGAAAGTGCCTCGCCCGCTATCCTGCCCGCTTAACCGAATAGGCGTCCCCTCGTCAATCAAGGAGGCAAAGGCCAGCGCTTCTGCGTTGGCCCAGTCAATCCCGGAGCCTGTTTCAACCGCTTTGAGTCGTTTTGCAAGCAACCGTTTCAGTTTGGGATGAAGCGTAAAATCTTGGGGAAGTTCGCATAGCCGGCGGGTTAATTCTGTCAGACGTTCCTTGGCTACACCGGTTTCAACAGGTTCATGCGAATAAACGCCATGAAATTCATCCCAGTTTTCAAAAAAGCGATCTTCGGGAAAGGGGCAGGCGCTTCCGTGAACTTCCTGATAGGCTTCGTCAATCGCCTGGTTTATCTGATTTTCCAGTTCTGTCCGCTTATTTTTATCGAAAATTTTTTCGGCGATCAGTTGGTCGCCATAGAGACGATGAAGTGACGGTCGCAGTTTGATACGGTCGTACATAAGCGGCTGGGTGAAATAGGGTTCATCGCTTTCATTATGGCCGTATCTGCGAAAGGAAACCAAGTCGATGATGATATCCTTGCTGAATTTCTTGCGGTATTCCGCGGCAAGCCGGGCGACATGCACGGCTGCCTCCGGATTTTCACCTTGAACGTGAAAAATCGGTGCCATGAGCATTTTGGCTATATCGGTGGAATAACGTGTGGAGCGGGCATCTTCGGGAAGGGTGGTATAACCGATCTGGTTGTTGATAATGATGTGGACCGTGCCGGCCGTGGCATATCCATCTAGCTGGGAAAGGTTGAGCGTTTCCGCCACAACGCCTTCACCCGCAAAAGCGGCGTCTCCGTGTATTAGCAGCGGCAACACTTTATAGCGTTCTTTGGCGTCAATATCCTGCCTGGCCCGTGCCGCCCCTTCAGCAACCGGATCGACAGCTTCCAAATGGCTCGGATTATTCAGCATGTATAATCGAAACGGACTTCCGTCATGGGTTTCAATATCTGCAAGATAGCCATTGTGGTATTTGACATCACCGGCGCCGAACAGTTGATCCGGATCGTAGCAGCTTTCAAACTCGCCAAAAATTTCTTCATAAGGCTTTTTTAAGATATTGATTAGAACGTTCAGTCGTCCTCTGTGCGCCATTCCTAAGATGATTTCCCGACATCCCTGTTCAGCGACATGCTCAATCAGAAAATGAAGCAAAGGAATAAGCGCTTCACCGCCTTCCAACGAAAAACGAGTGACACCCACATATTTTTTATTAAGAAATTTTTCAAACAAAACCGCTTCGGATAATTTTTTTAAAATCGTGATTTTGGTCTCAGCATCAAATTGTGGGCTGTTTTCGACCGGTTCCATGCGTTCTTGCAGCCATCGCCGCTCATCTGGGTCCTGAATGTGCATATACTCGACCCCGATAGATCGGCAGTAGGTCGCTTTAAGCGTCCGGATAATCTCTTTCAGAGGTGCTTTTTCAGTGTCAGTGATTCCCCTCGTGAAAAATTCGCTTTCCAGGTCTTTGGCTTCCAGATCAAATGATTCCAAAGACAGTAGCGGATGGTCAGTGGGACATGCGGTCAATGGGTCCATGCAGGCCAGCAGGTGCCCAAGATTACGGTAACGCGATATAAGCGCTTCGGCAAGACCCTGGCATGAAGCTTGATCCGAGTTTCCTGAATCCGTTGCCGTGAATTTACCGCTTTCGGCAAATTCGAAACCTTTGAAAAAAAAATTCCAATCCCGCGCAACCGATTCCGGGTTTTGCTTCCATTGTATATATTGGGATTCGATATAGTCTTGATTTAATGTTTCTGGCAAGGGCATCGTTCTTGCCGATTTATCCGGATCGCTATCTTTGTTTTTCACATCAACTCCGTTTTTGATTAGCCCTTTGCCGCTGGGCTGTCGGGTTAGGTGTTATTTCTGATTTTATTATTATCAACAGTTTTTTCAAAGCAAAGATCATGCAAAGACTAAACGCCGCCCCTTAGGAACCGGAATGGTATCGTTGAATTCTTTGGCTGTTTTGATCCATAATTCCATTGCGATCTTGATATTTGCCAACGCGGATTCGTAAGTTTCACCGTGTGCCATACAACCTGGAAGTTCTGGCACATTAGCTACGTATGCTTGGTCTTCATCGCTCCAATAAATAATGATTTGATATTTGCTCATCATATATTCACTCCCAAGTTGTGTTTGATAGCTTATATTTTAAAATGATATTGCGTATCTGTTTGACTTGATACGGTTTTGCTTTATTGCCGTCTTTTTGTAAATTTGGCTTTTCATCAACTCCTTTTTTTCGAAAAATATGGTGACTGCCTTTGATACGCATTTCAAACCCTAAACGTTGCATAAGATTTATCAGATCCGCGAAAGCTATATTGGCATCGCTTGTACCACGCAGTACCTGGAATATCAATTTTTCATATTTCCCCATTTTCTAATTCCCTATCTGATGGCGTATTTATCAGTTGGGCCATCACGTTGACGTTATCGGTCAGGTCTTTACATGTGCCTTTCACTCCTAACAGGAGGCAAAAGCAACTCCCAACAACAGTTAACCACCAAATTTAACAGTCAACCAACCATTGCAGCAACTTAGACGAGTTATTGATTATACATGCTCAATATCTGTATAATTGGAAATTTCTGAATTCGTTGTACACAAGTCAGTTACGGCAAGTTTGTGTACATCGTCATTGCCGGTCAATCTCGCAAAATCAGCCAGTTCGTTTGTAGTAACTTTAAGAAAGTTTTCAAGCTTTCTGGCAGCTTCATCCACATTCAAGCGAGACCGTAACAGAGGGTCTTGGGTGGCGATACCGACAGGGCATTTTCCGGTGTTGCAAACTCGATATTGCTGGCATCCGATGGCGATAAGCGCCGTAGTACCGATAGCAATCGCATCGGCCCCTAATGCCAGCGCTTTGGCAAAATCTGAAGAGACCCTTAATCCACCCGTGATCACCAACGAAACATCAGTTGCGCCTTTTTCATTTAGAAATTTTCTGGCGCGATATAGGGCAAATATGGAGGGGATTGAGGTGGATGCCTTAACAAATTTGGGAGATGATCCGGTTGATCCGGTCCTGCCGTCAATGGTAATAAAATCAGGGGACGCATGTAGCGCAACCGCAAGATCAGCTTCAAGATTGCCAGCGGCAATTTTAATACCGATCGGTTTACCAAGAGATGCCTCCCTGAGCCAATCCACCTTTGTCTTTAAATCATCCCTGATTTTGATATCTTTAAAATGAGGGGGGCTGATAATATCGACCCCTTGTTCAAACCCTCTGATACGAGCGATATCCTGAGTCACTTTGTCTGCCGGCAAATGCCCTCCCATGCCGGGTTTGGCTGATTGGCCGATTTTAATCTCAATGGCATCCGCTTTTTTCAGATTTTCCTCGGTCACACTGTATTGATTCGGCACATATTCAAATATATACTTGTAGGCATACTCCATGGACTCAGGCAATATTCCCCCTTCACCTGAACACATGGCGGTTTTTACAGCCGCACTCCCTTTGGCCAATGAAATTTTGGCTTCTTTTGAAAGTGCGCCGTAAGACATGTGGGTTATATAGATCGGTGTATTGATGATCAGCGGTTTTTTTGCTTTTGGGCCGATGATTGTTTGGGTATTGACCGGATGTTCGTGGTCTAACGGAATTTTAGCCAGTTGCGCCCCTTTTATCAGGATTTCGTCCCATGACAGGGTGAACATTTTCGTTCGCATAGGCTCAAAAACAGTTTTGCCTGTTTCGGCAATTTCATGGATATCCATAAAATGCGCCTCTGAATCCGCCATAGTTTTTTTAAGATCGATTATCACCTCTTTTTCTTGGGTCAGTGGTAATTCCGCTTCTTTTGAAATTGGCGGACTTTGCTCCATACACTTAAAATATTTTTTAGAAGACGCACAAACCGGGCAGACCCAATCTTCGGGGAGATCATCCCATGCCAGTTCATTTTTTTCTTCATCATAAACAAATTCACATACTTCGCATATATATCGGGCCATTTATAGCTCCTCTAAACATCCAAATTGGCAGGTTCATAATATTCTTTCGGTTTTTTACAATAAGGACAACGATTTGGCGGCTCATATCCGTCATGTGTGTACCCGCATATACTGCACTTCCACTTAATGGGGCGCTCCCTTTTAAAAACGTTGCCTGATTCGACCAATTGCAGAAGTTTTTTAAATCGGCTACAATGCTGCTTTTCAATTTTGGCAATTTGGGCAAACAAAATGGCCGCTTGCGTGTTTCCCTCTATTTCCGCTTCCCTGGCAAATGATGGATACATCTCTTCAGATTCGTAATTTTCGTTACCAATCGCTTCTTTTAAGCAGGTGGCGGTATCTCTGTTTTTATGAACCAATTTTAACTCTTCCATAGCATGATATTTTTCATTTTCAGCCGTTTCATCAAAAATTTTGGCGATATAATGATATCCCTCCTTTCTTGCGATTTCCGCGCAATAGGTATATTTATTTCTTGCTTGGGATTCGTTAATTACGGCATGTTTTAAATTATCTTCGGTTTTAGGCATTGATTATCTCCTTATTTTGGAGGACGCTTACCTCCAAATCAGGGTTTTCCCATATATACGCCCCTGAGTTGACTATAATATCAAAATTGATTTTGCGATAGCCTGATTATTTTTCTTGCGGCCATACGGCCTCATCGCGCTCTTCAACCTGATAGCAGAAGCGGCTCCACTCAAACTCTTTAAGGCTGATTGGGCAGCGAAGCTTGACTTTATGTTTGGTAAAACTCACAACTTCCCAGTCACCATTGCGCGGGCCGCCATCAATGTGGATTTTCTGCCCTTCATAAAACGAATAGGGTTTGAAAATTGAAATTTTGTGCTTTTCCATTCATGTTCCTTCAGTATGGGCAACCCTTTGTGGTTGCCCAAAGTCATGGTATTCTAGCAATTTTCACATAGAATTTCAAAATGACCGGATGGTCGGACGGGCGGGACATTTATCAGGCGCATCCATGCCTTCATGGAGATAGCCGCAGTTTCGGCAGCGCCAAACCACTTTTTATCCCGCTTTTTATAGCCTGTATGTTACTGTTAAAATCAAAGCGGTTATAATAATCAGCATATATACGGTAAAATAAGTAAAGTCAATAACGGGTGTAATTAAAAGTGTTAGAACTATATTTCATTCAAGTCGTTTTATTTTTTCCTGATACTTTTCCCAATCTCCGTTTGCACGTAATATTCTTACAGTATTTTTGCGGAAAAAAATCCATACCCATTCCGCTCTACCAGGGCAAACTGTGATTCTTGCCGTTTGCGCATTACTATTTCAGAATACTTGACATGATGCAGTGACTGTTTGCGAAATAGCTGTTTTTTCTTGACATACCGTTTCTAAATTTGATAGATTCCCATCATCGTTTCAATTCATTTATGTTGAAAAAATAATTTTTCAGTTATTTAAAAAAAGGAGGAAGACTATGAAATTCTTAAAAGTGAATATGATCGACAAAACAATTCAGTCTGCACCGGTTCCCGATGAATATGAAAATCTGGGCGGAAGAGGATTGACTTCAATTATAATCAATAATGAAGTTCCGGCCGACTGCGATCCTTTAGGCCCTGAAAACAAACTGATTATCGCGCCCGGCTATTTGAGCGGAACTCCGCTGGTCAATTCCAGCCGTTTATCTATCGGGGCTAAAAGCCCCATGACCGGCGGTATCAAAGAAAGCAACGTGGGAGGCACGGTTGCGGCCGATTTGGCGCATTTAGGCATTACCGCGATACTCATTGAAGGCCAGGCTCCGCAGGGAGAATATTTTTTGCTCAAAATCGATTCCGATGGAAACGCCACCCTGATTGATGCCCAGGACTTCAAAGGAATGCGCACATACAAACTCGTAGCGGAACTTAAAGAAAAGTACGGCGATAAAAATAGTGTGACCTGTATCGGCCCGGCCGGAGACTTTCAACTGACGGCCGCTTCTATCCAGACGACAGATGCTGACGGGCGACCCTGCCGGGCGGCCGGCCGCGGAGGTTTGGGGGCTGTGATGGGTTCCAAAGGTTTGAAAGCCGTTGTGATCAGCAAGGGCGGCAAAGCAACCGATAAATTGGTGGATCCCTCTGCTTTTAAAGAAGCTGCCAAGGCGTATGCCAAAGCGGTAAGAGAAGATGAATTTAGTGGCGAAGTTCTGCCGGAGCTTGGAAGTGCTGTTCTGGTAGCCCCGATAAATGCTGCCGGCGCGTTTCCGACGAATAACGCCAGATTCGGACAGTTTGAGCAGGCTGACAAAATCAGCGGTGAGACCATGGCCGCTATAATTAAAGAGCGTGGCGGCAAAACGACTCATAAAGGCTGTGCGCAGTGTATCATCAATTGTTCTAATGAGTATGTGGATCCGGACGGCAAATACGTCACATCCTCTTTGGAATACGAAACGATATGGTCTATGGGCGGCATGATCGGCAATGACAATTTGGATGAGATTGCAAAACTTGATTTTCTCTGCGATGATATCGGATTGGACACCATCAGCACCGGAGTGGCCATTGCTGTCGCTATGGATGCCGGTTATAAAGAATTCGGTGACGGTCAGGCGGCTATTAAAATGGTCGAAGAAGTCGCTGAAGGCACCGATTTCGGTAAGCTCATCGGCAACGGCCCTGCCGCGGTCGGAAAGCACTTCAAACACGATCGGGTACCGGTTATGAAAGGGCAAAGTATGGCGGCCTATGATCCCAGGACACTTCAAGGTATGGCAGTCACCTACGCCACCAGTCCTATGGGCGGAGATCACACCGCCGGATGGGTCGTGGATCAAAATCTGGAAGATTTCGGAGGAACCCTTGATCGATTTTCAGCCGAAGGCCAGGTGGAAGCTTCCCGCGACACCCAAATTCACATGGCGGCAGTCGATACCGTGGGAATCTGTGATTTTGCACAGACCGGCTTGGCCACTCCGGAAGGAATCGAAACTGTTTATAAAATGGTGGCGACCAAGATGGGCAAGCCATTTGGAGAAGATGATTGGAGTGCGATGGGTGTCCGGGTGTTGAAGGCCGAGCGGGAATTCAACCGCAATGCCGGATTTACAAATGCGGATGATCGGCTGCCCAAAATGTTTTACGAAGAGCCGTTACCTCCTCATAATAAAGTGGTCATCATCAGTGACGAAGAAATGGATCAGACCTTTGATTTTTAAATTCAGACCTAAAATGAGCGATTAGCTGTTGAATAGCGTGTGTTGTCTGAATATTTAATTATCGTATCTTATTCAAATCAAATGGTATGAGTTTCAGTGTTCGGGTTTCAGTATTTAACGTAAGCGTCCTGACACCCGACACTTGAAACCAGAAGAATTTTTGCTATAGATTTTCAGATAATTAATGTCACAAGGCCAGAGGGAGGAGACAATACCCATAACCCATAGTATCAGTAGATGGAAAATGCCTGAAAATACGGCAGGGAGCGCAAAAATTAAGTGAAGCGGTTTTTTGCCGGCCTTTGAATCCGTAGGCATCTCCGGGTTTCGGATGCAAAAAATCGCTGTGCTTAATTTTTGCACTCATGAACTTTCCATCTACTGAGTATATCTCCGACCGATAACACAGTGATATTATTTATCTGAACGTCTATATTTTATCTTATTCCCTTTGCCTTAAAATTCAGGATTCAATTATATACTTGAGTTTTCGAAAATCAGTTAACGCGCTGGCACAAATATTGTGTTAACGTCAGGCAGCCTCTTCGATCCCATCATCGGCAGATTTGCTTATCATAATCAATTCCTTATATCTCTAACCTAATGAATTGCTTAACTCAAATAATATTGAACAAGGTATTAAAGTCAATGCGCAATTAACAGCGAAAACTATTTTGATAATGAAAATTTTTTCATCAGAACAAATTTCCGAAATAACCGGGTTGAGCCTCGAAGAGATTGAAATATTGCAGGCTTCCCTGGCATGAATCGAATAACCCTATGAATGATTTTAATGAAAAAAGAATGCAAAAAAAATATGATGTGATTATTGTTGGCGGCGGCCCTGCCGGATTATTTGCCGCTTATTATCTGTGTGAGCATTCCGATTCCAAAGTGTTGCTCATTGAAAAAGGACGCAGCATAGCCCGGCGTAAATGTCCCATGAAAGACACACAGAAATGTTTGCAATGTAAGCCATGCAACATTTTATCCGGCATTGGCGGAGCCGGATTGTTTTCCGATGGCAAACTGAATTATATCTATCGGCTGGGAAAAAGCGACCTCACCCAGTTTATGCCCCGCACGGACGCCAAGGCGCTGATAGATGAAACCGAGCAGATATTTAACCGTTTCGGTATGGATGGAGATGTGTATCCCACAGACATGCAAGCCGCTCGTAAAATGCGCAAAAAAGCCAAACTGCATGGTATGAATCTGCTTCTTATCAAGCAAAAACATTTGGGAAGCGATTGTTTGCCCAATCATATCGCATATCTGGGAGATTACATTCGTGAGAGAGGCGTAACGGTTCATACTTCCGAAACAGTGCGGGATATTATCGTATCAAAGAATAAAGTCACCGGTGTCACCACCGATGACCGTCAATATGATGCCCAGAATGTCATTCTCGCTCCGGGACGGGTAGGTGCCAACTGGGTGGGCCGATTGGCGCGTCGCTATAAACTCGGACTTAGCCAGCGAGGTATCGAAGTCGGCGTGCGCGTGGAAGTGCATAATGATATTATGGAAGACCTTTGTAACGTCATTTATGATCCCACCTTTTTTATTCAAACCCCTAAATACGATGATCAAACGCGGACATTTTGCACCAACCAGGGGGGCTTCGTTTCGCTCGAAAATTACAAACCGGACCATAGCAATGGCTTTGTTTGTGTCAATGGACACGCCTACATGCACAGAAAGTCGGAAAACACCAATTTCGCTTTTCTATCCAAAGTTGTTTTAACCGAGCCGGTTACGGATAACCAGGCTTATGGTGAAGCGATTGGCCGGTTGGCCACGCTGATTGGCGGAGGCAAACCGATTTTACAGCGTTTCGGCGATCTCAAACGAGGAAGACGCAGCACCGAAAACAGGATTGGTAAAGGCTATATCGAACCTTCCCTCGTTAATGTGGTGTGTGGTGATATTGCGATGGCGCTGCCCGAAAGAATTTTAACCAATATTGTGGAAGGCTTGGAAAAGCTGAATTTAGTTGTACCAGGGGTTTCCAATGATGAAACACTTCTTTATGCTCCTGAGATAAAGTTTTTCGCCACTCAGGTTGAAACTGGCGGCGATCTTGAAACCGACATACAAGGTCTGTATGTGGCCGGAGACGGCCCCGGTGTTGCCGGAAATATTGTTGCGGCATCTGCCACAGGGCTGATTCCGGCCAAAGCGATTGTCAAAAAATGCGGTCATTAATATCGAAAATTCCTTAACTCCTGCAAGCTGAAGCTTGCACTCCTTCTATGCAGACATCTGTCAAAAATAATTATCTATCCGACCTTTCCGGGCAGGTCGAAAGAATCACATTCGCAAGTGAAGAGAATGGCTACACCGTTGCAAAGCTCAAAGTTTATGGCCGTCACGATCTGGTCACCGTTGTCGGTGCGTTAATGTCTCCGGCTCCGGGTGAAATTCTCAAAATGCGCGGCCGCTGGGGCTGCCATCCCAAGCACGGAGAGCAATTTAAGGTCGAATATTATGAAACCAAGGTTCCTGCCAGCGTATATGGCATCAGAAAATATCTGGGGTCGGGGCTGATCAAAGGGATTGGCCCTAAAATCGCTGAAAGAATTGTGGCCAGTTTCGGAACCGATACGCTGACTGTCATTGAAGAAGACACCACCAAATTGGCTGAAGTGGATGGCATCGGTAAAAAACGGATCGCAATGATTCGAACCGCCTGGGATGAACAAAAAGAAGTACGCGAAGTCATGCTGTTTTTGCAATCCCATGGTGTCAGCACCGGTTACGCCGCCAAAATTTTTAAGCACTATGGCCAGGACTCCATTACCGTTGTCAAGGAAAATCCGTATCGACTGGCCCGTGATATCTTTGGCATCGGTTTTCTCACAGCCGATAAAATTGCCGCCAAACTGGGATTTGAACAAGATTCGCCCATGCGCGCCCAGGCAGGTGTTATTTATGTGCTACATCAAATGGCTGATGACGGCCATGTGTATTATCCCTATCTGCCTTTGATTACAAAATGCCGCGAAATATTAGATGTGGCCCCCGCGATCATTGAAACTGCAATTGCTGACATCACACTTGAAAAAAAAATAGTCATCGAAGATTTGAATGAAGACACAGACCAATTTCACAGTAATCATAAAGCGGTTTATCTGCAAAAGTTCCATTTTTGTGAAAGACGGATTGCTGACATGTTAGTGCGTTTAAAGTATGCGCCGTCAATGACCGGCGCAATAGATGCAAAACGAGCTGTTGCCTGGGCCGAGGCACAGATAGGTATCCGATTGGCAAAACATCAGGCCGATGCGGTTCAAAGTGTGCTTGAGCATAAAGTGATGGTGATCACCGGCGGCCCGGGTACAGGCAAAACAACGCTGATCAGCGCTATTTTAAAAATATTTATCCGCATGAAAACGCATGTCTTGCTGACGGCACCCACCGGAAGAGCGGCCAAACGGATGACCGAGGCCACCGGGCATGAAGCCAAAACGATTCATCGTATGCTTGAATACAGTTTTAAAAAAGGCGGCTTTCAAAAAAACAGCGACAAACCGCTCAAATGCGACCTGCTTATTGTTGATGAAGCGTCAATGATCGACACTGTTTTAATGTACCATCTTTTACGAGCCATACCGCCGCACGCCGCTTTTATCATTGTCGGGGATGTCAATCAGTTGCCATCCGTAGGCGCCGGCAGCATTCTTAATGATATTATCGCATCCGATGAAATCCCGGTAACAGCTTTAACCGAGATATTCCGTCAGGCACGGCAAAGCCTGATTATTGTCAACGCCCATAAAATCAATCAAGGGATTTTGCCTCGTTGGCCGGCTTCGAAGCCGGCGCATCAAGTGCCAAAAGAGTTGAGCGATTTCTATTTTATCGAACAAGAGGACCCTGAAAAGGTATTGGACACGATTATCCTGGTGGTGCAAAAACGCATTCCTATGCGTTTCGGTTTTCACGCGGTTGATCAAATTCAGGTGCTGACACCGATGCACCGGGGAATTGTAGGCGCAGGCAATCTCAATACCAAATTACAGGAATTTCTAAATCCGCGCGAAGACGGCCTCAATCATGGCCATCGTAAATTTAAGCCGGGCGACAAAGTGATGCAAATTCGTAACAACTACGATAAAAATGTGTTTAACGGCGATATCGGCCGCATAAACAGCATCGCTTTTGATAATCAGCAAGTGGTTATCAGTTTTGATGGGGTGCCGGTAATTTATGAATTCAGCGAATTGGATGAAATCACTTTGGCTTACGCGGTATCGGTGCATAAAGCCCAAGGCTCCGAATATCCGGCTGTGGTCATGCCTGTTCTGATTCAGCACTACATGCTTTTACAACGCAACTTGATATACACGGCGGTCACACGCGGTCGCCGATTGGTCGTACTCGTGGGAACACGCAAAGCGTTGGCTATCGGCGTGCATAATAATAAAACACATAAACGCTTTACAGGTTTGCGAGAGCGGCTGATTCACGGAAATATTGAATGCTGAAATCTAAAACCACTAATCATAGCCTCAACCGAGACAGTGTCTGTAAATTCTGCGAGGCATTGTTCTATGAAGTAAGCTTGCTTATCACTTAGCAGTTCAGTCTCAATACGACCATCAATTGAGATGAGAAAAATACTATATTCCGAAAATAATCGCCCAATCTAAAAATCATATACTATTCAAATTTTGGTTTTTCTTGACCTGAAATTTGCATGGGTCTATAAAAATAGTGGTTTAAAAAACTGGATACGCTAAATTATGCCTGATTTTGAAAAATCCAAAATCGGATTGCTATAGTTTATACTCTTAATCTTGCTCTTGCTCGAAATTAGGATTAAGAGTAAGATTAAGAGTAAGAGTAAAAGCATGAGAAGGAGGCTGCCCCCAAAATGGAAAAACCCCACAAATCCGAAGGTGACATCAACATTTCGCCGATGCGTGCCTTATGGCAAAAAACGCATCTTAATGATGCCAGCCGTGCGCTTCTGGATGAAGACGCGCGCTATTTTTTAAAACAGTCCCTTTCCACGCCCTGCCTGAACACCATGCAGGCTTGCGATGGAATCTACATTGAAGATACGCAGGGACGCAGATATATGGATTTTCACGGGAACAATGTTCATCAAGCGGGTTTTGCCAATCCGGATATTATTGAGGCTATCAAACGCCAACTTGATGAATTGCCGTTTTGCACCCGGCGTTATACCAACCGTGTGGCTGTGAAGCTTGCCCGCAAACTGACAGAAATCGCTCCCGGAAATCTGAACAAGGTGCTGTTTTGCCCCGGCGGTTCCGAAGCAATTGGTATCGCTCTGAAACTGGCGCGCATCGCCACCGGACGCCATAAAACGATTTCGATGTGGGATTCTTTCCACGGAGCGACTCTGGACGCCATATCCGTTGGCGGTGAAGCTCTGTTTCGCCAGGACATAGGCCCTTTGCTCCCCGGCACCGAACATGCGCCGCCACCGGATGAATATCGCTGCATCTTCGGATGCAATGAACGCGGCGGATGCGATCTGACTTGCGCCCGTTATGTGGAATACATTCTGGAAAAAGAAAGGGACATCGCTGCGGTGATAGCCGAACCGATTCGCAGCACACCCTATATTCCGAAACCGGAATACTGGCAGCACATTCGGCGGGCATGTGATCGCTACGGCGCGCTGCTCATTTTTGACGAAATCCCCCATTGTTTGGGACGCACCGGCAAAATGTTCACATTTGAAAATTTTGGCGTGACCCCGGATATGGTCGTCATCGGCAAAGGCTTGGGCGGCGGAATTATTCCTATGGCGGCGCTTATCGCCCATGAAGAACTGGATGTTGCCGAAGAACGGGCTTTGGGGCATTATACTCATGAAAAAAATCCGGTCGCGTGCGCTGCGGCTCTGGCAACTGTTCGTTATGTTGAAAAGCACAAGCTCGCGGAACATGCCGCCGAATCAGGACGCTATGCACTTGGACGAATGCGTGCAATGAAAGACAGGCATCCGCTAATCGGTGATGTGCGCGGACTTGGATTGTTTTTGGGAATTGAACTGGTCAAAGACCGGGCCACGCGGGAGCGGGCGTCAGATGAAGCTGAAGCGGTCATGTATGCCGCCTTGACGCGAGGTTTGAGCTTTAAATTGACTATGGGCAATATTCTTACATTGACTCCGGCTCTGATCATTACCAAAGAACAGCTCGACCGGGCTTTGGATATTCTTGAGGACGCCATTTCTGAGGTTGAAGCGCAATGAACTTAAATCAGCTAAAAATATTTTATATGGCCGCCAAACGAGAAAGTTTTATCGCCGCGGCCAGGGAACTCAATGTGACTCAGCCGGCTGTCACCAAGGGCATACAACGGCTTCAGGAACATTATGAACTCAAATTGGTCAACCGTTTTGGAAAAAAAATGGTTCTCACAGATGCGGGTGAAGTGCTGTTTAAAATCGCCGAGAAAATATTTGAAATGGAAATGCAAGCGGAAGAAAGCATCCGTGACTTTCAAGTCAAAAAAAGAGGGCATATCAGGATACTGGCTGGTGAAAGCTTCGGCGCTTATTATCTTCCGGATTTTATCCTGCCTTTTTGCAAAAAGAACCCTCGTGTTCGCGTCTCTTGCAATATCCTGCCGACCGAGCAAGTTGCGGAAAACACCGCCAATCTGAAAAACGACTTGGGATTTATTTCATTTCCTGTTGAAAATGAAAAATTGACAGTTCGGGAAATTATCACTGACCGATTGGTGATTATCGTTTCACCGGACCATCCTCTTGCATCCAAAAAGAGGATTATACCTCGTGATCTCGAAGGTCAATCTATTATCAGCCATGAAAAAGGCTCGGCCACCGC
The DNA here is from genome assembly GCA_030378005.1 of Desulfococcaceae bacterium HSG9. Classification (GTDB taxonomy): domain Bacteria; phylum Desulfobacterota; class Desulfobacteria; order Desulfobacterales; family JAUCGF01; genus JAUCGF01. The sequence goes on along the minus strand of JAUCGF010000076.1, from coordinate 37,113 downwards.
AAAGGCGCTTTTGCATTATATCCGCAAAAATAACCTGTCCGTCTGTTTTCCTCTCGAATTTTCAAGTAATCGGGCGGTAAAACTGGCTGTTCAACAGGGTATCGGTATCGCCTTGATATCCCGAAAAATTGCCGGTTATGAAATCAGCACCGGGCGGTTAAGGGCGATTCCTTTTGCGGATTCATCCATGCTGCATCGGTATTACATGGTCTGCCACAAAGACAAATATTTTTCGGAAATGCTTCAAAGTCTGATCGACGCGGCGGATCAATGGGCCGTGGAATATGCCGGAAGCCTCATGTAGCGATCTGCTTATGGTGTTCTTGCCGATGTGCTTGACAATCAATGTGCCATTGTATAAAAACTGAGGATGAAAGAGAATCTCAAGTTTTTTATGAAAACCATAAGGAGGTCAACATGTTGCTCAACAGTTATCAACTTGAAATATTCAATAACGAATGTATGCCCAGTGCTATGACTGTTCAATGCTTCGCACACCTTGATCAAGATGTGAGTGCGGCTTTGCCCTATTTGAATGCGACTCTTGGCGGATTTGAATACGTTTCCGATCCGCCGTCGGTGACTTTCAGGTCACAAGGCAAACTGATAACGGTTCATGGCCACAAGATCGCTGTCAATGCACTGAAAGATGAAGCCGAGGCCAGAACAATTGTCAAGTGGCTTAAACGTGAAATCAATGAGGCTTGGAAAAAACGAAAAGAGATCGAACCGGTTTTCCACGGGCGACAAAAACCCAAGCTGATCGAAATATTAAAGCTGCTTCCGAAAACAAATTGTCGGGAATGCGGCTCACCGACTTGTATGGTTTTCGCTTCAATGGTAGCTGAAGGCGCCAAAGGAGCCGAAGACTGCCCGCCTCTTGAAAACGGCGCAATACAAAAGCTGAATGCTTATATGGCTGATTATTCTTTAGAATAACAGGTTAAACCTTAAAATTATTATTTTAGAAATCGGATTTTTTGGAAAACTCCGATTTCCAGCAGAATTTGTAACCTGAAAATATATGTCCAAGCACTTAACAGGCTAAACCTTAAAATTATACGAGGCCAGATATGACCGAAAAAACTTCCCTGCCGTTGACTGATTATTACAAATTTCCGGAAACTGAGATGAAAAGGCGGGCATCAGAATTTTATGCAGAGATGAAACGACGCCGTACTGTGCGAGAATTTTCAGATCAACCCGTTGATCGCAGCATTATCGAAGATTGTCTGCGTACTGCATCCACAGCTCCAAGTGGCGCCAACCAGCAGCCCTGGAGTTTTGTTGTTGTGTCTGACCTCGCTGTTAAACGGCAAATTCGCGAAGCTGCCGAAAAGATCGAGAATGAATTTTACACTAAAGCGGCGACCGAAAAATGGCGAGATGCCCTTAAACATCTGAAAACAGGGCCAAGCAAGCCATTTTTGGACACAGCTCCATATCTGATCGTAATTTTTTCTCAACTTCACGGCTTTTCTGCTGACGGAAAAAAAATGAAACACTACTACGTAACAGAATCCGTAGGTATTGCCACAGGTATGCTTATCACGGCTTTACACCATGCCGGCTTGGCCACCCTGACCTACACGCCTGCGAATATGAGATTTCTAAATAAGATACTGTCAAGACCGCTGAACGAAAAACCGTTTATGCTCCTTGTAGCCGGATACCCGTCAAAAACTGCGCTTGTGCCGACAATTCAGAAAAAAACATTGGAAGATATTGCTGTGTTTATATAGAATAGCGAAAGCCGTTTAAAAGGTATGTTTGTAAGCTTTATACTTAACAAACTTAATTGGTTACCAAAGGAGGATTTTACATCATGCAAAAACAAACAGTAAATAGAAAAAACTTTTTCGTATTCAACTTGTTCTTGAGTTTTACGATTATGCTCCTTGGGTTGTTGGCCTGTGAAAACAAAAAGCCAATCAAGGTGGGTTTTTCCGGATGTCTGACGGGCAAATTATCCGATCTGGGGATATCAGGCCGAAATGGCGCTTTGATAGCCGTTGAGGAAATAAATGCGTCTGGAGGAATAAAGGGGCGATCTATTGAACTTATCGTAAAGGATGATAAACATGACGCCCAAACCGCCATTCGAGCAGATCAGGAACTGATTGATGAAGGCGTGGCAGCCATCATCGGCCACATGACCAGTGCCATGAGTATAGCAGCGCTCCCATTGATTAATAAGAATAAAATCGTGATGATCAGCCCGACAACCAGCACAAACAAGTTGACCGGAATTGACGATTACTTCTTCAGGATGCTCATGCCGAATCGAAGACAAACAGATAAATTTGCCAGATATGCATTTCACAAAATGGGAATAAAAACCCTGACGTTTTTGTATGATCTGTCCAATAAAACCTATACAGAAGGTTGGTACCGCAACTTTAAGTCTGAGTTTGAGAAAATGGGTGGAAAAATTATTCAAGCGATATCTTTTACGTCCGGACAAAATGTCGATTACCTCGGCATTACCCAAAGTGCCATCAAGACTGACCCCGATGCGATGCTCTTTGTCAGCGGTGCTATTGACACAGCAATGATTTGTCAACAGTTAAAAAAGATGGCTTATAATAGACCGATTTTTGCTGCCGGGTGGTCCAGAACAGATGAGTTGATCAAGCATGGCGGATCAGCCGTAGAAGGCATCAGTTTTTTCACTTATTTCGATAAGCGGAGCAAAAATAAAAGATATATCGAATTTAGAAGCAAATTCAAGGAACGTTTTGGGAAAGATCCTGATCTTGCAGCGGTTCACAGTTTTGAAGCAATCCAGCTTCTTATAAATGCATTAAGGTCCGCGGAAAGTTTTGTTTATTTAAAACGCCATATTCAAAAACAGAAAACATTTAAAGGATTACAGGGTATAATTGAGATGGACCGGTATGGTGATGCCATACGAAAAATTTTCCTTGTAAGAGTTGAAAATGGCAAATTCGTTACGATCGGTGATTAAATGAAAAAAACAAGCCTGAAAAAAATATTGACCGTAAACTTTGTTCTTACGGCTATGCTGCCATTAGTTGTTATCGGTGTCGTTATGATGACGATCATGAAATCTGGCATGGAAAAAGAGATCGCTGATAAAAACTTCCTGATTGCAAAATCACTTTCCGGCGAAGTCCAAAAATTTTTAAAGCAGCCATTATCTGTTTTAGAGTTTGCTGAATCCGGAATCACCGGAGATTCAATAACCAGCAACGCCGCTATCATTCCTTTGCTGTTAGAGGGCTTGGTCAGCCAGTTCAGCTATTTCAGCAGGGTCCAAATACTTGATAGCAAAGGCCGCGTTATTTATATCGCTCCCTTCAACAAAAATTATATCGGGAATGATTTGTCGAACCATCCGTATTTTCAGGAAACCCTAAAATCGGAAAAACCATACTGGTCATCGACTTTTATATCATCACAGACTGGCAAGCCGGCTGTCGCTCTTGGAAAACAGATTAAAGATGGCGTCATTGTCGGATATTTGGAACTTGATACGTTGAATGCTATCATAGATAAAATCAAAATCGGGTCCAGCGGTTACGCTGCCATATCTGATCAGGACGGAACAACAATCGCCCATCCCGTCCGCAAATTTGTTTCCGAACGTTTGAATGTCAAAAATTTGAGTGTTATTCGACAGGGGTTGGCGGGCAAGGAAGGCACTTTCAACTACCGTTTTATGGAGACAGACAAGTTAGGCAGTGTGGCCATTGTTCCACCGGCCGGCTGGCTTGTTGTCGTATTACAGCCCTCAAAGGAGGCCTTTTCATCTATAAAAAAAATTAGTGTGTTAATCTGGGTAGGTGTTACGATAGCGGCTATCTTTGCTCTCGTTGCAGCCAGTTTAAATCTGCGCAAGATTCTGACTCCGCTTTTTCAACTATCGGATAATTCAAAACGAATTGCTTCAGGTGAATATCAAATTCAACAACACAAAGAATCGTATAAAGAAATCAATGAACTGGCAGCGAGTTTTGCACAAATGATCAGGGTTATAAAATCTCGCGAGGAAAAATTAAAGGAGAGTGAGAAGAAATATCGCAATATATTTGAAAATACCGTTGAAGGTATCTTTCAGACGACATCTGAGGGATATTATATCAGCGCAAACCCTGCTCTGGCAGAAATCTATGGCTATGAATCTCCTGATGATTTAATTGATAATTTAACGGACATTGAGCGCCAACTCTATGTAAATCCAGATAGCCGCAAACAGTTTATGAACGTGTTAAAAAAGAAAGATTTCATTCATAACTTTGAAACACAAATCTATTGTAAGGACGGAAGTGTAAAATGGACATCGAAAAATATCAGGGCGGTTAGAAATGAGCAGGATGAATTGATCTGTTACGAAGGCTCAGTCATAGACATCAGTAATCGAAAGCAGGCAGAAAAGGCACTGCGAGAAAGTGAAGAAAAGCTTTTCAGAGCAAAGAAAATGGAGTCATTGGGGCTTTTGGCCGGTGGCGTCGCCCATGATTTGAATAACGTCCTGTCCGGGATCGTAAGCTACCCGGAATTGATTTTAATGCAATTGCCTGAAGACAGCCAACTCAGGAAGCCCATTGCAACAATGCAGGAATCCGGACTCAGGGCCGCCGCTATTGTCCAGGATTTGTTAACTGTGGCAAGAGGCGTCGCCACTGCAAAAGAGCCTCTGAATTTAAATGATTTGGTAATCGACTATTTAAAATCTCCGGAGTTTAAAAAACTTGAACAGATTAATCCTACCGTTAAGGTCAGAATCGACCTCGACACCAACTTGTTTAACATGGACGGTTCTCATGTTCATATCAGAAAGGCAGTGATGAACCTTGTGTCAAACGCTGCGGAAGCGATTAAAGGCGGCGGCAATGTCACCCTATCGACTGTGAACCGTTATATAGACAGGCCTCTAAAAGGATATGGTGATGTAAACATCGGTGAATATGCGGTTTTGACTGTATCAGACGAGGGTTCCGGAATAGCGCCGGATGACCTTGAGAGGATATTTGAGCCGTTCTATACAAAGAAGGTAATGGGCCGAAGCGGTACCGGTTTGGGGCTGGCCGTAGTATGGAACGTTGTGCAAGATCATAAAGGCTATATCAATGTGACAACTGACGAGAACGGCACTGTGTTCGAGTTGTATTTCCCAATAACAAGAGATAAAATATCAGGCAAAGACTTGTCCATACCGATCAAAGACTATCAAGGCAACGGAGAGATGATCCTGGTTGTTGATGATGTGAAAAGCCAACGAGAGATATCCTGTAATATGATGGATACACTGGGTTATAAAACTGAAGCCGTTTCCAGCGGTGAGGAGGCGGTTGAATATTTGAAAGAAAACAGTGCGGATTTAATCTTGCTTGATATGATTATGGACCCGGGCATAAACGGCCGTGAGACATACAAAAGGATAAAAAAGATTCATCATAGACAAAAGGCTGTCATTCTAAGTGGGTTCGCTGAAACTGATGAGGTTAAGAAAACCCAAAAATCGGGTGCCGGCCGATATTTAAAGAAGCCGGTTACGCTAGAAAAGATCGGACTTGCGGTTAAAGAAGAATTAGAGAAATATACTTAGCGAGGCCATTGTCAGCATTGAAATATCTGATAATTGATGAATCAGGTTGGCTTCGGGATAACGGACCATCGTGAGTTCTCTATTATTTTTCCACAGATTGGGCAAACCGAATCTGTTCGCCGGTGACATCGGCTTTCAGAATTATGCCTTCTGCAATCGTTCCTTTTAAAATCGCCATGGACAGCGGATTTTCGATATATTTTTGAATCGCCCGTTTTAGCGGTCTGGCACCATATACCGGATCATACCCTTTTTCCGCCAGGAATGCCTCAGCGCCATCGGTAAGGGTCAGCGCGATTTTTTTATCTGCCAAACGTTCTAAAAGATGTTGCATCTGAATTTTCACAATGGCGCCAATCTGATTAGGTTGCAGATTATGAAAAATGATCGATTCATCAATGCGATTTAAAAATTCGGGTTTAAAACCAGCGCGCAATGTTTCAGTGATACGTTTTTCCATTTCTGCGCGGTCAGAATGCCCAAGTTCCTGAATCCATTGGCTGCCAATATTGGATGTCATAATAATAATAGTGTTTTTAAAGTCCACGGTGCGCCCCTTACCGTCAGTCATACGACCGTCATCTAAAATCTGGAGCAACACGTTAAACACCTCTGGATGAGCTTTTTCGATTTCGTCAAACAACACCACGGCAAAGGGGCGCCGTCGCACAGCTTCGGTCAAGTAGCCGCCTTGGTCATACCCCACGTAACCGGGAGGCGCGCCGATTAAGCGTGAAACGGCGTGTTTTTCCATGTATTCTGACATATCAATCCGGATGATGGCCTGTTCGCTGTCAAAAATAAATTCTGCCAAAGCCTTGGCCAGTTCCGTTTTACCCACGCCGGTGGGCCCCATAAAAATAAAGGAACCTAAAGGACGATTAGGGTCTTGCAAACCGGAACGGGCGCGGCGTACTGCATCAGACACGGCCGTAATGGCTTCTTTTTGACCAACAACACGCCTTGCCAGCCGTTTTTCCATGTAAATTAATTTTTCGCGCTCGCCCTCCAGCATTTTGTTCACCGGGATGCCGGTCTGACTGGCAATCACCTCGGCGATATCTTTGTCATCCACCTCTTCTTTCAGCATTTTACGGTCTGCTTGAAGTCGCTCAAGATCGGCATTAGCTGTTTCCAGCCGTTTTTGCAATTGGGCAGTTTGGCCGTAACGAATTTCAGCTACGCGCGCCAGATCGCCGGCGCGTTCGGCCTGCTGCGCGGCACTGCCTAATTGTTCGAGTTGCTCCTTAATATTGCGAATGGATTGGATTACATCCTTTTCATTTTGCCAGTGGGCTTTCATGGCATCCAGAGATTCCCGCATGGCGCTGATTTCATGTTCCAGACGGATAAGACGTTCTTTGGAAGCCGGATCCGATTCCTTCTTCAAGGCTTGCCGTTCAATCTCAATCTGGGTGACTTTGCGCTGGATTTCATCAATTTCAGCGGGCATGCTGTCGATTTCAATTCTGAGTTTAGAAGCGCATTCATCAATCAGGTCAATGGCCTTGTCAGGCAAAAAACGATCCGCTATATAGCGATTAGAGAGCGTTGCTGCCGCCACAATAGCCGCATCTGTGATTCGAACGCCGTGGTGAACCTCATACTTTTCTTTCAGGCCGCGCAAAATCGAAATGGTATCTTCCACACTGGGTTCGCGTACCATTACGGGTTGAAAACGCCGTTCCAAAGCAGCATCTTTTTCGATATATTTACGGTATTCATTGATCGTGGTGGCACCGACGCATCGCAGCGTCCCGCGTGCCAGAGCGGGTTTGAGCATGTTGGAAGCATCCATAGCGCCTTCACTGGCACCGGCTCCCACCAGCGTGTGAAGTTCATCAATGAACAAAATGACTTCGCCCTCAGCCGCTTCGACCTCTTTTAAAAGCGCTTTGAGACGGTCTTCAAATTCACCCCGATATTTGGCTCCGGCAATCAAAGCACCCATATCAAGTGCCATCAATCGTCGATTTTTGAGAGTTTCGGAAATATCACCGGCAACAATACGTCGCGCCAATCCCTCAACAATGGCTGTTTTACCAACGCCGGGTTCACCAATCAGAACCGGATTGTTTTTGCGTCGTCGGGAAAGCACCTGTACCACCCGGCGGATTTCTTCATCACGTCCAATGACCGGGTCCAGCTTGTCCAAGCGTGCCAAAGCGGTCAAATCCCGGCTGAACTTATCCAATGCCTGGTATTTTTCTTCCGGATTGGGATCGACGATGCGTTGCGAACCGCGGATATCTTTTAACCCTTTTAAGATAGATTCAGGTTTGACACCGTGACGATCAAGGATACGTCCGGCATCGCCATCTTTTTCATCACTGATAGCGATTAAAATATGTTCGACGCCGACATATTGATCCCTCATTTTGGATGCTTGGGCAAAAGCGGCGTCCAACACACGCTTGGTGCGGTGCGAAATATGGGCTTCGCCGGCACCGGCACCGCTTACTTTGGGAAATTTATTCAAATGAGCGATCAGTTCCTGAGCCACTTCTCCGGGGGATGCGCCCAATTTATGTAACATGGCGCGTGTAATTCCTTCCGGCTCGCTTAACATCGCGGCCAGTAAATGCTCCGGTTCGATCTGCTGATGGTTATATTGCACCGCCAGATTGTGGGAGTTTTGGATCAATTCCTGTGATTTTAAAGTGAATTTGTCAAATCGCATTTTATGCTCCTGCAATAATATATAAGGTATAATATTCTTAAATAACAAATTAAACATTTTCATTCTTATGTCAATTTGTACCAATGGCTCTTCAAAATGGATTTGAACACCACGTTGTAGCATGAAACCGAATAAAATTAGATGTTTTTGTATATCAAAAGTTCTTGACAAGGTATTTTTCTAATGCTAAATGCTTTTATTTGTTCGTCTGAAAGCGAAATATGATCAATAATAAATTTTCAAATCGTGTCATATAATTTTTAAACACAAATTTTGGAAACTGTTACGGAATAATTTTAAACTTGTAATTTTCGAGTTAAATATGCTTTCACAAAGATATGAAGGCAAAAAACTATATAAATAGATAGTGTGTTTAAGTGTGATTTAAGTATCAAACAACATTAACAGGAGGTATCATTAAATGCCAAGTTTTGTAATTGACGAAAAATGTGACGGTTGCAAGGGCGGAGATAAAACCGCATGTGAGTACATCTGTCCGAACGACCTGATGGTTCTGGAACCCAACGCCATGAAAGCGTACAATCAAGAACCGGATCAGTGTTGGGAATGTTTTTCCTGCGTCAAAATTTGTCCGTCGCAGGCAATTGAAGTCAGAGGGTATTCCGATTTTGTACCGCTGGGAAGCAGCATCTATCCTTTAATGGGCACCGAAGATGTGATGTGGACCTGTAAGTTCCGCAATGGCCTTATCAAACGCTTTAAGTTCCCTATCCGTACAACTCCCGAAGGAGCTGCTAATGCGTATGTTGATATGAAAGGCAAAGACCTGGACAGCGAATTGCTTTCCACCGAAGAAGCAGACGGCTACGCACTTCCGACTCCGCAAGAACTCGCTTAAGCGAGATAGAATCGGTGTCTGTCAAACGAAATAGAAAATAGAATTAATTATATTTAAGGAGGATGTAAGATGGCATTACCCAATATTCCCCAAGGCGAACGTAAGGCCGTTAGGGACCCGGAAGTTGAGGAGCGTGAAGTTGATGTTCTGATCGTAGGCGGTGGCATGGCCGCATGCGGAACAGCATTTGAAATTAAAAAATGGTTGCCCGAAGGCGCATCCGTTTTATTGTGTGATAAAGCTGCGATGGAAAGAAGCGGTGCGGTGGCTCAGGGTCTGTCCGCGATTAACACCTATGTCGGTGAAAACAAACCTGAAGATTATGTCCGTATGGTGCGCAACGACCTTATGGGAATCGTACGTGAAGACCTGATTTTCGATCTCGGTTGCCATGTTGATGACTCTGTTCATCTGTTTGAAGAGTGGGGTTTGCCGGTATGGAAACTGACCGATGACGGCAAAAACCTGGATGGTAAAAAAGGCCAGAAGGTAGGAACGCTTAAAAGTGGAGCCAAACCTGTTCGCACCGGTAAATGGCAAATCATGATCAATGGTGAGTCCTACAAACGTGTTGTCGCTGAAGCCGCTAAATTGGCAATCGGTGATGATAATATCTTAGAACGCTGTTTTATTGTTGAACTTCTGCTGGACGCCAATGAAGAAAACCGCATTGCCGGCGCCGTAGGTTTTTCCGTACGTGAAAACAAAATTTACATCATCAAATGTAAAACCATGATGGTAGCCTGTGGCGGCGCTGTGAATATCTATCAGCCCCGTTCTGTTGGCGAAGGTAAAGGCCGTGCATGGTATCCTGTATGGAATGCCGGTTCCACCTACACCATGTGTATGAAAGTGGGTGCCGAACTCTCCATGATGGAAAACCGTTTCACCCCAGCCCGTTTTAAAGATGGTTACGGTCCTGTAGGTGCTTGGTTCTTACTGTTCAAAGCCAAAACCCTGAACGGATTGGGCGAAAATTTTGCTGCCAGTGACGCTGCCAAACAAGAGTTGGAAAATTACGCACCGTACGGTACCGCAGCAATCACACCGACCTGTCTGCGTAACCACTTGATGCTGTTTGAAATGAAAGCCGGCCGTGGCCCAATCATTATGGACACCGTTTCCGCATTGGCTGCTCTGGGCGAAACCATGAGCAAAAAAGAACTCAAGCATCTTGAATCCGAAGCTTGGGAAGATTTTCTTGACATGACCTGTGGCCAGGCCAACCTCTGGTGTGCTCAGAACACTGAACCGGAAAAGAAAAATTCCGAAGTTATGCCGACCGAACCTTATTTGTTGGGTTCTCACTCTGGTTGTTGTGGTCTGTGGACTTCCGGCCCGGATTTTGACTGGGTTCCGGATAGCTACAAAATCAAATATAAAGACAAAGTCTATAACCGTATGACCACGGTTAACGGCCTGTTCACCGCCGGTGACGGTGTAGGTTGCTCCGGCCATAAATTCTCTTCCGGTTCCCATGCGGAAGGCCGTACAGTTGCAAAATCAATGTGTCGTTTTGTGCGCGACAACGCCGATTTTACGCCGACGTTTAGCCAATCTAAAGAAGAATTGGTTGACCTGATTTATAAACCGGTTCGCCTTTATCTGGACAATGTCGCTTATACAACCGCCGAAGATATCAACCCGGCGTATGTCAAACCGGCTGGTATGGCTTTGCGCCTGATGAAAGCCACCCACGAGTATGGCGCTGGCACAGCCACATTTTATACGACCTCCAGTAAGTCTCTGGAAATTATCATGGAACTTCTCCAGACCATGCGTGAAGACTGTGAAAAACTGGCTGCCGGCGATCTGCATGAACTGATGCGCTGCTGGGAAATTTTCCACCGCATTTGGACAGTTGAATCACATCTGCGTCACATCCAGTACCGCAAAGAAACCCGTTACCCAGGTTTCTACTATCAAGCGGATTATCCCGGACAGGATGACGAGAACTGGTTCTGCTTCACCAACTCCAAGTATGATCCCAAAGAAGATAAATGGGAATGTTTCAAGAAAGACTATGTTAAGATCATTTCCGATTAATCTTGATATGTGTTTGACTTGAATTGAACTACCGACCTCCGGACGCTTTAAGATTGTGTCCGGAGGTTTTTATTAAGCAATACGGAATAAATAACTCTCCCGTTTAGCGTTTTTCTCTTAATCATAATCTTAATTTTAATCACTTTTTTATTTAAAATTAAAATTAAGATTATGATTAATAAATTTCAATTGGTTAAGTTATTTAATCACCGTTCCTGATACCTAAAAGTTAAAACTGAATAAACGGAGGAATAGCATGGCAAACGAAAAAACAGCTCCCCAAGGCCAAAGCCTCTTGGTTGTGGGAGGTGGGATCAGCGGTCTGACCACGGCTATCGAAGCGGCCGAGGTGGGATATGAGGTTTTTCTGGTGGAAAAAAATCCTTACCTGGGCGGCAGGGTTTCACAGTTAAACCAGTATTTTCCCAAGTTGTGTCCGCCGACCTGCGGTCTTGAAATCAATTACCGACGCATTAAGGACAACCCTCGCATCAAGGTTCTTACACTCGCCGAAGTGGAAAAAGTGGAAGGTTCACCTGGCGCTTATGATGCAACTGTTAGATTAAACCCTCGTTATGTCAACGAAAACTGCACCTGTTGCGGTGATTGTGAAGCGGTTTGCGAAATGGAAGTCTCCAATGAATTCAATCTTGGCATGGATCGCATTAAGGGTGCTTATCTGCCATTTGGCATGGCATTTCCATCACGCTATGTGATTTCGCCGCAGATTATCGGCACGCAGGATGCTGAAAAATGTAAGGAAGCATGTAAGTATGACGCCATTGATTTGGAGATGGAGACCAAAACGATCAATCTGCAAGTCGGAGCGATTGTTTGGGCGACCGGATGGGAACCGTATGATGCTCGCAAGATCGATAATCTTGGTTTCGGGCTTTATCCCAACATCGTTACTAATATGATGATGGAGCGTCTGGCCGCTCCCAATGGCCCTTCCAAAGGCCAGATTTTGCGTCCCTCAGACGACAAAGCGCCGGAAAGCATCGCTTTTGTTCAGTGCGCCGGTTCAAGAGATGAAAACTACCTGCCGTACTGCTCCTATATATGTTGCATGGCTTCTTTAAAACAGGCGACTTACATACGTGAACGCTATCCGGATGCCAAAATTTTTATCTTCTATATTGACCTGCGCGCGCCGGGCTACCGCTATGAAAAATTTTACAAAAACATCAAAGCGGATGAAAACGTTTTCTTTATCAAAGGCAAAGTCGCCGAAGTCAATGAGGATCCGGAAACCAAAAATATCACAGTTGTTGCTGAAAACGCCGTTACAGGAGAAAAAATCTATCAGACGGTTGATATGGCTGTGTTGGCAACCGGTATGCAACCATGCACGGCAACTGCCAAACTTCCGGCAGACCTGCAATATACTGAAGATGGCTTTATTATTAACGATTTTGCAAAGGGCGGAATGTTTGCGGCCGGCGTTGCCAACAAACCGGCAGACGTGGTTTCATCCAATCAGAATGCCACAGGTATGGCCCTTAAAGCGATTCAAACCCTGGTGAGGAGGTAAAATACCATGGATAAAAAATATGGCGTTTATATCTGCACAGGCTGTGGAATCGGAGACGCCCTTGATGTCGAAGCGCTGTGTGAAGTTCCGGAAGAAGAAGGACTTCCTGTGCAAACCCACCCTTTTCTTTGCGGTCGAGAAGGCGTTGCCTTGCTTGAAAAGGATATTAGCGAAAAAGGAACCAATACACTGGTGATTACCGGTTGTTCGCGCCGCGTAAACTTTGATATTTTTCAGTTTGATGGCTGTATCGTTGATCGCGTCAATATCAGAGAACAGGTGGTGTGGTCACATCCGCGCTCCGAATTTCCAGCCCTGACCGAAGAAGAAAAAGAGGATGAAGAAAACTTCGACGTCGTTCAGATGGCAGCCGAAGATTATATTAAAATGGGGATGGCGCGAGTTGAAAAAGTCGATCTGCCGGAACCGTTCAAGTTGGATGCCATTAGTAAGAAAATATTGGTTATCGGTGGCGGTGTAACCGGTTTAAACGCCGCTATTGAAGCCGCTGACACAGGATACGAAGTTACTGTTGTGGAAAAAGAAGCGGCTCTGGGCGGTTATGCGGCTAAAATGCGCAAACAATTGCCTATGGATGCACCTTATGAAGAACTGCTTCCACCAATGATCGCCGCTAAAATCACACAGGCGGAAATTCACGACAAAATCACGATCAAGACTGAAACCATTGTTGCTCGTATTGCAGGGCAACCGGGTGAATTTACAGTTTCCCTCAAAAAACCTGGTGAAAAAACCAAGTTTGATGTGCCTTTTCCACTTCCCGAAGAGATGACCAAGGATGAAAAAGGCGATGATCTTGATGTTGAAGAGCAACACAAACGCTACCTTGAGTATAATGAAGGTAAAGAAGATATTTTGCAGTTAGACCCGGATGGTGAAATGTTCGGCGCGGTGATTCTCGCTGCGGGTTGGCGTCCGGCCGAACCGGATAAAGAGCAGATCGCGCATCTCGGTTTCGGAGAATTACAGGATGTTATAACTAACAGTCAGTTTGAAGAGATTGCCACGCAAGGCACTATTACACGGCCTTCGGATGGCAAAGAAGCCAAATCTGTGGTTTTTATCCAGAATCCGGTTCCCGATGATGACGCTGATTTTGCTTACACGGGTGCTGTTACCAGCATGGTTGCTCTCAAACAGGCCAAGTATGTGCGCGAAGATTATGATGACGGCAAAGCATTTGTTTTTTATCAACATATTCGCACCCCCGGCCTGCAAGAGTATTTTTATAAAAGCATCCAGCAGGACGACGGCATCTTTTTAACTAAGGGCAAAGTGGTCAGCGTATCCCAAAACGGTGACGGCCTGATTGTGGAGGCTGATGACACCTTGTTAGGTGAAAAACTCCAAGTCAAAGCCGATATGGTGGTGTTAGCTGCCGGTATGACGCCGGTTACGGCAGACGACCCGGTTATCAACATCGCTTACCGCCAAGGTCCGGGATTCAGAGATAACGAGCTGTTTGACGAATATGCGGATTCCAATTTTATCTGTTTTCCGTATGAAACACAGCGTACCGGAATCTATGCCGCCGGCGCTATCCGACGCGCTATGACCATTGAAGAAGCGATGGAAGACTCGTGCGGCGCGGCGCTCAAAGCGATTCAATGTGTTGAATCGGTAAATCGCGGCGTGGCCGTTCATCCGCGTTCCGGTGATATGACCTTCCCCGACTTTTTCTTTCAACGCTGCACCCAGTGCAAACGCTGTACGGTGGAATGTCCTTTCGGCGCTTTGGATGATGATGAAAAAGGCACGCCCAAACCTAATCCCACCCGTTGCCGGCGTTGCGGTACCTGTATGGGAGCGTGTCCCGAGCGTATTATCGGCTTTGCCGATTACAACATCGACAGTATCGGTTCGATGGTCAAAGCGGTCGGCGTTCCATCTGAGGATGACTATGATGAACCGCCGTTCAGAATTTTAGGCCTGGTTTGTGAAAACGATGCCTATCCTGCCCTGGATATTGTAGGGCTGAATCGTATGAGCTATTCTGCTGATGTACGCATTATTCCGGTGCGTTGTCTCGGCTCTGTCAATACGATCTGGATTAAAGATGCTTTGGCTCAAGGCATGGACGGCGCTTTCTTGTTAGGCTGTAAACATGGCGATGATTACCAGTGCCATTTTATGAAAGGCAGCGAACTGGCCGAAGTCCGCATGAAAAAGATTGGCGATGCCCTTTCCAGTCTGGCTTTGGAAGAAGAGCGCGTTACCCAGTGGCAAATTGCAATTGACGAATATGATAAGATTCCACAGATGATCAACGAATTTGTGGAAATGATCGAAGACCTCGGCCCCAATCCGTTCAAAGGCTTCTAAGAAATTTGGAATTATGAATTTGGAATGCGGAATTTCACATTCCCCATTCCGAATTCCCCATTCATAAAGGAGGTGTCAATATGACTGATACATATCTGGTTGAACCGGATGTTGAATTTATTAAAGATGTGAAGGCGTTAGGCGGCGGCGATGTGAAAAAATGTTTTCAATGCGCCACTTGTGCGGTGGTTTGCCCGATTTCGCCGGATACCAAACCGTTTCCCCGTAAAGAGATGATCGCCGCTTCATGGGGACTGAAAGACCGCTTAGTGAAGGACAGCGATATATGGTTGTGCCACCAATGCGGGGATTGTTCTGATAAATGCCCGCGTGGCGCCAAGCCGGGCGATGTTTTATCCGCACTGCGCTCTTATGCGGTTGCCGCTTATGCCAAACCGAAATTTTTGGCTGATTGGGTGAATGATCCGAAAAAACTACCGATTTTATTTGCTATCCCGGTCGTTATTTTTTTGGTGATAGGTCTGCTTACCGGGCAGCTTAATTTTTCACCGGAACCCGGAGCTATTGTACAAGCAAAATTTTTCTCCGTAATATTGGTACAGATAATTTTTCCCTTATTGGCCCTTTTGCTTACCGTTAGTTTGGTTCTGAGCCTGAAAGATTATCTCAACGATATCCATGCCGACGCCGTTTTGTATGGCAGAACTAAAAAAAAGGAGCTAGATTACAAGGAATTGGGACAGGCCCTTGTGCGCGTGTTGCCCATAATACTGAAGCAGGACAAATTTTCAGAATGTAGCGAAAATAGTGATCGCGACACGCCCCATTTGATGGTCTTATATTCATTTATTGGCTTGGCAATCGTGACGGGTATCTTTTTTGTCGTGTTGGATGTTTTTCGTATTCCCGGCCCTTACAGTCAATTAAACCCAGTAAAATGGCTTGCTAACGTCAGCGGTGTTACGCTGTTGATTGGAAGCGGACTGATGATTAAAAACCGTCTCTCGAAAAAAGATGATCAGGTCAGCATGTATAAAGACTGGTATCTGCTGGGATTGGTGTTCGGCGTCGGTCTGACCGGTATGCTGACTGAAATGACACGCTTGGCTGGCACTGCTTGTCCTACCTACTTTTTTTACTTTCTGCATCTAATGTTCGTTTTTGTACTTTTTATGTCACTGCCGTACTCTAAACTCGCACATATCGCTTATCGCACGGTTGTAATGGCGTATAACGAATATTCGGGGCGTAAATAATCACTAAGTTATGATCACTTAGGACTGACGAACTAAAAAAAGGG
This sequence comes from Desulfococcaceae bacterium HSG9, assembly GCA_030378005.1. Taxonomy (GTDB): domain Bacteria; phylum Desulfobacterota; class Desulfobacteria; order Desulfobacterales; family JAUCGF01; genus JAUCGF01. The sequence continues at coordinate 20,818 of JAUCGF010000076.1, read as the reverse complement.
AAAACGTTAAACGTTTTCCCTTTTTTAGTTATCAATAAGGTGGTAATAAAGAAGTGTGAACCACGAATGAACACTGATAAAAATAATTCATTCGTGTCTATTCGTGTTCATTCGTGGTTCCATTGCTTATAATTACATCGGAAATTTAATAAATTGCGATTAATACTTAAAATAATTCTTGTTCTTACAATATCTTTTGTTTTTGTTCAAACAGGAGTGGCTCAAAACAAATTATCTGTGTTTGTCAGCATTGTTCCGCAAAAATATTTTGTGGAACAAATTGGCCAGGATTTAGTTGATGTTCGGGTAATGGTTCAACCTGACACCAGCCCGGCGACGTATGAACCCAAACCTTCACAGATGGCCGCACTGACCAAAGCAAAAATTTATTTTTCCATTGGTGTGCCGTTTGAAAATTCGTGGCTCAAAAAAATTGCCGCTTCCAATCCCGCTCTAACTGTTATTCCCACCGATCATGGCATCGACAAACTTGCTATGAAAAGACATTCTCATAGCAAGGATGAACAAAATTCGCATGAAGATCATGGTCAATCCGGCACCCCTGATCCTCACATCTGGACATCACCGCCACTGGTAATGATGCAAGCCCATAAAATTGTAACAGCTCTTCAAAAAGCCGATCCGGCCAATCGTTCCGCTTATCAAACCCGTTATAAAGCGTTTATTTCCGAACTTGTCGATTTGGATGGGGATTTAAGAAATATTTTTGCTGAAAAGCAGGGACAGCGATTTATGGTGTTTCATCCCTCGTGGGGATATTTTGCTCACACCTACGGCCTTCAACAAACACCCGTCGAAATTGAAGGCAAATCACCGAAACCGGCGCAACTCAAGGCGTTGATCAAATATGCCAGGCAACACGCTATCAAAGTGATTTTTGTGCAGCCACAATTTTCATCTAAAAGCGCCCAGCTGATCGCTCGTGAAATCGGCGGCCGGGTCGCTATCGCAGACCCTCTTGCCGCTGATTGGCCTGCTAATTTACGTGAGCTTGCCAAAACATTCCAAACGGTTCTGAAATAAGTGGACAAATATGGATTTTCCCATTGTTGAAATCAAAGATGTCTCTTTTCGCTATAACGGACAAACAGCGCTTCAGAATGTGAATCTTACGGTCAAACCTAACGATTTTATTGCCATGATCGGCCCTAATGGAGGCGGCAAAACAACGTTGCTGAAATTGATTCTGGGCTTGCTCAAACCGGAGATAGGTTCGATTCGCGTCATGGGACAACCGGCCAATAAAGCATCACATCATATCGGCTATGTTCCACAGGATATTCATCTTAAACGCAACTTTCCCATTACCGTTACCGATATTGTCCGAATGGGCATGCTTAAACCCCAAATTAAAAGGACACGCTGGCGCAGCAATATCACCAAAGAACGCTGCCAAGCACTTGAAATTCTGGAACAATTGGAGATGGACGCGTATGCGGATAGCAAGATCAGCGCGCTTTCCGGAGGTCAGCGGCAACGTGTGCTGATCGCCCGGGCATTGGCAGCGCAGCCCCAATTGTTGCTTTTAGACGAACCCACTGCCAGTATTGACGCCAAAGGACAGGCCGATTTTTTCAGATTGCTAAAAGAACTGAATAAATCAATTACCATACTGGCAGTCAGCCACGACCTGCTGGTAATTTCAACGTATGTAAAATCCGTGGCATGCGTGAACAAAGGCTTGCACTATCACGATCAGGCTGAAATCACCGGTGAAATGCTGGAAACCATGTACCCTTGCACAGAAGATGATGAAGTTTGTCCGGTTGAGTTAATCGCTCACGGACTGCCTCACCGGGTGCTGCAAGATCACTGAGCGGAATAATATGCCGGAAATCCTCCAATTTGAATTTATGCGCAATGCGCTGTCAGCCGGTTTGCTTGTAAGCTTTATCTGTGGTATTATCGGCGCGTTGGTCGTTACCAACCGTATCGTTTTTCTTTCCGGCGGGATTGCCCATGCCGCTTATGGTGGAATCGGATTGGCCTTCTATTTCGGTTGGCCTTACATGATTTGCACCATCGGCTTTTCACTGGCGGCCGGTATGGTCATGGCGGCGGTCAGTATGCACTCCAAACATCGTGCTGACACTGTTGTTGGCGTGATCTGGGCTGTGGGAATGGCTTGCGGTATCATTTTAACAGACTTAACCCCCGGATATAACGTCGATTTGATGAGCTACCTGTTCGGCAGTATTCTCATTGTTTCGGCTGGCGATATTTGGATTATGCTTGTTGTCGCAGTTGTTATCATGGGATTGACGGCTTTTTTCTATCAGGATTTGCTGGCGATGTCTTATGATGAAGAATTTGCACGTATTCGTGGTGTACCGGTACAGGCGCTCTATTTTATGCTGATCGGGATGTTGGCGGTAACAATCGTGATGGTGATTCAAGTTGTCGGATTGATTATGGTGATCGCCTTACTGACCATCCCACCGTTTATCGTCGAAAAATACGCCAAATCAATGTTTCAGATGATGCTTGGTTCCGGTCTGCTGGGAGCTGTTTTCACTTTGAGCGGCCTGTGGTTTTCATACACCTTTGACCTGACATCAGGTGCGTGTGTTATTATGGTTGCCGGGATTTCTTTTTTTATTTTTTTACTTATCGAACGGCTGGTAGTTTTGATCAAAAGTATATGAAATAACTTCAAACTTTCAAGAATTTTATAATAAGCAGGATAATATGACAGCAAAAATATACAAAAAATTGGCACGTCATCTGGATAATCTGCCAGGCGGATTTCCTTCTACGGACAGTGGTGTTGAGTTGCGTATTTTAAAACGGCTTTTTTCAGAAGAAGAAGCGGATTTGGCAATCCGGCTGACATTAATACCGGAACAGGCGTATGTAATCGCCCGCCGCGCCCGAATTTCAGTTGAAGAATCCCGAAAACGCCTTAAAGAGATGTCCCAAAAAGGCCTTATTTACAGAATTGCGCACCATAACGGGCAAACGCTTTATATGGCGGCCCAGTTTGTTATCGGTATATGGGAATATCATGTTAATGATCTGAACCCCGAATTGATCGAAGATATGGAGATTTATGCTCCCACACTGTTAGATCAATCCTGGAAGAAAATGCCTCAACTGCGCACGATTCCCATCGGACGAAGTATCACACCGCAACTGGATGTGCTTCCTTACGAAGCCGCCGAAAAATTGGTGTGGGATAAAAAGAAAGCGGTTGTTGCGCCTTGTATCTGTCGCAAGGAGCGCCAAATAGTGGGCGAAGGATGCGATAAACCGCTGGAATCTTGTCTGGTTTTCGGGCTGGGGGCCGATTATTACCAACATAACGGACTGGGAAGAGTGATTGAACGAAGCGAAGTTCTTGATATTCTAAAACTGGCTGACAAATCCGGACTTGTTCTGCAACCCGGTAACAGCCGTAAAATTGTCAATATTTGTTGTTGTTGCGGGTGTTGCTGTGCAATATTACGAAATGTCAGACTGCAACCGAATTCGGCGAGTCTGATCGCTTCCGCTTTTATTGCCACCTTGACGCCCGAAACCTGTAATGGTTGCGGCGTGTGCGTAAAACGCTGTCAAATGGACGCTCTTGAGTTAAAAGATGATAAAGTGGCACTGGATTTGACACGCTGTATCGGATGCGGATTATGCGTGTCCACCTGCCCTACCAAATCTCTTGCATTAGAGCGCAAACCGGAATCTGAACAGCCCGAAACACCAGCCAATGTTATTGAAACAGGGCTTCAGTTGGGGCGCGCACGAGGGAAACTGGGTGCCATGAGTTTAGCTAAAATGCAACTGCAATCAAAAATCGACCGCCTGCTGGCAGTCAAAAAGTAATGGATTTGCCCAAAAAAATATACCTGAATTGTAGAGCGCGTCAGTGGAACGTGCTACTGAATCCGGGTGGTGTTGTGTCAACATTTAGCTGACGGGCAGGAATGCAAACTTCAGTTTGCCAAAACACTCCAAAAGCGGCAAACTGAAGTTTGCACTCCTGATTTTCACTTGACACAACAGTAGTTTATTTAAGGGGCTGCCGTTTTTTGGAAATACGATAGCCTCGACAATTATTGGGATGCACGCGATTGAATCAATTCAGCAACAACGCTGACGGCAATTTCTTCCGGGGTTTGCGCTTTAATTGCAAGCCCGATAGGGCAGTGTACCCGTTCCAGTTCACGGGCCGAAACGCCCTCATTTTGCAGGGCTTTATAAATTGTATCCCGCTTGCGAGTAGAACCGATCATGCCGATATAGCCGGCCGAAGTACGCAACACCTGACGCAACACTGTGTTATCGTAGCTATGTCCGCGAGTGAGGATTACCATGTAACTGTCTTCATCTATTTCCAGCCCTTCCAAAGCATGTTCAAAGGATGGCCGCACGATAACTTCATCGGCCGTTACGAAACGGTCTGAGTTGGCAAACTCCCGGCGGTCATCCATGACAACAGTTTGGAAATCCACATTTTTGGCGAGATTGGCAACTTCGAGAGCCACATGGCCGGCACCGAAAAGATAAACTGTTCCCATATTCGCATAAGGTTCGACAAAAAAGCGTTGTCCATCAATTTCCCTTAGAACAGGATTTCTCATATTAGCCATATTCGCTTTGATTTCAGCGTTCAGGTGCACCGGAATAACCGCATCACCGTATATAGACTCGTTTTTACGGATCAAAGCACGCCTCACTTGCCAGGTATTCCCGGACAATGGCATCAGTTCCGTTACCAAGAGACATTTCCGGTACCGATCAAGTTCATGCCGAAGATCATTGAAAAGCCGAAGTAGCTCTTTTTCAGGCGTGCAATATTCGATCAGGATTTCCATCCGACCACCACAGATCATATCTGCTGAATCGACGATAGTGGATGTCATATCAAAGGTTTTTGTGATACTTTTCTGGGAGTCGAAAACTTCCCGGGCGGCCTCAATGACGTTTGCTTCCATAATGCCGCCGCCAATTGTGCCCAAGATTTTGCCGTCCGGTTTGATGAGCATACGGGCACCCGCCGCTCTGGGAGCCGACCCCGCCTGATGAAGCACTAAAGCCATGACACAAGGTTGTCCCTGTTTTAACATTTGACAAACGGTGTTGATTTGTTCTTGCATGGTTCCCTTTCCTCCCTCTTAGCTGTAATGTTACTTTTTTAAAACTATTATAGTGAATAATTACGCCGGAAGCAATAATTTCTTTCTCTTAATCGTGATCGTTTAGATTATGATTAAGAATGGAAATCCGTTTTTCTCCTGAGTGTGCTCCGGTGTCTGAAAAAACCGCAATTCTATTGAAACCGCTTTTCAATCATTCGGTGGTTGAATCGGGGCTTAAACAGAATGCTTTTACTGGTGCTTATAATAAACCTTGAACACGGGTTCTTATTTATAGACTTTTCAGAATACAGCAGAATAGCAATATTGGTAGGTGTGTACCATTCCACGGCATCCAAAAATAGGATGATTTTTTGTAAATTTGTCATGTGAGTAAAAAATTATTTGCGCCACTATTTTTGATGTGGTAAGAGATAAATGTGGGACGGACTGTGGCGTAACATCCAGCAACCTCTTTACTGACATGATTTCTGGCGGAAAAAGGTTGCTGGTTTTTTTAGAATTAGCGAAAAATAAACAAGGAGAGTAAAATGCCGAGACTAAAAGTGAAAACAAAAATAAAACGGCCGAGACTAAAAGTGAAAACAAAAATAAAACGGTCGAAACCAAAAGGAACAAAAATGTTTTGTCCAAGCTGCGAAGAACATAGAAAATGTGAAGCAGTGTCTGTTGCAAAAATATCATGTAAAACGGATGATTATGAACAGCGTAAGTACATAGATAAACATGATGATATCAAGATTTTTCAGAGGGGACGAATATGCAGTCGCTGCCAACATGAGTTTATTACTTACGAAGTAGACAGTGATTTGATATGGGAGTTGGTTGAGTTACGAGAGTCATTATCAAAAATAAAACAGCACGCTGAAAAGTATAAAAGCGAATCTAATAAGGCGTCTAAAAGTCTATCAAAGCTATCAAACTCACTTAATATTTTGCAAGCACTAAAAATTTACAAATCATCATAGGTATATTTATATAGTTAGCATCTAAAGGCGGCCAATCACCACCTTATAGGGAAAATCCAAATGTGTTATTCCAAACAAGGTGTGAAAAAGAGATTGCATCAGTAAAGAAGAACGGAGTTAGTGAAGTTATTAAAAATTTGAAATAGTTAAATGAAAAGTGACCGAAAAAAAAGGAATAGTACTGTGTCTTTTCTGACAATAAGCAATATTGTAGTTTTTATTGGAGTGCTTCTTACTGCAACTGGTGGTTTAGGAACTTATTACTTTGGCAAAAAAGAAGCAGAAAAAAAAGATAAAATATCTGCTACTGCTCAAATAAAATCACAAAACCACATAAATGATCTTCAAAAAAAATTGACATTAATTCAAAATAACACGACCTCGATCGAAAAAAATATTAAGCTAATATCCGAATCTAAGGAAGCAAAGAAACACAAATGGAATGAAATCAAAGTCAGCGTACCAGTATTTTCCGATTATTTTTTTCTTCTTTTTCAATCGAGTATGGGCAAAATGTCAGGAAATATTCGTATTAAGAATTCCAAGCGAATTTATCCTTTTTCAACTTTGGTTAATAATAAGCTACAATTAGCAATACAAAATTTATGGCTGCCTGATAAGAAGCAATATTTGGAAGATCCGATTCTTGAATATGAGATTACAGAGGCTTCAGATGAAAAAGATAGTTTAAAAATATTTTTAGCAGGATATAATTTGGGAATGGGGATGTAATGGACACACATCTTTATGATATGAATAATTTCCAGACGAGAGAATTCTTCCCATCTGGCTGAGAGTTCTAATGACGGCGTGTAACTTCGTCATCAGCAATCTGAATACATCCGGCATACAGCCATCAATTGGTATTCTGCATTGGGCGTCACTTTGTCTTGCCAGCCGATTTCATTTTCCATGTAAAACACCGGCCCCTTTTTATCATCAATGCCCGCATGACCGGAAATATGCTGCACGTCAAACCCGCCCGCTCTGATAACCATATCTTTCAAACCATCAGCGGCCCCGCTGTCTTCCACAGCGAGATTCAAATGCAGCTTCTCGGCCTCTCGCAAAATCAGTTCTTCTTCAGCTTCAAAATTCAATGCGGTCTGCCCTTCAGGCGAACAGGCCATGAACAGAATACGCAAGGCACGCGATTCAGTTTTATATTTCCGCTTTTTCGTATCCGCCAGGCGAAACAGATACAAATCTTCATCCTGCAGCAAAAACCCGTTGTCAAAAGCAGTTCAAAGGGCAGACCGTCATAAACCGGAGGCAAATCCAAATAAAGCGCCAGCACCTCACCGGTTTCATCGGCTTTGTCCATTTCAGACCGCAGCCACCCGCCCGAACCATCTAAAACAGAAAACAGCTCCCAACCTGTTTCCACAGCCTTGCCTTGCCCGGTAGCCGCTTTCGAAGCCTTGAGCACATCCGCCATTCGGGATGCGGATATGGAATGGGATTTCATATCATTGTATTTGACAGTTACGTCTTGGGTGTCATTGCCGGGTTCGATTTTGATTGTGCATTTTTTCATGACATCACCACCAAGTTTATAATGACATTTTTAGTTTTTACGTTTTTACTTTATTTTTAATTGATTACAGCAAAGGTGTTATCTCATTTTTTCTACATTTAGTTACATCCACGATACGAAGAAAACCGATAGGATCAAATAATTTGTTTTTATCATAGTTATTGTTGATTGCATCTTTATATTGTTCATTTCCAACATCAAGTGCTTCTTTGAAAGTTCCTGTACCAATCATAGTTGTTTCTAAAAAATCATATTCATTGACACCTCTCCATGTTCGCCATCCAACAAAAGCATGACCCTTCACTATTGTAATGAGCGGTTCAATACCTATGTTTTCGAGTAGACTTGCAAAAAGAACAGTTCCATCGATACAATTAGCTTGGCTTTGATTCATCATAATACTCTCATGCGGAAGGCGAACGCGTTGGGTATATTTTTTAGGTTCTTTTCCAAAATTTCTTGGCGCATTAGTATATAGCAATTGATAATCTTTTTTGAGTGTATTAAATATTGCGTTGGCTTGAGATCGCACTGTCTCACGGCCATTTAACATTGCTCCTTGATAACCGACAATACATAATTCAGGGTGACGTTCAGCAGCTAATTTAATTGCTTTTTCGATCTCCTCTGTATGTGGTATTACAAAAACAGATAAATAATCAGCTAAATCTTCAATAATGCCTTTTTCATTTTTAATAGCTAAAAGAGCGGTATTGGCAGCATGTAGTTTAATTTCATATGTCTTATCTTCAAGTTGATAAACACCTGATTTATCATGTTTCTTAATGATTACCCTAAGGTATGCCGGACGAATTTCATTTAGAGTGAATAAAGATTCATGGGTAATTTTGGTAAGTAATCTTATATTTTCTGTTTTTCCTGCTGAAAATTTTTTTGTATCTGTGACAATTTTACTGTAGCCCTGTATTTCAGCTTCGACACTTACACGGCAATTTCCACAAGATGCTGAAGAGTTATCTATTTTACAAGTGATTAACGGGTATTCATCTTTCGTTAAAGAATAACAGAAAGCTGTTGGAAAAATAGTCTTTTTGATGATAATCTTTAACAAAGGGTCTTTATTCTGAGTTACTGCTGATCTTTCAGTAGAAGCAAATGAATTATTCATAAACCAGCTTTTAAAAAGTTCCCCTGAATAACGATAACTTTTCCATGAACCATCATGAATTGCTAATCCATGATAACAGAGCGTGGTTAAGGCGATATCAACCTTTATTCTTTTGTCATGTATCGTTTTTCGGATTTCTTTTTCCGTAAGCCATTTGCCATGCTCGACGAGCAATCTGTAAACATCTTGTCCTGAGTCGCCTATTTCACGATTCCATTGATAGATATCAGCGTACCGCTCATGTTTGAATTTGTATATTACCTTTGAAACAACATCCATAACATTTTCATGTTCTATTTCCTGCCAGATGTAATACATAAGATATTGGGCGATGAAAGGGTGCCCACCGCATTGGTAAAAGACTTCGTTTGCAACAGACTTCGGAACAATACCCGCCCATTTAACTATCGAGATAACATCTTCTTTTTTTAAAGAGTGAAGGTGAGTTAATTCTAGCATATTTAACAAGGGAGAACCTTTCTGTCGAGCTTCAAGTACTTTGGAAGACCCGGCAATCACTATACGTATATGCTTCTTTAGGAAAGAATCATATATTAATGAGCGCAACTTATCCAAAAAAGATGTTGCCCAATTTTCGTTGAGTAAATATTCCACTTCATCCAGCATGATCACTATACGTGATATTCCGTATTTTTCTTCAAAAACATTCAAAAATTCATCAATGATATGCTCAAATTCCTGATAAGGACATGTTTTCCGGTTTTGTTCTACGAAATTATTAAGTTTTGTGTTTATTAAATGTAGTTTAAAAGTTATTCCCAAGTCATTCCTCAGTCGTTTTAAATTAAAATATTGATGAATTGTATTTAAAATTAAGCCGAAAATACCAACAGGACTATTTTCTTCAGTTCTTTTTAAATTGATAACTATAGGAAAAATATTATAATCGTGATGAGATGATCGTTTTATTCTTTCCATCAATAAAAATCGTAATACTTCAAGAAAACTACTTTTCCCAAATCGTCGTCCACCTATTAAAGCATGTGAGTGACCTTCTACACTATCAAACGTATTAGCAATATTTCTCAGTTGTTGCCAACGACCAACAAACTTTTCATGCGTTACAGGCACTCCGTAATTATATGGATTTATCGACATAATAAACTCCTATCTTTTTAACTGCTTCATTAAATCTTGTGTGCATTAATCCAATCTTTAAATAATTCAAACGATATTGTATAGTGATCAGATTCGGTTAAGTCCTTAACAATGATACTCCTTTCATTAAGAGCTGAAAATGCCTTTTCAAATATAATTCTGTCATTTTGGCCACATGAAAGGTCGGTCTTTGACAATCCTTCTTTTGAGCCTGCTAGTTCACAGAGGATACGATGATTTTCATTACCCACACCTTTCCCCCATATTTCATCTTTTGAAAGCTCACCCCACAGAGCATGATCATTAAAGTAATCATTTAAAGATGGATGATAAATGAATTCATCAGCAGTTTCTCTAACAATTTTAAATGGTATTTCACCAGTCGCTTTAAATTTTTGATAAACTACGCTACAAAATCTACGCGCGATAAAAGGATGTAAACCACTTTTTCTGATTATAAACTCCATTGATTCATCGCTATAAATTACACCAATTTGAGTTCCTAAACTTTTTAACATAACTTCACATTCATCATTGTTTAATGGTGGTAAGAATTTTTCAATAATGAGCTGATGCATCGGATTTTTTTGATTGCCCCAAAAATAATTAACTCTCGCAAATGAAGGATTAACACCTGCAAAAAGATAAGATATACTATTTGTTTCTTGTTGGAATCCACGTAATAAATCCATTGTCCTAACATAACGTTTAATTATTGTTTTTTCGTCTTCTTTATAAGGAACAATTTTATCAATTTCATCAAAAAAAATGCTTAAATATGGAATTTGGCCAACTGTTTCCAAGTATTTTAATAACTTTTCTGCATGTGGTTTAAAATTTTCTTTATAAATTGAATCTATTGCAATTTGGCCATTCAATGCAAAATCTGGAAATTTGACATGAATATCATCTATCCAACCGCTAATGATTCTTTCAATAATTTCATCCAAAGATATATCTTCTTCTAAGCAAACATAAGCAACTGGAATTTCAGCTTTTTTCTGCAATGCCTTTAGTACAGAACTTTTTCCTATCTTATGAATACCAAACAATCCCATATTTTTTCCTAACATCAGTTCACTTAGAATTTCATCCATGATTACTTCTCGACCAAAAAAACCAAAAATATCAAATACAGGGCTACGCACATCATATGGGTTATACCTCTTAATGAATTTGATAATGTGTTCAGTAAAAACTTTAGCTTCCTTCTTTTCTGAAATACCTTCATTAATTATATCTTGCGTTATTGGGATAAGTATAAATGGGTTTCTATCATTTAGACGCATACTTGCCATTTCCATCCATCCATCTAGTTTTGGTTTTCGATCTGTTAAAACAAGTGCATGGTCAGTATAATCAATAGCTTTTTGAAAAATAATATTCGCTTCATCACGGTCAAGTGACCTGTTTATGCACGCAGTAATGTAGATTCCCTTATGGAAATAGTTCTTCCAAGGATTTTTATCTGATGAAGCATAAACTTTGTTTGAATTTGAAAATTTACTGATTTTGAAGCCAGCTTTTTTGAGAAATTGAAGTATAGGTGCTTGATCAAATTTTTTCTCAACAATTTTTTCATCGGCTAATTTTTTTTGTGTTCCATCAAAAATCGAATTTTGATTGTGATATGCCTTTCTAACTGTTTCCAAGTTATTCTCTATTGTCTTCGTATTCGGATGTTCATGACCTAAAAATTTTATATAAATTCCAAGGGCCCGCTCATAATACTCAAAGGCTTTACTGTATTCGCCCAATGCTTGATAAGCCTCGCCGAGATTGTTGTAACGAGTCGCCACATTCGGATGATTTTCGCCAAGGTTTTCCAAATCAATGGAAAGTGCTCGATCAAAATAATCAATGGCTTTACTGTATTCGCCTAATGCTTTATAGGACGATCCGAGGTTGTTATATGCTCTAGCAACTGCCGGATGATTTTCGCCGAAGTTTTTCAAATCAATGGCAAGGGCCCGCTCAATATACTTGATGGCTTTGATGTATTCACCCAATGATTGATAAGCGAAGCCGAGGTTGTTGCAATCAATCGCCGTATCCGGATGATTTTTGCCGAAATTTTTCAAATCAATGGCAAGGGCGCGCTCATAATACTCGACAGCTTTGATGTATTCGCCCAATGATTGATAAGCGAAGCCGAGGTTGTTGTAACGAATCGCCACATTCGGATGATTTTCGCCGAAGTTTTTCAAATCAATGGCGAGGGCTCGATCAAAATATTCAATGGCTTTATTGTATTCGCCCAATGCATTATAAGCCGAGCCGAAGTTGTTGTAACGAATCGCCACCTTCGGATGATTTTCGCCGAAGTTTTTCAAATCAATGGCAAGGGCGCGCTCATAATACTTGATGGCTTTACTGTACTCGCCCAATTCATCATAAGCCAAGCCGATGTTGTTGTAACGAATCGCTACCTTCGGATGATTTTCACTGAAGTTTTTCAAATCAATGGCAAGGGCTTTTTCCGTCCATTGGATGACACTGTGATAATCCCCCATCGTATGATACGCAGCCCCAAGATCGCTCATCAACTCGGCCACATTCCCGTCTTTTTCCGCAAGTGCTTCAGCAATCACCGCCGCCGTGACAGATTCCGCCACATTTTGCTGCATTTCCACGAGTTCCCGGTACAGTTGCATGTTTTCCATCATTTCCCCCAGAGGAATCGCATGTTTGCACGCCTGCCGGATGCGGCCAGCAGCAAGGGAATGATAAACCGCTTCGAACAGCGAACTATATGACACCTGGCCCGTCTGTTCGATTGCGGTTTCATACCACTTTGCAGCCGTTTCATGCGCGGCAGTCTGGTCGGATGCGGACAGTTTTTCCCGTTGCTTGTCCCGAATCATGGGATGCACCCAATACACATCCCGGTTCGGCCGGGTTTCCTGTTCCATCAAGGTCAACAACACAGCCCGTCGCAACAGTTCAGCAGTTCCGAATTCCGCAAACGCATCTGCGGGCACAGGCTGACGATACACAGCCGAGCGATGTAAAAATGTATTGAATGCTTCGCCGTCTGTGTTCGCAATCAAGTCGGACATGTATTCGGCAATGTAATCCTCCTGTTTGCCCGACACCCGTGTATGCAATTCGGCCAGATCGTATTTGCCCTCTTCCTCGGCAATTTTATCAAGCCATTCCAGCAGCCGGGGATTGCCTCGGCCCGCGGTTTCGTATATTTTCCGGTGAGGGCTATTTGCAATGAATTCGAGCTTTTCGATCTTTTTTTTCAGTTCCGCATCCCGCATGGACATGAGCGCAATGCGGATCAGATTTTCGGAAACCGATTCGCGGCCCGCATGTTCCAGTTTGAACGGATACCGGGTGCTGATCATCAGATTGGATTGGCCCTCGGCCCACGATACGCCGCGCAGCAAGCCCCGAACCAGGGGCAGCACATCCTTTTTCACTTGAAACACGTCATCCGCATCATCAGCCCCGGCCGGCCGGCGTTCGAGATTCCGTTCAAAATCGTCCAGATAAATAATGACCGGCAATTCCTGCAACGCCTGCCGAAACAGTCCCATGAGGCGCTCTTCAGGCGGCTTATCGGAATGTATGGCTTCCAGTCCGGTTTGAATATCAAAACGCTCAAACAGATCGATGAATTTTTGAAACAATGCCCCGGTTTCCAGTTTACCGTGAAATGCAAGGAGCTTTTTTTGCTCGAATCGCTCAATAAGCTTTCCGGCCAGACAGGATTTGCCCACACCGGCCGCGCCCGTGATCAAAAGTCCTTTTTGCGCTTCAAAGCCTCGCAAAACTTTGACGCCTTTTTGAATCAGACGCCGCCGCCCCACAAACCCCTGGGCCAGAACCTGAATCTCGCTATGTTCCAACATGCGATGCACGGTCTTGCGATAGGTTTGAGTGCGAATGCCCATGCCCGCGGGAATCAGCGCATCCGGTAACGACCGGTTGCAATACACCCGAAAAAGCGCCCAGGTATGCACAAAATCCCGAACCACTCCTCGCGCCAGACGTACGGATTCGGCAATATCTTTGCCCATGGCCAGATATTTGAACAATTGCGCGGCCATTTTCGAAGCGGCCGAGTCATAAACCGGCTCGGCCCAGCCCATGACAAAGGGAACCCCGAATGACACCATTTTTTCGGTGAACGACGGATCATTCGTTTCCGTATCGCGCTTGCTCGTGGAACAGCCCGATAAAAACAGAATCCGGGGCTGAAAACCTTGCAATGATTTGTTGAACCGTTCAGGCGTCACCTTGTCTTGCCAACCGATTTCATTTTCCATGTAAAACACCGGCCCCAGCTTATCATCAATGCCCGCATGACCGGAAATATGCAGCACGTCAAACCCGCCCGCACCGATAACCATATCCTTCAAACCGTCTGCGGACCCGCTGTCTTCCACAGCAAGATTCAATTGCAACTTCTCGGCCTCACGCAAAATCAGTTCCTCTTCATCTTCAAAATTCAATGCGGTCTGCCCTTCAGGCGAACAGGCCATGAACAGAATGCCCAAGGCACGCGATTCAGTTTTATATTTCCGCTTTTTCGTATCCGCCAGGCGAAACAGATACAAATCTTCATCCTGCAGCAAAAACCCGTTGTCAAAAAGCAGTTCAAAGGGCAGGCTGTCATAAACCGGGGGCAAATCCAAATAAAGCGCCAGAACCTCACCGGTTTCATCGGCTTTTTCCATTTCAGCCCGCAGCCTACCGCCCGAACCATCTAAAACAGAAAACAGCTCCCGACCTGTTTCCACGGCATTGCTCTGCCCGATAGCCGTTTCCGAAGCCTTGATCACATCCGCCATTCGGGATGCGGATATGGCATGGGATTTCATATCATTGTATTTGACAGTTACGTCTTGGGTGTCATTGCCGGGTTCGATTTTGATTGTGCATTTTTTCATATTAATTGTCGCTTTCAGTAAAGGTGATGAATTTTAAACAACGAAACACACGAATTACACGAAAAAAACAAAAATTGGGCTTCCTTCATATCAGCTTTGAAGCAGCTTACGCTTTTCTATTTCGTCCCTACGGGACTTGCCATACCAGCAAGATTTCTTTCTATAGATATTATGTTCCTAACGGGACACTATTCAACCTGATTTTTAACTGCGAAACACACGAATTACACGAATAAAACTAAATTGGGCTTCCTTCATATCAGCTTTGAAGCAGCTTACGCTTTTTCTATTTCGTCCCTACGGGACTTGCCTACTAGCAAGATTTCTTTCTATAGATATTATGTCCCTAACGGGACACTGTTCAACCTGATTTTTGACCACGAAGCACACGAATTACACGAATAAAACTAAATTGGGCTTCCTTCATTTGTCAGTTTACATTTTGTCCCGTTAGGGACATAATATCTATAGAAAAAGGATTGCTTATACGACAAGTCCCGTAGGGACGAAATAGAAAAATAATTTAACTTCGGGCATAGTAATGGCAAAAGGATTTCAAAGCAAGGGAATTTGATATGTAAATGATTTAGCCACCGTTCTGTTCAGATGTAAATAACGACGGGAGAATCGGTCCGCAGGAAGCTGTTTATATCCTTCAGAAAATTTCAGGCGTTTTAAATTAAGAAACCGAAATTGCAGTCTTGGCGATGTCTTTAGTCAAAAAGCGGGCGGCATGTTTGTAGCACACAACTTTTCAGTGAAGCCATTTCATGGCTGATCCTGACTTACACCTTTCATCAAACGCACCGCAAAAAAACCATCCATATTATGATGATGCGGAAAAGTCCTTAAATATCCATTCTGATCAACCAATTTGCGAACACTGTCGGGTAATTCGATAGTCGGGCCGTCCGGTTTTTTTTCACAATAAAATTCCGGCTTCCGTTTAAGGAATTTCTCTATGACCGCTTCATTTTCTTCCGGTTCCATACTGCATACCGTATATACCAAAACTCCGCCCGGTTTAAGCGCTTGGGCGACATGTTCCAGGAAGCGCAATTGGCGGTTCTGATAGTGTTTCCAATCCGGTTTGGCGCGCCACTTGGCGTCAGGATTGCGTCTTAGCACCCCCAGGCCGGAACAGGGCGCGTCAAGCAAAATTCGGTCAAATTGCATTTTTGCCCGATGGGTTGCGGCTGTTTTCCAAGGTTTTGCAAGGTTATGAAAATGGCTGGTAACAATCGAAATTTGCAAACGCGCCATTTCATCTTCTAACTTGCGGAGTTTGGCTTTATTGTAATCGGTGGCTACAATCACACCGCGGTTTTGCATCAGAGCGGCGATATGTCCGGTTTTGCCGCCCAAACCGGCGCAGGCATCCAGAACGGTTTCGCCAGGCTGAGGATTCAGCAACAAGGCTGACAGTTGAGCGGCCTCGTCCTGAACTTGAAACCATCCTGATTTGAAAGCCTTCATTTCCGGGACAGACCGGCGCGGATGTTCCAACGAAATTCCGTAGGAAGAATAATGTGTTATCTGAATTTCCTGTGCCTCGTCTTGAAGCGCCTGCATAAGCTTTTGCCGCGTTGTCAAAAGCGAATTAAAGCGCACTGTAATAGGCGGTATTGTGTTGATCGCATCGCACAGTGCGACGGTTTGGTTCAAACCAAAACGTTTTAACCAGCGTTTAACCATCCATCGGGGAAAAGATTTGCGTGCGGCCAATGCGTCAACCGGGTTTTTTTTGTAATCCGGAAAAGGGGTTTGAGTGTAGCCGGTGGATGCGGCGCGCAACACTCCGTTGACAAAGCGCCCGATCCACACGGACTTGGGGCGTTTGACCTGATTGACGGCACAATTCACTGCGGCAGAAACGGGAATGCGGTCTAAATAGATGATTTGAAACAGGGCGAGTCTTAAAACATTTAAAACGCGGGGGCGGATTTTACGCAAAGGGGTATTTGAAAAATGGGCGATAATCTGATCCAGACGATTTCGCCATCTTAAAACACCATATACTAAAACATACACCAAGGCCATATCGCGCTTGGCCATTTTAGGCGCATCCGATTCAACGCCCAAGCGTTCCTCCCATAAACGATCCAGTGTATGGCGGCCCTGCTCCAACTGGTTTAGAACAGATAAGGCCGTTTGGCGGGCGTCAATGGGCATAAGTTATGGCATGTTTCTGTTTAAGAATTAACCTAAAACCACACCGGGAGGCATTTTACATCCCCGCAAAAAGGCCTTGATCCCCATGCGTTTGCCGGAAGCGCCTTGAATTTCCAAAATACTTAATGCGCCGTCTCCGGTGGCGATGCGCAATTCATCTGCAAATCCCTGAATCACCGTTCCGGGATTAGCAGGGGTTTCCATTGCGGCAGTCTGGGCAGCTAAAATTTTAAGACGCTTGTCGCCATAAAAGGTGAACGCACCCGGCCAGGGATTCATACCGCGAATTTGACAGACTAACTGTTGGGCAGGTTTGCACCAGTCAATCCGACCATCTTTTTTCTTTAATAAAGGTGCATACGTGGCCTGATTATTATCCTGAGGCGTAGGCGTAATCTCCCCAGCATAATGGCTTTCCAGCGTTTTGCAAAGCAATTTGGCCCCGATTAACGCCAAACGGTCGTGAAGCGTGGCCGCCGTGTCATCAGGCAGGATGGGTTCCGTTTTGGAAAGCAACATCGCTCCGGTGTCTAAGCCGCTATCCATAAACATGGTGGTAACGCCGGTTTCCTGATCGCCGTTGATAATCGCACACTGAATCGGCGCGGCACCTCTGTATCGGGGAAGTAAAGACGCATGCACATTAATTGCGCCCAAACGCGGAATTTCAAGCAATTCCTGCGGAAGAATCTGTCCGTAAGCTGCCACGATTAGATAATCCGGTTTAAGACACCGAACCTGTTCAATAAACGCATCATTTTTAATTGAAACGGGCTGCGCAACTTCACATCCACTTTCCAGAGCGGCTGTTTTTACAGGAGGTGCAATCAGTTTACGGCCGCGTCCTTTGGGTCGGTCTGGCTGCGTTACCACCAAAGAAAGCCGACACCCCTGCTTCAGCATATATTTCAAGGTGACTGCGGCAAAATCCGGCGTTCCCATGAAGATAATATCTGTTTTTTGGCAGAATCCGGCTTGTTTCATTTTTTCTTGGCTTTTTTGCGCAACTTTTTTTTGATACGCCTTTTATACATATCTCTTTTCAAAGCACTGATATGCTCAATAAACAGAATGCCGTTCAAATGATCAATTTCATGCTGAAACACCGCTGCCATCATATCTTGGACTTCAATGCGTACAGATTCGCCTTTAAGATTCAGGCCGCTGACAGTAACTGAAGCAAAGCGTTTTACATTGGCCTTATAATCGGGAACACTGAGGCATCCCTCTTTTTCGATAACTTTGACGCCTTCATGGGAAATTATCTCAGGATTGATCAAAACATCATATTCGCACTTTTCCATATTATCGGATATATTATAAACGAAAAGACGTTCATCCCGGCCAACCTGAGTGGCGGCTAATCCCACACCGGGTTCATCGTACATGGTTTCAGCCATATCTTCAATCAATTGCAGAATCTCATCATTGATCTCGGCAACCGGTGTGGCTGTGTGTTTAAGAAATTTATCAGGATATTTTATAATTTCGAGCAATGCCATTGTGGCCTCCTTTTAAATATCGGACTTATGTGGGACAGGCTGCCTTTGCGGTTCCGCTTCACCGTAAGACACTTGCCAAATATTCACACTGGTGATCATTGCTGACGCCAGGCCTACAATAATAACCGGAAAAAGCTGAATCGCGTGGTTAGCCAGGGTGTAACCTGCGGCAATTTCATGGGTGACGCCAAAAATTGCCAACGCAAATATGCCACCGGCTTCCCACAGCCCCCAGAATCCGGGTGCCGAAGGCAAAGCAATGAAAAAACAGATAATAATCATCATGGCGAAAATTTCAAGAAATGACAGGTTAAGGCCCGGACATCCCAGCGCCATTATATAATAGGATAGTGCTGACAAAACCCAGATTGCCGTGGAAATCAACAAACAGAGAATAATTGATTTGGGCTGCTTGATTAAAGCGAATCCGGATGCGAAGTTATCAATCTGACGTACAAACGGCATAGCTAATTTTTGTTGCAGCGTGTTTATGGCGGCCTGACTCAGAAAAAAAAGAAATGTTGGAAATTTTAAAATCAGTTGGCAGATCAATTGCCGGGTTTTCTGAATACTTATCAGGATAATGCCGGTGAGCAAAACCAGACTTATTTTAACGATTCCGGAACTGATGGCCATCAGAGTGTTACGGTTGAGATTGTGATCACCGAAAGTCATATTAAGATTCGGGTCAATCGGCACAAACGTAAGCACGCAAGCCAGAAGCGTAATTAAAAGGATCAGATCGAACACCCGTTCAACCGCTACCGTAGCCAAACCGACGCTAAAAGGAACATTTTCATTTTTGTGAAGAATGACAGGCCGGGCCATTTCACCCACACGTCCCGGCAGAATACAATTCATCATAAAACCGATCATCAGCGGATGGAACGCCGTCCAGAATGACAATGATTTGGCAGAGCTAAGAATAATTTGCCAGCGATACGTCCTTAATGCAAAACTGAGCAAACCGATAACAGCGGAAGGCAAAATCCACCAATAGTTAATAGATGACAGATAGGCTAACAGTTCAGCAAACGGTACATTGCGGACTGCAAAATAAAGCGCTGCGGCGGATATGATAATTCCGAACAGCAGCGACAGGATGACATTTTTTTTCATATTGTTAAAAAAGAGGTGTGCAGAAGTTTCAGCTTGCGATGGCAATAACGTAAGCTGAAATTGATGCACACCGGTTGGGAATGTTATTGAGCGTCAAAGCCTTTTGCACTACAATAACGTCAAGATTTCGTGTGCTTTGGCAATATCTTTTTCAATTTGGGCAGATAGTTCGCTGATGCCGGCGAATTTTTTTTCATCTCTGATTCTTTTGATAAAATTAACCCGAATGTTTTGGCCGTAAATATCATCGTTGAAATCCAGAATATGCACTTCCACTGTAAAAACATGATCATCAAAGGTCGGGCTAAAGCCGATATTGGCGACAGCGTTGAACTTTCTATAATCAAGTTCTACGGTTACAGCGTAAACCCCCATTTTGGGACAGAGTTCATCCTTCAGATTCACATTGGCAGTGGGAAATCCTAAAAGCCGTCCGCCACGGTCACGTCCCTGAGCGACGGTTCCTCGAATCTGGTAATAACGCCCCAGCAAAGTGCGTGCTTTTTCAATATCACCGTCTGTAACCAACTCCCGGATGAGCGTACTGCTGATTCGCTGAACGCTACCGTTCGTTCGCGGACGAATCCAGTCATTGATAATCACCTCAAAACCGAACTGCTCGGAGTATGTTTGTAACAGATCAAGATTACCTTCCCGGTTTTTTCCAAAGGTATAGTCTTGGCCCACGACAATAGCTTTCATCCCAATACGCTCTACCAAAATATTTTTGACGAAATCTGACGCCGCAATCTGCGAAAAGCCGGTGGTGAAAGGAATGCAGATCAGGTTATCAATACCCGTATTGGCGATAAGTTCTCTTTTTTGTTCAGTAAGCGTGATTAACGGCGGTTTTCCATTAGATGTCAACACACGAATAGGATGCGGCTGAAAGGTAATAACAACAGAACTTCCGTGAATGGCATCCGCTTTTTCAATCACTTCATGAAAAAGCGATTGATGTCCCAGATGCACGCCATCGAAATTGCCGATAGTAACGACCGCCGCTTTGAATGGCTCCTTCAGTTTTTCAATTTGATCAAAATATTTCATAGCGCTATTTTTTGTAATCCGTTTTTGTTTTCCGTTTCAATCAGGCAACCCGAATATCAAAAGGCTCTCTAAAAATTATAATGTAACCGGAAATTTTGAAGCTGAAGAAGAACTGATTTTGCGAGAGGCCGAGAAGCTGCATTTGAATCTCGCTGTGGAAGACAGCGGGGCCGCTGATGGTTTGAAAGATATGGTTATCAGAGCGGGCGG
>JAUCGF010000130.1 GCA_030378005.1 Desulfococcaceae bacterium HSG9 | reverse complement strand
TAGCGCAGAGGCAATGTTATTACTCCGCTCATTCTATAAAGCAGGCCGTTGGGATATGCTTAAAAAATTAGCATGTTCAACGCCACTGGATATGGCTGCATGATACCAAGAAAAATGGAATGCTCCCCCGCAGAACTGTCAGAGTCCGCGGTGATATTCTTCAATTGCCCATGAGAAATCGGATAACTGAAGACGTCTGAATTCATCCATACCCAGGTTATTGGTTGCCTGGTATTCGGTGCCGCCGTTTTTGGCGACAATCCCAAAGACTTTGATAAATCCGTAACCTTTAAGATGAACTTCGGTTCCGTCCTCGCTGATGATTGCCGAAGTCAGCGGAATGTTTCCTGTACCGTCAGGATTTACCAGACGGTTGGATTTGAGTCGTGTCATCTGAAACCAACCGTAACTATGGACGGCTTTCAGATTCTTCAGACCGGCGTACCATGAGTCTGAAAGAATATATTTCGGTTCATATCCCCGGGTTTTCGCTTTGAAAAGCATTTCGGAAAAATGATCATTTTTTGTTTTTCCGTCTCCGGATTTGTCATAAATCCGGTAGTCGCAGGGAATATGGGCATCTCCGTCACTCCATAGCAAAGTACTCAGGTTTATCCCTTTGACAACTCTGTGATGCCAGCCTGACCAATGCCGTGTAACCAGCCCGATTTTTTGGGCATACGGTTTATCAAGGGTGGAATCGTCAACTATAAGAACCCCCTTGTCGGGGGTAACAAACTGAGATGATTCTTCTCTTAATGATGTGGCATCAGCGGGAATTCTGTGAAGTGGCCGGTTAATTGAATCATGGGAGGGACCGTTCTTCCGGTCCGGTTGCACTTTTTCAGCTTCAGTGCAACTATATACTTTTGGTGTCGCGGTAAGAAAATTGATATAATCATACTCATCGAATTTTGAAGGATTCATAATATGCATATTATAACAATTTTGTGCTATTTTGTCCAACTGCGTAACTCCTAAACTATATCACAAAGGTGATGCCGAGGGCTTTCAGATGTCGTATAACGGGAACATTGAAAAAACCTTTGTCAGCGTAAAGACATTCAATTTTAATATTCAGAGAGGCGATTTTATGAAGAAGACGTGTTATCACAGCGACATACGTATCATCAGGCATGACTGTCACGATAGCGACAGTCACCCTTTTCCCTTTCCGAATCACATAAAGCGTCGCATATACATAAAACCGCGTCGTGCCGGATTCCGCCTGGCCTTTGCACATGTAAGGCATCTCTTCGGGAGACGGATTTCCGTAGTAAGGCGGCATATTGTAATCAACAGCGAGAGGCTGTCTGCTGTCGCGGACACGGAGCGACAGCAGCGCCTGCAACGCGCGGTTCAGATGCACTTCCATGTCTGTGACGCTGCGATATTGTTCAAGACGGGTGCGGACAGTTTTTCCGCTCGGCGCATCTTGTAATGTTTTACAGGTATTTTCAATACTATCCGCCCCGGCTGCCGCCCGAAGCATAATATCAAAGATCATTTCGGCATCCTGTCTCCCGGAAGGTGCGAAAGGGATATTTTCAGTCAGAATATCTCTTGTGATCCGCAATGTCCGGCCATCGCTTAGAACAAGTCTGTCCGAATGTTTTTTCATAATTTCGCCTCCTCTAAATTTTTTATGCTTCAGGAAGCTTATAAAGTTTTTAAAAAAAGCAAGAAGCTTTTTTGTATTTTCCATCTACTGATACTAATTGAATCATACGGTTGCCCACCCTACATGGCTGATTCAGTTTATGAAATCAGCATTGACCAGGCTTATGATACAATAAAACCCGGTAACCGGAGCCACAGGCGTGGTCGGTTGATTGACAATTGAAAACTCGCCCGGATCGGCGATGCCGAGAGTAAGCGGCAATGTCGTCAGCGTCAGGTCAGCGCTTGTTCCTGTGTTTTCGATTCAGTTTGGCGGTCTGCCCCCAATTATCGGCGCCGCCGTTGTCGCGCTCGAACACATAAGCCGAGCCGGATTTAAAGCCATAGTCGTCCTCTTTGTACGCCCCGACGATAGCTGTTTTGCCGCTGACAGCCACGGAAACCCCGAAGTGGTCATCGGCGGGCCGCGGCGATTGCGGTCAGTTTGGCCTGTTGAATCCAGGGAACCACAGTAACGGGGTAGCGTGCCCGGGAATCATCGAAGAGAAGGATGAGTTTGTCATTTCGCATTTCCAGGCGCGCCGGCAAGGGTTTGTTATCGGCGTCAAAGACATAAATGCCCGCATAACGGGTGACGGTCTGTCCCGTGCTGTTTTTGAATGCAAGGGTACGGTCGTTTTGGAGAACCGCGTCAAGGGAGCCTTGCAAGGTCAATTCGAGCCGTGCATGGGAATCACCTGCGGAATTGTCGGGCCGCCTGTCAAGGATGAAGCCCTGTTCGAGTCCCAAGGGCGTGTTGAGATAGCACTCGGTAAGGCTGGCTCCGCGGCGGAATTCGATACGGTTTCCCAGCATCTTGATTTCGGCCGACGGCGGTCTTTCAAGCACGTCATAGCCGATGCCGGTTAGGGTGAAAGCCCACGAATCGTCTGTATTCGCCTTGCAGAAACGAATCTCCTCATGCGAAAATGACATTTTCAGGTTGTGGGTGCGATTTTCCACAGTATATCCGTCTCCGACTTTTTCAATGTTATATGAAGCGGGCAGGTCTTTGCTGATCGACTTGGCGATAGCGGCCATGGCTTGCGATGGCAAAACATCATTTTGTTTGGCCATGCACGGGTCAATTATTAACATTATCACAAAGATAGCGACTGACAAAAATAAAAGCGTCTTTCCCAAAGGGGAAGAGGACGCTTTTACGGTTTTAAAGGATGCTCTGATTTTCTTTATTTTTTCGTTAAACATTTTTTTCCTCCGTTGTACCTTTTGAGTCAGTTTAAATCATCATGCGCGATTGCCAAGATTTCCAATAATCACATTCTTCCTTCAGCCCTCCTTTCTTTTGTTTTGCGGATGCGTGTTCAATTTAGGATGAGTAAACGTTTACCTTTACAGTTGCCAAATAAATTACCCGTTTTTTCAATATATTGTGTCGGGTTGCGCTTTGCTAACCCAACCTACTTAATGATGAGGGCGTGTATTCAATCATCAATCTTTTCGGCAAGATTCAGAGCAAAACCTGTTTTATTGAAAGTATCGACCGATGCCTTGCCGCGATTACGGATAAACTGAGCGATGATCCGGACACTCTGGATGATAGCGATCCTATTGATCGAAAAAAGTTAAACGGTATGAAACTTTCGTTGTTGAACATTGAGAGTGAGGATGATGAGCGGGTTTTGTTTCATTAGGGATTTCCCAAAAAATAATATACCCAAAATGTAGGGTGGGTGAAGCGAAACCCACCGAATGCAGATTAATGATGGATTTCGTTTCTCTACACCCACCCTACATCACGGCTAAAATGGGTAGTTTATTTATCGAGAATCCCCTTAATAAAAACAGCGGTTATCACTGGAATAGGGCAGGCCAAGCTAATTCTCTTAAAATATGTGATATGTAATCAAATTCCGAATTATAGTATTCCAATTTTGGTTTTTCCAGATGACGCCCGCAAGCTGAAGCTCGCACTCCGCTAATCTGGAAAAACCAAAATTGGATCAGTATATGATAAAAGAATGCGCCCATGCCTGTTCAATTCTAAAATTTCTTGACAGATCATATCTTATTGTGGTATTTTTTGAGTTTATGTTAAAGTATTAAAACCGTTCTGCTTGGTGGCATTTGATATGTTTTCTGAAGAATTTATCCTCAAAATACACGTCAGAGGGCTTTAAAAGTCTTAATCAGGCTGTATTCTTTTTAGAACTGAACGACCATGAGAATGCGCCGAGTGTTTGAAAACATCAACAATAAATTTCGGTTAGATAACGAAGCATGCGAGACGGGAACGGTCTCATCTGAAGTTTTAGAAGGATTTACGGTTGAATTAGATGTTATTTTTCAAATTTAGCACCTTATTATTTACTATAACGCCGATTGTAAGGTTAACGTATAAATACTGCGAAGGAGGTCGCGTATATGATTGTTGCCGATAAAAAGCCGATTGAAGAAATCATTGAGGAGATCAAAGATAACCAAAATATCCTCATTTTGGGTTGTAATGAGTGTGTTACCGTATGTGAAGCCGGGGGAAAAAAAGAAGTGGGGGTTCTGGCTTCGGCATTGAGAATGTATTTTCTCAATAACGGAAAAGAAGTCAAAATTGATGAAGTCACCTTGGAGCGCCAATGTGATCATGAATATCTGGAAGAGATTCGCGAGGGTATTGATAAATATGACGCTGTTGTGTCGTTGGCTTGCGGCGTGGGCGTTCAATTTATGGCTGAAAAATACCATGCCACACCGATTTATCCTGGTGTCAACACCTGTTTTCTGGGTGCCACGGAAGAAAGAGGGCTTTGGACTGAACGCTGCCAGGCTTGCGGACAGTGCATCCTGGCGCGCACTGGCGGAATATGTCCGGTCTCGCGTTGCGCCAAACGTGTTCTTAACGGTCCGTGCGGCGGTTCGACCAGCGGTCATTGTGAGATTAACAAAGAGGTGGTCTGCGCCTGGCAGCTCATTATTGAACGCTTGACAAATCTGGGCAGATTGGATGATTATGAAAAATTAGCGCCGGTCAAGGATTGGTCTTCGGACAGGGCTGGCGGACCTCGCAAAGTCATAAGGGAGGATGTACAGCAATGAATGTAAAGACACCAAGCAAATTGGAAAAAATTTTAGCCGCCGGCCATCTTGCCGTTACTTCCGAATGCGGCCCGCCGCGAGGAACAGATCCGGAAGTGATTGTTAAAAAGGCCAATCTCATCAAAGATCATGTGGATGCCATCAATATCACCGATAACCAGACTTCGGTCACCCGGATGTCCAGTCTGGCGGCGTGTATTCATCTGAAACTGCTGGGGCTGGAACCGGTGCTTCAGATGGTAACACGCGACCGCAACCGTATTGCTCTGCAAAGCGATATTTTGGGAGCCGCTTCGTTTGATATTCATAACATTCTATGTCTTTCCGGGGACCATCAAAGTTTCGGCGATTGTCCCCAGGGACAAAACGTTCATGATATTGACTCGATGCAGTTGCTTCAAACCGTGCGCCACATGCGGGATGAAGGCAAATTTTTAGGGGGTGATGAAATTAAACGCCCGCCTCAGATGTTTGCCGGTGCGGCCGCCAACCCGTTTGCCGACCCGTTTGAAATTCGTGTGCCGCGCTTGGCCAAAAAAATTGCGGCCGGTGCCGAATTTATCCAAACCCAATGTATCTATAATCTTGATAAATTTGAGGAATGGATGCGTTTGGCGCGCGAGCGCGGATTGCTCGAAAAAGTGAGTATTTTAGCAGGCTTGACACCGATGAAATCGGCCGGCATGGCCCGGTATATGAAAAATCGTGTGCCCGGCATGGATGTTCCGGATGAATTGATCAAACGTCTCGCCGACACACCCAAAGAAAAACAGGCTCAAGAGGGAATTGATGTCTGTGTGGAATCTATCCAAAGATTAAAAGAGGTGGAAGGAATCCGCGGTTTTCATATTATGGCTATTGAATGGGAGGAAAAAGTTCCCGAAATTGTGGAAAGAGGCGGGCTTTATCCGAGACCGGAAGTAGATTAAAAAATATCGTATTCATATCTTTGGAGAGTAGATATTGGTGTCAGTGTTCAGGTGTCAGGAGCATGGCGAACAAAACCTGAACACTGACACCTGAAATCATTTCTTATGAATAAGATATAGATTAAAACATTAAAATAGAATACTCGTCAGTCATAAGTTTTTGTAAGTTATTGCCATTATCCAATCAGGCATTGAAAGTTACGAAATCACTTGACACTTCAAACTTAAAACTTGTAACTGACGAGTAGAATAACCCCAAACGAATAAAGGAGAATAGTGTGCCTGTCTTTTTGGTTAAACATCCGCTTGTCAAACATAAACTGGGACTGATGCGTAAAGATAATATTTCTACAAAAGATTTCAGAGAGTTGGCTTCTGAGTTGGCTCGTCTTTTAACTTACGAGGCGACGAAAGACCTGGATACAGAGCAAAAAACAATTCAGGGATGGGCCGGTCCTGTGGAAGTGGAAAAAATTAAAGGAAAAAAAATCACGGTTGTACCGATCCTGCGTGCCGGACTCGGTATGATGGATGGCGTGCTTGATTTGATTCCCTCGGCCAGGGTGAGCGTTGTCGGTTTTTACAGAAATGAGGAAACCCTGAAACCGGTAAAATATTATGTGAAAACAACCAGTAAAATGGAGGAGCGAACCGCTCTGATACTGGACCCCATGCTAGCCACGGGCGGTACCCTTAATGCCACTATCGAGCTTATTAAAGAATCCGGCTGCAATCGGATTCGCGGTATATTTCTGGTTGCCGCGCCGGAAGGTATTGAGCGTGTTGAAAAAGTACACCCTGATGTTGATATTTATGTAGCGGCCATTGATGAAAAACTGAATGATATCGGCTATATTTTGCCAGGTTTGGGAGATGCGGGCGATAAAATATTCGGAACGAAATAAACGCGGCATTTTCGGACGGTTATTGAGTTGTGTGTAAAAATTCAGATTACAGTATGAAAAGGATGTTTGATAAAATCAGACGAGCTTACATAATTCAAGAAAAAAGAAACGCTGACTTCAGTTTGCTTTGCCCGTGACGCAAGCTGAAGCCGGCAATCCTCTTTGTTAGTGTGTGTAAGGTATTTTTTTCTAATCCTTACCTTGTTCTTTGGAGACTAAAAAAAACGGATAACCAGAAAGATACCCATCATGGAAAAAGCGATAGCAAATTTGGCCGCAACTCCTAAAGCCAGTCCGATAGTTGCGCCGATGCCCGCTTGTCCCGCGGCATGCAGATTACGCTGCGCAGTCAGTTCGCCGATGACAGCGCCGCAAAACGGGCCTAACAATACGCCTGGAATGCCGAAAAAAATTCCTACCAGTGCCCCTAGTGAGGCTCCTATAATAGCGCGATTCGAAGCGCCGAAGCGTTTGGCTCCCAGCGCGCTGGCGGCAAAATCGACAGCATACATCAGCAGTGTCATAACGCCTAAAACCGTTAGCGTTCCCGGGCCGATATAAGTAAAACTTTCCGCCCAGGCAGCCAGCACAAAGCCCGTCAAAATCAACAACGCACCCGGGAGAACCGGCAAAGCCAATCCGGCAATCCCGATAACCACAAACAACGCCGCTAAAATGAAAAGAATGATTTCGTTGTTCATATAACCTGCAATTTTTTTATGTTTATTGGCCGTCAGAGTTAACAGCGATTTTATTGAAAAAAGAAAAAATCGCCAACCGTTTGTTTACAATCTTCACAAATAATGATACATTCCTTAAAATATCGGTACAGAGTTAATTAATAAGAATTGTTGTAAGCAGTCAATTATAACTGAAAGGTGTCGTAAAAATGGATAGTAAAACAGGCGATGTTATTCGAATCATTATATCAATTATTATTCCTCCGGTGGGCGTTTTTTTTGAAGTCGGTTTCGGCCTGCACTTCTGGATTAACATTTTATTGACTTTATTGGGCTATATCCCCGGTTTAGTCCATGCCATTTGGATAATCGTTAAAAAATAAGGGCTTTTTCAAAAAAATAACTCGTCAGTCATAAGTTCTTGTAAGTTGTTGAAATCATTGAAAGTTAAAATATAGCACAAATTTTGTCAGTTTCAATGAATTCAGGGCGTTACGAAATCACTTTAAACTTCAAACTTGTAACTGACGAGAAAATAATATACCTGCCCTATATTCAAAAAAGTGCAAACCGACAATAAAGAATGCCACATTTTTATTACTTTTCAGGCTCAATATCCAGCAACCTGGTAATTTCAGCCACCGGCACGCGCGCTTCGTCGAAATCATAATTGTCAATATGTTTTTGGAGCCGTTCCAACGGTTTTCGGAACTTATGGCCGGGTAAAAGCGATTCTAAAATGTTTATAAATTGGGTGGCTTTGATCTGCCCATGTTCGAGACAGCCGTCCAGTTCAGACAGCAGCGAGGTTAGTTTCTCTCGGTCAGCTACCGGTTTAGGAGCGGAATCAGAAATGTCGGTCTGTACTTTTGGCAGAGCGGTTTTCAAAGTGCCTGCCGATGCCGTTGTTAGATTTAAAGCGGTTTCAAAATGATTAAAGGCGTCATCATCTATACGACCGCTTATAGATGCGTCCTCCAGCTCAGACGCGGCCTCTGACAGATCATCCGCACCGATATTACCGGCCACGCCCTTGATCGTGTGTGCCGTGCGCCGGATATATTCGATGTCACCGCTGTCAAGCGCCAGCCGTAGTGTTTCCGCGATATCGGAATAGTCATCTGCAAAATTGACTAAAAGTTTTTTCAAAAGCTTATGATTGTATCCTAAGCGTTTCAAAGCAGTGGCGATGTCGAGACCGGGCATTTCTTCAGGGAAGTCTTGCGTATGTTTTATTTCAGGTTGCGGTGCCGGTTTGGTTTTTATGAAATTGCTCTTTGCTTTCGGTTTGATCCACCTGACCAGCGCGGCGGTCAGTTCCGGTGGATCGATGGGTTTGGATAGATGGTCGTTCATTCCGGCGTCCAGGCATTTTTCCTTGACTCCGGACATCGCATGCGCCGTCATGGCGACAATAGGTATATCCGCATATCGGTCGTCCTGCCGTATTGTACGAGATGCATCATAGCCGTCCATTTCAGGCATTTCCAGATCCATGAAAATCAGATCATACATGTCCCGGCTGATTGCCTTGATCGCTTCAAGGCCGTTTTCAGCAATCGTTACGATCATACCGGCATATTCCAGAAGCTCGCTCGCCACCATCTGATTAATTTCGTTATCTTCAACCAGCAACACCTCGGCGTCCTTAATTCTGGCCAGTTCATCGACGTCATCCTCTTCATCTGCCAACGAGAGGGATTTAGGTTTTTTCACGTCAACCCGTCCGAACTCCGCGGTAAACGTAAAGACGCTTCCGCGCCCGTGTTGGGACGTCACCGAAATATCACCGTGCATCATTTCTATCAGACACTTGCAGATAGTCAAACCCAGGCCGGTTCCTCCATATTCCCGGGTGGTGGTGGAGTCCGCCTGAGTAAAAGGTTGAAAAAGCTTGGCAATCTGTTTCTGTGTAAGTCCGATGCCTGTGTCGCGTATGGCAAAGCTGAGTTTCACCCGGTTTTCATCCATTTTGATCAGTTTCACAGAAATGACAATTTCACCGGTGTCTGTGAACTTGATCGCATTGTTGGTCAGGTTGATGAGAACCTGTCCGAGACGCAGCGAATCGCCCATAAGAGTTGAAGGTACATCCGGGTCTGTGGCGAACAACATTTCGATTCCTTTGCTTTCCGCTGCGGGGCCGAGCAGGCCGGACAAATTTTCTATAACATCACTCAGCAAAAAGCGAGTCGTCTCCATATCCAGTTTACCGGCTTCGATTTTGGAAAAATCGAGAATGTCATTGATAATTCCGAGCAGGGCATCGGCCGAAGACAAAATCTTGTTCAGATAGTCATGCTGACGGGGCTCAGGCTTTGTGCGCAGAGCAAGATGGGCAAGTCCGATGATCGCGTTCATGGGTGTGCGAATCTCATGGCTCATATTTGCTAAAAAATCACTCTTGGCCCGATTGGCCAGTTCGGCGGCCTCGCGTTCTCGCAAAGCTCTTTCATTAGCCTTGCGTTCGGTAATATCAATCAGAGTGCCTTCAAAATACAGAAGTATATCATCCGCATCACGAACCGTCCTTACGGATTCGGAACCCCAGAACAGACTGCCATCTTTACGTTTGAATCGTCGTTCAATATCGGATATTCGGTTTTTTTTGTCGATGTTTTTATAAAATTCGGCGTTTTCCACAGGATCGGCATAACATTGCAGAGTCATATCACTAACTGACGACAGCATTTCCGTGGGTGATTCAAATCCGAAATATTGTGCCATAGAATTATTGACGCTGATAAAACTGCCGTCCGGTGCGGTTTGGAAAATGCCTTCAACCGAATTTTCAAAAATGCTGCGATATTTGTTTTCAGACTCCTGTATGGTTTTTTTGGAAACGGAGAGCTTTCGCACCATATTGTTAAACGCCTCTTCCAGTATTTTCAGTTCATCGCGTTTCTCTGTTTTGATATCTATTTTGATATCATCCAGTCGGTCCATACTGAGTTGTTCGGTTGCGGTCGTAAGCTCGGTCAGGGGGCGGCTTAATTTCATGCGGCTGATCCATAATACGATAAACCACATTGCCAGAGCAGTTATGACGGAGTTAATTATAATAAATAAAAAACCCAGTTTGACGCGATCAAACACCACTTTATTGGTGGAATATAGCGAAGCTTCACCCACTTTAATCATTTTTTCTTTATGCTTATACATAATCGGAAATGAAAATTCAAATAAACCTGTATATCCTTTTAGAGGCAGACGGTTTCCATCTGAGGTAGTTTTTAGAATATTGCCGTCCGGATCGATAATCATTCCTGAGGCCCGAATCTCTTCGCCTTTTTCATCCAGCAGTTTAATACCCACTATCGAAGGAAATTTCTTCATTCCTAAAAATGTGGGCTGTAACTGTCCCAGATTTATATCCCACAATGCTTTTGCAAGTGAAGGTGCAAATGTGTTTCCAATTACTTTGAGTTCGTTGTTCACTTGTTCTTTGGTATAGACATATTGAATTGATAAATGGATCAACGTTACGATCAGGGTAATTGTTAAATAAGAAAAAATCACCCATTTCAAAAGTTGGGTGGCAATAGAATTTTGGGTTTGAACCATAGAATCGCGCGGCATATATACCTTCCGATCAATTTTTATTCAGTTTACAATAAATATAGCCCTTATAACAATACTTTTGCCAATGGTATATCTGAGTCCCCTCCGAAAAGTCCAAAATTGTCCTTTTCAGGAAAATTTGATTTTTCAATATACTGAAATCATTGTCTATTTTTTCACCATTTTTCAAAAATAGGCCGAAAATGACTTTCTGGAGGGGACTCATATCTTGATATCTAACATCAAGATTGACTATTCAATTACCAAAAAGCATTAAAAATATCAATATCAAAGAAGGTGCAACAAGCGAAAACATTAAGGAATAGTGATTATAAAGGAGTGTAAATCACTGTCGGGGTAACATGAAGGATGTTAAAGATCAGGGACAAAATAATCAGCTCATTTGTGATTTTGAAAGGTGAAACGTGATGCGTGAATTCACGTTTCACGAATGGTCAAGGAAGTTGTTTTGTCCTCGTTCCTAATCAGATTTCAGTAAGTACTTGGACATATATTTTCAGGTTACAAATTCTGCTGGAAATCGGATTTTTCTAAAAAATCCGATTTCTAAAATATCGGAAAACTTTTGTCCAGGTACTTATAGAAACAAAAAATCCCATTTTCTTATTGAATATTTGATGTTCAACATTGTTTCAGGCTTCATCACGCTCCTTGATCGCGGTCAATACTTTTTCCGGCGTGATAGGAAGGTCTTTTAT
Source organism: Desulfococcaceae bacterium HSG9 (assembly GCA_030378005.1). Taxonomy (GTDB): domain Bacteria; phylum Desulfobacterota; class Desulfobacteria; order Desulfobacterales; family JAUCGF01; genus JAUCGF01. The sequence continues at coordinate 25,806 of JAUCGF010000130.1, read as the reverse complement.
GCGCACGCCGATAGCATCATAGATCGCATTGGCAATGGCCGGGGCGGTTGGCACACATCCGGGTTCGCCGATTCCTTTGGCTCCGAAAGGGCCGTCCGCGTCGATGGTTTCGATTACCGGTGCGGTTATCGGCACTGCATCTTTGGCGGTCAGAACTTTGTAATCTCTGAAATTCGGGTTCATAATTTCACCTTTTTCACATATTACCTGTTCGGTGAGCGCATAGCCGATACCCATCATCACGCCGCCATATACCTGCCCTTCCAATAAAAGAGGGTTGATCGCCCGACCGACATCATGGGCGGCCACGTAGTCCAGCACTTTGACTTTGCCGGTTTCCACATCTACGCGCACACGCACGCCATGCGCGCCAAAGGCATACGTCATGGAAAGGTTGCCGCGAAAGTCCTTGCCCATGTTTTCATTGTCCGGATCATAAAAATATTCGGAAGATAACATTTGACCTCCCGCAGAAAAATGAGCCTTGCGCAACAATTTATCAATGGGAATACTTTTTTTAGAGTTGGTTTTATCACTGGCCACACGTTCTCGTAAACAAATATTGGCAGGTTTGCTTTCCAAAACCCGGGCGGCCAGTTCGGTAAGCTGGCCTTTGATTTTACGAGCCGCGCCCAAAGCGGCATTGCCGGCCACAAACGTTGTCCGGCTTGCGTGCGCGCCCACATCCCAGGGACAAACATCTGTGTCGGTGTGAACCACATGCACATCTTGGGTCAACAATCCCAACTCTTCGGCCACTATCTGATTGACAATATTATCGGCTCCCTGCCCGATATCGGTGGCTCCGGTAAACACTACGGCTTTGCCGAAATCGTCTAATTTGATGATCGCGCCGCAGCCATCGGATTTGTAAATCCGGGCGCCGCCGCCCACATGGATGAGCGAGGCCATGCCCACGCCCACGCCTTTTTCTTTTGAGGTGTTGCTGTCCAATTGAGTTTGAACGCGGTCGATACATTCATTCAGGCCGCAACTGGTGATACGGAATTTTTGGGGGGAAACATCTCCGGACTGATTGGCGTTGATACGGCGAAATTCTGCCGAATCAATGCCGGCTTTGCGCGCCAATGTTTCAATCGAGCTTTCGATTGCAAACGTGGCCTGGGGATTGCCATAACCGCGCATAGCTTGTGCATACGTGTTATTCGTATAAACACATTGCGCTTTAAAACGCACATTGGGAACCCGGTACAAAGTGGTGATAGGCATCATCATGACGCTGGGTGTGGTGGCTCCCCATGATGTATATGCGCCGTTATCAAGGATCATGGAAATATCCCGAAACAACAGCTTGCCATCCGCATCACATCCCTGGGCGATGTTCATTATGGCCGGCTGGCGGGTGGAAGTGGCTTTGAATTCTTCTTCCCGATCAAACATAATTTTGACCGGTTTGCGCGTATGCCAAGCCAGCAAAATAGCGATATGTTCATACGCGTAGGTGTCCAGCTTGCTGCCAAAACCGCCGCCGATGCAGGGTTTGATCACACGCACACGCTTTTCGGTCAAACCCATGGCTTTCAATGCTTCGAGAAAGTCTTTTTGCGCCAAAGACGGAATTTGGGTGTTGGTCTGAATCGTCAGATTATTGGCGTAATCAAAATCGGCGATAGCTCCGCTGGTACCCATACAGCAGTGCGTCACCCAAGTGCAGGAATAGCGGTCTTCCACGACAAAAGCGGCTTCATTGCGAGCCGCCTCTACATCGCCGTAATGCAGTTTCCACGGTAGTTTCAATATATTGCTGCGGTGTTTTTCATGGATTAAAGGCGCATCCTTCCGCATCGCCTCTTCAGGATCAAACACGCCGGGAAGCGCCTCATACGTCACTTCGATCAGGCTGATCGCTTTTTCAGCCGTTTCTAAATCAGTGGCTGCCACGGCCGCGACTTCATCACGATAGGAACAAACCTTGCCGGTTTTTATGGGTGGGTTGTCTTTATAAAAACCCAATTTCATTTTGGGCGGAACATCTTCGCCCGTAATCACCGCACGCACCCCGGGAAGCGCCTTGGCTTTGGAAATGTCGATCTTGACAATGCGGGCATGGGGATAACGGCTGTAAAGAATCTTGCCGTAGAGCATTCCGTCTAATTTGATATCCTGAATATATTTAACGCGACCGGTTGCCTTGTCAATGGCGTCCAGTTTGGGAATCGGTTTACCGATAACTGCAAAATCACTCATGCGTTCCTCCTTTTATTGAGTTTCTTTCCAGGCCACAGCCTTGATTTCCTGTTCATCTTGCGCGGACACCGCTTTGACAGAGTCAAAAATCTGAACATAGCCGGTACAGCGGCACATATTGCCTGCCAAAGCATGTTTGATTTCGTCTTCCGTGGGATTCGGATTTTCATCTAACAGCGCTTTAGACGACATGATCATTCCCGGAGAGCAGAACCCGCATTGGATGCCGCCATGTTCGATAAATGCCGTTTGCAGCGGATGCAGGGTTCCGTTCGGGTTGGCCAGTCCTTCGATGGTCTGCACGGTTTTACCATCAATTTCGGCTGCCAGATAAAGGCAGGCATTCACAGCCTGGTCATCCACAATCACCGTGCAGGCTCCGCATTCACCTGAACCGCAGCCCTCTTTGGAACCGGTCTGACCCAATCGATCCCGAATCAGTTCGAGCAGCGTCAGATGGTCTTCAATTTCCGTTTCGGTTGCATTTCCATTAAAAATGTATGAAATTTTTCTTGTCATAAAAAACCTCGCATTGTTTTAGATTATTTTTTTCAACTCATAATTTATCTTCACACTTTTCCCATTCATAAGCGGTGATATTTCTATCCTCTTTGGAAAACTCAATGCCGATCATATATACGTTTAGAAAGGCTGACCATAAAGTTATAGCATCCGGTTATTATTCTTTTTGAAACGTATAGCATTATTGATAAAAAATGGGTAGATTATTTCTGGGAAAATCCCTTACGCTATTTCGGAAAGTCTGTAATAGTTTGATGACTACGCGGCAAATGGCAACCAACCGTAATTAAAATATCAGTTGTTTACCCCTCATTCCTGACAGTGGCGGAAGGATGCCCTATAATTCTTGCAAAAGGTTCGATATCCGATAAAGAGATAAGTTTGATTTGAAGTTTATCACATTGTTTTTCAAGCCGCGCTTTTTTCAGAGGATGCAATCGAAAAGTTGTCCATATTTCATTAACACGAAACATCTTATGAATAGTGGGAATATCGCTTTCATATCCTAAAACACGATGCCCATTAATTTTTTTCCTTTTCAGAAGCGGATTGTCATCTAAAAAGCCGACAAGGTTCAAACCAACACTTTTTTTGATCATCCAGCCAGACAATGCGGCTCCTCCCACACCGACTCCGTAAATCAAGATTCGCTGTATATTTGCATGGCCTGAATTATCCCTTTTTTCAAAATGCAAGCGATGCCATATACGATGTGATACCAAAAATGGCAAGATAATAAACCAGTTAAGCACAAGCAGCGCAAATGACAAATCGCGTTGTAAATAGATAAGAACACAAAAGCAGGTGAACCAGCCGATTGAGATGACAACCGTCAACCGCATCGCATCGCTTATGGCAAAAAATCTGACCGGATTCTGGTAGCATCCGCCAATAAACATAACCGTTATGATAATTGCCGGAATCAACAACTGACCCATATAAAAATAAGTGAAGGCCGGTAATTCAGGCAGCACGGAGAATCGCAAAAAATGAGAAAGCAGCCATGCGATTTCAATCATTAAAATATCCGTTAATACAATTCGCAAGTGCCACCCTAAAAATTGTCTCCAATTAACAATCCCGGACAAGCTGAACCAAACGCCCTTTATAATCCAGATAAGGTCGGATAAAAAATCAGCTTTTTGGAAATAAGCCAAATCCTGTTGCGCCTTTTGAGGAAACAAAACACAACGATAAAACACTTCAGGGTCTTCATCAGCAGGATAAAGATGCGCTTCATTACGAAAAGCGACCTGACTGGGTCCGAATAATCCGGGTTTATATTTTAAAAGAGCGATATATTCACCAGCAAAAAGTTTTTTGAAACGCATACTTTCAGGACGCGGACCCGCAATTGTCATTTCGCCTTTCAGGATATTCCAGAGTTGAGGCAATTCATCTAGCTTGGTTCTTTCTAAAAATGCACCCACACGGGTCATACGGATGTCATAACGAGCCGTAACGCCCTGACCGTCATCACCCCAAGAGACAGGAAATTTACGAAATTTATAAATGCGAAAGCGTTTGCCATGCTGTCCCAGACGTTCCTGAGAAAAAATCACCGGACCGTAGGATTCAATCAACAACAATACGGCGACCACTCCCATTACGGGAGCTGCCAAAATTATCCCGATAGTCGCTCCGATTATATCGAATATTCGTTTAATAGTCATTAATCGTGTAAAACAGATTCAGAAAGCGCTCCCACGACGCGATCAATATCATTTTCGTTCAATCCAGGATGCAAGGGAAGCGTTAATTCCCGTGCCGCGAATTTTTCGGTTTGCGGAAGCACCGGATTCGGGAACATTTTTTTATAGTAGGAAAACAGATGGATAGGGTGATAGTGGATGCTGCTTTGTACTCCTTTATGATAGAGTTCGATCATAATTTTTTCACGATCTGCCGTTTCAGGTAACACCACAGGCATAATATGGGAGGTGTTTCCTGATGATTTACGAAAGGGGACGGACACTTGGGGAAGATGGATGTTCAACAAATGACGATACAAATCAGCTAAAACCTGCCGACGCGCGTTCCATTGCGGCAGTTGCTTAAGCTGTGCCAATCCCAGAGCGGCGCGCAACTCGTCCATGCGATAATTGTAACCCAATGCAGTAATATCATAAGTGTATGCGCGTCCTCGGTGACGGTCCAGTGTGCCTGATGTCATTGCATGAGAACGCAGAAGGCGAATATGCTCCAATACTGCGGGTTCGCGCGCTGTCACCATACCGCCTTCGGCAGTTGTCATGTTTTTGTTGCTGAAAAAACTGAAGGCCGCGGCGTCACTGAACCGCCCCACATCTTTTGCTGCCGGACAGTGGGCCGCATCTTCAATCAACTTCAAGCCGCGCTCATCGGCAAAAGTGCGCCATTCCTGCATATCGGCTGGATATCCGCCGTAGTGCATCACAATCACGGCCCGGGTTCGAGACGTGCATTTGCTACGGGCATCATCAAGCGATATATGCGGTACTTCGATGCTTTCAATATCTGTAAGCACGGGCGCAGCGTTTACATAGAGGATGGCATTAACGGTTGCGGCAAAGGTAAGCGCCGGAACCAGAATTTCGTCACCGGGCTTTATTCCCAAGGCCGCCAAACACAAATGCAGTCCTGCTGTGCATGAACTCACTGCCACCGCGTCTTCCATCTGGTGAAGCGTTGCAAAAGCCCGCTCAAAGGCTTTCACTTGATTCCCCATGGTGAGCCATCCGCTGTCAATGACCGCATTCAAAGCTTGCTTTTCCGCTTCACCTAAGGTCGGTTCGCATAATGTGATCATTTTTTGGCATCTTTCAGGAGTGCAAAAATTAAGCGAAGCGGTTTTTCGCAAAAACCAATTGCAAAAGACCGTTCCGCTCCGTTGTTTCGCTCCTCTGAACTTTTGCACTCCATATTTAACACCCGGTCAGTGCTGTCTCATTATTACAAAACATTTCCTGAGCATTTTTAAAATCTTCCTCACGTCCGATGTCCATCCAGAGACCGTCATGTTTGTAAGTATATACCGGCCATTTTTTTTCAAGCATGGTATGCATCAGGTTATCAAAGCCGTAAGGTATTCCTTTGGGAATCAATCGGATAATTTCAGGTTCCATGCAGTAAATTCCCATGCTGACCTGAAAATTTAAAAGCGGTTTTTCACGAAATTCGGTAATGCGATCATTTTGACTTTCTAAAATCCCCAAGTCTGTTTTGATTTGTTTTTGCGTAACCGCCACGGTTATCCGTCCCTCATTGCCGCGGTGCCAGGCGATAAAACCCCGCAGATCAAGGTCTGTAACCAAATCACCATTAAGTACCAAAAAAGTTTCAGTAAGCTCCTTGCGAATCAACCGCAACGGCCCGATAGTGCCATACGCTTCCGGTTCTTCACAATAGCGAATACGCATTCCCCATTGCGACCCATCGCCACACAGGGAGCGAATCAAACGCCCCAGATGACCAATGGTGATAAATACATCCCGGATGCCATTACGGCAAAGCCATTTTAAAAGCATCTCAATTACGGGCTGATCGCCCACCGGCATCATGGGTTTAGGCAGCACAAGCGTATAAGGACGTAAGCGCGTCCCTTTACCGCCTGCCTGAATAACCGCAATCATGTATCATTATTCTCGTCAGTTACAAGTTTAAAGTTGCAGGGTGCGTCAGGCGATAGCCGTAACGCACCGAAATAATATGACGAGTACATTATGGAAAGACATAATAAGCGATGCCTTCATACCGCCATATTTCCGCAGCGTTGGCGATCAAAGACGCTTTTTCATTTTCATCCACAGTAAAGAGATGCACCTTTAAATTCTCGCTGTAAAAGCGATGCACGGGCAACATTCCATCTTGATAATCGGTCGGAACATAGAAGGCGGGGCCTTCATACCGCCAGACATCCGCGGCGTTGGCTATCAAGTGTTCTTTTTCATTTTCATCTGTTGTGAAAAGATGCGTCAGTAACGCTTCGCTGTAAAAGCGATGAACCGCCTGAAGCGTGTTTTTTTGCAGTCGCGGCATCGCGTTATATTGCAGCGGATGAAAGGCATAATAGGCGATATTTTCAAATCGCCAGACATCAGCCGCTTTATCAATCAGATGTTGTTTTTCATTTTCGTCAATTGTAAATAAATGTTTTAACAAGACCGGGCTATAAAACCGATACACCGGATAATCGGTGTCAAGGCTCAATACAATGCTGCCACTCAAAGAACCGGGGGTACCGGGCGCCGGCAAGGTCAATATTGCATCATTACCCATGATGTCCCAAATCCGGCCGCCGTTTAATTCCAAAGCCCATTCACTCCAATAAGCCAGGGTGGAAATGGTATCACCGGCGGTAACAGTGTATAGGAAAGTCAACGCGTCGGTTCCGCTGCCGGTACTGTAATAGGCAGGCTCGGGGGTTGCACCGCCGGTATTCAGCAACAGTTGCGGAGTTCCAGAAACCCAGACCGTTTTGCTAAATTTGACGATAATCTCAATCACAGAGCCGGCACTGAATGTACCCGTAGTAGTCGTTGCAGTTACATAAGTCGCAGCTGCCGGAACAAAAACCGGAGCGGGTGTTATGGGTGTTATGGGTGTTATGGGTGTTGTGGGTGTTGTGGGTGTGCAAGCGCCGGTGTCCGTAACGGTCACACTGAGATTGAATGTGTTGCTGTCAGCAAATCCGTCATTGACACGGACCGGCACCGTCAGAGTGCCGATATAGCCGTTAACCGGTGTTATTACGGCTTCGGTATGGGTGTAATTAGTGCCGTCTAGCACTTTCAGTGTGAAATCAGCCGGATAGGTGTTATCGTCGGTTACGGTCAGATTAGTCAATTCAATGGTCAGAGGGGTACACTCCGGAGTTGTCAATACCTGCTGGGCGTCAATCACCGGTGCAGTGTTGCAACTGCCGCTCGTTTCCGTTACAGTTACGGCGAGCTCGAACGGGACGCTGTCAGATATTCTGTCATTGACTACAACCGGCACGTAGATAGTGCCACAGGATGTCGGCGTGATCTCGTTTCCGTTGAGGTTGTAACTATTACTGGCTTGCACTTGCAGCTTCGTTAGCGGGTTATCAGGACCGTTATCCGGGTCGTTTGCGGTCACATCAGCTATCGCGATGGTCAGAGCTACACCTTCGTTAGTATTTAATGCATTATTCGCCTGAGCGGTGATTACCGGAGGATTGTTATAAAACCATACCCTGTTGGCAGCAGTTTTATTTGCCACAAAAACATCAAAGTCGCCGTCGCCATCAAGGTCGCCTACCGCTACAGTCGTACTGCTATAACTATTTGTCACACCACCAACTGTTTGCCCAAGACCCAAATTTCCACCATTATTCAGCCAAACTTCGTTGTTCTTAGCCTGAGTATTACCTACAAAAGCGTCCAGGTCGTTATCACCGTCAAAATCATACAGCGCTACGCCCTCACTAGCCAAATCACCCAATTGTTGCGTTTGGGTAAATGAAAAATTTCCAGCCGCTCCAGTGCCAGTGTTTTGCCATACTACATTGGCATTAGCGGTATCAACATTTCCATTGAATTCATTAGCAACAAAAGCGTCTAATTTGCCATCACCGTTAAAATCGCCCAGTGCCACGCTCCAGCTCTTCAGCGTATTGCTCAGAGTTATAGAGTTTGTAAATGGAGTAGAGCTTCCATCGTTTTCCCATACCACATTAGCGTTTCCACTTTTCGTCACAAAAGCATCTAAGTCACCATCGCCGTCAAGGTCGCCCAGTGCCACGTTCGTGCTGGCAGTGCCGATACTTTGAATCTCTGTAAAGACAAAATTTCCATCATTGCGGTACACTTTGTTGGTTCCTGCTGCATTAGCCACAAAGAGATCGAAGTCAGTGTCAATTTCGCCGTCGCTGTCAAGGTCGGTGCCGTCGCCGTCAAAGTCGCCTGTCGCTACGCCATAGCTGGTCGCACCTGTAAACTGACCCGTAGAGACGTCTGTAAAAGTGCCACTATCGTTTCTGTAGAGAATGTCATTCCCAATAGCATTAGTAACAAAAGCATCCAGATCGCCATCTCCGTCAAAATCGGCTACTACCACACCTGTTGCGCCCTGAACCACTGCCAAAGTTTGCCCGACAGTGAAGCTTCCAGCGCCATTGTTGTGCCATACCAGGCTACTTTTACCGAAATTAACTACAAAAGCGTCGAGGTCGCCGTCCTTGTCAAAGTCGCCCAATGCTACGCCCTCGCTATCTAACTGGCCAGTTACGCTAATAGCTTGCCCGCTGTCCCAAAACCCGGTGTAGTCTGCCAAAGTTGTGTTGGGAATTAGCGCGCATAGAAATAAGGTTGTTAAAATAATTGAAATTTTTTTTATTAAGGTCGTCTTTCCAGCATTTTTACTCATTTTCTTTTCTCCACAAAAAATGTTTGCGCTACACCATTATTACTTACACGAATAGGATGTAGCCTGATTATATACGAATCCAATTCAGTTTTTCATTTCGAAACCCCAAAGAGTTAAGTGCTTTGGGTATCCTTTGGAAAACTAAATCGAAATACAAAGTAGTTAACACTTTTTAACTTGTACGGTTACAATTATTGTAGGGTAGGCAAAGGCAGTTTTCATTAACGAAGCCCGTAGCATTGCATTTTCACCGAATATCGATCAAGTGAATGGCAAAACGTTGCCCACCCTACTTACTTAATTCTGTTCGGAGGCGCAACCAGCAGATCAAAGGGTTTACGACATTCAAAATATTTCTGCCGGGGCTGCCATCGGGCAACGGTACGCCCTTTATAAGTAGTTTTGACCAAGAGGCCGTCAGAGGTTTCTATTCGCACGACTCCCAAGTGATGCGAAAACCATCGGATGAGAAACCGGCGAACTGTGACAGAACTGCGTAGAACATGATACGGCACCCTAAAAATGCGATACAGCCACCCTTTCACCCAACATGCCCTCCACTGTATCCGCGCCGTCCAAAGCCCTCGTCGTCCCCCACGCACAATCCTGAAGCGCCCCTGAAATTCTGTTATTTCCGCTCGCCCGATTAACAGGTCCGGCGTAACCGGCAGAACGTCTTTGAGCCTGTTATTGTCGCCACGCGTGACCCATCCTGTACCGGTAGCAGAGATGATGCGATGCACAATACGACCTCTGACCGGATCAGTAAAGACAATCACATTACCAGCGTAAATGTCACGCACCGCCGGACGCACATAGAGCATATCGCCGGGGCGAAATGCCGGTCTCATGCTGGGGCCGTTATAGATAAAACAACGCGTTAAACCGTTTGCTTTGATCCAAGGCGGAATACGCCGCATTTCAGTCAGAGAAGCGCTCATCAATAACCTTCCAAAAGTCGGGCGATTTACAGAAATGCAACTCATAACCCGGAACACTACGAGCGATGTTACAGCATGTACGAAAAGCGTGGCCAACCACTTCATCCGGCAATCTTCCACTCGAAGGTGTCTGCAAAAAGCTGTCAAATAAAGCGCGTGCCGTTTGTCTATGAGACACAGGTGCAAGATAATTGCGGTCATCTTGCACCAGGGTGAACACCCCCCGAAGCGGGGGGCGAAGCATAGAGTATCCTGTCGGTGAGATTACCGGACTAGGCACTGCCACCAACCGGTAGCTATTCTCTTGGTCGCGAATTACCATATTCAGATCATCACCAAGCGCCGGATATCCGCACGCAACGCTCAACTGAGCAACAGTTGTCTTACCGGCTTCCGAATCGCCCAGGAAGAGGAACCCTTTATCTCCTTGAGCCACACCGACTGAATGCGAATAAAGGCCGCCCCGTAAAGTGTGCCACCACGCCGCTAACAAAAGGGTATGCAAAAAAATGGCGGCAGCAAGTTGTTCGTTACTATCATCATCAACGAGACAATATGCCTGGTCAGGGCTGCCGTGGTCAATATAGAGACGTATGCATTGCCTAAACCAATGAGTGTTTGACGCTTGAACACCCTGAAAAAACGACAGTGCATCCACCCACCTTCTGTGAATTTTGGTGCAATCCCTTCGCTTGCTTTCCGGCAGCCACGTTGGATACGCTTGATCTCCCGGGATGTGCGGGCTTACAATGGATAAATACCACATTCCCTCACAACCATGCTGAATCACCTCATCAATATAATGTGAAATGTGAAATCCGGATGAATGCCAGAACTTCAGAGATTGATCAAGTAAATCAGAAGTGTCGGCAGTGCTGGCATATAAACATACTCTTAAATCGCCTATCCGGATTAGTGACGGCTTCACTTTATTCAGCTCATAAAAGGTCGTAATCCAATTGCACCGCTTACGACTATGGAGCGGCATTATTTCCGGTGTTACAATGCCCTGCTGTCGGCCCGATAGAACATGACAAAATTGTACCCTCGGGCAATATTCCAGAAGTACTACAATTCTGAACGGCATCTTTATTTCCATTAACTGCACAAACCGTAAGATTGGGATTTGTGCCACTAGCACAACCTCCGGAAGCGATCAAAACATCATCCAAATTACGCGATTCAGGCTTTTGATATTTCATTTCTCACCTCTTTTTACTTTTCTATACTCTCAAATAATATTTTAAAGAAACGGATTTAAAATAGACATCTTTCCTAAATAATTCTTAGCCCTTGTATATCAAGGGTTTACAGAATTTTGCCAATTTGAAGGTTATTACCGAAAAACGTTGATAAATAGCAACCTTATAAGCCACCAGGATTTATTTAGGAAAGATGTCTAATAACTGATTATGGCCTTGCCAAGTATATGTCTGAATGTTTTAGGCTCACAAATTGCGAAGCCTGGAAACGGGAAAAAGTTCGGCGACCTTTGCGGCTTGACAAAACCAAAAAGATGCTTTTACATTTTTGCTGGCATAGTAATTTTCGGCCATACAATATCCCATGCACCTGTTCTGAAAGATACAATCGCCGCAAACACCCTGCGGGTCTGAGAACATGCTCTGGCGCAATTCCCTGAGAAAGGGATGGGACAGCCATATATCGCTGACTTGATTCTCGCCCAGTTGCCCGTAACACAATTCATCCACATGTGTGCCAATGCCGCACATCGCCAATTGGCCTGTGGGCAGAATTCCCAGTATATTGAAAACATGACAACTACTGTCGCTATGGTCTATAAGCCGCCCTAAACTATAGAAAGCCAGAGGCCAGCTATAGTGCAAGGGAATCAAGGCATCCTCTTGCAAGTCGCCCTCGACCCATTTTCCAATATCAATCAGCCGCCGGATGTCTAACACCTGGCGGCGGGTCATGGACTCGCCTCGCCCGGCCGGCTGGACAAGATTAAATTTGACCGATCCGGCTCCCATTTTTCCGGCCAACCGCACCAATGCTTCCATCTCGTCCACATTGCCCTCGTGGATGCTCATAATGACCTGCGGCCGAAGACCGAATTCGACCAGATAGCGCACTGCCTGGCAAGCGCTTTCAAAACTGCCCTTGACCCCGCGAAACGTATCGTGGGTTGCGGGCTTGGCACCGTCAATGCTGACCGAGATAAAGTTCAACGTGCTGTTATTTTTCAGATGACGCGCCATAGACGCGGTAAGAAGCATGCCGTTGGTCTCAATGTTCATGCCGAGATCGTTTTTCGCCAAAAAGTCCGTCATGCGCAGAAAGTCGGGATGAAGCAAGGGTTCGCCGCCGGTCATTTTAACGCGATTTAATCCCAGCGGTATTCCTTCCTCAATCGCCAGTTTAAAGAGATCATAGTCCAGATGTCCGCCTGTGCCGCCGTCAGCCTGAAATTTAGGTGCCAGCCAGCAATGGCGGCAGGCCAAGTTGCACCCGCTAGTCAAATAGAAATAGTAAGTTGTCAACGGCGGTACACCTTCCGGCAAATCCAGGCCCGGGCGGTCGTTCTGTGCGTTGCCAGTATCCGTATCACACACTGGCATAAGCTTCCTCTCCGCGCTGAATGCGAAAGCAAACCATGGGATCGCGGGCATTCAGCCTGTCATTTATGTTCATCACCATGCCGGGGCAGCCGGCATTACAAAAACCGGCGTAAGCACAATCCTTACAGGTCAGCAGCGAGCGAGTCGGGATTGTGCGTCGTTGGCGCACGATATTAATGGACGGATGGTCCAACCACGCTTGCTGCAAATCGTCCTCTATGATCTTGCCCATTGTCAGATCAGGGAGCAGGTTGCAAGGCACAATCGTGCCGTCGTGTTGAATGTCAAGTTTTTTAAATACGCCGCCGCAGGATGCCAAAGTACCGCGTCCGGGTTTAGCGGTTTCACCGCGCGCCATGCGTGCCTCAATGTCGGCCCATTCTTTGGCCAGGGAAAGCGGTCCGGCTTGCGCGCTGATACGCCCTTCGTAACGTTCGTTCAGGGCTGTCAACGTATCCATGGCCTGTTGCCGCTGCTCACGGGTCAGAATGATGCTTCCGCCGCTGCATTTGCCTGATCCCATGGGAAAAGCTTCGTTGGTGCTGAAACCCGGCAGCCCGACATCTTCCAGGAGCAAAGCGGCGATATTTTTCAGATCATCCACATTGTGGCGGTTAATGGTTACTCGCACAGTAACAGGAAAACCGTTTTTCTTCAATAGCCGCAGGCCCCGAAGAGCCTTGTCAAAGCTGTCGGGTCGGCTTTGATTGTGGATTTCGGCGCAAGAGCCGTCAATGGACACCTGAATGGAATTAAGCCGCAGGCGGCGTTTGCCTTTATCAAAACGGGCCAACACCTTCTCGGTGATCAAAGTGCCGTTGCTTAACATACCGTAACGCATCCGGTTGGCAATAATGCCATCAATCAACTCAAATATATCACGTCGGGTGAAAACTTCCCCTCCGGACAGAGTCGCGTCCATGACCCCCAACCGGCCTAATTCTTCAAAAAAAGTTAGCCAGCGTTCGGCAGACAGATCACTGCGGGTCTCCATCTCGTCGGCGTAAAAGCAATATTGGCATTTCAGATTGCATCTACCGGTAATGGCGATGTCCACACTGCGCGGTGTCGGCATCACACGAAATGTGTTCATTGACCGCTCCCACTCTCATAATTCTCTGGAATACCAAGGAAACCGGTCTCTTTCATCTCTTGGGCAAACTCACGGACATCTCCGGCCACTTCATCGGCCGGCGCATCTTCACAAGCTTCCACCAAGGCGATTGCGATTTCACCAAGGCTTTGCGTGCCGTCACATCGCTGCCAGATAAACAGGCCGGTAGGATTTATCACTTTCACATTGTTGGTGTCCGGATTAAAGAGAAGTCCTCCATCCTCATCCTCCTCACGCAGCACAACATCGGGGTTCCTTATATAATAAGGTGTGATACCGGATGCTTCTTCCATATTAAAATTCTCCTTACCATCTTGATGAGGTTCAACCATTTTGACAAGCCCTTGGTCTGACAACTGCGCATACAACGATATGGTGCCTTGCAACGCCTTTGCTCCAGTTACCTGACAAGTTTCGGCCACGGCGTCAGCGACCTGAGCGGTGTTGCGTCGCCCATCAGTTTTTTTAAGGACACAGTATGCTGTCGGATTCAAATCAAAGAGATGGCGATCTTCAAGTCGCAACAGGAGCGCGCCATCTTCAAATTTTTCCATCACCACTTGTGAAGACAGGCTAAATATATTTTCAGACGAAGCTTCTGCATCTGTAATTGATAAATGAAGCATTTTAAAAAGTACACTTGTTTTCAAATAGTGTCAAGGATAAAAATCTGGCATCATTGGTACTTATTTCAAGCGGTTTCCATTGATAATATCGTTAATTGTGTCATGGTATTTTCTTCATTAAGCCCATAAATTCGTTGCCTGTCAGTCGCAATTTGGCTATATAGACGTTCAGATAAATAATATCACTGTGTTATCGGTCGGAGATATACTATGGACTATGGGTATTATCTCCTTCCTCTGGCCTTGTGACATTAATTATCTGAAAATCTATAAAATGGCGTTCATTCGCTATTTGACTTGTACCGGGTTCAATTTAAAGAAGGCTTTTCACGCTTAAATAACAATATGCCAGACTGGTTCACTTATTTCAGACAAGGGTTGGCCCGCACACTGCCGCAAGAGCACATTGGCGGCTCTAAAACGCAGTCCGGGACGCTTGCCAATTTGAATAATTTACGACCGTTTGCAGTGCGCCACTGGCGCAAAGGGGTGCTGGGAGCGATTCTTATTTTTGCCACGGTGATGCTCGGATTTCCGCTGCCCTTGATTAACCGCTATCTGATTGACGATGTCATTTTAGGCCAACAGTTAGGCCTTTTGGCTGGTGCCATATTGCTGCTGGCTGCGGTTAAAGGGATGGGATTGCTGGCCGGTCTGTTGCAACAGTTCTATTTCGCCCGCTTCGAGCAGGAGATCATTATTGATATTCAGCGCGCGCTTTTTGAACACACCTTACGATTGCCGCGCGCTTTTTTCGATGACAAAGAGGTCGGCTATCTGATGTCGCGGTTGTCTTCCGATGTACAAGGATTGCGCTGGTTTTTTTCCAGCATGATCGTGCATATCGCAACCAATAGTCTGCGTTTTATCGGTGGCGTGATTTTTCTTTTCTATCTGAATTGGAAACTTGCGCTTGCACCTCTGATATTCATTCCCGGATTGGTTCTAACTGTGCGCTACTTTGCGCGTAAAATGCACGCATTGAGCCATCAAAGCATGGAGCGCAATGCGGACATCACGCGTCGAATGCAGGAATCGCTGTCATCGGTTGCGCTGATCAAAGCGTTTGTTTCGGAGAAGCGCGAAACGGAGCGGATGCTGTCCGCATGGAGGGCCGCCTTCAAAATCGCCCTGGAGCGCATTACTGTGAGTTCGGTCGCCAACCTGGCAATCAGCGCACCGGGCGAACTGGCCAAACTGATTGTGCTGGTCGCTGGCGCTTACGAAATTATCATCGGCAACTGGAGTCTGGGTTCGCTTTTGGCTTTTCAATCTTATCTGGGATATGTTTACGGGCCGGCTCAGTTTTTGGCGTCCGCCAATCTGCAACTGCAAAACGCTCTGGCCGCACTGGAACGTGTGGCGGTGCTGTTTGACATCGTTCCGGAAGAAAATACGGGTATTGGTTTGAAGGTCCGACGGCTTAAAGGTGCAGTCGAATTTAAAAATGTAACTTTTTCCTACGATGGGCGCGAACCGGTTTTGCAAGAGATCACTTTTAAAGTGCGTCCCGGTGAAAAAATAGCGGTTATCGGCCCCAGCGGAGTTGGTAAAACAACGCTGCTGAGTTTAATTATGCGATTTTATAGGCCGACTGCGGGCGAAATTTATTTTGACGGACGGCCGGCTACGGAATATGAACTGAGTGCGTTACGCCAGCGAATCGGGTTTGTCGCTCAAAAGCCAATTCTTTTGGCCGATTCGATACAGGCCAACCTCTGTTACGGCAATCCGGACGCTGATGATGATCAAATTCGGCAAGCGGCACGGGTGGCTGACATCCACAATTTTATCACCAGTCTTCCAGATGGATATGCAACCGTGATCAAAGAAAAAGGCGGCAATCTTTCGGAAGGCCAGAAACAACGGTTGGCACTGGCACGGGCACTTGTCAAAGACCCGGACATTCTGATTTTGGATGAGCCTACCGCAGCTTTGGACAGTCATTCGGAAGCGTCTGTTTTTACAATGCTGCCCCAAGCAGTCAGAAAAAAAACGTTGTTCGTGGTTTCACACCGCCGGTCAATCGCTCAGGATGCAGACCGCGTTCTCCTGCTAAACGACAAACGCCTTGTATCAGCAGGCGTCCACAAAGAACTTTGCAAAACGGATACCTATTATCGTGCGTTTATGGATGCCTGATAAATCGGTACCAAAGGGATACAGCCCATTTCATCGTTTCAAGAGCCATCGCATTCCATTGACAGCCCATAGCCCCCAGCGTCTGAAATAAGCCAATAAATAACGTCCGTTGGCATTCGGGTAATAGTGGAGCATATATTCCTGAGTCGGGAAGATAAGTTTAACAAACACTTTCAACAGGGATACAGCATCCGTAACATTCGTAAAATACAATTTAGCGGCCACCACCGGGTTTTCATACTGTCTCTGCAATGTATCGGCCATTGCGGTCGTTTCAGCTATGTGGGAGGATGGCCAGCGTGTAAAATCGGCAAACTGTTCAGGCAGAGCCAGGCCGGTCCATATCTGCGCCATTTTAAGGGCTTTTTCAACTGCCAGGCTGGCACCCCAGGCGATGCTTTTCTGTTGCAATTCAAACCAATCTGAAGGAACTTCAAGCATCCTGGCCAACTGAGCGATTTCATATATCCAATTCAGCCTGATTTCATTGCAATGGTTCATAATTATATGATGTGATGCATAAATCAGAGCATCCACGGGATGCATCATTTCGGTTTTTACTTTGCCGATATGGATACTTCTTGCATTCCGAAAAAGCGTTTCTGTTTCAACGCGCCTGCGGTTGCCGTAAAAAACATGTGCAATCCAGTGGAGGTCTATGCCGAGATAAGCACGCCTGTCCGACGGAGGTGCAAGTTCTTCATTACATAACGAGTCTTGAAATATATCAAACCGGTTCACTATACATTTATATCCGAGTTCGGCAAGGATGGCACGGGCTTGCACGAACTGTTCAGGACGTACCAGCAAATCCAGATCGCTAAACTGACGGATGGCGGGTTCCGGATACGCCATCCATGCCAAAGCCGGCCCTTTCAACACCATAAGGCGCACTTTTTCACGGCTAAAAGCGTTGACAATCTCTTGCAGTTGAGATTCAGCTTTCATCAAACGATGTACATTGAACATAAAAGCGTACCTTAATTTATCAAAAACAGTTGCAGGCGGCCGGGTGCGCTTTGAAGCATGTTTAATCTTCCAATACAATAAAGGAAGCAGGAAGTGCATGTTTAACTGGCTAATCAGATTTTCCCAGGCGTCCGGCGTGGCCATGGGTGCCGTTGGTTGCTCATCATGCAAAAGAGCAGTCACATAACCCAGCAAAGCATGTGGAACATCCAATAGGGCATTGCACGGTTCTCCGCAGAGTTTGAAATCAGTGTGTAATTTTTTTAGCTGATCGATCTGAATTTTAAGCGAGGATTGAGTCTGATGCATGGATTGCAATTTTTTTGTTGGGTTTCTTAGTTTCAGGATAAACTGTAGGCAGACCGATTCTGAGACCTGAAAAACTCTATCATT
This sequence comes from Desulfococcaceae bacterium HSG9, assembly GCA_030378005.1. Classification (GTDB taxonomy): domain Bacteria; phylum Desulfobacterota; class Desulfobacteria; order Desulfobacterales; family JAUCGF01; genus JAUCGF01. Next base: position 7,940 of record JAUCGF010000130.1, on the reverse strand, counting down.
TTTTCAATAAAAGTCCGATAAAATGGGTTCTTAAAAAAAGTAATCGTACAAGTTTAGGGTACAAATAATATGTATATCTTCCAAAACGGCGCGCCAAAGGAGGCAACAATGTAATCGTAAAAAGATGCAAATCAAACTCCTTGAAAAGATTCTGAATATCTGAGTAACGTATTGCACGAACATGTGGATTCATTGGGTTGTTGTAACGAAAGTCATACCATAAAATGACTCCGCCGGGTGCTAACAGCCGGTTTGCTTCCCGCGCGACATTGCGCTGCATGGCGCTATTCAGGATAGAAGAAAAGACGGTGAAAAAGAGAATGATATTGAAAAATCCGTCAGCAAAAGGAAGCCGTTCTGCGTTACCACATTGGAAAGCAATATGCGGATAACGTTTTTTGGCGTCTTGCAGTCGTGTTATTAACAAATCAACGCCGTAAAGATTTTCAGTTTGCGCACCCATTTCGATAAGGTTTGCCAAAACATCCCCATTGCCGCATCCGATATCCAACACCCGGCTGGCGGAGAGCGAAGGGCAGGAGGCAGACCTGAATATCTGTCGTATCGCCTGGCAACGCTCTTGATTAATGGTATTATTCCCGGGGTTGGCGAGATTCCATCTTGCCTGCACAGACGTGCTGGTGCGATAGTCATCATAGACTTTTTTAAGTCGGTCAGTTTCTGATCGATTATCATCTGCCATTATTTTTCAATATTTCGGTTTCTCGGAAATTCTTGCGAAAACGCCAAATCCCCCAAATAAATCCGCTTCCATAACTGAAATGCAACGTTGTAAATGCCAACGGCAATAACGGCAGTAAACGCATTTTCTTACGACCGGTCCAAAAACTGGCGATAAGATTTGCGAGGCAATAGGGACCGGCTATGGCTAAAAACCAAAATAAATCAGTTGTGATCATAGAAATTAAAATTGCGGCCGCAAATGTTAAAACAAAAATACCGGGAACAAGATGACGCCAGGATGGGACACCACGTCGTTTCTGCATAACGCGCACTTTGTAAAAGCCATATTGAAAATATTGAGACCCTAATTTAATCAAACTGGCCCGGCTATAATAGACTGATTGGATGGAAGGGTCCAACCATATTTTGCCGCCCGCCTGAATCAGGCGAAAATTGAACTCATCATCCTGATTGCGTACTAAGTCTTCATCAAAATGGCCGATGCGTTTAAAGACATTTCTGCGGTAGGCGCCAAAAGCAAGGGTATCGACATAGCCCGGTTTAGCTTGGCCTATGCGAAAAGCAACACCGCCGACTCCGAAAAAAGAACTTTGGGCCAAAGCGATAGCCTGGGCGGTGACAGTCTCCCCTATGGTAATGATCGTTCCACCTGTACAATCCGTCCCCGTGCTTTGCAGGGCTTTGACGCATTTGCTCACATAATCTGATGTTATTTCACAATGTCCGCCAATGAGGATGATAATTTGTCCCTGCGCATACCGCAAGCCCATATTGAGGGCGGGGGGAACGGTTTGAGCGGGATTGTCAATCAGTTTTATTGGAATCTGTTTGTTATCATTGATGATTTTACTAACAATAGCCCGTGTCCCATCATCAGACATCCCATCTGCAACTAGAACTTCCATCTGATCGGAAGGGTAATCCTGAGTTAAAACCGATCTCATGCTCCGTTCGATATATTCAGCTTCATTGCGAATAGGCATGATAACAGTAACTAATTGAAAATCGTCAGCCATGTCTCAACGTCTATGGGAGCTTATCCTTAAATAACAATCAAAATCCCAAAGTAAAAATACTGATCTGATTTTAGTTTCTCTATTCATACTATAAAAATTGACTTACTAAAGAGAATAGTTGGTTTTTCCGACGCTCTAAAGAAAAGTTGGTTACAATGCGCTCTCTGGTTTTTTTGCGCTTTGCGTTATCCATGGCCAAGCCTTGACGAATTGCCTCTGCGATTTCTCGTGGGTTGTTGGAATCCGTATATATCCCAGTGTCGCCTACGACTTCGGGTAACGATCCTTTTCGCGTCACGACCGGAATACATCCGGCCAGCATGGATTCAGCTACGCTCATACCAAATCCTTCATGTAAACTGGCTTGTACATAGACCGAGGCACGTTGATATAATTGTATTAACCGCTCATCTGAAACAAACCCTGTGAATTCGACATTTGGGGGTGCGCTTTGGCGTAATGTTTCGATACTGTTATCATACCATTTGCCAATCAACATAAATTTTATATCCGGTAAAAAAGATGCTGCCTGCACAAAAGGCAATAAGCCCTTGCGTAAAAAATTTTCACGCCAAACATTACCGACAGTGATTACAAGTTGATTGCGATTGGTCAACGATCCCATCGAAATGTCCTGCAATCCTATATAGATAACATCAATATTTTTTAGAGAAACACCTGCATTATCAATGGCTTCTTTCTGAGAACTATAGGAAAAAGTAATCAAATGAGAGGAATTATGAATGACCGTCCTGGCAATCAACCGCCTTAAACCGCCCCGTTGCGAACCATAATCCGCTTCTGGCAGATTCGCTGTATCATAACCTCCAATAACAACTATTGACGGTTTACGTAACAATTTTGCAAGGAGAACGGGCACAAGTGAATGCCAACTGGCAAACCAGCAAAAAATAAGATTGCATTGATGCGCTGCCTGAATGATATCAATAGGGTTAATACGCCGCGTTTGTTGATACAACTCACAAACTTCCCACTTTTGTTGCAATAAATCACGGTCAATAAAAACAAAGGGGCTTGCCGTATTGTAAACGAATAAAATACGCTTGGCAGCTATGGATTGAGGCATAAATAATAAATTATTTCAGTTTTTTGCAAACAATGCATTCATGATTAGTTAAAGGGTTTATTGGACACCACTGTTTTCGGTAAATTAGTATTGAGCATAAGTGTAAAAATATTTTCCATTGAAGACTTATATTTATCCAAACTGAATTCTTTTTCAACTTGAGATCGAGCTGTTTTTGATAATTTAAAACGTAACTCCGGTTCATTTAACATTCGGGAAATTCCTCTTTCCAAAGCTTCACGTTGACCAACTTTTACAAGATAACCTGCTTCTGGTTCTCCCAAAATTTCCCTCACACCTTCAATATCAAAAGCCACAATGGACAACCCCATGGCCATGGCTGAAAGCAACGCTAAAGGGCTGGTATCTTTTTCCACGGAAGTATATACAAAAATATCCATCGCCGCCATCACCTGCGCCAAATCGGTACGGTATCCGGTAAAAATCACGCGATTTGTCAGTTTCAATTCATTCATGCGTTGGTGCAGTGCGTGTTCGTAACTGTCATTATTATAGGCTGGTCCGCCGACTATCATAAGAAGTGCTTTGGGAAAATCATTCGCTATTGTACGAAACGCTTCAATGAGGTAAAGTTGCCCTTTCCAGGGTGCTAACCGGGCAGCACTGCCAATCACTGAAAAATCATGCGGAATACCAAATTCCGCCCTTATTTTTTGACCGTCTATGCCCGGATGAAATATATTTGTATCCACGCCGTTTAAAATCACCTTAACGCTATCCTGAACAGCATAGGGCAACTGGTGTGCAATGGATGAACCATCTACAATGATATGATCCGGTATGCGGCTTGCCATTAATCCAAAAATGTGTTTATAAAGCCCCATAAATCTTTCCGAAATAAAATCCTGCAAGTGCCAGATACAGGGAATATTCAGTTCCCAAGCGGTAAATCCCCCATAAAAATGAGCAAATAGGCCCTTTGTTATGATCAAATCAGGCTTTACCCGTTTCAGGAAACGGGAAAGTTTTTTTGAAGCAATAAGTATAACGCCAATATCATATATCCAGGCCAACGGATTAGGCAAGCGCAAATCATTTTTAAATTGGAGACTAGATGACAGTAATCGCGGACATTTTAAAATGTAAGCGGGGATATCTGACTGCCGGCAGAATTCGGACATCAGGCCTTCTTCAGGATAAATCAGACATGGTTTCCATTTTGAACGATCAAGATGCTGCACCAGATAGAGCGTACTGAACTCTACTCCTCCGATGCGATTGGCTGATTCTACAAAAACAATGGTTTGCCGGTTCATAAAAATATGATAAAATACTGAATTGTCTTAAGGTATTAGTGTCGTTTTCCTGTCTGCCATTCTATTTCCCAAAGTTTGGCATGCGTATAAAAACTGTAAATTGCGAAATGCGCGGCAAGAAAAAAACCGCGAAAACCGGCGGTAAAACCCTTTTTCCAAAAAAAATAATAGAGAAATGCGGCCGGCGGTCGCAACAAAAAACGCTGCCAACTGAAACGGCGTCCCTGTTTTACAAATTCATCCGCTTGATAACGGGTGTAACGGTCTAAATAACCAATTTGCTTAGAAAGCGAAGGCGTTCCATGATGGATAATGGCGTGCTGAAAAGTTTTCACAGAGCCAGGCACATGGATATCTTCATGCACTTCCTTATTTTCATAACGTCCTATATCTCGCCGAAATAGCCTTGTCGTGTAATCTGGCCAAAGGCATAGCACCGTGAGCCATTGATCCAGAATTATATTTTTACGCGGCATACAGCACGCATCTATATGTTGAGAAGGAGCAGACAAAAATTCCTGAATTGCTTCTTTCAATTTACCTTCAAGGCATTCATCCGTGTCAATCGACAACACCCATTCATATTTGCACTGAGGAATAACCCAGTTCTTTTGCTTGGCCGGACCTATATATTCATGTTGTAGGATGCGCGCCCCAAATTCTCGGGCGATCTCCAATGTTCTGTCAGTGCTGTATGAATCACACACCAAGATTTCATCCGCCCACTTCACCGACTCCAGGCAATTACGAATTATGCTTTCGTTATTGTACGTTGGTATTAAAACGGTAAGCTTTTCCATATTCAATTCACTCTTCATAAGTCAAACCGCTTCTTCCGGTTGATTCAAAAAAGCGGGCGAACATTTAGCCACTGCTAATAAAAACCCAAAGTCGAGCTAAAGATATTGTTATATAATTATCGGATTTTGGTTTATTATGGCATGATTTTTGACGCAGTCCCCATGAGGCTATATCAGGCCGTTCTTACTTACAAATTGTGCCATTTTGTTTTGGTAAGTAAGCAATTGTTGTGCCATAACAAACCTAAACCTGACTACTATATTATGTTAAAGGTTTAATGTCTTTTTTTGAAATTTTCATGAAGTAATATTTGATTCGCTAAATATTTTGAAAATTTTTTGGCGCCGCTGTGATTCATATGAGTAGCGTCAAAAAAGTCTTCACGAGACAAAGCCAGAGTTCGCTCATCAAATCCGAAACTACCAAGGAAGACAATCTCATTCAGAATACTTATCTTTTTGTATATTTGTTCAGAACGGAGATGTATATTCTTAAATGTAGGAATTTGTACAAATATAATATCTGATGAACTGCTTTTTGCTGTGTTAACTATATTTTTTATTAAGCTAACTGTATCCTTTTTCAACTCCGCCGTTCCGATTTTATTATCAACTGAGTTCTTAGCTTTAGAGCTTGATAATTGCATATTTATCCCCATTTTATTATATTTTGGTATATACCCATAAAATTGGTGTTCATACTTAATAAATAATCTTTTTAATAGGCTTGCTAACTTTGATTCGTATCTCGATGTTTTGAAGATTGAATATTTGTATCTTTTTGAGATGGGATAATAATCTAATAATTCTTTTACTTCTTCAATAAAAAAATAAGGACCGAGTCGAGAAACAGGCTCCTTACCATTAAATTCGGGCATAATTTCCACCACTATTATCTTTGGTGAATACCACTTGGTAAGTACTGACAAAATTCCTTTTGACCATATCAATCCGGCATTATCCCATGCTAAATTATATCCGTTAAGTCCTGTATATTTTTCTATTATATTTGGTATAATAGCATGTTGTGACCTTGATGTTCCAAGGAAGAGGATATCTGGTTTGATTTTTTTTATGATGCATACTTGGTTATAGCTGGATTTCTCATAAATTTTATTAATAAAGGTATAAAGAATATTATCTAAAAGAATAAGAATTGAAACAAATATTAAAAATTTTATTATCAGTATCTTTTTCATGATCCATCATCAAAATTGAAAATAGATAAATCCTTCGTTTTCAAAAACTCCAAACAAAAGTATGGAGAATAAAATGGCATAATACATTGCCCATCTTCTGATAGTTGATGAGATAAAAAAGATTTCTCCTGAAGCGTGATTCATATAACGACCTTCAATTAATAAAACGATAAAAATACCGAAGAGACCGTAGAATAGATGTTCAATCGCTCGTCCACTAGTAAACAATGGTTCTTTAAAATTAAAAAAATTCTCTAAAATATATAATGCTTCGCTCAAAGAATTAGATCGAAAAAAAACCCAAGTGATACATATAAAATAAAAAACAAGCAGTCTGCTATTTAAGAATACATTGCGATAGCTGGTATTCATATTATTATCTTTATAAGAATTAATAAGTTTCCCTAAGATAATATAAATTCCATGAACGGCTCCCCATACGATAAAGGTCCAGTTCGCCCCATGCCAGAGGCCGCCCAAAAGCATTCTTACCATAACATTCCTAAAAGTTTTCGATTTTACGCTTCGATTTCCGCCTAGAGGTATGTATAAATAATCACGCAACCAAGTTGATAAACTTATATGCCATCGTTGCCAAAATTCTTTGATATTTCGAGAAAAATATGGCGTTTGAAAATTCAAGACAAGGTTAAACCCCATTAAATTGGATAACCCTCTCGCAATATCAGAGTATCCTGAAAAATCACAATAAATCTGAAAAGCGAAAAATATTGTAGCGACTTGAAATGTCAAACCGGAATGATTTACAATATTCCCATAAACAGAATCGACATATACTCCCAGCCTATCTGCGACAACAATTTTTTTATAGAGTCCCCATAGAATCAAACGGCAACCATTTGATATATATTCCGATTTTATTTCCCTAGTTGACAATATTTGGGGGAGGAACCTCTTGGCTCGCTCAATAGGCCCTGCAACTAATTGTGGAAAGAAAGAGACAAAAAGCGCAAAATCAAAAAAATTATAAGTTGGTTTAACTTCATTTCTGTAAATATCAATTGTATAACTCATCGTTTGAAAAGAATAAAAAGAAATCCCAACGGGAAGAACGATATTAAGAGTACAAAAGCTTAATTGGTATCCTAATAGATTTGCCAATGATACAAGACTATCAGAGAAAAAATTGAAATATTTAAAAAAGCATAAAATTGTCAAATTCACTATAATGCTTATTGCCAAAAATAAGCCACGATTCTTATGGGTACTAATTTTTATGCCACAGAAATAATCAACGACTGTTGAAATCCAAATTAGACCTAAAAACCTCCAATCCCACCAGCCATAAAAAAAATAGCTAGATAATAATAGAAGTCTATTTTGAAATTTATGTTTAAAATTTAAATATAAAAAATAAACAACAATGAAAAAAAACCAAAATTCCAATGTATTAAATAACATAAATCAGAAACTTAGTATCCTGTCCTATAAGTTTTGCACACATATAACTGGCATTGTAAAAAGCATCATGATGTTATTGCAATAATATCTTGAGATCAATTTAAATTCACCACATCCTAAAGTGCTAACAGTTCTTACGTGCTTATGTTATTTAATAAATTCAAATAATTACAAAATATATTGTGGTAAATTTTGCCTTTTTACGAGACCATCATTATTATACGTTGGTATTAAAACGGTAAGTTTTTCCATATTCAGTGGGAGCATTCCATTTTTCTTGGTATCATGCAGCCATATCCAGTGGCGTTGGGGAGCATTCCCAAATTCCTGGTCAAGCAACTTAATTTTTTTTAATCTTGAAAAAATGCCCGAATTTATACCATAATCACCTTAACAAATGAAACAACAAATAAGAGGTGAAAAAAATGGAGCTA